>NZ_JBDPZC010000007.1:0-373361 GCF_039872765.1 Roseateles flavus | reverse complement strand
CCACCGTCAGCACCAGGATCAGCACCTGCGTCACCGTGATCACCGGGCCGCCCAGGTTGAAGGGCTCGGTGGGCAGCAGCAGCGGGAAGGGCTTCGGGTTCGGCTTCCACACAATCATCGCCAACGTCTGCAGCAGCAGCGACATGCCCATCGCCGTGATCAGCGGCGCCAGGCGCGGCGCGTTGCGCAGCGGGCGGTAGGCGATCTTCTCGATGGTGAAGTTGAGCACCGAGCAGATCACGATGGCGCACAGCAGGCCGATGGCCATGAGTGCCCAGCCAGGCAGGCCGGAATCGGCCAGGGCCGTGGCCACGGTCCAGCTCACCAGTGCCCCGACCATGAGGATCTCGCCATGCGCGAAGTTGATCAGGTTGATGATGCCGTACACCATGGTGTAGCCCAGGGCCACGAGCGCATACATGCTCCCGAGCACCAGGCCGTTGATGATCTGCTGGATGAATGTTTCCATCAAAAAACTCCACTTCCTTGCCGTGCTGAGGAGACGGCGACCGGATCAGGGATGAGCGCGCCCGAGTCTCCGGGGCCCCAAGAAAAAAGCCCGCGACCTTCGAAGCAGCGGGCTGGGGTGCCGGAGGGACTCAGCATATGGCCGCGGATTTTAGGAGTGCGCCGCGGGAGCGGCTCGCTGGGGATAACCCGCTGGCGCAAGGACCGAAACAGGGGGTGAGGCCTCAGTCCTCGGCGTCGCCCGCCTCGGCATTGAGACGGCGCAACTCGGCCAGGCGGTCGCCGATGCGGATCTCCAGCCCGCGTGGCACGGGCTCGTAGAAGCGCTGGTCCTCCAGCCCGTCCGGCAGGTATTGCTCCCCGGCCACGAAGGCGCCGGGGAAATCATGCGCGTAGCGGTACTCATGCCCATAGCCCAGGTCCTTCATCAAGCGGGTCGGCGCATTGCGCAGATGCAGGGGCACGGGCCGGCTGGCATCCTGCTTGACCAGGGCCCGCGCGGCTTTGTAGGCGGTGTACACCGCATTGGACTTGGGCGCAATGGCCAGGTAGACCACGGCCTGCGCCAGCGTGAGTTCTCCCTCGGGCGAGCCCAGGCGCTCGTAGGTGTCTGCGGCGTCCAGGCAGATCCGCAGCGCGCGGGGGTCGGCCAGGCCGATGTCCTCGCTGGCCATGCGGATCAGACGGCGGGAGATGTAGCGGGCGTCGACCCCGCCGTCCAGCATGCGGCAGAACCAGTACAGGGCGGCGTCCGGGTCCGAGCCGCGCACGGACTTGTGCAGGGCCGAGATGACGTCGTAGAACTGCTCGCCGCCCTTGTCGTAGCGCCGCAGCTGCTCGCCCAGGGCGCGCTCGAGCTGGGTCTCGTCGATGCTGGCCAGGCCCGGGGGCGCCAGCTGCGCGGCGGTCTCCACCGCGTTCAGCAGGCGCCGCGCATCGCCGTCGGCATAGGCCACCAGGCGCTTGGCGGCGGCCTCGGTGAAGGGCGGGCAGGCCAGGGCGGCCTCGCCGCGGCGGACCAGGGCCAGCAGGTCCTCCTCGTCCAGGGACTTGAGCACATGCACGCTGGCACGGGACAGCAAGGCCGAGTTGACCTCGAAGGAGGGATTTTCGGTGGTGGCGCCGATAAAGGTGAAGAGGCCGGACTCCACGTGCGGCAGGAAGGCATCCTGCTGGGACTTGTTGAAGCGGTGCACCTCGTCCACGAAGACGATGGTGCGCCGGCCCTGAGCCGCCGCGACCTGCGCGCGCTCGACCGCCTCGCGGATCTCCTTCACGCCGCCCAGCACCGCGGAGATGCTGATGAACTGCGCATCGAAGGCCTGGGCCAGCAGCCGTGCCAGCGTGGTCTTGCCCACGCCCGGCGGGCCCCACAGGATCATGGAATGCAGGCGCCCGGTCTCGAAGGCCACGCGCAGGGGCATGCCCTCGCCCAGCAGTTGGCGCTGGCCGATGACTTCGTCCAGATGGCGCGGCCGCAGGCGCTCCGGCAAGGGCTGGTAGGCCTTGCCGGGCGAGGCCGCGAGCCGCGAGGACTTCGGTGCCTCGGGCGCCGGCTCGTCGCCGAACAGGGAAGCGTTCTCAGACATGCTGCCGCCAGCGCCCCGCCCTCATTGCTCCAGCAGGTCCACGCCCTTGGGGACCTCGAAGCGGAAGCGCTCGGCACCGATCGCCACATTGGTCTGCAGCTGGCTCAGCTGCATCAGGGAGCGCTGTCCGAAGGCGTCCAGCACCTCCAGCGCGACCAGCTCGCGGCCCTTGAAGCCGATGCGCAGCTGCTGGATGTTGCCGTCCGCCTGGCGCGGCAGGGCCAGGACCCAGTCCACGCCGGCCTCGCTGGGCTGAGCCTTGAGCTCGAAGTCCTTCTCGACGTTGCCCCCCGCCAGCAGCGCCGCCGGCGTGCCGGACAGGGCCTGGCCGATGCGGCGGGAGCTGGCCTGGTTGAGGTCCGGATCGAAGGTCCAGACCTTCTGGCCATCCCCCACGATCAGCTGCTCGAAGGGCTTCTGGTACTGGAAGCGGAAGAGGTTCGGGCGCTGGAATTCGAAGGTGCCGCTGGAGGTCTTCTTGCGCTTGCCGTCTGGTGCGGTGACGGTCTGGCTGAAGCTGGCGCGGCCGCTCTTGACCTCGCGCACGAAGTCCTTGAGCGACTGGGTGGCGTCGGCCTGGGCAAGACCTGACCCCAGCAGTGACCCGAGAAGAAGGGCCACGGCACACAGCAGGCGGCGGGAAGGCTTGAAATTCAGGAAGTTCATTCGTCTCGCTTGGGCACGATCAGTTCACGGCTGCCGTTGGTGGCCATGCCGCCAACCAGACCGGATTTCTCCATCTGCTCCAGCAAGCGGGCGGCCCGGTTGTAGCCGATGCGCAGGTGGCGCTGGACCAGGGAAATGGACGCTCGCTTGTGCTGCAGCACCACGGCCACGGCCTGGTCGTACATGGGGTCGGCCTCGGCGTCCCCGCCGCCTCCCCCGCCGCCCTCGCCGCCGCCCTCGCTCTCCAGCACGCCGCCTTCGAGGATGCCCTCGATGTAGTTGGGCTCGCCGCCCTGGGCCTTCAGGTACTCGACGACGCGGTGCACCTCGTCGTCGCTGACGAAGGCGCCGTGCACGCGGGTGGGCAGGCCGGTGCCCGAGGCCATGTAGAGCATGTCACCCATGCCCAGCAGGGCCTCGGCGCCCATCTGGTCGAGGATGGTGCGGCTGTCGATCTTGCTGGAGACCTGGAAGGACAGGCGGGTCGGGATGTTGGCCTTGATCAGGCCGGTGATCACATCCACCGAGGGCCGCTGCGTGGCCAGGATCAGGTGGATGCCGGCGGCGCGGGCCTTCTGGGCCAGGCGGGCGATCAGCTCCTCGATCTGCTTGCCGACCACCATCATCAGGTCGGCCAGCTCGTCGATCACGACGACGATGAAGGGCAGGCGCTCCAGCGGCTCAGGCTGCTCGGGCGTGAGGCTGAAGGGGTTGGCTATCTTCTCGCCGCGTTCCTTGGCCTCGTCGATCTTCTTGTTGTAGCCGGCGAGGTTGCGCACGCCCAGCTTGGACATGAACTTGTAGCGCCGCTCCATCTCGCCCACGCACCAGTTCAGCGCGTTGCCGGCCTGCTTCATGTCCGTCACGACAGGCGCCAGCAGATGCGGGATGCCCTCGTAGACGCTCATTTCCAGCATCTTGGGATCGATGAGGATCAGGCGCACGTCGCGCGCCTCGGCCTTATAGAGCAGCGAGAGGATCATGGCGTTGATCCCCACCGACTTGCCCGAGCCGGTGGTGCCGGCCACCAGGCAGTGCGGCATCTTGGCGAGGTCGGCCACCACGGGGGCGCCGACGATGTCCTTGCCCAGGCCCATGGTCAGCTGCGAGGGCGCGTCGGCGTAGATCTGCGAACCCAGGATCTCGGACAGGCGGATGGTCTGGCGCCGCGCATTGGGCAGCTCCAGGGCCATGTAGTTCTTGCCCGGAATGGTCTCGACCACGCGGATGGAGACCAGGCTCAGCGAGCGGGCCAGGTCCTTGGCGAGGTTGACGATCTGCGAGCCCTTGACGCCCGTGGCCGGCTCGATCTCGTAGCGCGTGATCACCGGGCCCGGCGAGGCCGCCACCACGCGCACCTCGACGCCGAAGTCGCGCAGCTTCTTCTCGATCATGCGGCTGGTCATCTCCAGCGACTCGGGCGTGACCGTCTCGACGCGCGGCGGCGCGGCGTCCAGCAGGTCGACCTGGGGCAGCTTGGTGTCGGCCAGCTCGCTGAACAGCGTGGTCTGGCGCTCCTTGGCCACGCGGGTGGACTGCGGCACCTCGACCACCGGGGCCTCGATCACGATGGGCACGTGTTCCTCGACCACCTGACGCTCGACCTCGACGACCTGCTCGCGCTCGCGCTTGGCCTTCTTGCCCACGCGCTTGTCCTCGGCCACCTCGCGGCGGTCGACGTTGCGCTGGCGGAATTCATCGATGCGGGTGCCGATCAGCTCGGCCAGGCGCATCCAGGAGAACTGCAGCGCCAGCGCGCTGCCGGCCAGCAGGGCCACGATCCAGACCAGCCCGGAGCCGGCAAAGCCCAGCAGCTTCATGCTCCAGGGGCCCAGCGCATAGCCCAGCACGCCGCCCGCATGGGCGCCGGGCAGGCGCGCCTCCCAACCGTAGAGCCGCGTCCACTCCAGGGCGCAGCTGGCGCACATCAGCAGCACGAGGCCCAGCCCCCAGAGGCCGCGGCGCTGCCAGACGGGGGTCTCGTCGAAGACCGGCTCGGTGCGCAGCACATCGGCCAGGCCGCCCAGCCAGCGACGCAGCGCCACCAGCATCAGCCACCAGGCCGAGTAGCCGAAGCCGAAGAGCAGGAGGTCGGAAATCCAGGCGCCCAGGGTGCCCACGCGGTTGCTCACGTGGTCCTTGCTGCCGGCGATGGAGAAGGCGGCGTCGCCGCGGTCATGCGTCAGCAGGGCCAGCAGCACCAGGCACCAGGCGAGGCCACCCAGGATCAGCCACAGCGGCGTGCGCAGCGAGGCGCTGGCCGGCGCGGGCGCCGGCCTGGCCTTCTTGGAGGGCTGGCGCTTGTAGACCTTGTCGGCCGGGGCGGCGTCCTCCGCACCCGTCAGGGAACCCAGGGGAAAACTCATCCTGCGATTGTGGCCCAGGAAATGCAGTCAGCCAGCCGCACCGGGCCGGCATCTGAAACAGGATCCGCAGCCGGATCAGTCGTGCAGACGTTCCTTGATGACCACGGAGCCGTTCTCCAGGGTCTCGATGACGCCGCGGTCTTCCAGGTCCTTCATCACGCGGCTGACCATCTCGCGGGAAGCACCGACCACCTTGGCCATGTCCTGGCGCGAGACCTTGCCGCGGATGATCTTGATGCCCTTGTCCTCTTCGGACATGTCCAGCAGGGTGCGGGCCACGCGGCCGTAGACGTCCAGCAGAGCCAGGGACTCGATCTGGCGGTCCGCATTGCGCAGCCGGGCCACCAGGCCGCGCAGGATGCCGTAGGACAGGCTGCTGCTCTCGGGCAGGCAGCGGGCGAATTCATTGCGGCCCAGCACCAGCATGTCGGTCTGGACCTCGGCGCGCACGGTGGCGGAATGGGGCTCACCGTCGATCAGGCTCATCTCGCCGACGTAGTCGCCGTTCTGCAGCACGGCGAGGATGACTTCACGGCCGCGGTTGTCAGCCGTCAACACACGGGCCCGGCCGTTCAGCAGAATGAACAGCGCGTTGGACTTGGTGCCCTGCTCCACCACCACCTCGCCGCGCTTGAAGCGACGCTTGATCACGCTGTCTGCGATCGACTGCGCCTGGTCAGTCGTCAGCAACGAGAACAAGGGCACGCGACGAATCAGGTCCAGATTGGACAGCATGGCCATGAATGAGCTCCTAAGCTGTGGTCATTGGGGTGGCGTCAGGCTGGCGCCGCTTGACTTCCCTAGAATGGCTGCATTGTGCCAATTAAGTCACGTGCCTCCATAGGGTTTGGCATGAATCGTAAAACCTTGTCCCCTTGTGTGTCCTGACTGCAACCCCAGCTGAGAAGCCATGACTCAAAACACCCGCCACACCCAGTTGCTGATCCTGGGCTCCGGCCCCGCCGGTTTCACGGCTGCCATCTACGCCGCGCGTGCCAACCTCAAGCCGCTGCTGATCACCGGCATGGCCCAGGGCGGCCAGCTGATGACGACCACCGAGGTCGACAACTGGCCGGCCGACGTCATGGGCGTGCAAGGCCCGGAACTGATGCAGCGATTCCAGCAGCACGCCGAGCGCTTCCAGACCGAGATCGTCTTCGACCACATCAACACGGTCGACTTCTCCCAGCGCCCCTTCCTGCTGAAGGGTGACAGCGGCAGCTACACCTGCGACGCCCTGATCATCGCCACCGGCGCCTCGGCCAAGTACCTGGGCCTGCCTTCCGAGGAAGCGTTCTCGGGCCGAGGCGTCAGCGCCTGCGCCACCTGCGACGGCTTCTTCTACCGCGGCCAGGACGTGTGCGTGGTGGGCGGAGGCAACACGGCCGTCGAGGAGGCGCTGTACCTCTCCAACATCGCCAGCAAGGTGCACCTGATCCACCGTCGCGACAAGTTCCGCGCCGAGCCCATCCTCGTGGACAAGCTGATGGAAAAGGTGGCCGCGGGCAAGATCGAGCTGCATGTCTTCCACACGTTGGACGAGGTGCTGGGCGACCAGAGCGGCGTCACCGGCGTGCGCGTGAAGCACGAGAACGGCGCCACCAAGGACATCCCGCTGCACGGTTGCTTCATCGCCATCGGCCACCAGCCCAACACGGACATCTTCAAGGGCCAGCTGGAGATGAAGGACGGCTACCTCATCACCCGCAGCGGCCTGAATGGCTTCGCCACCATGACCAGCGTGCCGGGTGTCTTCGCGGCCGGCGACGTGCAGGACCACGTCTACCGCCAGGCCATCACCAGCGCCGGCACTGGCTGCATGGCCGCGCTGGACGCTCAGCGCTATCTGGAGCAGGCACAAGGCTGACCGGCGCCGGTGCCGGTACGCAGGCCCTGCCCCTGCCCTGCGCCACGCCGCCACTTTTTCAGCTCGAAACGGCCGCCCCTGGGCGGCTGTCTCTTTTTCAGCTATAGTCTTTGGCTTGCCTGCCGGATGGATCGCCCCTGCGAGCACACCTTGCGTGAGTTCGTGGGTTTAGCAGGCATAGAGCGGTCAATGGGATGTCAGGGTCTGGAGAAACCAGGCCTTGGCATCTGGTAAAGAAATTCGAACCGGAGAAGCGTCATGGCACGCGTCTGTCAAGTCACGGGCAAGAAGCCCATGGTGGGCAACAATGTTTCCCACGCCAACAACAAAACCAAGCGTCGTTTCCTGCCCAACCTGCAGTACCGTCGTTTCTGGCTGGAAACCGAAAACCGCTGGGTGCGTCTGCGCGTGAGCAATGCCGCTCTGCGTCTGATCGACAAGGTCGGTATCGAACAAGTCGTCGCTGATCTGCGCGCCAAGGGCGAGCTCTGATCTGATCCACTAAGCACCAAGGAGCAACAACATGGCATCCAAAGGCGGACGCGAAAAGATCAAGCTGGAATCCACCGCCGGCACCGGTCATTTCTACACCACGAACAAGAACAAGAAGACCACGCCCGAAAAGCTGGAATTCATGAAGTTCGACCCCAAGGCCCGCAAGCACGTCCTGTACAAGGAAATCAAGCTGAAGTAATTCAGCCCGGCTTGCAGCCCAAAGAAAAACCCGCCAAGCGCAAGCTGGCGGGTTTTTTCATGGGCGCTCGATGCGCGCCCGGACTCAGCGCGCCTTGCGGCCGAACTCGGTGTCGAACCACTTGTCGATCATGGGCTTCTCGTAGCGCAGCGGGTCGCCGTCGTTGTAGCGGGCGCTGCTGCCGTGGAGGTAGTTCATGTCGGAGAGGCTGGCCTTGCCGCTCCTGAGCTCCCTGCCGCCCTCCAGCAGCACATAGCTGAACTCCAGCTGCGGCCAGGTGATCTCGCGCAGCACGCGGATCTCATCCGGCAGCCGGCGGCGGAAGTCCATCTCGCCTGCCCGGTTGATCTCCAGCAGATCGATCCGCAGCGTCTGTCCGGCCGGCAGGCGCTCCGCCGCCAGACGCTCGAAATGGGCGCTCAGCGCCTTCTGGATGTCTTCCCGCTCCGTGACAGTGCGACCCAGGTCGCGGTACTTGTCCAGGGGCTGGAAATGCATGTCCAGCTCGGCGGACTGCGCCACGCCTGCCATGCCCACTCCCGCGATCAGGGCCACCAGCCCTGTCTTCCACTGCTTCATGGTCTTCTCCTCTTTCATGGTTTGCGCCTGAGGCATCCGCACCCAGAACCGGACTCGGTGGGCAGGCGCCTCGCACTCAACGCTCGTCATGGCTTCGCGATGACGACCCAGTGAAAACCAGTATATGGACTGACCATGAAAAAAGCGCCCTCCAAGGGGCGCTCCTTACCTGGGCTTCACGTCGGGAAACCCCGGCGCAAGCCCGGGACACACTCAGGCGCGGGCAGCGCGCAGGTGCAGTGAGAAGCTGCGCAGCTCGGCAATGCCGCTCTCCTCAGCCTTCTGGCACCAGACCTGGAGGTCGCGCACCAGCTGCTCGGCAGAGACATTGGTCCGGGTCCACAGCTGGCGCAGCTCTTCGCGCATGGTCAGCAGCTTGTCCAGGGCGGGCGAGGCGGCGCGGGCCCCTTCGATGTCGCCATGGAAGGCCTGCGGGATGCGGTCGGCATCGCGGTGCAGCCAGCGCTTGGCCTGCTTGAACTGCTGCCACTTGGCGCTGTGCTGCTCGCCCTGGGCCTTCAGGCGGGCCAGTTCGATGGCGCAGGCGGCCTTCAGGTTGCGGCCGTAGCTGGCCATGATCTCGTAGCGGTTGGCGATGATGGCTTCCAGCGTGGCCTTGTCGGCTTCGGCCTTGAGCTCACCCAGCTTCAGCTGCGGCGCGGTCTTGCGGACCTTGGCCCAGCCGATGATCTCCATGGCGCGGATATAGCCCCAGCCGATGTCGAACTCGAAGGGCTTGACCGAGAACTTGGCCGAGGTCGGGTAGGTGTGGTGGTTGTTGTGCAGCTCTTCGCCGCCAATGATCAGGCCCCAGGGCGAGATATTGGTCGAGGCATCCTGGGCTTCGAAGTTGCGATAGCCCCAGTAGTGGCCCAGGCCGTTGATCACGCCGGCGGCCCAGATGGGGATCCACACCATCTGGATGGCCCAGACGGTCGCGCCCAGGGCACCGAACAGGGCCAGGTTGATGATCATCATCAGGGCCACGCCCTGCCAGCTGTAGCGGCTGTACAGATTGCGCTCGATCCAGTCATCAGGCACGCCGTGGCTGTACTTCTCCAGCGTCTCCTGGTTCTTCGCTTCGGCGCGGTAGAGCTCGGAGCCGCGCAGCAGCACGGTGTCGATGCCGCGGGTGACCGGGCTGTGCGGGTCGTCCTCGGTCTCGCACTTGGCGTGGTGCTTGCGGTGGATGGCCACCCATTCCTTGGTGACCATGCCCGTGGTCAGCCAGAGCCAGAAGCGGAAGAAGTGCGAGGGGATGGGCCCCAGGTCCAGGGCACGGTGCGCCTGAGTGCGGTGCAGGAAGATGGTCACGGCGGCGATGGTGATGTGGGTCACCACCAGCGTGTAGAGCACGACCTGCCACAGGCTGGCACCCGTCAGGCCTTCGCTCAGCCAGTTGACGAGCACGTCGCGCACGAAAATCAATTCATTCATTCAGTCCGACCTCTGCCTCATTGAGAAGCGTCATGGAGATGTCAAAAAGCGACTCGATTGTAGGTGAGGCGCCCTAAAACACCTCTTGATCTAGATCTAGCGCTCAGGCAGCGGCGCGCCATATTGGCGCTTTTGCGTGCCGTGCGAGGACCGCCCGGGCCGCTCAGGCCTTGCGTTCCCAAATGGCGGCAAAGAAGCCGTCCACCTGGTGGCGATGCGGCCACAGCCGGATGAAGCCCTGCTCGCACAGACTCGCGGCCTGCGCCACATGGGCCTTTTCCAGCACGGCGGCGGCGTCCAGCGGCTGGAAGTCCGGGTGGGCCTCGCTGAAGGCCTGGGCGATGACTTCGTTCTCGGCGTCCAGCAGGCTGCAGGTGGCGTAGACCAGGCGGCCGCCCGGCTTGAGCAGGCGGGCGGCGCTGTCCAGGATGGCCTTCTGCTTGGCCTGCAGTTCCACCACGGCCTGGGGCGACTGGCGCCACTTCAGGTCCGGGTTGCGGCGCAGGGTGCCCAGGCCCGAACAGGGCGCGTCCACCAGCACGCGGTCGATCTTGCCGGCCAGACGCTTGATGCGGTCATCGCGCTCATGGGCGATCTGAGCAGGGTAGACGTTGGACAGGCCGCTGCGCGCCAGGCGCGGCTTCAGCGATTCCAGCCGGTGGCCGGAGACGTCGAAGGCATAGAGGCGGCCCGTGTTGCGCATGGCGGCGCCCAGGGCGAGCGTCTTGCCGCCAGCCCCGGCGCAGAAGTCCACCACCATCTCGCTGCGCTTGGCATCCAGGGCCAGGGCCAGCAGCTGGCTGCCCTCGTCCTGCACCTCCAGGGCGCCGCTGGTGAAGGCCTCCAGCTTGTTCAGGGCGGGCTTGCCCTGCACGCGCAGGCCCCAGGGCGAATAGGGCATGGGCTCCGCCGCGATGCCGGCCGCCTTCAGCTGGGCCTGCACCTCCTCGCGCTTGGCCTTGAGCGTGTTGACGCGCAGGTCCAGCGCTGCGCCCTCGCTCATGGAGGCCGCCAGGGCCCAGAACTCGGTCTCGCCCAGGCGTGCCAGCAGGGGCTCGGCCAGCCACTCGGGCATGTTGTGGCGCAGCTTGGGCGCCAGGCTCGCAACATCCACCTGGCGGACCTGCTTCAGCCACTCCTGTTCCTGAGGCTTCAGCGCGCCCTTGAGGCCGGCCTCCCCGCCCGCCCAGGCGAGGATGGCCAGGCGGCGCTCCAGCGGGCCGGCGCCCGACTGGGCCAGGCTTTGCAGCAGGGGCTTCTGGCGCAGCACGGCATAAGTGGTTTCGGCCAGGGCATGGCGCTCGCGCTGACCCAGGGCCTTGTTCTTGCGGAAGAAGGCGGAGACGACGCCGTCAGCGGGCGCGTCGAACTTGAGGACCGAACGCAGCAGTTCGGTGCAGAGGTCGAGAAGGGCATTAGGATGCATCGCCGGATTATCCCAGGCCCGAAGACCGCCGCCGCCCCCCGGGCGCCGCCTCCAAAGGATCCTGCCATGAACACCAAGCCCGAACCCGCTCCCCTGCCCCCTACGCCCCCGGGCCGCTACCGCCACTACAAGGGGCAGGACTACGAGGTCCTGGGCGCCGTGCGCCACAGCGAGACCGAGGAGGTCCTGGTGCTGTACCGCCCGCTCTACAACAACACCGGCCTGTGGGTGCGGCCCCATGCCATGTTCTTCGAGCACCTGGAAGTCGATGGCCAGATGAAGCCCCGCTTCGTGCTGATTGGCGAATGAGCAGCCACCACCCGAGAGTGCCCTGGCGCCCGCGCGTCCTGATCGGCCTGGGGCTGGGCGCGATGCTGGCCGTGCTGTGGCCCACGCCACTGCCCCTGGTCACCCGCCTGCTGCTGGGCTGGAACGCCGGCGTCTGGACCTATGTGCTGCTGGTGCTGGTGATGATGGGCCGGGCGGATGCCCGCCAGCTGAAGCGCCGGGCCCTGGGCATGGGCGACGGCGTGCCGGTGATGCTGATGCTGGCCGTGGCAGGCGCCCTGGCCATCCTGGCCGCCCTGGTCACGGAGATGAGTCAGGTGCGCCATGGGGCCAATGTGGTGGCGGGCTGGCCCTATCTGCTGCTGGCGCTGTCCACGGTGGCGGGCACCTGGCTGCTGCTGCCCATCGAGTTCTCGCTGGCCTATTCGCAGCTCTACCACCGCGGTGGCACGGCACCGCACGGCCTGGAGTTCCCGGGCGAGAACAAGGACCTGGACTACTGGGATTTCCTGTACTTCTCCATCACCCTGGCCGCCACCTCGCAGACCTCGGACGTGGTGATCAGCTCGCGCCCCATGCGCCGGCTGGTGACCATCCAGGCCCTGCTGTCCTTCGTGTTCAATACGGGAGTGCTGGCCCTGTCCATCAATCTGCTGGCCAGCCTGGTGGCCTGAAGCCGCTGAAACCGCGGCTCAGCTGAAGGACTGGCTCTCGCCCGCGAGCTGGCGCACGCGCGCGCCCTCGACCGCGAGCTGCCCGCTGACGAACCAGCGCACGGCGGCCGGGTACATGCGGTGCTCCAGCTTGAGCACGCGAGCGGCCAGGGCGGCGGCGTCGTCGCCGTCCAGCACCGGCACCACGGCCTGGGCGACCATGGGTCCGTGGTCCAGCTCGGCGGTCACGAAATGCACGGTGGCCCCGGCGAAGCGGCAGCCCGCCTCGATGGCGCGCTCATGTGTGTGCAGGCCCGGGAAGGCCGGCAGCAGCGAGGGGTGGACATTGAGCATGCGCCCCTCGTAATGCCGGGTGAAGCCAGGCGTGAGGATGCGCATGAAGCCGGCCAGCACGACCAGGTCGGGCATGAAGCCGTCGATGACCCGGGCCAGCTCGGCATCGAAGGACTCCCGATCGGGGAAGGCCTTGTGGTCCACCACGGCGGTGGCCACGCCCTGCGATGCCGCGAACTGCAGGCCGGCGGCGTCCGGGCGGTTGCTGATCACGGCGGCAATGCGGGCCGGCCAGCCTTCGGCGGCACAGGCCTTGACCATGGCCTCCATATTGGAGCCCCGGCCACTGATCAGGATCACGATGTTCTTCATGGGGCGCAAGTGTAGCCAGCGCCCGCCCCGCGATACGGCTTGCCTCACCTTGACTCCCGTCATGCGCCGGGCTGACTCCCTACAATCACCGGCTTCCTCCAGGCGTCCGCATTCCGGCGGAACGCCCCGCACCGGCCCTTCCAACACATGAGCGACACCCCCACCCTGCCCCGCCAGCGCGTGCTCTCCGGCATGCGCCCCACCGGCGCCCTGCACCTGGGCCACTACCACGGCGCGCTCAAGAACTGGGTGCGGCTGCAGCAGGCCTATGACTGCTTCTTCTTCGTGGCCGACTGGCATGCCCTGACCACGCACTACCAGGACAAGTCCATCGTCGAGCGCAACGTCTACGACATGGTGGTGGACTGGCTGGCTGCCGGCCTGGACCCCGAGCAATGCACGCTCTTCATCCAGAGCCGCATGCCCGAACACGCCGAGCTCTTCACCCTGCTGGCCATGAGCACGCCGCACAGCTGGCTGGAGCGCATGCCCAGCTACAAGGACCAGGTGGAGAAGAACCGCGAGCTGGCCACCTACGGCTTCCTGGGCTACCCGCTGCTGCAGGCGGCCGACATCCTCATCTACAAGGCGGCCTTCGTGCCCGTGGGTGAGGACCAGGCCGCGCATGTGGAGGTCACCCGCGAGGTGTCCCGCCGCTTCAACCACCTCTACTGCGCCGAGGCGCCCATCCTGCCCGAGCCCCAGGCCCTGCTGACCGAGAACTCGCGCCTGACCGGCCTGGACGGCCAGAAGATGAGCAAGAGCTACGGCAATGCCATCGCCATGCGCGAGGCGCCCGAGGTGGTGGAAGACAAGATCCGCAAGATGCCCACCGACCCGCAGCGCGTGCGCCGCGGCGACCCGGGTGAGCCCACGCGCTGCCCGGTCTGGGAGTTCCACAAGCTCTACTCCGACAGTGACACCCGCGCCTGGGCCGAGCAGGGCTGCCGCAGCGCCGGCATCGGCTGCCTGGACTGCAAGCAGCCCGTCATCGAAGCCATCCAGAAGGAACAGGCCCCCTGGCGCGAGCGGGCCGACGAGTACCTGGCCAACCCCAAGCAGGTGCACTGGATCGTGGAGGTCGGCACCGAGCGGGCCCGCGCCGTGGCCCGCAAGACCCTCAAGGAAGTGCGCCAGGCCATGGGCCTCGCCTACTGACCGCAACGAAGAGAAGCGCCCGCTGCAGTCCATGGCCGGCATCCACATCACCGACATCGAGGCCGCCATCAACTGGTGGCGCCAGCGCGAGCCCGGCGACGGGCTCAGCGCCTGCCCGCCCGTCCAGGCCCTGGCGGAGGTCTATGCCCTGCTCGTCTACCACCGCGACAGCGAGTGCGACGAACACACGCTGCCCGCCGCCGCCCGCGAGGCCTGGCTTCGCTGGTACGACAGCACGCCGGACGCCCCCTGCATCGCCATCTGCTCGACCAGCCAGGGCGACGAGCTCTGCAAGGGCTGCGGCCGCACCTTCGACGAGGTCCAGAACTGGCCGGTGATGACGCCGGCCGAGAAGCGCGTCACCTGGCGCCGCATCACCCTGGAAGGCACGGCCTGGCGCTTCAACCGCTATGCCGAGCGGGCCCTGGAGCGCAAGCGCGGCGAAGGCGAGGCGCCGTGAAGGCGGCCCTGGGCCGGCGGCGCCACGGCAGCCTCAGCCGCATCCTGCCCCTGGCGTGGCCGGTCTTCATCGGCCAGCTGGCGGTGCTGGCCTACTCGACCATCGACACCCTCCTGGTGGCCCGCTACGCCGCCCTGGACCTGGCCGCGCTGGCCGTGGGCAACGCCATGTACACCAGCGTGTTCGTGGGCCTGATGGGCGTGATCCTGGCCGTCTCGCCCGTCGCCGCGCAGCGCTTCGGCGCGCAGGACCACGAGGGCGTGGGCGACTGCCTGCATCAGGCCGCCTGGCTGGCCCTGGCGCTGACGCTGGTGGGCGAGCTCATCCTGCTCTTCCCCGATCCGCTGCTGGCCCTGGCACGGCCGGAGCCGGCCGTCGAGGCCATCGTGCGGCGCCATCTGCATTTCCTCGGGCTGGCGCTGCCGGCGGCCCTGCTCTTCACGGCCTACCGCGGCTTCAACACCGCCGTGTCGCGCCCCAAGGCCGTCATGGCCCTGCAGGTGGGAGGCCTGGCGCTGAAGCTGCCGCTGAGCGCGGCCCTGATCCACGGCCTGCCCGCGCTGGGCCTGCGCCCCATGGGCGCACCGGGCGGCGCGCTGGCCACGGCCCTGGTGGTGTGGTCCCAGCTGCTCGTGGGCCTGTGGGTGCTGCGGCACGACCCGCACTACGCGCCCTTCGGTCTGCAGCGGGGCGGCTTGCACCCGCCGCGCCCAGCCCTCATCGGGCGCCTGCTGAGGCTGGGCCTGCCCATGGGCGCCTCCATCCTGATCGAGGTGACCGGCTTCACCTTCATGGCCCTCTTCATCTCGCGCCTGGGCGCCACCTCGGTGGCCGGGCACCAGCTGGCGGCCAATCTCGTGGCCATGATGTTCATGCTGCCCATGGCCCTGGGCAACGCCACCGGCGCGCTGGTGGGCCAGCGCATCGGCGCGCGCGACTTCGCCGACGCACGCCGCCTGGGCTGGCACGGCCTGGAGATCGCGCTGGCCTTCGCGCTGCTGATGGGCGGGCTGGTCTTCCTGCTGCGGCGCCAGGTGCTGTCGCTGTACACGCCCGACCCGCTGATCCTGGCCGCGGCCCTGCCCCTGCTGCTGTGGGTCTGGCTCTTCCATGTGGGCGACGCCTGCCAGGCCATCGCGGCCTCGGTGCTGCGCGCGCACCACGTGGCTTTGGCGCCCATGCTGGTCTATGCCGTGGCTATCTGGGGCCTGGGACTGGGCGGGGGCTACTGGCTGGCCTTCGCGCCGCCGGCCTGGCTGCCAGGCTTCTGCCGAGGTGCCAGCGGCTTCTGGCTGGCCGCCAGCCTGGGGCTGATGATGTGCTCCGCCGGCCTGGTCGCCCTGATGGCCTGGGTGCATGGTCACGAAGCCCAGGAGTCCGGAGAGACCGCCAGCACCCTTGCGTGACCAGCGGGGTCAGGTCTTGCGCAGGGCGCCACCCGGCGGGATCACACCAGGCGGGGGTCAGGTCTTGAGCGGCAGACTCAGCACGAAGATGCTGCCGCCGCCATCGCGGGCCTCGCAGCGTACCGAGCCGCCGTGGCGCTGGGCGATCTGCTTGACCAGGCTGAGACCCAGGCCCACACCGCCGGCCTGCTCGGCGTGGCCGGGCAGGCGGTAGAAGGGCTCGAAGATGCGCTCGCGCAGGTCCTCGGGCACACCAGGGCCGCGATCGGCCACGTGCAGTTCCAGCAGGGTGCCGCGGTGCTTCATGGCCAGCTCCACGCTGCCGCCACCGTAGCGGCGGGCGTTCTCCAGGAGGTTGCGCAGGGCACGGCGAATCAGGCGCTCCTCGCCCAGCAGCTGCAGGCGCGAGTCCTGCTCGTCGCTCAGCAGCTCGGCGCCGCTGCGCGCGCATTCCTCGGCCGCCACGGCCAGCACGTCGACTGCGTCCTGGTGGATCTGCTGGCTGCCGCTGTCCAGGCGGCTGGCGAGCAGGACCTCCTCGACCAGGGCATCCAGCTCGGCGATATTGGTCTGGATCTCCAGCTTGAGCTTGCGGCGCTGCGCCTCGCCGGCGTCCTCGAACATGGCAAAGGCCATCTTGAGGCGCGCCAGCGGCGAACGCAGCTCATGGCTGGCGTTGGCCAGCAGGCTCTGGTGCGAGCGCAGCAGGGTCTCGACCCGCCCCGCCGCCTCGTTGAAGCTGCGGGCCACGGCAGCGACTTCGTCGGTGCCGCTGTCGTCGACGCGATGGCTCAGCTGCCCGTCGCCAAAGGTCTGCACGCCGGTCTTGAGGGCTTCGAGGCGACGCGTCAGCCGCCTCACGACGGGGAAGGCGCCGGCCGCGATGCCCACGAAGAGCAGCACCAGCACGATGAGCAGGCCCTGGCCATGCAGCAGGCGGGGGCCCAGCAGGACCGGCCCGCCCCAGGGCGCCTCCTCACGGCGCAGCAGGGCGGCCGAAGGGGCGCGGTCCGGGCCGTCGCCGGCGGCACGGCGTGCGTCCGTACGCCCTTCCGTCCGCCCTTCTGTCCGCCCCTCGGGGCGCAGGCCCGGAGGCCGTTGCATCCGGATGAAGGCAATGTGACGGCCGTCGTCCAGCGTGATCTCGACCTGGCGCTGGCCCGGCACCTCCTCGCGGCGCTCGAAGAGCTCGGAGGCACCGATGCGCTGGCCCTGGGCGTCCTGCAGGGCCAGGGCCATGCGCAGGCGCTGGCCCCACTCCTCGATGGCGCGGGCCTGGAGCTCGCGCGGCGCGTCCGCGGGCGGCAAGGCGCGCTGCAGCAGCACGGCCATGGCCAGCCAGCGTTCGCCGGCGGCCACCTCGGCATTGCCGCGTTCCTGTTCGATCTGGCGCTGGAACAGCCAGCCCGCCCCCAGGGCGAAGGCCGCCAGCACCACAATGACGGTGAGATAGATGCGCCAGTAGAGCGACTTCACGCGTGGCCTTCGGCGTCCTGCTTGCGCGCGAACACATAGCCGGCCCCGCGCACCGTCAGCACGCGGCGCGGCGTCTTGGGATCGTCCTCGATGACCGCGCGGATGCGCGAGATGTGCACGTCGATGGAGCGGTCAAAAGCCTCCAGCGGATGGCCCTTCAGCGAGTCCATGATCTGGTCCCGCGAAAGCACCCGGCCGGGGCTCTGCGCCAGCACGACCAGCAGGTCGAACTGGTGGCTGGTGAGGTCGCAGGGCTTGCCGTCCAGGCGGGCCATGCGGGCCGCGAGGTCGATCTCCAGGCGGCCGAAGCGCAGCACCTCCACACCCTGCATGTCGGGCTCGGCACGGCGCAGCAGGGCCTTGACCCGCGCCTGCAGCTCGCGAGGCTCGAAGGGCTTGGGCAGGTAGTCGTCCGCGCCCAGCTCCAGGCCCAGGATGCGATCCATGGGCTCGCCACGCGCCGAGAGCATCAGCACCGGCAGGCGCTTCATGCGGGCATCGCGACGCAGCTCGCGGCAGAAGTCCAGGCCGTCGCCGTCGGGCAGCATGATGTCCAGCACGGCGAGGTCGTAGACGCCCTGCTCCAGCTTCTGCCGCGCCGACCCCAGGTTCGGGGCCACGTCGATCTCGAAACCGGCCGCCTGCAGGTAGTCGCCCACCATGTCGGTGAGGCGGGCATCGTCGTCGATCAGCAGCAGTCTGGAATTCATGGAAGGCAGATGGCTGGCGCAGCGGGCTCGGGCCGAGGTCCGGCCGCCCTGGGTCATGGAGGGGGTGTAAGCCTGAAGCATAAGCGCAGTCCTCGGCGCAAGGGGATTACTGGCCGCTGCGCGACTTCAGGTGCTCGGCCATGCGGGCCTGGCGCTGCTTGAGCTTGGCAGCCAGCTTGGCGCGCTGCTCGGGCGTCAGCACGCGGGCGACGTCGATCATGGCCTGGCTCATGCGCCTGGAGATCTGCTCATGCACCGCGCTGCCCTTCTGGCGCAGGGCCTCGATGGCCGCGGCGTCCACATTGGTCGCGCTGAACAGGGTCAGGCCTTGCTCGTGCAGGCTGCGCAGGGCCTCGTGCTGGGTCTTGAGCTCGCCGCGGGCGGCGTCCATGATGGACTTGATCTGGGCGCGCTGGGCGTCGGTGGCGTCCACCAGGTCCAGCATGTGTTCGACATGGCCGCCCATCAGGCCGCCGGCTATGGCGCCCATGCCGGGGCCGCCCATGCCCGGATGGCGCTGGGCCTGGGCTGCACCGGTGACCAGGGCCAGGGCCATGGCGGCGGCGGGAATCAGGTGCTTCATCTTGAGGCTTCGCATACAGACACTCCGTGCTTGGGTTGGTGACTCCAGTGTCTGCAGGGCCGGTAAGGCCCCCATGCCGAGGGCGTGAAGAAGCGTAAAGAAAGCAGACGCCGGGTGTCGCTCGGCCCGGACGCGGAAACGAAAAGAGGTCCGCGACGGGACCTCTTCTGTGCACGGCGGGCCGGGGCGCACCCAGCCGGGACCGATCTCAGCGGATGGGCTTGAAGCGCACGCGCTTCGGGCGCGCGCCTTCCTCGCCCAGGCGCTTCTTCTTGTCAGCTTCGTACTCATGGAAGTTGCCGTCGAAGAAGAACCACTGCGAATCGCCCTCGCAGGCCAGGATGTGCGTGCAGATGCGGTCCAGGAACCAGCGATCGTGCGAGATCACCATGGCCGAGCCGCCGAACTCCAGCAGGGCCTCTTCCAGCGCGCGGAGGGTTTCGACGTCCAGGTCGTTGGAGGGTTCATCGAGCATCAGCACATTGCCGCCCTGGGCCAGGGTCTTGGCCAGGTGCAGGCGGCCGCGCTCACCGCCGGAGAGCTGGCCGACCATCTTCTGCTGGTCATTGCCCTTGAAGTTGAAGCGGCCGATGTAGGCGCGGCTGGGCATCACGAACTTGCCGACCACGATGTTGTCCAGGCCGCCGGAGACGTCTTCCCAGACGGTCTTGTTGGCGTCCAGGCTCTGGCGGCTCTGGTCCACGAAGGCCAGCTTGGCCGTCTTGCCGATCTTGACCGTGCCCGAGTCCGGCTGCTCCACGCCCTGGATCATGCGGAACAGCGTGGACTTGCCGGCGCCGTTGGGGCCGATGATGCCGACGATGGCGCCGGGCGGGACCTTGAAGCTGAGGTTGTCGATCAGCACGCGGTCACCGAAGGACTTGGTGACGTTCTCGAACTCGATCACTTCATTGCCCAGGCGCTCGGCCACGGGGATGAAGATCTCGTTGGTCTCGTTGCGCTTCTGGTATTCGACGTCGCTCAGTTCCTCGAAGCGGGCCAGACGCGCCTTGCTCTTGGCCTGGCGGCCCTTGGCGTTGGAGCGCACCCACTTCAGTTCTTCCTTCATGGCCTTGGAGCGGGCATCTTCCGACTTCTGCTCCTGCTCCAGGCGGCGTTCCTTCTGGTCCAGCCAGTCGGAGTAGTTGCCCTTCCAGGGGATGCCGTGACCGCGGTCGAGTTCGAGGATCCACTCGGCGGCGTTGTCCAGGAAGTAGCGATCGTGGGTGATGGCCACCACGGTGCCGGGGAAGCGCTGCAGGAACTGCTCCAGCCACTCCACGCTTTCCGCGTCCAAGTGGTTGGTGGGTTCGTCCAGCAGCAGCATGTCGGGCTTGGACAGCAGCAGGCGGCACAGGGCCACGCGGCGCTTCTCGCCACCGGACAGCACGCCGATGTTGGCATCCCAGGGCGGCAGGTTCAGGGCGTCGGCGGCCAGTTCCAGCTGCAGGTCGGTGTTCTCGGAACCGGCGGCGGCGATGATGGCTTCCAGCTCGCCCTGCTCGGCGGCCAGGGCGTCGAAGTCGGCGTCCGGCTCGGCATAGGCGGCATAGACCTCGTCCAGGCGCTTCTTGGCGGCCAGCACGCCGCCGATGCCTTCCTCGACCGCCTCACGCACGGTCTGGTCCGGGTTCAGCTTGGGCTCCTGCTCCAGGTAGCCGATCTTGATGCCGGGCATGGGCACGGCTTCGCCCTCGATTTCCTTGTCGACGCCGGCCATGATCTTCAGCAGCGTGGACTTGCCCGAGCCGTTCAGACCCAGCACGCCGATCTTGGCACCGGGGAAGAAGGACAGGGAGATGTCCTTCAGGATGTGGCGCTTGGGGGGAACCGTCTTGTTGACACGGTTCATCGAGAAAACATATTGGGCCATGGCTTACTCAGGGTTGAGTGCAGGTGGAAGATGCGGAATTCGGGCCGCAGCGGCCTCGCCCGGAGGCAGACGGCCGCAGCGGCAGGGGCTGGCGAACCAGCACGGTGGCCTCACGCGGAAGAACCGCGGCAAACAGCGGTGGCCCGGGACTGAGCGCCCTCGTGGCACGCCTCGCCCGGCCCGCGGCTCACCCAGGCCAAACCGCTATTGTCGCAGCTTCCGGACCCGCTCCGTCCGGCCCGGTGCAAAGGGCGCGGGCATGCCGCCGCGGGGGCCGGTCCGATCCGTCACGCGCCCCGGCTCACGATATCCACCCCAGCCGACCGGCACCCGACCTATAATCGCCTTCGACGCTACGGCTCACAGTCTTGCCGTGGCGTCATTTTTTTTGAGCTCAAGCACCCGCCCCGCCCGGCCCGAAGACTGGCGTCGCACACAATGCGGCGCGGCCAGGCATAGAGCGGCTGGCGTGCGAATCCCGCAGTCGATGAGTTTTGATTCCTTGGGCCTGGCCGAGCCCCTCCTGAAGGCCATTGCCGACGCCGGCTACTCCACTCCCACCCCCATTCAGAGCCAAGCCATCCCGGCCGTCCTGCAGGGCGGTGACCTCATGGCGGGAGCACAGACCGGCACCGGCAAGACCGCAGGCTTCACCCTGCCCTTGCTGCACCGCCTGGCTGCCCAGAAGCCGGTCCGCGACGCTCGCGGCCGCATTGTCATCCGTGCCCTGGTCCTGACGCCCACGCGAGAGCTGGCGGCACAGGTCGAAGAAAGCGTGCGCCTGTACGGCAAGTACCTGCCCCTGACGTCCATGGTGATGTTCGGCGGCGTGGGCATGCAGCCGCAGATCGACCGCCTGCGCAAGGGCGTGGACATCCTGGTGGCCACGCCCGGCCGCCTGCTGGACCACGCGCAGCAGGGCACGCTGGACCTGTCCCATGTGCAGATCCTGGTGCTGGACGAAGCCGACCGCATGCTGGACATGGGCTTCATCCATGACATCAAGAAGGTGCTGGCCCTGCTGCCGCAGAAGAAGCAGAGCCTGCTCTTCTCGGCCACCTTCAGCGACGACATCAAGGCCCTGGCCGACCGCCTGCTGAACCAGCCGGCGCTGATCGAGGTCGCGCGCCGCAACCAGACCAACGAGTCCATCGCCCAGAAGATCCATCCGGTCGATCGCGACAAGAAGAAGGAACTGCTGGCCCACCTGATCCGTCAGGGCGACTGGCACCAGGTCCTGGTCTTCACGCGCATGAAGCACGGCGCCAACCGCCTGGCCGAGTACCTGAACAAGGAAGACATCTCGGCCATGGCCATCCATGGCAACAAGAGCCAGGGCGCGCGCACCAAGGCGCTGTCCGAGTTCAAGGCCGGCACGCTGCAGGTGCTGGTGGCGACCGACATCGCCGCCCGCGGCATCGACATCGACCAGCTGCCCCACGTCGTCAACTACGAGCTGCCCAATGTCCCCGAGGACTATGTGCACCGCATCGGCCGCACCGGCCGTGCCGGCGCCAAGGGCGAAGCCGTGAGCCTGGTCTGCGTGGACGAGAACGGCTTCCTGCGTGACATCGAGAAGCTGATCAAGCGCGAAGTCCCCCGCGAGATCGTGCCCGGCTTCGAGCCCGACCCAAATGCCAAGGCCGAGCCCATCGTGCTGGGCCGCATGGTGCTCAACGGCGGCCTGGGCGGCGGTGCCGGCCGAGGTGGCCGCAGCGGCGGCGGTGGTGGTGGTGGCCGCGGAGGCCGTCCCTCGCAGCCCCGTGGTGACGCGCCCCGCAGCGAAGGCCGTGGTGGTGACCGCCCCCGCCAGGAAGCCGGGCGCAGCCAGGCGCCGGCACGCCGCGACAATGCGCCGGCCCAAGGCCGTGGCAACGGCGGCGGCGGCGCCCGCAACGACGCGCCGCGAGGCGGCCAGGGCCAGCGCTCCGGTGGCGGCCAGGCTCGACAGGGCAATGGCGGCGCCCGCCTGACCAGCCCCAAGCGCTGATCGCCTCAGCCTCCCCCGACAAAGCCCGGCACCGCCGGGCTTTTTTGCATCTGCATTGCAACTGGACGGCGCTTGACCCACCTCAAGCCGCGCGCCGCCGGCCGGCCGCGCGGCTGGTCCACAATGGCCCGGCCACCAGCTGCTTGCGGAGAGACGCATGAAAGTGACCTTCCTGGGTGCCGCCGACGCCGTGACCGGCTCGCGCCACCTCATCGACACCGGTGACCGCCGCCTGCTGCTGGACTGCGGCCTCTTCCAGGGCTACAAGGCGCTGCGCGAGCGCAACTGGGGCCCGCTGGGCGTGGCACCGGCCAGCATCGACGCCGTGCTGCTGTCCCATGCCCACCTGGACCACAGCGGCTACATCCCGGCCCTGGTGCGCCAGGGCTTCCGAGGCCAGATCTTCTCGACCCCGGCCACCCGCAAGCTCTGCGAGGTGCTGCTCGCGGACAGCGCCCACCTGATGGAAGAAGACGCCCGCCGCGCCAACCGCACGGGCAGCACCCGCCATGCGAAGGCTCTGCCGCTGTACACACTCAAGGACGCGCAGCGCGCCCTCTCGCATTTCGTCGGCCTGCCGCGGGACGGGCGGCTGAAGCTGGGGGCCAACGAGATCCGCTTCACGCCCGCCGGCCACCTGCTGGGGGCCTCCTGCATCACGGTGCAGGGCGCGGGCCGGCGCCTGGTCTTCTCGGGTGACCTGGGCCGCGCCAAGGACCTCATGCTGCCCCCACCCCAGCCGCTGGACGAGGCCGACGTGCTGCTGGTCGAGTCCACCTACGGCGACCGCCGCCACCCGGCCGAGGACGTGCAGGAGCGCCTGGGCCGCATCATCCGCAGCACCATCGACCGCGGCGGCAGCGTGCTGCTGCCCAGCTTCGCGGTAGGCCGCGCCCAGGCCCTGCTGCTGGTGCTTCAGCGCCTGCGGGCCGCCGGCGAGATCCCCGGTGAGCTGCCGATCTTCCTGGACAGCCCCATGGCCCGCGAGGCCACCGAGATCACGCAGGAATACGGGCGCCTGCTGAAGATCTCGTCCGGCGAACTCGCGCGCCTGTGCGAGGGCGTGCGCGTGGTCAGCAAGCCGCAGGAGTCGCTGAAGGTGGCCCAGGCCGTGGCGCACCGCCCCGGGGTGGTGATCTCCGCCAGCGGCATGGCCACCGGCGGCCGGGTGCTCAATTACCTGCAGGTGATGGCGCCGCAGGCCCGCCACCACATCTGCTTCGCCGGCTTCCAGGTGGGGGGCACGCGCGGCGCCAAGATGATTGCCGGCGCGCGCGAGATCAAGATCCGCGGCGAGTACGTGCCGGTCAGCGCCGAGCTGAGCCACCTGGAAGGCTTCTCCGGCCATGCAGACAGCGAGGAGCTGATGGCCTGGCTGCGCCAGTTCCGCCGGCCGCCTTCGCAGACCTTCGTGGTGCACGGCGAACCGCAGGCGGCTGATGCGCTGCGCAGCCGCATCCAGGACGAGCTGGGCTGGCAGGTGCGCGTGCCTCAGCATGGCGAAACCGTGGAAGTCTGAGCCAGCGCAGGGGCGGCGAAGGCCGGGCTGCGGCATACTGCGCCGCCCATGAAGACCCAGCCCATCCGTCCCGCCGAGGTCGATTTCTCCGATGCCGCGGCGCCCAGCGCGCCCGGCTTCGGCGATGTCTACCATGCCCGCGCCGGCGCCTTCGCGCAGGCGCAGCACGTCTTCCTGGGCGGCAACGAGCTGCCGCAGCGCTGGCAAGGCCGCGCCCGGTTCGTGATCCTGGAAACGGGCTTCGGCCTGGGCAACAACTTCCTGGCCACCTGGGCCGCCTGGCGTGCGGACCCGCAGCGCGCCGAACGCCTGGTCTTCATCAGCGTCGAGAAACACCCGCTGCGCCACGCGGACCTGCAGCGCGCCCATGCCCACTCGCCCGAGCCCGTGCTCGCGGCGCAGCTGCTGGCCCGGTGGCCGCCTCTCACACACAACCTGCATGTGCTCGATTTCGAGCAGGGCCGCGTGCGCCTCATGCTGTGCCTGGGCGAGGCGCGCGACTGGCTGGCCGAGATCGTCGCGGAGGTTGACGCCTTCTACCTGGACGGCTTCTCGCCCGCCCTCAACCCGGACATCTGGGACCCCTACCTGCTGCGCAGCCTGGGCCGCCTGGCCGCCCCGGAAGCCACGGCCGCCACCTGGAGCGTGGCCCGGGCGGTGCGGGAGGGCCTCGCCAGCGCCGGCTTCGAGGTCCGCAAGGCCGAGGGCTTTGCCAGCAAGGGGCAGATGAGCGTGGCCCGCTACCGGCCCCGCCATGCCACGCAAAGACCGCCCGGCCGCCTGGCCCTGGCGCCGGGTGCGCGCACGGCCCTCGTGCTGGGCGCCGGCATCGCGGGCGCCGCCTGTGCCCATGCGCTCGCGGCCCAGGGGCTGGACGTGAGCCTGCTGGAGTCGCGCGAGGCGCCGGCGCTGTCGGGCTCCGGCAATCCCGGCGGGCTCTTCCATGGCACCCTCAACCCGGACGACGGCCTGCACGCCCGCTTCAACCGCGCCGCCGCCCTGCACACCGAGCGCCATGCCCGCGCCCTGCGGGCCGGCGGCCAGCTGCCCTGGCTGCAGACGGGCCTGCTGCGCCTGGAGATGCAGCGCGAGCTCGCCACCTTGCAGGCCCAGATCGAGCGCCTGGGCCTGCCGCCCGACTATGTGCAGGCGCTCTCGCGGGAGCAGGCCTGCGAACGGGCCGGCTGGCCGCTGTCTCCCGCTGTGACGGCCGCCTGGTTCTATCCCGGTGGCGGCGCCCTGCCCCCGCCGGACATGGTGAAGGCCCTGATCGAGACGGCGGCCCGCCCCATCCAGCTGCGGACCGACTGCCGCGTGAGCCGGCTGCGCCGCAGCGACGCAGGCTGGCAGTGCCTGGACGAGGCCGGCCGCGTGCTGGCCGAGGCCGAGTCCCTGGTGCTGGCCGCGGGCGCTGACAGCCTGGCCCTGCTGGCCACCCTCGACGCCGGTGGACCGGCCGCCCAGCTGCCACCGCTGAACGTGCAGCGCGGCCAGATCAGCCGGCTCAGCGCCGAGCAGCTGGCCCTGAGCGGCCTGCACGCGCCCCGGCTGCCGCTGGCGGGTGCCGGCTACGCCCTGGGCCTGCCCGACGGCGGCCTGGTGTTCGGCGCCACGCACCAGGACGGCGACGCCGACCCCGAAATCCGGGACAGCGATCACCAGGACAACCTCGCGCAGCTGGCGCAGCTGAGCCCGCTGGCCCTGCCCCGGCCGGCCCTCGCGCAGGGCCGCGTGGGCTGGCGCCTGATCGCGCCGGACCGCCTGCCCCTGGTGGGCGGCCTGGCGGCATCCCCTGCGCAAGGCCGCATCGACCAGGTCCGCATGATCCCGCGCCTGCCGGGCCTGGCCCTGTGCACGGCCATGGCCTCGCGCGGGCTCAGCTGGGCCCTGCTCTGCGGCGAGCTGCTGGCCAGCCGGGTCACCGGCGCGCCGGCGCCGCTGGAGGCCAGCCTCGTCGACGCCCTGGATCCCCTGCGCTTCCTGCACCGGCAATCCCGACAAGGCTGATCACCCTCGGCCACGGGGCTGGACGGCATCGCGCGAGACGCTAAGCTGATGCCAGCGAAGCGCCACCACCCGCACTGCCAGGAGTATCAGCACGTGCCCCACATGACCAGCGGCGCCAGGTCCGATCCGCAGGACGAGCCCACTTCCGACGGGCACATCACACCGGGCGCCGCCGAGCTCGCCCGGCTGCTTCATGACCTGCGGCAGAGCCAGATCGAATGGCCCGCCGAACAGCTGCGCGACGACCTGCAGCGGGCCGGCACCTACCATCCCAGCCCTGTGCAGGCGCTGGAGCTCGAGGCCTACGGCCTGCTCCAGGGCATCGGCCGCGAGCCCGCCTCCGCCCTGCAGCGGCTGCGCCGTGCCCGCGAGCTCCAGCAGCTGGCCATGACCCTCAAGGCCCCCCTGGCCGAGGCCGCCGCCTGGCGGGTGATGCACACCCTGGAAAGCCTGCTGCAGATGTTCCCCGCCTCGCTGCACAGCGCCGGCATGGCCGCCAGCCTCTACCTCCAGGCTGGCGAGGAGGACATGGCACAGCTGATGACGGTGCAGCGCAACAGCGTGCTCTTCCATGCCGAGATGTACGAGGAGCTGGGGGCCTCCTGCCGCCAGCTGCTGGAGGAAGGCACGCCCCTGCCGCCGGCCTTCAGGCACCGCATCCTCGGCGGTGCCGGTGCCGCCGGTGCGGCCTTCAGCCTGGGCATCCGCGCGCCTGACGACGAGGCCTTCGAGCGCCATCTCGAGGACTCCATCCGCCTGCACCGCGAGGCCCTGGCTCTGGCCGAGGCCCATGGCCTGGACGCCCTGGCCTCGGTGAGCCTCACCAACATGGCCATCGTCGAGGCCACGCGCGGGCATGCCGCGCTGAGCCGCGCGCTGATGGAGGAGGTCCGGAGCCGCCCCGAGGTCGACCCCATGCGCCCGGGCTGGAAGGAGTGGCAGCGCTACTGCGCCGTGCTGGTCCGCGCCCAGCAGGACGAGGACGGCTGGCAGGCCCTGATGGACACCGCGCGCGACTACATGGGGCAGGGCCTGAACCGCGTGGCGGTGCGCGATGCCTGCCTCTACGCCGTCAAGCGCCTGGGCCGCCGCTGCGGCCGCATGGACGATGCGCTGTGGGCCAGCGAGCGCCTCAACGAGCTGCAGCAGGCCTCCTACCGCAAGCTGGCTCACACGCTGAGCGACACGGTGGATGCCGTGCTGGAGCGACCCCATCTGATGCATGAACGCGAGGCCCTGGCCCAGCGCGGCTCCGACCTCGAGAACTCGCTGGCCCAGCGCAATGCCGAACTCTCCGACACGCTGGCGCGGCTGCAGGCCGAGATCGCCATCCGCCAGGCCACGGAGGTCGCCCTGCAGAAGGCCCACGACGAGCTGGAAGCGCAGGTCCGCCAGCGCAGCGCCCAGCTGGAGCAGGCCATGCGCACGCTGATGCAGCATGAGAAGCAGCTGGCCCTGTCGCGCATGGTGGCGGGCATGGCGCACGAGATGAACACGCCGCTGGACAACGCCCGCATGGGGGCCTCCCTGATCGGCGAACGGGCCCGGCAGCTGCGCCTGCGTCTGGCCGGGCAAACCCTCCGGCGCAGCGAGCTGGACGACCTGCTGGTCCAGCTGGACGGCGGCAGCGACCTCATCGACCGGGGGCTGGCCCGGGTCGCGCAGCTGGTGCAGCGCTTCAAGACGCTAGGCCTCAGCGACGAGCCGCAGGAACGCAGCGAGATGGACCTCTGCGCACTGATCCGCCAGAGTGCCTCCAGCTGGCGCCAGGCCCTGCTGGAGGCCGGCGTGGACCTCCGCCTGGACCTGCCGGGGCGCTGCGTCTACCGCGGCTATCCGCAGGACATCCAGCAGGTGCTGCAGCAGCTGCTGGAGAACAGCCTCCTCCACGGCTTTCGCGATGGCAGGCAGGGCACGATCTGGATCGACCTGTCGGTCGAAGGTCTCGAGGAAACAACGCTGGCTGCGCCCGGCGCGCAGGCCCGGGGGGAGCCGCCTGCTGTGCCCACCGTGCAGATCTGCTGGCGTGACGACGGCGTGGGCATCGCGGGCGAGCACCTGCCCCGCGTGCTGGAGCCCTTCTACACCACGCAGATGGGGCGCACGGGCGTGGGCCTGGGCCTCACCAGCGTGCACAAGCTCGTGGTGGAGCGCATGTCCGGGGAGCTGACGCTGCAGAGCCAGCCGGGCCAGGGCACCGTGGTGCGCATGCGCCTACCCATGCCTTTTCAAGAAGGCTGACTTCTTTCTATGGGAAGGCATACCTATGACATTCGTCATGGCCGCGCAAGAGGGGAGCTACACCGAGAGGGATTTTGAGGAGCGCACAAAAGGGCGATTTGCAGCAAATTTGCGCCGTGCCCCGAGACAGTGACTCGGCCGGCCATTCAAAACCACAAGGATCTGCGGATCCAGCGCAAGACGGAGTTCCCCATGAAGAAGTCAAGGTCCCTGAACAGCATCAGCATCGCCGTGGCCGCTCTGGCCGGCCTCTCCCTGGCATCGGTGTCCGCCCAGGCGGATCCGCAGGGCCGTGCGCTGGGCCATGTGAAGCAGTTCGCCGGCAAGAGCCTGCACGGCGAAGGCCATGAGTACAGCGTGCGCGACATCATCACCGACGCCGACGGCACCGAGCACGTGCGCTTCGACCGCAGGGTCAACGGCCTGCGCGTGATCGGTGGCGACCTGGTGGTGCGCTCGGACCGCAATGGCGCCCTGCAGGCCATGCACATGACGCTCAAGCGTGATCCCAAGGTCGACATCAAGCCCGCCGTCTCGCTGGGCCAGGCCAAGCAGCTGGCCGTCGCCAAGCATGGCGGTGCCGACATGGGCGTCAAGCCCGAGCTGGTGATCTACGCCCGCGGCGACCAGCCCCGTCTGGCCTGGGATGTGCTGGTCGGCGGTGAAGAGTCCGACGGCACGCCCTTCGAGAAGCACGCCATCATCGACGCCCAGACCGGCGCCCACCTGGACCTGTGGAATGACATCCACACCGCGGCTGCCACCGGCACCGGCAAGAGCCTCTACAGCGGCACCGTCACCCTGACGACCAACTCCATCACCGGTGGCTACGAGCTGCGCGATCCGGCTCGCGGCAGCACCTACACCACCAACATGAACAAGAAGACGGCCGGCAACGGCACGATCTTCACCGACACCGACAACATCTGGGGCAGCAGCACCACCGCTGACCTGGCCTCGGCCGCCGTCGATGCCCAGTACGGCACCGCCGTGACCTGGGACTACTACAAGAACGTGCACGGCCGCAGCGGCATCGCCAACGACGGCAAGGGCGCCTTCAACCGCGTGCACTACGGCCGCAACTACGCCAACGCCTTCTGGTCCGACTCCTGCTTCTGCATGACCTACGGCGACGGCGACGGCACCAGCCTCAAGTCCCTGGTCTCCCTGGACGTGGCCGGCCATGAAATGACCCACGGCGTGACCAGCCGCACCGCCAACCTGACCTACTCCGGCGAATCCGGCGGCCTCAACGAAGCCACCTCGGACATCTTCGGCACCATGGTCGAGTTCTATGCCGCCAATGGCAGCGACGCCGGCGACTACCTGATCGGCGAGAAGGTCATGGTGAAGTCGGCCTTCCTGCGCAACATGATGAAGCCCAGTGCCGACGGCGCCTCTGCCGACTGCTGGTACAGCGGCGTGGGCAGCCTGGACGTGCACTACAGCTCGGGCGTGGCCAACCACTTCTACTTCATGCTCGCCGAGGGCACCAGCAGCAGCCTGGGCAGCAGCCCCACCTGCAAGGCCGGCGACACCCGCGTCGCCACCGGCACGGGCAGCCTGACCGGCATCGGCCGCGACGCCGCCGCCAAGATCTGGTACCGCGCGCTGACCACCAAGATGACCTCCAGCACCAACTACGCCGGCGCGCGTGCCGCCACCATCGCCGCAGCCAACGAGCTGTATGGCGCTGGCAGCACCCAGGCCAATGCCGTGGCCGCTGCCTGGACGGCTGTCAACGTCAACTGATCGCGGCTGAGGAGGAAGCCTGCTGCGCCACGTGGCTCGCAGGCTCATCCAGCAGAAGAACGAAAGGGGCGACCGGTGGTCGCCCCTTTCGTCTTTGGCAGGTCCGCGGGAGGTCTGCGCCCGCCCCACCCGATCAGCGGCGCCAGCGCCCGCGGCCCTGGCGTCGCGCCTGGCCCGATGGCAGCCAGACAGTGCCGTGCACCCAGTGCCGCAGCTTCAGGGCCTGCGCCTGCTGGAGGCCGTCCAGGTAGTCCAGGCAGGCCGGCGCGGCGAGCCACCAGCGGCCGTCCCGCTGCTGGCATTGCTCGCCATGGACCTGCTGCAGGGGGCCCAGGCGGATGGGGTGCTCCAGGGCGCGCTCCAGGTCCGGCACCGCGATCCAGCGTTCGCCGGGCACCCACTCGGCCACCCGCATGGGCTTGCCGCGAAAGACATAGTGCTGGCCCTGCACGTCCGCCAGGGCCCGGTGGCGGATGCCCGAGAAAAGCGCATGGACCAGGGCCATGAGCTCCGGAATGAAGAGGCGCACCGGCACCCAGGCCACGAGCGCCGCGCGCACCACGCGCCATTCGTCGTGGGCCTGCAGCACCCAGACCAGCGCCGCCACGCTCACCAGCAGGCGCAGCAGCAGGCTGGCGGCGAAGTGGTAGCGGCGGTGGTGCCGTTCCTCGAAGGCACGGCGGCCCAGCAGGTAGGCGATGGTGTCACGCACCGCCTCCATGGCGTCCTCAGGCGAAGGTGAGGGTCTTCACGCCGCTGGACGTGCCCAGCAGGCAGACGCCGGCCTTGTTGCGGGCGAAGACGCCCACGGTGACCACGCCGGGCCACTGGTTCACGTCGGCCTCGAAGGCGACGGGATCGCTGATGCTGAGGCCGCGCACGTCCAGGATGTGGCAGCTGTTGTCGGTCACCACGCCGGCGCGCAGCTGGGCATCCGCACCCATGGCGGCGAAGCGGCGGGCGATCTGGGCGGCGGCCATGGGGATCACCTCCACGGGCAGCGGGAACTTGCCCAGGGTGGGCACGAGCTTGGATTCATCGGCGATGCAGACGAAGGTCTCGGCCAGGTCCGCGACGATCTTCTCGCGGGTCAGTGCGGCGCCGCCGCCCTTGACCATGTGGCCCTGCTGATCGATCTCGTCAGCGCCGTCGATGTAGACCTTCAGCCCTTGCACCTCGCTGGCCTCCAGCACGGGGATGCCCAGCGCCTTCATGCGCTCGGTGGAACGCACCGAGCTGGAGACGGCGCCGGCGATCTTCTTGCCGCTGGCGGCCAGGGCGTCGATGAACTTGTCCACGGTCGAGCCCGTGCCCACGCCCACGATGGAGCCTTCCTCCACATAGGCCAGCGCAGCCTGTCCGACCAGGGCCTTGAGTTCGTCTTGGGTCATTGCAGTCTTTCTGAGGTTCTGAGAGGGTCAGGTCTTGCCTGGCAGGACGCGGGAGCTCAGGCCTGGCGCGCGCGGCGGGCCTTCACGGCGGCGGCAAGCTCGCGCAGCAGCGGCTCGGTCTGCACCCAGCCCAGGCAGGCGTCGGTGATGGAGACGCCGGGCTTGAGGTCGGCACGGGTCTGGCCCTCCAGCAGGTCCTGGCGGCCGGCCTGCAGGTGGGACTCGATCATCACGCCGGTGATGCGGGCATCGCCGCCGGCGATCTGGCCCGCCACGTCATGGCCGACGTCGATCTGGCGCTCGAACTTCTTGCTGGAGTTGGCATGCGAGAAATCGATCATCACCTGCTCGCGCAGGCCTGCGCTCTTCAGCGCCTCGCAGGCGGCCTGCACGGAAGCGGCGTCGTAGTTGGGCGCCTTGCCGCCGCGCAGGATCAGGTGGCAGTCATCGTTGCCGCGGGTCTCGAAGATGGCGGCCGCGCCCATCTTGGTCATGCCCATGAAGGCGTGGCTGGCGCGCGCGGCCAGCACGGCATCGGCCGCCACCTTGATGCCGCCGTCGGTCGCGTTCTTGAAGCCCACGGGGCAGGACAGGCCGGAGGCCAGCTGGCGGTGGCTCTGACTCTCGGTCGTGCGGGCGCCGATGGCGCCCCAGGCGATGAGGTCGGAGATGTACTGCGGCGAGAGCAGGTCCAGGAACTCGGTGCCGGCAGGCAGGCCCAGGGCCGTCACGTCCAGCAGCAGCTGGCGGGCCAGGCGCAGGCCCTCGTTCATGTGGAAGCTGCCGTCCAGGTGCGGGTCGTTGATGTAGCCCTTCCACCCGACGGTGGTGCGCGGCTTCTCGAAGTAGACGCGCATGACGAGCAGCAGCTCGCCCTGCATCTCGTCGCGCGCCTTCTTGAGCAGGCGGGCGTAGTCCATGGCCTGGTCGTGATCATGGATGGAGCAGGGGCCGACCACCACCAGCAGGCGGTCGTCGCGGCCGTGCAGCACGTCGCTGATCTCGTGGCGGGCGCGCTCGACGAGGTTCAGGGCTTCGTCGGTGATGGGCAGCTCGTCCAGCAGCAGGGCGGGCGAGATGAGCGGGCGCACGGCGCCGATGCGGGTGTCATCGGTGCGGGTGGTGTCACGGGTGCTGTCGCGCGAGCCGATCTCGCGGTCGTTTTGAGGATGGTCGAGGGATTTCATGAGGGCTGGCCAGAGGCGGGATTGCGCTGATTATCTGCGAGGCCGGATGCGACAATCGCCCCACCCCTACAAGCTCATGCCGCCGGCTCTGTTCCTGCCGGGGCGCCGCCCTGCCGCCATGTCCCTGATTCCCTACGCCCTGACCCGCCCCTTCCTCTTCGGCATGGACCCCGAGCATGCGCACGAGGTGACGCTGGGCTCCATCGCCCGCTTCCAGAACACGCCGCTGCAGTGCCTGTGGTCGCAGAGCCGAGTGAGCGATCCGGTGCAGCTGGCCGGCCTGCGCTTCCCCAACCGCGTGGGCCTGGCCGCGGGCCTGGACAAGAACGGCCGCTGCATCGACGGCCTGGGCGCCATGGGCTTCGGCTTCATCGAGGTGGGCACCGTCACGCCCAAGGGCCAGCCGGGCAATGACAAGCCGCGCATGTTCCGCCTGCCTGCCGCCAACGCCCTGATCAACCGCCTGGGCTTCAACAACGAAGGCCTGGACAGCTTCATCGCCAACGTGAAGCAGGCCCACAGTTTCAGGAAGGCCGGCGGCCTGCTGGGCCTGAACATCGGCAAGAACGCCGTCACGCCCATCGAGAACGCGGTGGACGACTACCTGATCGGCCTGGCCGGCGTCTACCCGCATGCCGACTACATCACCGTCAACATCTCCAGCCCCAACACCAAGAACCTGCGCGCCCTGCAGAGCGACGAGGCCCTGGACGCCCTGCTCTCCCGCCTGCAGCAACGCAAGCTGCAGCTGCAGGCCCAGCATGGGCGCGTGGTGCCCATGTTCCTGAAGATCGCGCCGGACCTGGACGAAGACCAGGTCGTGGTGATCGCCCGCACGCTGAAGGCCAACGGCATCGACGGCGTCATCGCCACCAACACCACCATCGGCCGCGAGGCCGTCCAGGGCCTGCCGCATGCCGAGGAGACGGGCGGCCTCTCTGGCCAGCCGGTCTTCGAGCCCAGCAACCGCGTGATCCGCCTGCTGCGCGCCGAGCTCGGCGCGGGCTACCCCATCATCGGCGCCGGCGGCGTGATGAGCGGCGAGCATGCGCGCGCCAAGCTGCAGGCCGGGGCCGACCTTGTGCAGGTCTACACGGGCCTCATCTACAAGGGCTCGGCCCTGGTGCCCGAGTGCGCCCGCGCGCTCAAGGGCTTCAAGGGCTGAACCGAGGCGAGGAACCACATGGGCATCGAGATCGAGCGAAAGTTCCTCGTGCGGGGCGAGGGCTGGCGCCAGGGCGAAGGCCGCTACCTGTGCCAGGCCTACCTGAGCCGTGACCCGGCCCGCACCGTGCGCGTGCGCATCGACGGCCAGCAGGCCTTCCTGACGATCAAGGGGCTCACCGCGGGCGCCACGCGCGCCGAGTTCGAGTACGCCATTCCCGTGGCGGATGCAAAGGCGCTGCTGTCCCTGGCCGACGGCCCCTGCGTCGAGAAGTTCCGCCACCGCCTGCCGGCGGGCGGGCTGGTCTGGGAGATCGACGAATTCCTGGGCGCCAACGCGCCGTTGGTGGTCGCCGAGATCGAGTTGCCCAGCGAGGACCACCCCTTCGACCGCCCCGACTGGCTGGGCGAGGAGGTGACGCAGGACACGCGCTACTTCAACTCGGCCCTGGCCGCGCGGCCCTACTCGAGATGGCAGGCATCGAGCGGCTGAGCCGGGCTGACCCGTTCCAGGTAGCGGGCCGCATCGCCAAAGCTCTGCAGCTTGCGCTGGAGCCAGGACGGCATCGACGGCAGCGGGGCGAAGCCCAGGCGCTGCCAGAAGGGGGCGGAGTCCTGCACCGCGATCAGGCCCATGCGCGCCAGGCCCAGCGCATGCGCGCGCTGCTCGATCCGCGCGAGCAGCGCCTGGGCCAGCCCCCTGCCCCGCCCCTGCGGGCCGACGGCCACGTCATGCAGGTACAGCAGCGTAGGCCGCGAAGGGCAACGGTAGTCGCTGGCATGCAGGCCGGGCATGGTGTCGGCGCACACGGGCAGGCTGATGGCATAGGCGCGCAAGGCCCCTGAGGCGTCGAAGGCGCCCCAGCAGGTCTGCAGGGCAGCGGTCTCGCGCAGCTTGGAGGCGAAGGCCTCGTCGGGCTCGACGTAGTCCGGCCCGTAGCAATCGGCCTGCAAGCGCAGGACCGCGCCGAGATCGGCCGCCCGCAGGGGCCGCAGAGAGAAGTCGGAAGGCATGGGAATGGGGGGAGCGCTCAGTGCAGGAAGCGGCCCCAGGGGTTGAGTGCCGGCGTGAACAGCGCGATGAAGGCGAGGATGTTCAGCGCCACCGTGCCCCAGAACACTCGCATGAACGCGGGCTTGCCGCGCTTGTGGGCGAGCAGCTGCTGGGCCAGCAGCGCACCGGGCCAGCCGCAGAAGAGGGCCAGCCCATGCAGGGTGGACTCGGCCACGCGCCACTGCCCCTTGCGGGCGGCGCGCTTGTCTCCGGCGTAGACGATGAAGGTGGCCAGGCTCAGGGCCATGTAGCTGCCCCATACCGCGTGAGGCATGGGCCAGGCCAGGTGCACGGCCAGCACGAGGGCGGCGAAGGCAGGGATCAGCATCAGGATGACGCTGCCACGGGCCGCATCGGCCGAGGGTCGCGGCGCAGCGGCCCGTGCCGCGGGCTGCGGGCGCCGGGGCTGCAGGGCCTTGACCCGCTGGGCGCGGGCCTTGCCTTGCGGATCACGCCCGGCCTCGTAGCTGAGGCGCTCGCCCACATAGGGCCGCCAGCTGCGCAGGCCGAAGGCGCGTGCATGCACGAAGAGCCGGCCCCCACCCGCATCGGGCGTGATGAAGCCATAACCCTTGGCATCGTCCCACTGCGTGAGCGTGCCCTGCTGACGAGATCCCATCGTGATCAGGAGGCCAAAGAAAAAGGCCGGCGGCGTCAGGGACGCGCCGGCCTCATCTCACTCAGCGGCCAAAGCCGCCGCGACGCGGTCCTTGCGGCGCCGGACGCTTGCCGGGGCCGCCGGCGCGGCGATCGTCGCCGAAGTCACGGCCGCCGCCTTCGCGGTTGCCGTGGAAAGGCTTGTCGCCGAAGGCCGGCTTGCCACCGAAGGCGGGCTTGCCGCCGAAGCCGCGCTTCTCGCCGAAGGAGCCGCCGCGGTCGTCACGGGGTGCGAAGCCGCGCTTGTCACCGCCGAAGCCGGGGCGGTCACCGCCGCGGTCGCCGCCGCGATCAAAACCGCGGTCCTGGCCGCCGAAGCCGCGGTCCTGGCCATAGGGCTTGCGGTCGTCGAAACGACGGGCGTCCGGACGGAAGCCCTCGTCACGGCGCGGGGCGAAGCCTTCACGCGGAGCGAAGTCGCGACCCTGCGCGCCTTGATCACGGCCGAAGGACTTGCCGCCGTCGCGCGGAGCAAAGCCTTCACGCGGGGCAAAACCCTCGCGCGGCTGGAAGCCATCGCGTTGCTGGAAGCCGCCGCGGGGCTGGAAGCCCTCGCGCTGGAAGGGCTTGCTGCCGAAGCGCTTGTCGCCCTTCTGCGCCCAGCCCGGACGGTCGCCGCGCTCGAAGCCGCGCTCGCCGGCGGGGCGGGGCGGGAAGATGCGCGGCTCTTGCGTCTTGGGCTCCAGGCCCTCGATGTGCTGCACCGGGATCTGCTGCGTGGTGAAGTGCTGGATGCGGCGGATCATGGACACGTCGTCACGCAGGGCCAGCGTCACGGCCAGGCCCTGGCGGCCGGCGCGGCCGGTACGGCCGATGCGGTGCACATAGTCCTCCGCCTTCATCGGCAGGCCGTAGTTGATCACGTGGGTGATGCTGGGCACGTCGATGCCGCGGGCGGCGACGTCGGTGGCCACCAGCACGCGCACTTCGCGACGGCGCAGGGCCATCAGCGTGCGGTTGCGCTTGCCTTGCGGCATGGCGCCGTGCAGCGGGGCCACGGCATGGCCGATCTCGGCCAGGCGCTCGGCCAGCCAGTCGGCGTCACGCTGGGTGCTGGTGAAGACAACGGCCTGGTCCAGCTCGGGCTGGGCCAGGATGGACTCCAGCAGCTTGTCCTTGTGGATGGGGTTGTCCGCCCAGTGCAGGCGCTGCTCGATGTTCTCGTGGGTGTCGGTGTGCGAGGCGACGTCGATGCGCTGCGGGTCGCGCAGCAGCTCCTGGGCCAGGCGGCCGACGTGGCCGGCGAAGGTGGCGCTGTACATCACCGTCTGGCGGGTGGCCGGGGTGGCAGCGGCGACGGTGTTGATGTCGTCGATGAAGCCCATGTCCAGCATGCGGTCGGCCTCGTCCAGCACCAGCATCTCGACGTTCTCCAGCACGCACTTGCCCGAGGACAGGTGGTCCAGCAGGCGGCCGGGAGTGGCGATGAGGATGTCCAGCGGGCCCGTCAGCTGGCGGATCTGCAGGGCGTAGGGCATGCCGCCCAGCACGGTGGCGACCTTCAGGCCCTGCACATGGCGGCCGTAGGTCTGCGCGGCCTTGGAGACCTGCATGGCCAGCTCGCGGGTGGGCGCCAGGACCAGAACCTTGGGACCGTAGATCTTGCCCTTCTCGCGGCGCTTGGTGTTGTCACCACGCGCGGCCAGGATCTTCTCCAGCGCGGGCAGGATGAAGGAGGCGGTCTTGCCCGAGCCGGTGCGCGAGGAGACCATCAGGTCGGCGCCCTCGATGGCGGGCGGGATGGCCAGGGATTGCACCTCGGTGGCGTTCTCGTAGCCGGAATCCTTCACGGCACGCAGCAGGGCTTCGTTCAGGCCCAGATTTTCAAAGCTCATGATTTCTTTCTGCAAAGCCATGCCCGGCGTCTGCCTCGAAAAGGCAGGCGCAAGACATGCGACCGCAGCAGGCAAAGTTGAAGCCGGTATGCCACGGTCAAGGTCGAGTCGCTGGAAGACGATTCACGTCGTACACCGGGCGTGCAAGACCATCAGGGTCTGCCAAGCAGAGAAAGAGGCTTGAGCTCTGGAGCCGGTGCGGCGTCGGGGTCACAGTCAAAGCGACGGCATCGCCGCCGACCGTACCCGAGGGCGTCGGGCACCACGCTTGCATCGAAGTGATGAAGAGGGGCTGCCGGACAAGGTCAGAGGAGACGTACGAAACACTGCCCGGGCCCTGTACAACCCTGCTGCAGTGAGACCGCGATCATACCAGGGTTTCCACGGAATAGCCAAGCGCCCCGTCGGCCGCAGGGCAGACGGGGCGGTGGCAGCGTGATTTTCTGCCGTTCGGCACGGCCCCGCACGCCTCCAGGCGAGCAGGGCCGGCTGGTCAGAGGATCAGGCGGTTCCGAGCAGGTCCAGGGCCCGACCCACGGCGGCCATGAAGGCCGCGAGATCGGTGCCAGCCAGGAAGGGAATGGCCCCGGCCTCGCCGTCCTGCAGGACCGAAGGCAGGGAGGCCTCCTGTGCATGGGCCGCCAGCTGCGCGGGATCGAAGCCTGCCTCCAGCACCAGGGCCCAGGCCGGCACGCTGGAGCCCTCAGTGCTCAGGCGCTCCAGGCGCTCGCTCATCAGGGCCGGATTCCAGCTGAGGTCGGCATGCACGAGCACGCTGCCAGGCTGGTGCAGGTCCAGGCTCGCGCAGGCGGCATCGGTGGCCAGCAGCACGCTGGCCTCGCCCTCGGCCCAGGCCTGCAGCTCCATGGCGCGCACCTCGGCGCTCTGGTGCTGGCGCAGATTGGCCAGCGGCAGGCCCAGCGCCTGCAGCGCCAGCGCCAGCGGACGCAGGGCCGCGTCATGCTGGGCGAAGACCACCACGCGTTCGGCGCGGCCCGGCACCAGGTCCGGCAGCAGGCGCACGAGCGCCTCGGCGCGGGCCTCGCCCATGCGCTCGGACTGCCCCTGGCGCAGGCGCAGCAGGGCTTGCTGCAGCTGCAGCTGCTCGCCGGCCGAGAGGCTGCCCAGGCGGGACCAGCGTTGGTGCAGGGCCTGCAGGGTCTGCACATCGGTCGCCTCCAGCGTCAGGCCGGCGCAGTCCTGGGCCGGCACGCGCACCCAGTGCGTCAGCAGCTGGGCCGGCAGGCCGGCCGCCAGGTCACGGCGGCGACGGGCCAGCATCACCGCCTCCAGCAGCTCGCGCTGCTGGCGCTTGCCGGCGTCGGCGCCCAGGCGGCGAAGGCTGGCATAGGGGCCGCGGCGGGCCTCGTCGATCCAGGCCACCAGCGGGGTCAGCAGTGCGCTGCCCAGCAACTCCCGGTGCGCCAGCAGGATCAGATGCGTGGCGCCCAGTTGGCGCAGGGCCGGCAGCGCGTCACCCAAGGCGTCGATGGCATCGACGATCAGCAGCTCGCAGCCGGTCGCCGGCGCCAGGTCCGTCGGCGCGCTCAGCGTCCAGCCGGCCGGCCAGGCGCCCAGCAGGCGCCCGACGTCCGCACGCCAGGCTTCATGCAGGCCGGCCGGGGCCACGATGGCCACGGTGCCGACGCCGAAGTGAGACTGCCACAGCTGCGCCGCAACGATGGCGGACGGGCGCTGGGGCAGCGGAGACTCATCCGCCAGGATGGCACGCCCCGCGCAGACGGCGAACAGCGCCGCCTCCCACTGCATCTCGGGCAGCGGCGTGCGGACCAGCGCGTGCAGGGCCGGCGAGGCCAGGCCCTGCTCGAAGGCCTGGGCCAGGCGTTCGACCCGATCGCCCGCATCGGCCGCCAGGGCCAGCTGCTGCCAGACCTCGGCGCCCACGCGCAGTTCATGCCCTTCGGCCGCAGCGGCCTGCAGCAGCGCAGGCAAGACCTGACCCTCCAGCGGCGCGATGAAGCGGCCGTGCTCGTCCGCCCAATCCTCGGCCAGCTGGCGCAGAGCCTGGCTGGCACCCTGGCCCAGGCGCCAGACCAGGCGGCGCTCCCAGCCGGCGCTGAGACTCAGCTCGCTCCACGGCGTCTCGGGGCCCGCGGCCAGCCTGCTGGCCTGCCCCTCACGGGCGGCGGACAGCTGCTCGATCAGCCACTGGCCATGGGCGCAGGCGCCCTCCTCGCTGTCCTGGAACTCCGCGCAGTCGCAGCGGTAGTGGCCGACGCCGCCCTGCAGGTCCAGCGCAGCCAGCGGGGTGCCGTCGGCATCCTGGACGGCATAGCTGCCGAACAGGCCCGGCTGCGGCTTGTGCCACTGCCAGCCCGGGCCCTGGGGCGCCACGGTGTCTTCGATGCCAGGCTCGGCGATGTCTGCCTCGACGGCCTCGATCACCGGCGCCTTCTTAGAGGGTCGGGGCTTGCGGGCCGGTTTGACGGCCTCGACCACCTCTGGCGTCTCGGCAGCCGCCACCGCGGCGGCCTTGCCGCGCTTGCGGGCAGCGGGCGCGGCGGGCTCTTCCAGCGCAGCCGCAACCTCGGCGACCAGCGCAGCCACCGGCGCTGCGACAGCCGGTGCGCTGCCCTTGCGGGTCTTGCGGACGGGCTGGACGGCCTCGGCTGCCGGCGCCTCAGTCACGCCAGGCACTTCAGGCTCGACGCTCTTGCGGCTGCGTGCCGGCCGGCTGCTCTTGGTATCAAGCGCCGCCTCAGGCGCCGCCGCCTTCTTGCGGCTGGTCTTGGCCGCCGGTGCGACCGCCTTCGTTTCAACGGCGGGCTCGGCCGCCTTCACGGCCTTCTTGACCGCCTTGGCAGGCGCCTTTTCAGCGGCCTTGGCGGCAGTCTTGGTGGAGGCCTTGGTGGTCGTCTTGGCCGCCACCTTGCTCGGCGCCTTCACCGCGGATGCCTCGGCAGCCTTGGCCGCGGTCTTCTTCACGACGGCGGGCTTGCTCACCGCCTTCTTGGCCGCGACCTTCTTCACCGCCGGCGCTTCGGTGGCTGCCGCCTTGGTGGCGGGGCGCTTTGTGGCCACAGGCTTGGCAGCCGCGGCCTTGACAGACTTCGCTGCCTTGGCTGGCTTCTCGGCCGTCACCGCCTTGGCGGTCTTTGCCGCCGGCTTCTTCTTGGCTGCCGCCGGTTCGGCGGCGGCTTCTGGGGCGGCCTTGCGCCGCGGGGTCTTGCTAGTTGCCATGGGATGGGGACGGGACAGGCCTCGAGGGCCGCCCCGATGAATTCAGGGTTCGGAAATCAGCACCGCAGGGCACCAACCCCGCAGGCTGTTGAAAAAGGCCAGGCCCTGGGCACGCGCCAGGTCTGACTTGAGCAGCCGTGCTTCCTGCAGCTGCCCGCGGGCCAGCATGGCTTCGCGCAGCACGCCAGGCAGCAGCCCGGCGGCCAGGCGCGGCGTCAGCCAGCGGCCCTCGATCTGGAGTGCGATATTGCCGAAGCTGCACTCCGTCAGTTCCTCGTCTTCGTTCCACAGCAGCACATCGAAGGCTGCTGCTGTCTTGTCCTGTGCGAAGGCCTCGTAGTGGGCCCGTCGTGTGGTCTTGTGCTGCAGGTACTCGGCCAGCGGCCCTCGCGTGGGCAGGGGTCGGCGGGCCAGTTCCAGCGGCACCGGGGTTGGAGTATCGCCCAAGGGCTGGAGGCCCAGTTGCAACTGCCCGTCACGGGGCAGCGTCAGCCGCACACGCCAGCGGCCCTGGGGCTGCCGCGCGGCCAGCTCGACCAGGGCCTGGCGCACCTCGGCCAGCCTGCAGCGCAGGCCGAAGTGATGCGCCGTGCGCTGCAGGCGCGCCAGGTGCAGCTCCAGGTGGGTGAACGTGCCGGCCTCCAGGCGCAGGGTCTCCAGGGCCTCGATGGGCGCCTCGGCCCGCAGCAGGAAGCGGGTCTTGGCCCGCCACTCGGCCAGCTCGGCAGCGGGCTCGGAGTCCAGGGTGATGCCGCTGCCGATGCCGCACTGCAGGCCCGCCCTGCCCTCTTCCACGGTGCGGATCGGCACATTGAAGGTGGCCACGCCGCCCGGCTGGATCAGGCCCAGGGCACCGCAGTACCAGCCCCGCGCCTCGGGCTCGAGGTCCCGGATGACCTGCATGGCGCGGATCTTGGGCGCCCCGGTGACCGAACCGCAGGGGAACAGCGCCCGGAAGACGTCCAGCAGGCGCACGCTGGCCCGGGTGACGGCGCTGACGCTGGACACCATCTGCCAGACCGTGGGCAAGGCGATCAGCTCGAAGAGCCGCGGCACGCGCACGCTGCCGACCTGGGCCACGCGGCTGATGTCATTGCGCAGCAGGTCCACGATCATCAGGTTCTCGGCGCGCTCCTTGGGGCTGGTGCGCAGGTGGGCCTGCGCGGCCTCGTCCTCGACCACGTCGGCGCCGCGCGGCGCCGTGCCCTTCATGGGCTGGGCCGAGAGCAGCCAGCTGCGCGTGCCGTCTGGCGCCTCGGGCACGGGGCGCCAGTCGAAGAAGAGCTCGGGGGAGACGCTGGCCGCGCCCGCCTCGCGCAGGAACAGCGCGAAGCCGCCCGGCTGGGCGGCGTGCAGGGCCAGGAAGAGCGTCGCCAGGTCCGGGGCCGTGCCCTTCGGGCGCAGGCGTGTGGTGAGGTTGACCTGGTAGCAGTCGCCGGCGCGTATCCATTCGCGGATGCGCTCGACCTGCGCGGCCTCGTCCGCCGCGGGCTGGCTGTCCGCCCAGTCCATCGCGCCCGTGTAGCAGCGCAGCGCGGGCCAGGGCTCGGGGGCCTGCTCGTAGACGGCGAACTCGGCCAGCGGCGCCGCGCTGGCATGGTGTGCCAGCTTTGCGTCCAGGGCCGACACGGCCTCGTAGCGCAGGCCGCCCAGCACCCAGGCGCCCTCCCGGGCCGCCTGCTCGGCGGCGGCGATCACGGCGGGTAGCTCATCCGGTGAGCGGGCCCGCAGCCAGCGCGCGGGGGGCGTGGTCCAGACCCCGCGCAGACGCTCGCCGTCTTCCCGGGCCAGCGGGTGGCGGGGGAAGTCGAAGGCGGCCAGGATCTGCTCCGGGCGCAGGGGGGCCGTCATCGTGAACACGGCGGGGTCGCCCAGGGACTCAGACGTTCAGCAGGTGCGTGCGGTAGTAGGCCAGCTCGTCGATGGACTCATGGATGTCGGCCAGCGCGGTGTGGGCCTGGGCCTTCTTGAAGCCCTCGATGATGCCGGGCTTCCAGCGGCGGGCCAGCTCCTTGAGCGTGGACACGTCCAGGTTGCGGTAGTGGAAGAAGTCTTCCAGCGTGGGCATGTAGTTGGCGAGGAAGCGGCGGTCCTGGCAGATGCTGTTGCCACACATGGGCGACTTGCCGGCCGGCACGTACTGCCTCAGGAAGGCGATGGTCTGCGCGGCGGCCTCGTCCTCCGAGATGGTGGAGGCCTTGACGCGGTCGATCAGGCCGCTCTTGCCGTGGGTGCCCTTGTTCCAGGCGTCCATCTTGTCCAGCGTCTCGTCGGTCTGGTGGATGGCGAAGACCGGGCCCTCGACGCGCACGGTCAGGTGCGGGTCCGTGACCACCACGGCCACCTCGATGATGCGGTCGCGGTCGGGGTAGAGGCCGGTCATCTCCAGGTCGATCCAGATCAGGTTCTGGTCGCTGATGGGCAGCAGAGGTGCGTCGAGGGTGCCGGTGGTGTCGCTCATGGTGTGTACGGGAATGAAGCTGGGGCCGAAAAGGGCAAGCCGCCATTGTCGCAGGCCTACACTTGGCGCCATGCAAACTGCCGCCCTGTCCTCCCCGCTGCAAGCCTGGCTGCCGCCCCTGCCGGCGCCGCTGATGAGCACCCTGCTCGCCGCCGCCCTGGCCCTGAGCCTGCTGCTCAAGCTCTGGCTGGCCAGCCGCCAGGTGCGCCATGTGCGCCAGCACCGCGGCACCGTGCCGCCCGCCTTTGCCGCCAGCGTGCCGCTGGCGGCCCATCAGAAGGCTGCCGACTACACCGCGGCCAACACGGCCTTCGGCATGCTGAGCCTCGCCATCTCCAGCGCCCTGCTGATCGGCTGGACGCTGCTGGGCGGGCTCAACGCCCTCAATGAATGGGTGCAGGACCACACCCTGCAGCGTTTCGGCCCCCTGGCCTACCAGCTGGCCCTGCTGACGGCCTTCACGCTGATCGGCGGGCTGCTGGACCTGCCGCTGTCGCTCTATCACACCTTCCGCCTGGAGCAGCGCTTCGGCTTCAACCGCACCACGCTGGCGCTGTACCTCGCCGACCTGGTCAAGGGCGTGGGGGTGGGCGCGCTGATCGGCCTGCCCATCGCCGCGCTGATCCTGTGGTTGATGGGCACGGCCGGCCCGATGTGGTGGCTGTGGGCCTGGGGCGCCTGGGTGGGCTTCAACCTGCTGATCATGGTGCTGTACCCCACGGTCATCGCCCCGATGTTCAACAAGTTCGAGCCCCTGCAGGACGAGCTGCTCAAGGGCCGCGTCGAGGCCCTGATGGCGCGCTGCGGCTTCGCGGCCAAGGGCCTCTTCGTGATGGACGGCAGCCGGCGCTCGGCGCATGGCAACGCCTACTTCACCGGCATCGGCGCGGCCAAGCGGGTGGTCTTCTTCGACACCCTGCTGCAGCGCCTGCACCCCGGCGAGGTGGAGGCCGTGCTGGCGCACGAGCTGGGCCACTTCAAGCATCGCCATGTGCTCAAGCGCATGGTCGGCGCCTTCGCCCTGAGCCTGCTGGGCTTCGCCCTGCTGGGCTGGCTGAGCACCCAGGTGGGCTTCTACCTGGGCCTGGGCGTGCAGCCCAACATGGCCGCGCCGAACGACGCCCTGGCCCTGCTGCTCTTCCTGCTGGTGCTGCCGGTCTTCAGCTTCTTCTTCACACCCCTCGCTGCCCAGCGCTCGCGGCGCGACGAGTTCCAGGCCGACGCCTACGCCTGCGCCCAGTCCAGCGGCCGGGATCTCAGCAACGCCCTGCTCAAGCTGCACGAGGACAATGCCGGCACCCTGACCCCGGATCCGGTCTACGCCGGCTTCTACTATTCCCACCCCCCGGCCAGCGAACGCCTGGCCGCCATCGAACGCCTCAGCCCCCGCACCGCATGAACCTGCTGCTCGCCCAATGCGCCCCCCAGTCCACCGCCCTGCCCGAGGCCGAACTCGGCGACTGGCTGGCCCAGGCCCCCGGCTGGCTGCCTGACGCGACCCACAAGGCCATCGCCCGCCGCTACGTCTTCGACAACTACTACCAGGTCATGGCCTTCGCCAACGCGGTGGCCGAGATCGCCCATGCCCAGGACCACCACCCGGACATGGTGCTCAGCTACAACGTGGCCACGGTCAGCTTCAGCACGCACTCGGTGCAGGGGCTCAGCGTGAACGACTTCATCTGCGCCGCCCAGGTCAGCGCCCTGCCCGAGGCCCAACCGTGAGTGGTGGCCGATTCAAGGGCGGCGCCGCGCCCGACAAGCGCGGGGCCGGGCTGGACCTGGGCCTGGTGGTGCGCGGTCATGGCCGGCACTACATCGTCGAAGACAGCGAGGGCCGCCGCCGCGTCTGCCATCCGCGCGGCAAGAAAAGCGACTGCGTGGTGGGGGACCAGGTCCGCTGGGCCGAGGTCAGTGCCGACGAAGGCGTGATCGAGGCCGTGGAGCCGCGCCGCAACCTGCTCTTTCGCCAGGATGAATGGAAGACCAAGAGCTTCGCGGCCAACCTGGACCAGCTGCTGGTGCTGGTGGCGGTGGAGCCCGTGTTCTCGGAATCGCAGCTGGCGCGGGCGCTCATTGCCGCCGAGAGCGCGGGCATCAGCGCGCGTGTGGCCCTCAACAAGACCGACCTGCCCGGCGTGGCCGCCCAGCGCGAGCGCCTGCAGCCTTACCGGGACATGGGCCTCACCGTGATGGAGCTGGCCCTGCGCGAATCGCCCGAAGCCTCGGCCGAGGCGCTGCGCCCCTGGCTGCAGGGCAAGCGCACCTTCGTGCTGGGCCCCAGCGGCACCGGCAAGAGCACGCTGATCAATCTGCTGATCCCCGATGCCCAGGCCCAGGTGGGCGACATCTCCCAGGCCCTCAACTCAGGCCGGCACACCACCACCACGACCCAGTGGTACTGGATGGACGCGGCCCGCGAAACCGCCCTGATCGATTCACCGGGCTTCCAGGAATTCGGCCTGCGCCAGATCGAGCCGGCCCAGCTGCCGCTGCTCATGCCGGACCTGCGCCGGCACGCCGGCGGCTGCCGCTTCTACAACTGCACCCATCTGCACGAGCCGGGCTGCGGCGTGCGGGCCGCGCTGGAAGCCGGCGAGATCAGTGCCTCGCGCTACCGCATCTACGGCGAGATTTTCGAGGAGCTCAGCAGCAAGCGCTGGTGAGCCCAGCGAGCTCAGGGCGACTGAGGCGGCAGTGCCGGGCGGCCGCCGGCTTCGGCGCCCTCGCCCACCACGCGGGCCTCGATGTCCACCACGTCCGCCGGCGGTGTGCGGCGGGCCGGCCCCGGGCCAAAGCCCTGGCCGGCGCGGAAGGCCCGCGCCCGCGCGAAGCCGGACAGGTCCACCGCCGGCTTGCGACCGCGGATCAGGCTCCACAGGCCCACGCCCAGCAGGGTCGCCAGCGCCAGCGCCATCAGACCCAGCACCAGGATGGCCGTCGCCACGGCCAGCACCAGGCGCAGCAGCAGGGAAATCAGGGCAGAGAACACACCAGTTCCTTTCGAGGACAAGCTTCCGCTCAACCGCGCCCAATGTAAGGCATGCGGTTGGCCATGAGGGTCATGAAGGGCACGTTGACGGACAGGGGCAGCTGGGCCAGGTGCACCAGGGTGTCGGCCACCTGCTGCACGTCCATCGTGGCCTCCACCGCGATGCTGCCATTGGCCTGGCGCACGCCCTGCTGCATGGGCCGGGCCATCTCGGTGGCGGCGTTGCCGATGTCGATCTGGCCCACCGCGATGTCGAACTCCCGGCCGTCCAGGCTCAGGGCCTTGGTCAGGCCGGTGATGGCGTGCTTGGTGGCGGTGTAGGGCGCCGAGTTCGGGCGCGGCGTGTGGGCCGCGATCGAGCCGTTGTTGATGATGCGGCCGCCGCGCGGCTCCTGCCGCTTCATCAGCCCGAAGGCGGCCTGGGCGCAGAGGAAACTGCCGGTGAGATTGACGTCCACCACGGACTGCCACTGCTCGAAGGAGAGTTCGTCCACCGGCAGCGGCGGGGCGCTGAGCCCGGCGTTGTTGAAAAGCAGGTCCAGGCGACCGAAGCGCCGCTCCACATCGGCAAAGAGCGCCTTCACCGCAGCGGCGTCGGCCACATTGCAGGGGCTCACCAGGCAGCACGCGGGCTCGGCGGCGGCGGCCTGCGTCTCGCGCAGGGCGTCTTCACGGCGGCCCACCAGCACCAGCTGCCAGCCGGCCTGTGCCAGCCCGAGGGCGGCGGCGCGGCCGATGCCGCTGCCGGCGCCGGTGACAAGGGCAATCCGGGGACCGGATGCAGAAAGGTCGGACTGAGGCATGTTCATGGGAGGCTGGAAGCGGCCGGTCCACTCGACCGACGCGGCATCATAGTCAGCCCACGCTCATTGCGTCAGCGCGGTGCCTTCGGGCTCGGCATGGGCCAGCTGGACATCGGCGGCATCGGCACGGCGGCCGCTGATCACCACCGTGGGCAGCTGCTCGACCTGCATGCGCTTGCCGCTCACCTCGACCCGCGGCAGCACCTGCACCACCGCCTTGGCCGGCAGGGCGGCCTGGCTGGGCAGCGCCATCAGGGCGCCGATCGTGAGTCCCAGCAACAGGCCGCTGCCCAGGGCCAGGCGGCGGATCGGGGCATAGCGGTCATAGCAGGGGATGGTCACGGGCTTCATGGGAACCTCCTGGGGCAAGCGGGCAAGTGCTTTCTGGTCTGCGATGGACGCACTGTGCCCAGCCGGCCCCGGCCTTCCAAGCCGCGCGGGACGGGTTGCCGATCAGCCGCGATGAACTGCAGCGACGGCCGATGAACGGGTTTACCCTAGGAAGACGCCCAGCTCCCGAGCCACCTGCAGGCGCTCGTGGTCCAGGGGCACGCAGCGGTTCTGGCCCGCCACCTCGCCCAGGCCCACATCCACGCAGCGGTCGCCCTGCAGGGCCACCATGCGGCCGAACTGCCCGCGCATCACCAGGCCGGCCGCCGCCACGCCGAAGCGGGTGGCGAGCACCCGGTCAAAAGCCGTGGGCGAACCGCCGCGCTGCAGGTGGCCCAGCAGGGTGCAGCGGATCTCCACCTCGCTGCCCAGCTGGGCTTCCAGGTCCCCCATCAGCCGCTGGCCGATGCCGCCCAGACGCAGCGGGTCCGGGCTGTCGTCGAGCTGGCGCTGGATCACCCATTCGCCGCCCAGAGCCTTGGCGCCTTCGGCCACGCACAGCAAGGCAAAGCCCTGCTCGTGGGCGCGCTGGCGCGCAAAGGCGGCGAGGTGGTCGAGCTGGTAGCTCTGCTCCGGGATCAGGATGGCGTCCGCGCCGCCCGCCAGGCCGCCCTCCAGCGCGATCCAGCCGGCGTAGCGGCCCATGGTCTCGACGATCATCAGCCGGCCATGGCTGCGCGCCGTGGTCTGAAGCCGGCCCAGGGCCTCGCTGACCACCGTGACGGCGGAGTCGAAGCCGAAGCTGCGCTCGTTGAGCATCAGGTCGTTGTCGATGGTCTTGGGCACGCCCACGACCGGCACGCCCAGGCGGGCGAAGCGCTCCGCGATGGTCATGGTGCCGTCGCCACCGATGACCACGAGCGCGTCGATGTTCTGGCGCCCCAGGAAGTCCAGCGCATGGCCGGAGCAGTCGGCGCCGCCGGCGCCGAAGTAGTGAAAGGGGTCGGCCCGGTTGTGGGTGCCCAGGATGGTGCCGCCCTCGGCGATCAGGCCGCGCACGGTGGGCGCGTCCAGTGAGCGGCAGCGGCCATCCAGCAGGCCCAGGAAGCCGCGCTCGATGCCGGTGACCGTGGCACCGCAGCGTTCGATGAGAGCCAGCGTGACCGCGCGGATCACCGCGTTGAGTCCGGGGCAGTCCCCGCCACCTGTCAGAATCCCGATATGCATTGCTGAGACCTCGCTGCTGTGATGCTGCCACGGCCGGCCCCCGGGACCGGTCCTGCATGGTGTCCCCGATTCCCGGGGGCCAGGTCTTGCCCTGGGTCAAGATAGTGCCATGCCGGGCCCACAATGCGGAAACGTAACACCATGACCGCCTCGATGATGCCCGACTCCGCTCCCGATGCTGCTGCCAGCGAGTTGCCTCGCCTGCTCTATGTCGAGGACAACCCCATCAACATGCTGATCGTCGAGGAGCTGGTCAACAAGCGCGGCGGCATCACCCTGTTCGGCGCCGAGACCGTGGCCGAGGGGCTACAGCAGGCCGCAAAACTCCAGCCTCGCCTCATTCTGGTGGACATGCAGCTGCCCGATGGCGACGGCCACCAGCTGCTGCAGGCCCTGCGCGCCGGCGCCTCGACGGCGACCATTCCGTGCGTGGCGCTGTCGGCCAATGCCATGCCCGAGGATGTGCGCCGGGCCACCGAGGCAGGCTTTGCCGACTACTGGACCAAGCCCATCGACTTCAAGATCTTCCTGGCCGGGCTGGACCGCTTCTACGGCGCGCGCTGAGCGCCACGGCCTCATGAAAAAAGGCGCCGCACCCGCGAGGGTCGGCGCCTTGTTCCTGGCGGGCTGGCTTACTTGCCGGCAGCCGCAGCGGCGGCCTGTTCCTTCTTGATCGCGATCTCGTCGGCCTCGTCATAGGCCTTGTTGCCACAGGCCTTCTTCCAGCCGTCGACGGCGTCGAGGTGGTCCAGGCTGCGGGTCTCGAGATCCTTGCCGGTCTTGTTGAACTTCTCGATGGCGGCGTCGAAGGCCTTGGCCTTGGCCATGTACTCGTCCTTGTTCTTGTTGTGGGCCTCGATCTTGGCGTCATTGGCCTTGGCACGGGCGTTGTAGCCGTCAATGGCAGCCTTCTGTTCGCCGCGGCTCATCTCGGGCAGCTTGACCTTCAGTTCCTCGTTGGACTTGATCAGCTCGGCCTGCTCGGCCTTGATGGCGCTGGCGTTGGCGTCGATGGCCTCGCCTTCCTTGGTGAGCTGCTCCTTCTCGCTCATCAGGCGCTCGCGCTCCTTCTTGTAGTCGGCCTCAGCGGCCAGCACGGCCTTGGCCTCGGCGTCGTTGCTGGCCTGCTTGTTGAGGCAGGCACGCAGCTCGTCGCGCGTCATCAGCTTCTGCTTGGGCTTGTCCACCACCGGGCGGCTGACCTTGTTGTTCTTGGGGTCGACCTTGGCATTGGGATTGACGGTCTGGGCGGAGGCCAGGACCGGCAGGAGGGCGGCCAGGCAGACGGAGAGGAGGATTCGTTTCATGGCAGTACGGGCTGATGCTGAAGTACAGCAAAGGACGCGCCGGCTGGCGCAAAGCCGGAATCATGCCACGAGCCGCCGCCACGCCTGGCCGGGGATAATCCGCCCCTTTCGCCCGCGATCGCCCGCGAAACCCCAAACCCCGAGGCAGGCCCCGCGGCGCTGCCCCTCTCGAGATTTCCCCATGGCACTCAAGGCAACCATCTACAAGGCCCTGCTCAACATCGCCGACATGGACCGCCATGTCTACGGCGAGCACCACCTCACCATCGCCAAGCATCCCAGCGAGACCGACGAGCGCATGATGCTGCGCGTGCTGGCCTATGCCCTGAACGTGCCGGCGGACGAGATGCGCGGCCGGCTGGAGTTCACCAAGGGCCTGTCCGAGGTCGACGACCCCGACCTGTGGCAGCTGGACCTGACCGGCGAAGTGGTGCACTGGATCGACCTCGGCCAACCCGACGAGCGCCGCCTCATGAAGGCCCATGGTCGCGCCGAACGCGTCACCCTCTATTGCTATGCGGCCAGCACGCCGATCTGGTGGGCCGGCATCGAGAGCAAGCTCACGCGGGCACCGAAGCTGGCGGTCTGGCAGATCAGCGCCGAGGAGACGCAGGCCCTGGCCGCCTTCGCCGAACGCAGCATGCAGCTACAGATCAGCATCCAGGACGGGCAGGTATACGTCTCCACGCCTTCGCGTCAATTGGAGATTCACCCCCATGCCCTTAAGCACCCTACGGCCTGAGGGCTAGACTCCGGCCCGGCTGCCAGGAGGGCGGCCCGAACAACAATGCCGGAGAAGCGATGAAGACCTTGGACCTGCTGCGCCTGAAGCGCCGCCAACTGACCACCCTGGGAGCCGCCGTGAGCCTTGCCGCCGCCCTGCTGCCGGGTGCGCTGCATGCCGCCGAGGCGGCCAGCGCCCCTGAACCCGCCGACCCCCACCAGTGGCTGGAAGAGGTGCTGGGCGAGAAGCCGCTCGCCTGGGTCAAGGAACGCAACGAGGCCAGCTTCAAGGTGCTCAAGGCACGGCCCGAGTTCAACCCCATCCGCCAGGACCTGCTGGGCGTGCTCAATGCGCGCGACCGCATTCCGGGCGTGAGCCGCATGGGCGGCTTCCTCTACAACCTCTGGCAGGACGAGCAGCACAAGCGCGGCCTGTGGCGCCGCACCACGCTGGCCGAGTACCAGAAGGCCGATCCCGCCTGGGAAACGGTGCTGGACCTCGACGCCCTGGGCGCCGCCGAAGGTGAGAGCTGGGTCTTCCACGGCGCGCAGTGCCTGGGCCCCAGCTACCGCCGCTGCATGGTCAACCTCTCGCGCGGCGGTTCGGACGCCCAGGTCAGCCGCGAGTTCGACACCGTCACCAAGCAGTTCATCAAGGGTGGCTTCGCGCTGCCCGAGGCCAAGAGCCAGCTGACCTGGCTGGACGAGAACACCCTCTTCGTGGGCACCGACTTCGGCCCCGGCAGCCTGACGGACTCCGGCTATCCCCGCGTCATCAAGCAATGGAAGCGCGGCACGCCCCTGAGCGACGCGCGGACCGTCTTCGAGGGCGAGGCCAAGGACGTGGCCGCCAGCGTGCTGGTGGACCGCACGCCGGGCCACCAGCGCGTGCTCTTCCAGCGCGCCCTGGACTTCTACACCAGCAGCAGCTTCCTGCTGCAGGGTGGCAAGCTGGTGAAGCTGGAGATTCCGGACGATGTCGAGTCCGGCTTCTGGGGCCCCTGGATGCTGCTCAAGCCGCGCAATGACTGGACCGTCGCCGGCGGCACATTCAAGAGCGGCTCCCTGCTGATCACCGACCTCAAGGCCTACCAGCGCGGTGAGCGCAAGTTCAAGGTGCTCTTCCAGCCCACGGCCACGCGCTCGCTGTCGGGCTACAGCCTGACCCGCAGCCGCGTGCTGCTGTCGGTCATCGACCAGGTCGCCAGCAAGCTCGAGGAGTGGGACTTCAGCAAGGCCCAGGCTCCGCAGCACCGCGAGGTCAAGGCGCCCTTCCCCGGCGCCCTGCACACCGGCGCGCTGTACGACAGCGAGCTGCCCAAGGACGAGCTGGCCGAGCGCTACTTCCTCTACTACACCGACTTCCTCACGCCCGACACCCTCTTCCTGGCCCGCACCGGCAGCGACGAGCGCCAGGTGCTGAAGTCCCGCCAGGCCCAGTTTGACGCGGCCGGGCTGCGCGCCGAGCAGCGCTTCGCCATCAGCAAGGACGGCACCCGCGTGCCCTACTTCGTGATCTGGCCCAAGGGCGCCACGGCGGACGGCAGCAACCCCACGCTGCTGTACGGCTACGGCGGCTTCGAGGTCTCGCTGCAGCCGGGCTACTCCGGTGGTCGCGGCCGCGCCTGGCTGAGCCGGGGCGGCGTCTACGTGCTGGCCAACATCCGCGGCGGCGGCGAGTTCGGCCCGGCCTGGCACCAGGCCGCCATCAAGGCCAACAAGCAACGCAGCTACGAGGACTTCATCGCCGTGGCCGAGGACCTGGTGAAGGCGAAGATCACCTCGCCCCGCCATCTGGGCATCATGGGCGGCAGCAACGGCGGCCTGCTGATGGGCGCCACCTTCACGCAGCGCCCGGACCTCTTCAATGCCGTGGTCTGCCAGGTCCCCCTGCTGGACATGCGCCGCTTCCACAAGCTGCTGGCCGGCGCCTCCTGGATGGCCGAGTACGGCAACCCGGACGATGCCAAGGACTGGGAAGTGATCCGCCAGTACAGCCCGTACCACAACGTCAGCAAGGACAAGACCTACCCCAAGGTCTTCTTCACCACCTCGACGCGCGACGACCGGGTCCACCCCGGCCATGCCCGCAAGATGGTCGCCCGCATGACCGAGCTGGGTCACGAGGTCTACTACTACGAGAACACCGAGGGCGGTCACGGCGGTGCCGCTGACAACGAGCAGCGCGCCACGCTGCAGGCCCTGGAGTACAGCTACCTCTGGCAGCAACTGGGCCGCTGAAGCCCACGCAAGACCATGGACGTCCGGCACGACACCGCAGCGCAGCAGTTCTGGCTCGAACCCGAGCCCGGTCAGCGCTGCGTGCTGGACTACCAGCGCCAGGGCGACGCCGTGGTCTTCACCCACACCGGAGTGCCCCCGGCCCTGCAGGGTCGGGGCCTCGCGGCCCAGCTTGTCGCGGCCGGCCTGCAATGGGCCGGCGAGCAGCAGCTGCGGGTGATTCCCGCCTGCAGCTATGTGGCGAGCTATCTGCGCCGGCAGGGCCGCAGGGGCTGAGCCGGCGCACCGCCGGCGGGGTCAGGTCTGAACAGGGTCTGAGCAGGACCCGAGCGGGACCTGAACAGCGTCAGCGGGCTTCGTTCTCGCGCGCCTGCAGCACCCGCCACATCACCTTGCCCGCCCCGGACTTGGGCAGGGCCTCCACGAACTCCACGCTGCGCGGCACCTTGTAGGCCGCCATGTGCTCGCGCGCCCAGGCGATGAGGGCCTCCTCCGTCAGCGTCCCCCGGGCCTCGGCGCGGGGCACCACGATGGCCTTGACGGACTCGCCGCGGTAGGCGTCGCGGGTGGCGATCACGCAGGCCTCCTGCACGCCGGGATGCTGGAACAGCAGCAGCTCCACTTCCGAGGGCCAGACCTTGAAGCCGCTGGCATTGATCATGCGTTTCAGGCGGTCGGTGAGGAAGAAGTAGCCCTCTTCGTCCATGCGGCCGAGATCACCGGTGCGGAAGAAGCGGCGCCCCCCGATCTCGACAAAGGCCGCCGCCGTGGCCTCGGGCTGCTGCCAGTAGCCCTGGAACAGCATGGGGCCGGCGCTGATGATCTCGCCCACCTCGCCGGGAGGCAGCTCCTGCAGGGTGTCCGGGTCCACCACGCGCGAGTCCACCCCGAAGATGGGAATGCCCAGGCACTGCAGCTTGGCTCGCTCGGGCGGGTTGGCATGCGTGGGGGCGGCGGTCTCGGTGAGGCCATAGCCCTCCGCGAACTGCAGGCCGAACTCGTCGAGCAGGCGCTGCGCCACCGCCTGCGGCATGGCCGTGCCGCCGCCGCTGAGGTAGCGCAGGCTGCCGAGCTCGAAGCTGCGGTAGTTGGGGCTGGCGAAGAGGTCGATGATCATGGTGGGCACGCAGGTCCAGTGCGTGACGCCATGGCGCGAGATCGCCCGGCCGGCGAGCTCGCGGTCCCAGCGCGGCAGCAGCACCAGGGTCGAGCCGTAGTAGACCGGCGAGAGCACACCGTAGAGAAGGCCGGTGATGTGGAACATGGGCACCACGGCCAGGCTGACGGCCTCGGGCGAGGCCGATCCCCACAGGCCGCCGCCGCAGCAGTTGGCCATCAGGCTGCGATGCGTGTGCATGCAACCCTTGGGCAGGCCCGTGGTGCCCGAGGTGTAGGGCAGCAGGGCGAGGTCGTCGGGGCCACTCACGGCGGGCTGCGCGGGCGGTGCGGCCTGCAGGGCCTCCGTCCAGTGCGTCGCACCCGGCGGCAGCGGCGGCCGGGCGGTGAGCCACTCGCGAAGGGCCGGGCTGAAGCCTTCGTCCTGCGGAGGGCCGTCTGGCGGCAGAGCATCGGCGTAATGGAGGCCCAGCAGCACCGGAGCCTGCGCCAGGCCGGCCAGCGCCTGCTGCACGACGGGCGACAGATCCGCCGCGAACGCCAGGCCGCGCGCGCCGGAGTCGCTCAGCAGATGAGCCAGCTCCTCGGCCTTGTTCATCGGGTTGATGGGCACGACCACGGCATCGGCCCGCATGGCAGCGTAGAAGGCGACCAGGAACTGCGGGCAGTTCTGCATGTACAGCCCGATGCGGTCCCCCCGCTGCAGCCCCCGGGACTGCCACCAGCCCGCCAGCGCCTCGGCCTGCGCCTGCAGCTGTGCGTAGCTCATGGACGCGCCGCCATACAGCGTGACCGGCTTGGACGCAAAGCGCCGGGCGGCGACCTCCAGGTTGAACCACAGCGAGGTTTCCGGCAGCACCAGCTGCCGGGGCAGGCGCGGGGGCCAGTAGCGTTTTGCCTTGTGCATCGAGACCTGATCCGCCACGCTCATGCCGACTCTCCCGGGCACCGGCCCGCCTGCTGCATCTTGCCGAACTGCGGGCGGCAGGCTTGTCGCCGCGGCGACAAAGCCTGGCCCGTGCACGAATGCTGGATCTGCCAAGCGTCAAGCAATTGGCCGGCGGGGTGACTGATTTCACCCTCGATTTCGCAGAGAATAAACGGTCCAGACAAGTCCACAGGCTCCCGACCGTGCGCCGGGAGCGCAGCATCCGCGCACCTCCCATCCAGAAGCACCCATGTCCACGATTCTTCAGCAGATCCCCGCCGGCCAAAAGGTCGGCATCGCGTTCTCCGGCGGCCTCGACACCAGCGCCGCCCTGCACTGGATGCGTCAGAAGGGTGCGATTCCCTACGCCTACACCGCCAACCTCGGCCAGCCCGACGAGCCCGACTACGACGAGATCCCGCGCAAGGCCATGGCCTACGGCGCCGAGCTCGCCCGCCTGATCGACTGCCGCGCGCAGCTGGTCCACGAAGGCATCGCTGCCCTGCAGAGCGGCGCCTTCCACATCCACACCGGCGGCCTGATCTACTTCAACACCACCCCCATCGGCCGCGCCGTGACCGGCACCATGCTGGTGGCCGCCATGAAGGAAGACGACGTCAACATCTGGGGTGACGGCTCCACCTTCAAGGGCAATGACATCGAGCGCTTCTACCGCTACGGGCTGCTGACCAACCCCTCGCTGAAGATCTACAAGCCCTGGCTGGACCAGACCTTCATCGACGAGCTGGGCGGCCGCGCCGAGATGTCCGCCTTCATGCAGAAGGCCGGCTTCGCCTACAAGATGTCGGCCGAGAAGGCCTACTCCACCGACTCCAACCTGCTGGGCGCCACCCACGAGGCCAAGGACCTGGAGCACCTCGACTCCGGCATCAAGATCGTCAACCCCATCATGGGCGTGGCCTTCTGGCGTGAAGACGTCCAGATCAAGCCCGAGACCGTCACCGTGCGCTTCGAGGAAGGCATGCCCGTGGCCCTCAACGGCCAGGAGTTCAGCGACCCCGTCGCCCTGATGCTGGAAGCCAACCGCATCGGCGGCCGCCATGGCCTGGGCATGAGCGACCAGATCGAGAACCGCATCATCGAGGCCAAGAGCCGCGGCATCTACGAGGCCCCGGGCATGGCCCTGCTGCACATCGCCTACGAGCGCCTGGTGACCGGCATCCACAACGAAGACACCATCGAGCAGTACCGCATCAACGGCATGAAGCTGGGCCGCCTGCTCTACCAGGGCCGCTGGTTCGACCCGCAGGCCATCATGCTGCGCGAGTCGGCCCAGCGCTGGGTGGCCCGCGCCGTGACCGGCGAGGTGGCACTGGAACTGCGCCGCGGCAACGACTACTCGCTGCTGGACACCAAGAGCGCCAACCTGACCTACAAGCCCGAGCGCCTGTCGATGGAGAAGGTCGAGGACGCGCCCTTCTCGCCGGCCGACCGCATCGGCCAGCTGACCATGCGCAACCTGGACATCATCGACACCCGCGACAAGCTCATGACCTACAGCCAGGTCGGGCTGCTGACCCCGGGCTCGGGCGTCGCCCTGCCGCAGCTGAAGAACGAGGACTGATCATGCCGGGGCCGCGCCGCCTGTCTGTGCAGCCCGGTCTCCGCAGAGGCCTGGCGGCCTGCGCGGCCGCCAGCCTGCTGCTCGCCGGGCTGGGCCTGGGCGGGCCGGCGCTGGCACTGGACAGTCCCAAGGGCCGGGTGATCCTGACCATCAGCGGTTCGGGCCTCAAGGCCAACCAGGACGGCCGGGTGGCCCTGGACATGGACATGCTGGCCGCCCTGCCCCAGCGCAGCATCACGGTCAACACGCCCTGGTATCCGGACGCCCGCAAGTTCACCGGCCCGCTGCTGCGCGACGTGCTGGCACTGGCCGGGGCCCGCGGCAGCAGCATCGAGGCTTACGCGTTGAACGACTACCGGGTCAGCATCCCCATGGAGGACGTGCTGCAGCACCCGGTGATCCTCGCCCGGCTGATGGACGACCAGCCCATGTCCGTGCGGGACAAGGGCCCGCTGTTCATCATCTACCCCTTCGACGACGACCGGCGCCTGCGCACCAGCATCTACTACAGCCGCTGTGCCTGGCAGCTCAAGGCCCTGGAAATCCGCTGAGCGCATGGAGCCTGCACAACGCACGTACCGCCGCTGGCTGAACCTGCCCATGGCCATGGTGCTGGTGCTGCTGATGGCCCTGGGCGGCATGGGCTGGCTGCAGATCCGGCAGTACCAGCTGCTGGACGCCACCGAGCGCTACCAGGACGACTACCTCGTCTGGAGCCTCTTCCAGTTCGAGGCCGAGGCCCTGCGCCTGCGCCTGGTCATCGAGCAGATGCTGGGCTCCAGTCCCACGGTCGATGCCGACCAGGTCGTGCAGCGCTACGAGATCTTCGTCAGCCGCCTGAGCCTGATCGAGAGCGAGCACGCCACGCTGATTCTGCGCAAGCATCCGGACTACAAGCTCACCCTGGAGCGCACCCGCGCCTTCATCCGCTGGGCCGACGGCCTGCCGCTCAATGCCCGCCTGGTGACCGGGCAGCCCGAACGCCTGCGCGAGGTCCTGGACCGCCTGGAGTCGCTGGCAGACCCGATCCGCGAGCTCTCGCTGACCGCCTCTCACTTCGTTGCCGCCCAGGTGTCGGAACGCAATGCCGTGGTGCGGGACCACAACCGCACCGGCCTGCTGCTCAATGCCTTCCAGGTGGGCCTGGTGCTGCTGCTGTCCGCGCTGGTGCTGCGCCAGTTCGGCCGGCTGCGCGCCTATGCGCGTGCCCAGGGCGCGCAGGCCCGCCACCTGGCCCAGGCACAGGAGCAGGCCGAGGCAGGCAGCCGGGCCAAGAGCGTCTTCCTGGCCAATATGAGCCACGAGCTGCGCACGCCCATGCATGGCCTGCTGGGCATGCTGGCACTGCTCCAGGACAGCAAGCTGGACGCCCGCCAGCGCCAGCAACTGCAGGCCGCGGGCGATTCCGCGCGCCACCTGCTGGCCGTGCTCAACGACATCCTCGACGTCTCACGCATGGAGGCCGGCGGCGTGGACATCCGCCCCGAGCCCACCGAGCTGCCCGCCATGCTGCGCGAGCTCGAGGACGTCTGCTGGCCCCAGGCCCATGCCAAGGACTTGGCCCTGGACCTGCAGCTGCTGCCCGACGTCCCCCGCTGGGCGATGGCAGACCCGACGCGGCTGCGTCAGATCCTGTTGAATCTGCTGGGCAATGCCATCAAGTTCACCGAGCACGGCCGGGTCAGCTTGCTGGTGAGCCGCCAGCTCGACGCACTGGGCAACAACCTGCTGCGCTTCGAGGTGCGCGACACCGGCATCGGCATGGACTTGGCCACGCAGGCCCTGCTCTTCCAGCGCTTCAGCCGGGGCGATGCCAGCAGCTCGCGGCGCTTCGGTGGCACCGGCCTGGGCCTGGAGATCTCCCGCACCCTGGCCCGGGCCATGGGGGGTGACATCCAGGTGCAGTCCGCGCTGGGCCAGGGCTCGGTCTTCACGGTGGAGCTCAAGCTCAATGAATGCGAGCCCAACCATGCCGCCGTGCCGCCCTCCAGGCCCGACGCCGTGCCCCTGGCGGCCCTGCGCCAGCTGCGCATCCTGGTCTCCGAGGACAACGCCACGAACCGCCAGTTCCTAGAGGCGGTGCTGGAACGCCTGGGCCACAAGGCCGTCTTCTGCGAGAACGGTCTGCAGGCCGTCGAGCGCCTGCGCATGGAAGAGTTCGACATGGTCCTGATGGACCTGCACACCCCGGTGATGGACGGCCTGGAGGCCAGCCGGCAGATCCGCGCCATGGCGGCGCCCAAGGGGCAGATCCGCATCATCGCGCTGTCGGCCGATGCCTTCGACAGCACACGCCACCAGGCCCGCGAGGCCGGCATGGACGAGTTCCTGGCCAAGCCGCTGGGCATCCAGGAGCTCACGGTGGCCCTGAACCGCCAGCCCTGGGAGCAGGTGGATGCGCCTGCCGCCGGCCCGCTCGCCACGCCCCGTCCAGGCCCGTGCGCCGCGCTGGGTGTGGGGGAGGACGAGCTGGACGCACAAGTCATCGCCGAGCTGGGCCATCACCTCAGCGGCAAGGCCGTGGCGCAACTCTACGAGCGCTTCATCGCCGGCCTGCCGGAGATCGAGCAGCGCCTGGACGAAGGCCTGGCCGGCCCGCATCACACCCAGCTGCGCGAGCTGGCCCACGAGCTCAAGGGCGCGGCGGCCAATCTGGGCCTGCGCCTGTTGAGCCAGCCAGCGGCCGAACTGGAAGCCGCGGCCGGTGCAGAACGGCACGTGGACGTACTGCAGGCCATCGCCCGGCGCATCCGCCAGGCCATCGCGCGCTGCCGCGAGCTGTGCTCGCAGCCGCTGTTCAAGTCCTGATCAGACGACGAATCAGACGATCACCGGCTCGGGCTCCAGCCGGATGCCGAAGCGGCCGTAGACACTCTCCTGAATGGCCCGCGCCAGGGTCACCACCTCGGCCCCGCGGGCCTCGCCGCGGTTGACCAGCACGAGGGCCTGGCGTTCATACACCGCCGCGCCGCCCACGCTCTTGCCCTTCCAGCCGCAGGCATCGATCAGCCAGCCCGCGGCCAGCTTCACCGTGCCGTCGGGCATGGGGTAGTGCACGATGCCGGGGTCGCGGCCGATGATGTCCCGGCACTGCTCCTCGCTGACCACCGGGTTCTTGAAGAAGCTGCCGGCATTGCCGATCTGGCGCGGGTCGGGGAGCTTGGCCTGGCGGATCTGGCAGACCCAGTCGAAGATCTGCTTCGCGCTGGGCGCAGTGATGCCGGTCTCGGCCATCTTGCGCTCAAGGTCCAGGTAGCCCAGCTGCGGGATCCAGGGCTTGGGGCAGCGCAGCAGCACGCGGGTGATGACGCTCTTGCCGGCCAGGCCGCCGAAGCCGCTCTGCTTGAAGACGCTGTCCCGGTAGCCGAAGGCCAGCACGCTCGCCGGCAGGCGCACGGGCCGGCCGGTGATCAGGTCGATGACCTCCACCGCCTCGATGCGGTCCTTGATCTCGACGCCATAGGCCCCGATGTTCTGCACCGGCGCTGCGCCGGCCGTGCCCGGGATCAGGGCGAGGTTCTCCAGGCCCGGACAGCCCTGCTCCAGGCTCCAGCGCACCACCTCGTGCCAGGTCTCCCCGGCACCGACCTCCAGGATCCAGGCGTCCTCGCGCTCCTCGACCACGCGCTTGCCGAGGATCTCCATCTTCAGCACCAGGGCCTCGACGTCGCGCGTGAGCACGATATTGCTGCCCCCGCCCAGCACGAACTTGGGCGCGCGGCCCAGCTCGGGGTGGTCGATCACGCGGCGCAGGTCGGACTCGTGCCGGATGCGCACCAGGCGCTGGGCGGTGGCGGGCAGGCCGAAGCTGTTGTAGGGCCGCAGGTTCACGCCCTCCTCGACCACGAGGCTCGGGTTCGTCTGAATGGGGCGCTGACCCTCGTCCCGGGTGTTCGGCATCTCTTGTTGCATGGCAGAATTTTCCCAGATTCCCTTGCCGCTTCCGGCGAGGGCCCTTCCCTCAAGGATTCAAGAGATGCCAAGCTTCGACACCAAGCTGGAGCCCGACATGGTCAAGATCGGCCATGGCGTGGACAACAGCAAGAAGGAAATTGACACCCGCTTCGACTTCAAGGGCACCAGTGCCTCCGTCGAGCTCAAGAGCAAGGAAAAGGAAATCCACGCCGTCGGCGACAGCGATTTCCAGCTGGAGCAGATCGAGGCCGTGCTCTACAGCAAGCTGACCAAGCAGGGCGTGGTGATCAGCTTCCTGGACAAGAACGACAAGATCGAGAAGCTGGGCGGCGACAAGGTCCGCCAGGTCTACAAGATCCGCTCCGGCATCGACGCCGAGAACGCCAAGAAGATCAGCAACGCCATCAAGGCCAGCAAGCTCAAGGTCCAGAGCTCCATCCAGGGCGACGTCGTGCGCATCACCGGCAAGAACCGTGACGACCTCCAGCTGGCCATCGCCCAGCTGAAGAAGGACATGGCGGACCTGCCCCTGAGCTACGACAACTTCCGGGACTGAGCCCAGCTCCCCGCCTGCCGGGACCGCCGCGGCGGTCCCTTTGCTTCGCCGGCCGCGCGCCGGCCTCCCCCCGCACTGGACCGCCCATGAACCGCCTGCCCTCCCGCCTGCTCCTCTCCCTCCTGCTCGGTGCCTGTCTCCAGGCCCAGGGGGCGGGTGATGCGGCCAGCAAGTTCTACGACGACGCCCAGCAGCGCCTCGAGAAGAAGGACATCGACGGCGCGCTGATCCAGCTGCGCAACTCCCTGCAGGCGGATCCGCACATGCTCTCCGCCCATCTGCTGCTGGCCCGTACCCTGCTGAAAAAGGGCGACCTGCCCTCGGCCGAGGCCGCCTTCGAGGAGGCGCTGAAGCAGGGCGTGGCGCGCAGCGAGGTGATGGTGGACCTGGGCCAGCTCTACATCGCCCTGGGCGAGTACAAGAAGCTGCTGGACCGCATCAACACCAACGGTGTGCCGGCGGGCAGCCATGCCGAGATCCTCACCCAGCGCGGCACCGCCTTCGCCACCCTCGGGCAGAAGGACGCCGCCACGAAGTCCTTTGCCGAAGCCCGCGCGCTGGCGCCCCGCTCGCCCCTGCCCCTGCTGGCCGAGGCCACCATGCTGGCGCGCCAGGGCGAGCTGGAGAAGGCGCGTGGCCAGATCAGCAAGGCGCTGGAGTTCGATCCCGCCAACAGCGCCGCCTGGTACGCGCTGGGCACCGTGCAGCAGAAGCTCAAGGAGAGCAGTGCCGCCCAGGTCTCCTTCGGCAAGGCCCTGCAGCACAACGCGCTCAATGTCGATGCCCGTGTGGCGCGCGCCGGCCTGCTGGTCACGACCGGCCAGCTCAAGGAGGCCGAGCAGGACCTCGCCGCCCTGGACGCGGCCAGCCTGGCCGACCCGCGGGCGTCCTACCTGCGTGGCGTCATCGAGTCCCGCAAGGGCAATGCCGCCAAGGCCCGCGACGCCTATGTCCAGACCACCGAGCTGCTGGGCCTGCAGCCTGCCGGCGTGATCAACAGCGACGAAAGCCTGAACTTCGCCGCCGCGATGGCCTACAAGGCCCTGGGCGACAACGAGAAGGCCCGCGAGCACCTCAAGAATCTGCTGGCCCTCAACGCCAACCACTACGCCGGCCAGCTCATGGCCGCCAGCATCGCGCTGGAGCAGCGCGACCTCACCCAGGCGCAGCAGATCGTCAGCAACCTGCAGCGCCTGCGCCCCACGGACCCGCAGGTGCTGTACCTGCAGGGCAGCATCCATCTGGCCCGCAAGCGCTATGACCAGGCTGCCGAGGCCTTCGACAAGGCGGCCGCCCAGCAGCCCACGCCCGACACCATCCGGGAGCTGGCGCTGAGCCAGCTCTCCATGGGCCAGGGCGAGGCCGGCATCAGCAACCTGGAGAAGGTGCTGGCGAGCAACCCCGGCGACGCCCGCGCCGCCATCCAGCTGATCACCGCCTATGCCAGCATGGGCAAGGGCCCGCGCGCACTGCAGCTGGCCGAGAACCTGCTCAAGAGCGACCCGAACAACCCCATGCTCATCAACTACCTGGGCAATATCAAGGGGCGGCTGGGAGACAAGGGCGGCGCCCGGGCCGCCTTCCAGCAGGCCCTGGCCAAGAGCCCGGGCTTCAAGCCGGCGCTGATCAACCTCAGCTGGCTGGACATCGAGGAAAAGCAGTTCGACCCCGCCCGCCAGCGTCTGGACGGGCTGCTCAAAAAGGACGCCGAGGACCCGCAGCTGCTCTACCAGCTGGGCATCCTGGAGTTCCGTGCCCGCCGCTTCAACGAGGCCACCGAGGCCCTGGAGAAGGCCGCCAACCTCTCGCGCAATGACCCGCGCCCCGGGCTGACGCTGATGGAGCTCCACACCAGCCAGCGCAAGCTGGACCAGGCCATCCAGGTCGGCAAGGCGCTCAACGGCAAGTACCAGGGCAACCTCGAGGTGGCGCTGACCCTGGGCCGCACCTATGCCATGCAGGGCGATCTCGGCAATGCCAAGGTCCTCTTCCAGGAGGCCACACGTATCGCCGGCTATGACGCCGAGGCGCAGGTGGTGGTGGGCCGCCAGCAGCTGTCCATCGGCAATCTGGACGGCGCCAGCTACAACCTGCAGAAGGCCCAGCAGAATGGCGCCGAGGCCCTCAATGTGCTGGTGCTGGGCATCGAGGTGGCCAACCGCAAGAAGGACAACGCTCGCGCCGACGCCCTGCTCAAGACCCTGCTGGCCAGGTATCCCACGGCCCTGCCGGCCCTGCTGACAGCCGGCCACCTGGCCTATGCACGCGGGCAGTTCGCCGAGGCCGGCAAGCGCTACCAGCAGGTGCTGGACCAGGAGCCCAGCGCGGCCAACGCCCTGCTGCTGGCCCGTGCCCAGACCAGCGGCGGCGACCCGCAGAAGGGCCTGGCCACCTTGGAGGGCTGGTCCCAGAAGGCGCCTCAGGACCTGGGCCTGCTGCGCGTCCTGGCCGAGGCCCAGGCCGAGCTGGGCAAGAACGAGGCGGCCAAGCGCAGCTTCTCCACCTTGATCACCCGCGATCCGCAGGACGTCTCCGCCATGGCCACCTACGCCCTGCTGCTGCAGCGCCTGGGCGATGCCGGTGCCCTGGCCATGGCCGAGCGCGCCCGCAAGCTGGCCCCGGAAAGCCCGGAGACGCTGGACGCCCAGGGCTGGATCCACGTGCTGCGCGGCGAGATCGAGGCCGGCCTGCGCCTGCTGCGTGACGCCCGCCTGCGCGACCCCAACCAGGGCCAGCTGCGTTTCCACCTGGCCTACGCCCTGGCCAAGTCCGGCCGCAAGCCGGACGCCCGGGAGGAGCTGCGCGCAGCCATGGCCATGCCCGGCCGATTCCGGGACACCGCCGAGTTCAAGACCCTCAAGGCTGAGCTGGGCCTCTGAGCCGGGCGGCTCCGGGCCCATGCCCCTTCTGTCGGCTGGCCTTACATTTACGTTTGAAAACAGCTTGAAACACTTGCCTGCGTATTTCAAATCAATGACTTAGCGATGGTGGCCCTGATTTTGCTAGCCCACCCTGTCAGACGTGACAGTTCCCTTGCCCTGTGCATCGGCCCCTCGTTCACGGGATGAACAACTCCAGATTCGCTGGTAGCCTTCCGACCATCGCCGGGGGGACCCTGCCGGCAAGCAACCAAGCGACAAGACCATGAGCACTGCAGCAATGACCAAGACCTTTGCCACTTTGGGCGCCAGCCTCGGGCTTGCGGTGCTGTGCATGGGCTCGGCCCAGGCTTACAACACCAGCCTCTCTGGCACCGGCACGAACCGCTACGGCCAGGCCGACATCCAGATCGGCGCCTACACCAAGACCGGCCAGTCCATGGGTGCCTCGCTGGTCAACGACTCCAGCGCCAGCCAGCAGTTCTGGGTCTACTGCATCGACCCGCTGACCACCAGCAAGCTGACGAGCACCTACAGCACCTCCTCGCTGGACTCCTTCATGGGCGTCGGGCTCAACAGCAGCGGCGCTGCCGTCAGCGGCAACGGTGCGGCTTCGGCCTACAAGACGCTGTTCACCAGCGCCCCCTACTCCACGGTCGACAGCTACGAGTACAAGTCCGGCACCGTCAGCCTGTACAACAACCTGGTCGAGCTCTACAGCTATGCCTACAAGGACAGCATGACGAGCAACACCAAGTCGGCTGCCTTCCAGTACGTGCTGTGGGAGCTGCTGGGCGACGCCAACAGCGGCGTGGCCGACCCCACCAAGAGCGGTGGCGCCTACTTCAGCAACACCAGCTACGAATCGGTGCGCACCCAGGCCGAGAAGTACCTGGACGCCCTGAACAACGCCAACGAGTCCTTCTGGACCAGCTCGCTGGGCCTGACCAAGTCGGCCTACAACTACACGGTGTACAAGAGCACGGCCAGCCCCTCGTCGCAGACCTTCCTGGCGGTCTCCGACAAGAAGAGCAGCGTGCCCGAGCCCGGCTCCATCGCCCTGGCCTTCGCAGCCTTCGGCGCCGTGGCCTACACCCGCCGCCGCAAGCAGTGAGCGCTTGATGGCCTCAGCAAAAGCAGCCCGCGGGCTGCTTTTTTCATGGCCGGGCCAATGCGCCGGCCTGCCACGGCCCGCACCTGTCAGCGGAAGATCCGTGCCTGCGGCGCCTCGCCGAGGCGGACCCAGCCGCGGTACATGCCTTCGGTGTTGAAAGGCAGGCACAGCTCGCCCCGGTGCGAGACCGCGATCAGCCCCCCCTGCCCGCCAACTGCCGGCAGGCACGTGCCCACCACGTCCTCGCAGGCGGCTTCCAGGCTGCGACCCAGGTAGCGCATCTGGGCGGAAAGCTCGTGCGCGGCCACGCTGCGCATGAAGGCCTCGCCGGTGCCGGTGCAGGAGACGGCCACGGTGTCGTCCGCGTAGCAGCCCGCGCCCAGGATGGGCGAATCGCCCACCCGCCCCACCTTCTTGTTGGTCATGCCGCCCGTGGAGGTGGCCGCCGCAAGCCGGCCCCGGGCGTCCAGGGCCACGGCGCCGACGGTGCCGAACTTGCTGCGTTCGTCCAGCGGCGCCTGGCGCTGCGCGCCATCGTGATCCAGCCTGGCGGCCCCGCCCTCGCCCTGCACCCGGCGCAGCTGCGCCAGCCGCTCGGGCGTGCCGAACCAGTCGGGCGGCACCTGCTCCAGGCCCCGCGCCGCGGCAAAGGTATCGGCTGCCGGCCCGATCAGCATCACGTGCCCGCTGGACTCCATCACCGCACGGGCCGCCTGCACCGGATTGCGCGTCGTGCGAAGGCCCGCCACCGCGCCCGCGCGCCGGGTGTGGCCCTCCATGATGCTGGCGTCCAGCTCGTGGGTGGCTGCCTCGGTGTAGACAGCGCCGCGGCCGGCGTTGAAGCGCTCGTTCTCCTCCAGCAGCCGGACGCAGGCCTCGACCACGTCCAGCGCCGGCGCGCCCTCGGCCAGCAGGGCCTCGCCGGCCCGAATGATGTCCAGCAGGGCCTGCAGATAGGCCTGCTCGGATTCATGCGAGGTGGCCTGGCGAAGAATGGTGCCGGCACCTCCATGGATGGCCAGCAGGGGAATGGGCGTGTTCATGCCGCGCATTGTGATCGCCCCGGCACTGCCGCGTCGCTTCGCACCGATGGCGTCCGGGCATTCCCTAGACGGCCGATGTCCCCCATTCGACAGGAGAAAAAAGAACGTCCGTGCTAAAAATCAGCACGACGCAAACTGGATGACGCGCCTCCGGCCGGACGGCGCAAGGAGACATCGATGCAACTGGCCTTCACCGCCGAGCAGGAAGCCTTCCGCGCGGAGATCCGTGCCTGGGTGGCCGCGAACCTGCCCCAGGACATCAGCGACAAGGTGCACCGCGCCCAGCGCCTGCACAAGGAGGACCTGCAGCGCTGGGCCCGCATTTTGGGCAAGAAAGGCTGGCATGGCTGGGCCTGGCCGCAGCGCTTCGGCGGACCGGGCTGGGACGCCATCCAGCGTCATCTCTTCGAGGAGGAATGCGCGCTGGCCGGCGCGCCCCGGGTGGTGCCCTTCGGCCCGGTGATGGTGGCGCCGGTGATCATGGCCTTCGGCAGCGCGGAGCAGCAGCAGCGCTTCCTGCCCGGCATCATGAGCGGGGACGTCTGGTGGAGCCAGGGCTACAGCGAGCCGGGCTCCGGCTCGGACCTGGCCTCCGTCAAGACCCGGGCCGAGCGCCAGGGCGACCACTACCTGGTCAACGGTCAGAAGACCTGGACCACCCTGGGCCAGTACGGCGACTGGATCTTCTGCCTCGTGCGCACCGACACCCAGGTCAAGCCGCAGGCCGGCATCTCCTTCCTGCTGATCGACATGAAGTCGCCCGGCGTCACCGTGCGGCCCATCATCATGCTGGACGGCGAACACGAGGTGAACGAGGTCTTCTTCGACAACGTCCGCGTGCCGGCCGAGAACCTCATCGGCGAGGAGAACAAGGGCTGGACCTACGCCAAGTACCTGCTGGCCCATGAGCGCACCAACATCGCCGACGTGAACCGGGCCAAGCGCGAGCTGGAGCGTCTCAAGCGCATCGCAAAGCAGGAAGGGCTCTACGAGGACGGCCGCTTCCGCGACCAGATCGCCCTGCTGGAGGTGGACATCGTCGCCCTGGAGATGATGGTGCTGCGCGTGCTCTCGGCCGAGCGCTCGGGCAAGCAGTCCCTTGACGTGGCGGGCCTGCTCAAGATCCGTGGCAGCGAGATCCAGCAGCGCTACACCGAGCTGATGATGCTGGCCGGCGGCCCTTTCGCCACGCCCTTCATTCACGAGGCCATGGAGGCCGGCTGGCAGGGCGACCAGGCCCTGGGCGGGCTCTGGCCCGGCGGCGCCGCGCACTGCGCCTCCCTGACCAGCCACTACCTCAACTACCGCAAGACCACCATCTACGGCGGGTCCAACGAGGTGCAACGCAATATCGTCGCCCAGACCCTGCTGGGCTGAGACGCGCAGGAGACAGCCATGGATTTTGATTTCAGCGAAGACCAGCAGGCCCTACGCGATGCCGTGCAGCGTTTCGTCGAGAAGGATTACGGTTTCGAGCAGCGCCGCGCCATCGTCCGCGAGGGCGGCTTCTCGCGCGCGGCCTGGGACGGCCTGGCCGGCCTGGGCCTGATGGGTCTGCAGGTGCCCGAAGCCCATGGCGGCCTGGCCCTGGGGCCGGTGGACGCCATGGTGGTGATGGAGGAACTGGGCCACGGCCTGGTGCTGGAGCCCTATGCCCAGGGCGCCCTGCTGGCGCCGCTGCTGCTGTCCCAGGCGCCGCAGGCCCTGCAGGCCGACTGGCTGCCCCGCATCGTCGCAGGCGAGGCGCTGGTGGTGCTCGCGCACCAGGAACGCGGCCTGCGCTACCGGCTGGACATGGGCCAGACCCGGGCCACCGCGGGCCGGCTCAGCGGCGTCAAGAGCCTGGTCAGCGCGGGCGCGCAGGCCCAGGCCTTCGTCGTTCCCGCCACGGACGAGCAGGGGCCGGCGCTGTACCTGGTCGAGGCCGGCGCCGAGGGCCTCGTCACCCGCGGCTATGTGCTGCACGACGGCTCGGCCGCTGCGGAGCTGACCCTGCAGGCCACGCCCGGCCAGCGCATCGCGCAGGGCGAGGCGGCCCAGGCCTTGCTGGAGCTGGCAGCGGACACCGCCCTCGCGGCGCAGGCCGCCGAGGCCGTGGGCGCCATGGACGCCCTGGTGCGCCTCACCGCCGACTACCTCAGCACCCGCAAGCAGTTCGGCGTGGCCATCGCCAGCTTCCAGGCCCTGCGCCATCGCATGGCCGACATCAAGATGCAGCTGGAGCTGGCTCGCTCCATGAGCTACTACGCCACGCTGAAGCTGGGCGAACCGCCCGCGCAGCGCCGCCGCGCGCTGTCGCAGGTGAAGCTGCAGCTGAGCCAGTCCATGCGCTTCGTCGGCCAGCAGTGCACGCAGCTGCACGGCGGCATCGGCGTGACGGACGAATACATCTCCAGCCACTTCTTCAAGCGGCTCACGGTGATGGAGATGCAGTGGGGCGACGGTCTGCACCACCTGGCCGAGGTCAGCGCCCGCATGACGGAGCAGGCCGGGGTCTTCGCCTGAGGGAAACGGCGGACTACACTGCCCCGCACCCCCACCGAGGAGTTGCGATGAAGCCGATCCGCCGCCCCCGTGCCCCCCGCGCCGCGCTTGCCGCCCTGCTGGCCCTGCCCTTGTGCGCCAGCGCGCAGTCCACCATGAAGCCCGGCCTCTGGGAGATGACCCAGAAGCCGCAGCTGGACCCCGCCCAGCAGGCCAAGATGGACCAGGCCCGGCAGGCCATGGCCAATATGCCGCCGGAGAAGCGCCAGATGATGGAGCAGATGATGGCCCAGCACGGCGTGCAGGTGAACATGGGCGCCGGCGGGACCGTCACCATCAAGACCTGCATCAGCAAGGAGCAGGCCGAACGGCATGAGCCGCCGGTGGATGACAAGGGCCGCTGCAAGCAGCAGGTCACGCGCAGCGGCAATACCGTGCGCAGCCACTTCACCTGCACCGACCCGGCCTCCGAAGGCGACGGCGAATTCACCTTCGACAGCGCGGAGCACTACAGCAGCAAGCTGAGCATCCAGCGCCAGGGCCGCAGCATGACCATCTCAGGCGAGGGTCGCTGGCTGGGCGCCGACTGCGGCAGCATCCAGCCGCACAAGCCGCGCCCCTGAACCCATGGCTGGAACGCTGCAAGGGCAGCTCTGCGATGTGGCCGGACTTCGCCTGGGCCACTGGACCGACAGCCGGCGCCCCACTGGCTGCAGCGTCGTCCTGTGCCCCCAGGGCGTGACCGCTGGCGTGGACGTGCGCGGAGCCGCCCCTGGCAGCCGCGAGACGGACCTGCTGCGCCCCGAGAACACCGTCCAGCAGGTCCATGCGCTGCTGCTCAGTGGCGGCAGCGCCTTCGGCCTGGATGCCGCCAGCGGCGTGATGCGCTGGTTGCGCGAGCGCGGCCACGGCCTGGCCGTAGGTCCGGCGCGCGTGCCCATCGTGCCGGCGGCGGTGATTTTCGATCTCTGGCTGGGCGATCCGGTCCTGACCCCCGATGCCGACGCCGGCTACGCCGCCTGCGAAGCGGCTGGCCTCAGCGCGGCGCGCGGCAGCGTGGGCGCAGGAGCCGGGGCGACCGTCGGCAAGCTGCTGGGGCCGCAATGGGCCATGAAAGGCGGGCTGGGCATGGCCTCGCTGCGGGTGGGGGCGACCACGCTGAGCGCCCTGGCCGTGGTGAATGCCGTGGGCGACGTCGTCGACCCCGCCAGTGGACGGATCCTCGCCGGCGCCCGCGGCGAAGACGGCCGGCCCCGGGGCACCGTCCAGGCCCTGCTTCAGGGCGTCGCGCCCATCCGACCCATCGCCGGTGCGGCCACGACCCTCGCCGTGGTCGCCACCGATGCCCGGCTCGACAAGGCCCAGGCTACCAAGCTCGCCCAGATGGCCCATGACGGGCTGGCACGCAGCATCAACCCCGTCCACCAGCCCAGTGATGGCGACATCGTCTTCAGCCTCGCCACCGGCGCCTCGGGCCCTGCCGACCTCGGACTGCTGGGCGTGATGGCCGCCGAGGCGCTGGCGGCCGCCGTGGTGGACGCTGTGCGATCCGCGAGCGGCCTGCCCGGCCTGCCCTCGGCCGGCGAGCTTGGATAATGCAGCGATGCGCTTGTCCCAGATTCTCTTTTCCCAAGGCTTCGGCAGCCGCCGCCTCTGCGCCGGCCTGATCCACCACGGCGAGGTCAAGATCCACGGCGACGTCGTGGACGACCCCGATGCCGATTTCGACCCCCAGGGCCTGCAGTTCGAGGTCAGTGGCAAGACCTGGCCCTATCACGAGAAGGCCCTGGTCATGCTGCACAAGCCGGCCGGCTACGAGTGCTCGCAGAAGCCCCGCCACCATCCCAGCGTGATGAGCCTGCTGCCCGCGCCCCTGCGCGAGCGCGGTGTGCAGCCCGTCGGCCGCCTGGACGAGGACACCACCGGCCTGCTGCTGCTGACCGACGATGGCACCCTCATCCACAAGCTCACCAGCCCCAAGCACCACGTGCCCAAGGTCTACGAGGCGCATTGCAAGCACCCGGTCGACGCCGAGCAGCTCGAGCGCCTGTTGGCCGGCGTGGAACTGCACGAACACGAGCTGAAGGTCCACCGCGAGCCCGAGCTGGTGAAGGCCCTGGCCGCCGAGGCCATGGGCACGCATGGCGTACGCCTGACGCTGGCCGAGGGCAAGTACCACCAGGTCAAGCGCATGATGGCGGCGGTCAGCAACCGCGTGGAGCGCCTGCACCGGCCGCAGTTCGGTGACCTCGTGCTGCCGGCCGATCTGCCGCAAGGGCAGTGGTGTTGGGTTGCGGGACCCGAGGCCATCCTCGGTGCGCCCGGCGGGGCGTGAGATCCGTCACTGATCCCGCCGCGGCCTGCGCCGCGCCCCCCGCAGATCGAGGGTTCGCACTAGCCGCCCTCAGGCCTGTTGAGGCTACAAATCGCTGCCCGCAATGACGCGTGCACTGCGCTGACGTCGAAGGAGGTCGGCTGCGGACACGACGCACGCTGCGCTCGGACCATGAACACCTACAAGAGCACCCCGGGGCACGGGCCGGGGCCAGACGAGGGATGCCGTCCTTGGATCAGGACATTGCAGCGCAAATCGAGCGCGAACGACTCAGCTCGCTCTACGAGCTGAGCCTGCGGCCCAATCTCATCGGGGCCGCCTTCAGCTTCTGCCCGGTCCTCCTGCTGTGGGGCCACCTGCCCGCCGCCCTGCTGCTGGGCTGGTTGTGCGCGCGCCTGTGCGTGACGCTGCTGCGCACGCTGGACGCCCGCAGCTTCCGCCAGGCGCAGCGGGAGCTCGGCAGCCTGCGCGCCTGGCGCCAGCGCTACTTCACCCTGCTGGCGCTGGATGCGCTCAGCTGGAGCGCCATGGGCTGGTGCTTCCACACGCCCGAGGTGCCAGGTCTTGACGGCCTGGTGCTGGCCTCCATGATCGGCCTGGCCGCGGTCTCCCTGTTCGCCATGGGCGCCGAGTTCCGCGCCAATGCCCTGTTCTCCGGCATCGTCTTCACGCCTGCGCTGCTCTACAACGGCCTGCTGGACACGCGCGAAGGCTGGCTGTCGGCCGTCGGCCTGCTGATCTTTCTGTCCGTCGCCTGGACGGAGTCGCTGCGCGTCCAGGCCCGTCGCCTGGAGCTGCTGCGCCTGCGCTTCGAGCACGCCAAGCTCGCCGAGGAACGCCAGCAGGCGCTGCAGTCCGCTCAGCAGTCCAGTACCAGCAAGAGCCGTTTCGTGGCGGTGATGAGCCACGAGATCCGCACGCCGCTCAATGGCATCCTGGGCATGACGCAGCTGCTGGAGCGCTCGAACCTGGACGAGCGCCAGCGCGAGCAGCTCGGCGTGGTGCACAGCTCCGGCCGCCACCTGCTCAACCTGGTCAATGACATCCTGGACCTGGCCCGCATCGAGTCCGGCAAGCTGGTCATCGAGCCCGCTGCCATGGACCTGGCCGAGGCGGTCCACGAAGTCTGCCGCCTGCTCGCCACCCCTGCCCGCGAAAAGGGCCTGCAGCTCAACGTCCGCCTCGCCGAAGGCCTGCCCAGCCATGTGCTGGCCGATGCCTCGCGCATCAAGCAGGTGCTGCACAACCTGGTCGGCAATGCCATCAAGTTCACCGAGCAGGGTTCGGTGGACGTGGGCGTGGCCATGGTGCAGGACATGCGCAGCGGCACCCTGCTGCGCTTTGCCGTGCGGGACACCGGCGAAGGCATCGAGGCCGACCAGCTGGAGCGCATCTTCGCCCCTTTCGAGCAGCTCGGTGGCAAGCTGCGCCAGCGCCGCGACAGCACGGGCCTGGGCCTGACCATCTCCCGCGAGCTCGCCCACGCCATGGGCGGCGATCTGCGCGCCAGCTCGCGGCGCGGCCTGGGTTCGATGTTCGAGCTGACCCTGCCTCTCCAGCCCTGCGACACCCCCGCCGCAGCGCAGCGGGCGGCCCGCGATCCCCTGCTGCCGGCCCTGCAGGGCCGGGTGCTGCTGGTCGACGACAACCCGGTGAACCTGCTGGTGGCGGCCTCCATGCTGGATCACTGCGGCGTGGAAGTCGTGCAGGCCGAGAACGGCCGCCAGGCCCTGGAGCTGCTCCGGCAGGGGCCCTTCGAGCTGGTGCTGATGGACTGCCTGATGCCCGAGCTCGACGGCTTCGAGGCCACGGCCGCCTGGCGCGCCGAGGAACGGCGCATGGGCCGTCCGCGCACACCCATCGTCGCCCTGACCGCCAGCACCTCCCCGCAGGACCGGGCGCAGTGCGAGGCTGCCGGCATGGACGACCATCTGCAGAAGCCCTTCGACATGCAGCACCTGCTGGAGCTGGTGGTGCGCCATGTGGGCCAGGCCGGACCGACGAGCGCGATGCGGCTGGAGGACGAAGTGCCGGCCTGAGTGCACGCTCGGCCGCCCTCGCCCGTCTGAACGGGCAGCCGGGCACGGATAATGCCCTCCATGCAGGTATTCCGCGGCTTCCATCACCCGGGCATCGCCCCGGCCTGTGCCCTCACCATCGGCAACTTCGACGGCGTCCATCGCGGCCACCAGGCCATGCTGGCCCTCCTGCGCTCGGAGGCCCAGCACCGCGGCCTGCCGTCCTGCGTGCTGAACTTCGAGCCCCATCCGAGGGACTTCTTCGCCCGCAAGCTGGGCAAGCCGGAGCTGGCCCCCACCCGCGTCGCCACCCTGCGCGACAAGCTCCAGGAGCTGGAACGCTGCGGCATCGACCAGGTCGTGGTGCTGCGCTTCGACGAGCGCCTGGCCTCGCTGCCCGCGCAGGACTTCATCCAGCAGGTGCTGGTGCAGGGCCTGGGCGCCCGCTACGTGCTGGTGGGCGACGACTTCCGCTTCGGCGCCAAGCGCCAGGGGGACTACGCCACGCTGGATGCCGCCGGCCAGCGCCTGGGCTTCGACGTGGCTCGCATGATGAGCTACGAGGTGCACGGACTGCGCGTCAGCAGCTCGGCCGTGCGCGAGGCCCTGGCCGAGGGCCGCATGGAGGACGCCGAGCGCCTGCTGGGCCGGCCCTATGCCATCTCCGGCCATGTGATCCACGGCCAGAAGCTGGGCCGGCAGCTGGGCGAATCGTCGGCCGGTGCGGCCGACGGCTTCCGCACCTTGAACCTGCGCTTCTCGCATGCCAAGCCGGCTGCCATGGGCATCTACGCCGTGCGCACCCATGGCCTGGCGCAAGCACCCCTGGACGGCGTGGCCAGCCTGGGTGTGCGCCCCACGGTGGAGGACGCCGGGCGCGTGCTGCTGGAGGTCCACTGCCTGGACTGGCCCGCGACGCTGGGCCGCAACGGGGCCTACGGTAAACTCGTCCGCGTGGAACTGCTGCACAAACTGCGTGACGAAGCCCGTTTCGACGGGCTGGACGCCCTGACCCAGGCCATCGCCCGCGATGTCGAGCAGGCACGCGCCTTCCTGGCCACCCACGCCTCGATGCGCCGCCAGACCACCCGCGATCGAATTTGATGCGGGCCCGCCCTCGGGGCTTGCTGCCCTGACGCCCCTGCGCCGCCCCGGTGCTCCCCCTGCCCGCCGACTGGCCTGCCGCCAGCGGCCCTGCCTGATTGCTGCCATGACTGACGCCACCAAGCCCGCCGCACCCGACTACCGTGCCACGCTGAACCTGCCCGACACCCCCTTCCCCATGCGCGGTGACCTGCCCAAGCGCGAACCGGGCTGGGTCAAGAGCTGGGAAGAGCAAGGCATCTACAAGAAGCTGCGCGACGCCCGCTGCGGCGCACCCAAGTTCGTGCTGCATGATGGCCCGCCCTATGCGAATGGCCAGATCCACATCGGCCACGCCGCCAACAAGATCCTCAAGGACATGATCGTCAAGGCCCGCCAGCTGGCCGGCTTCGACGCGGCCTACATCCCTGGCTGGGACTGCCACGGCCTGCCCATCGAGAACCAGATCGAGAAGACCTTCGGCCGCGGCCTGCCACGTGACGAGGTCCAGGCCAAGAGCCGCGCCTACGCCACCGAGCAGATCGACGGCCAGCGCGCCGACTTCAAACGCCTGGGCATCCTCGGCGAATGGGACAAGCCCTACCGCACCATGGACTACGCCAACGAGGCCGGCGAGATCCGCGTGCTCAAGCGCCTGTTCGAGCGCGGCTTCGTCTACCGCGGCCTCAAGCCCGTCTACTGGTGCTTCGACTGCGGTTCCTCGCTGGCCGAGTTCGAGATCGAGTACGCCGACAAGCAGTCCCCCGCCGTCGACGTCGCCTTCCTGTGCGCCGAGCCTGAGAAGCTGGCCGCCGCCTTCGGCCTGCCCGCCCTGGACCAGGACGCCTTCACGGTGATCTGGACCACCACGCCCTGGACCATCCCCGCCAACCAGGCCCTGAACCTCAATCCCGAGCTGCCCTACGCCCTGGTCAAGACCGCGCGCGGCTACTTCGTGGTGGCCGAGGCCCTGGTCGAGAAGTGCCTGGCGCGCTGGCAGCTGGAGGGCGAGCAGGTCGCCGTCACCCAGGGCCGCGCGCTCGAGCTGCTGAAGTTCAAGCACCCGCTGGCCCATGTGGACCCCGGCTTCGACCGCGAGAGCCCCGTCTATCTGGCTGACTACGCCACGGCGGAAGACGGCACCGGCGTCGTGCACTCGGCGCCCGCCTACGGCCTGGACGACTTCCAGAGCTGTGTCTCCCACGGCATGGCCTTCACCGACATCAAGAACCCGGTGCAGGGCAACGGCGCCTATGAAGCCGCCCTGCCCCTGTTCGGCGGCCAGCACATCTGGAAGGCCAACCCCGTCATCACCGAGGCCCTGGCCCATGCCGGCCGCCTGATGGCCCAGTCCAAGATCACCCACAGCTACCCGCACTGCTGGCGCCACAAGACGCCGGTGATCTACCGTGCGGCCGCCCAGTGGTTCGTGCGCATGGACGAGGGCAGCGGCCTTTTCGCCAGCGAAGCCCCGGCCCAGACCCTGCGCCAGACCGCGCTCGCCGCCATCGACGCCACGAGCTTCTACCCCGAGAACGGCCGGGCCCGCCTGCGCGACATGATCGCCAACCGGCCCGACTGGTGCATCTCGCGCCAGCGCAGCTGGGGCGTGCCCCTGCCCATCTTCCTGCACAAGGACACGGGCGAGGCGCATCCGCGCACGCTGGAGTTCATCGAGCGTGCCGCGCAGCTGGTCGAGCAGGGCGGCATCGAGGCCTGGGCCAAGCTGGACCCGGCCGAGTGGCTGGGCGCCGAGGCCGAGGTCTACACCAAGGGCCAGGACATCCTGGACGTCTGGTTCGACTCCGGCTCCACCTTCCAGCACGTGCTCAAGGGCAGCCACGCCGGCGCCGCGCATGCCGAAGGCCCCGAGGCCGACCTGTATCTGGAAGGCCATGACCAGCACCGCGGCTGGTTCCACAGCTCCCTGCTGATCGCCTCGGCGCTGTACGGCCGTGCGCCTTACAAGGGCCTGCTGACCCACGGCTTCGTGGTGGACGGCCAGGGCCGCAAGATGAGCAAGTCAGTGGGCAATGTGGTCGCGCCGCAGGCCGTGTCCGACAAGATGGGCGCCGAGATCCTGCGCCTGTGGACCGCCGCGACCGACTACTCCGGCGACCTGGGCCTGGACGAGAAGATCCTCGCCCGCGTGGTCGACAGCTACCGCCGCATCCGCAACACCCTGCGCTTCCTGCTGGCCAATGTCTCGGACTTCGACGCCGCGACCGAAGCCCTGCCCCTGGACCAGCTGCTGGAGGTGGACCGCTACGCCCTGGCCCGCGCCGCCGAGTTCCAGGCCGAGGTGCTGGCCCACTTCGAGCGCTATGAGTTCCACCCGGTCGTGGCCAAGCTGCAGGTCTACTGCTCGGAAGACCTGGGCGGCTTCTACCTCGACGTGCTGAAGGACCGCCTCTACACGACGGCCCCGAAGAGCCTGGCCCGCCGCTCCGCCCAGACCGCGCTGTGGCACATCACGAACGCCATGCTGCGCTGGATGGCGCCCTTCCTCAGCTTCACGGCAGAGGAAGCCTGGCAGGTGTTCAACGGTGGCGAGACCATCTTCACCGAGACCTTCTGGAAGTTCACTTCAGGAGCCAATGACACGATTCGGTCACACGTTGAATGGAATGTCGCGCAACAAGCCCTGCTGGCCAAGTGGAGCCGCGTGCGCGAGATCCGCGAGCTGGCCAACAAGGCCATCGAGGACGTGCGCGGCCAGGGCCTGGTGGGCGCCTCGCTGCAGGCCGAGGTCGTGATCGGCGCGGCCGAGCAAGACCTGACCCTGCTGCAGTCCCTGGGCGAAGACCTCAAGTTCGTACTGATCACCTCGGCGGCCCGCGTCGAGGCCGCGGCCGAGCTGAGCGTCACTGTCACGCCCACGGCCCACACCAAGTGCGAGCGCTGCTGGCACTACCGCGCGGACGTGGGCAGCGTCGCCGAGCACCCGGGCCTGTGCGGCCGTTGCCACAGCAATCTGCATGGCAGCGGCGAGCTGCGACACATCGCCTGATCAGCGCTCGCCACCTGAGCAAACGCCCCGTCGAGACGGGGCGTTTTTCATGGGGCGACGAGTGCCGGTGCGCTCAGCAGCAGCGCCCCAGCTTGCCGCCATAGCGCGCGGCCTGCCGCTCGCGGAAGAAGTCCTCGTAGCTCATGGGCTCGCGCTCCGGATGCACGCGCTGCAGATGAGCCACGTAGCTGCCGTAGTCCGGCAGGCCCACCATCAGGCGCAGGCTCTGCGCCAGCGTGCGGCCGGCCTGGCCCAGTTCGCGCAGACCCTGCTCAAGCATGGCTGGACGCCACGGCGGCCGGATTCAGGGGCACGCGCGGCGCCTCCTGGGTGCTGGGCTGGCGGCTGGCACGCGCAGCCAGCACGGACTTGATGCTGTAGACGAGCACGCTCAGCACCACGCCCATGAAAAGCGCGCACAGGGCGGCGTCCAGGCGGTCGTTGAAGATCACCCGCTGCATGGCCTCCAGGCTCTTGGCCGGGGCCAGCACCTGGCCGGCGGCCACGGCGTCGGCGTACTTGCGGGCATGGGCCAGGAAGCCCACGCGCACGTCGTCCGAGAAGATCTTCAGCCAGCCCGCCGTCAGCGTGCAGGCCAGCAGCCAGAACGAGGGGACGATGGTGACCCAGGCGTAGCGGTCCTTCTTCATCTTGAACAGGACCACGGTGCCCAACATCAGCGCCACGGCGGCCAGCATCTGGTTGGCGATGCCGAACAGCGGCCACAGGGTGTTGATGCCGCCCAGCGGATCCACCACGCCCTGGTAGAGGAAGTAGCCCCAGGCCGCCACGCACAGCCCCGTGGCCAGCAGATTGGCCACCAGGGAGTCGGTGCGCTTGAGCGAGGGCACGAAGCTGCCCAGCAGGTCCTGCAGCATGAAGCGGCCGGCGCGGGTGCCGGCGTCCACGGCGGTCAGGATGAACAGCGCCTCGAAGAGGATGGCGAAGTGGTACCAGAAGGCCATCATGGCCTTGCCGCCCACCACCTGGTGCAGGATGTGAGCCATGCCCACGGCCAGCGTGGGCGCGCCGCCGGCGCGGGCGAGGATGGTGTTCTCGCCCACGTCCTTGGCCGTCTGCACCAGCATCTCGGGCGTGACCACGAAGCCCCACGTGGAAATGGTGGCCGCCACGGCCTCGGGCGTCTTGCCGACCAGCGCCGCCGGGCTGTTCATCGCGAAGTAGACGCCCGGCTCGATGCACGAGGCCGCCACGAGGGCCATCACCGCCACGAAGCTCTCGGCCAGCATGCCGCCGTAGCCGATGAAGCGGGCGTGGGTCTCGTTCTCCAGCATCTTGGGCGTGGTGCCCGAGGAGATCAGCGCATGGAAGCCCGAGACGGCACCGCAGGCGATGGTGATGAAGAGGAAGGGAAAGAGATCGCCCGCCCACACCGGGCCGTTGCCCGTGGCGAACTGGGTCATGGCCGGCATCTGCAGCGTGGGCGCCACGAAGACGATGCCCACGGCCAGCGCGACGATGGTGCCGATCTTCAGGAAGGTCGACAGATAGTCCCGCGGCGCCAGCAGCAGCCACACCGGGATGGACGCGGCCACGAAACCGTAGCCGATCAGCAGCCAGGTCAGGGTCTTGCCGTCATGCGTGAACAGCGGGGCCAGCGTGGGGCTCTCATGCACCCACTGCCCGCCGATGATGGAGGCCATCAGCAGCACGAAGCCGATCAGCGAGACCTCGCCGATGCGCCCCGGGCGCAGATAGCGCAGGTAGACGCCCATGAACAGGGCCACCGGGATGGTGGCCGCCACGGTGAAGGTGCCCCAGGGCGATTCGGCCAGGGCCTTCACCACGATCAGGGCCAGCACGGCCAGGATGATGATCATGATCATGAAGGCGCCGAAGAGCGCGATCAGGCCCGGCACCGTGCCCATCTCCTGCTTGACCAGCTCGCCCAGGGAGCGGCCGTCGCGGCGGGTGGAGATGAAGAGCACGATGAAGTCCTGCACCGCCCCGGCGAAGACCACACCGGCCAGGATCCACAGCAGGCCCGGCAGGTAACCCATCTGCGCGGCCAGCACCGGCCCGACCAGAGGGCCGGCGCCCGCGATGGCGGCGAAATGGTGGCCGTAGAGCACGTTCTTGTGCGTGGGCACATAGTCCAGCCCGTCGTTGTACTTCCAGGCGGGGGTCTGGCGCTGGCCGTCCAGGCCCAGCACCGTGTTGGCGATGAAGAGGCTGTAGTAGCGGTAGCCGATCAGGTAGACGCAGATCGCGGCCACCACCACCCACAGGGCGCTGATGGCCTCGCCGCGGGACAGGGCGACCACGGCGAGCGCCGCGGCACCGAGCACGGCCACGCCCGCCCAGGCGAGGTGGCGACGAAGACTGGACATGGTTTTGTCTCCTGCAATGGACCCCGGCCCTGCTTCTGGCGGCAGCGTGACGGCATCCGGTTCTTGGGAGACTGCAGTGTGAAGACCGCGCGCCCGCGGCACATCCGTTCGGCCCGCGAGGCGCACTCCGTAGGGATGACTAGGGACCAACCCTAGGCGGCTGTCACCCAGGTGTCAGCGGCCAGTCTCCGGGTCGAGGCCCCGGGCGTGTTCCAGGGCATAGCGCAGCAGCTCGGCCGGCGTGTCCAGGGCCAGCTTGCGCTTGATGTTCTGGCGGTGGGTCTCGACGGTGCGCACGGAGAGGTCCAGGCGGCGGGCGATGTCCTTGCTGGTCTCGCCGCGGGCCAGTGCGCTGAGGATCTCGCTCTCGCGCGGGGACAGCACCGGCTTGGGCGCCTGGGCGCGGAACATGCGCCGCGTCAGGCCGGGGCTGAGGTAGGTGCCACCAGCACGCACGGCCTCGATGGCGGCCAGCAGGGCCTCCACCGAGGCGTCCTTGAGCACGTAGCCGCTGGCGCCTGCCTCCAGGGCACGCTGCACGTACTCGGGGTTGTCGTACATGCTGAACATCAGCACCCGCAGTGCAGGCGTCTGGGCCAGCAGGGCGCGGGCCAGCTCGATGCCGCTGCCCTGGCGCAGGCCCACGTCCAGCAGGGCCAGGTCCGGCGCGGCCTGCCTCAGCGCGATCAGGGCCTCGTCGGCACTGCCGGCCTCGGCCACGACCTCGTAGCCCGGCTCGGTCTGCAGGCGCGAGCGCAGGCCCTCGCGGACCAGGGGGTGGTCGTCCACCAGCAGGATGCGCAGGGGCAGCGAGGAAGGAGCGCTCATGAGACCGCATTGTCGCTGGCCAGCCGGGCCAGGGCCTCTGCGGGCAGGCGGGCCTCGATCCAGGTGCCGTGGCCGGGCCGTGTCTGGATGTCCAGCTGCCCGCCGATGGCCGCCAGGCGCTCGCGCATATTGCGCAGGCCGATGCCCTGCTGCGGATGCAGGTTCTGCGCGCGCAGGTCGAATCCCTGGCCGTCGTCCTGCACCACGAGGCTCAGATCGCCGCCGGCCGGCGCCTGCAGCTGCAGCAGCACCTGGCCGGCCTGCGCGTGCTTCAGGGCGTTGGTCAGCGCCTCCTGGGCCACGCGGAAGAGCACGGTGACAGCCACCTCGGGCAGGGTCGGCAGGGGTCGGGGCTCGCAGCTGCAGTCGATGCGCGGGCCGCCGGCGGTCTCGCATTCCCGGGCTAGGTGCTCGAGGGCGGCGTCCAGGCCCAGGGTGTCCAGCAGGGCCGGGCGCAGTCGGTGCGAGATGCGCCGCACCTCGTGGAGGCTGCTGCTGAGCCGCTCCACCGCCTGCTGCAGCAGGGCCGGCCGCGGCTCGCGCAGATTGGCCTCCACCAGCAGCTTGGTGGACACCAGGGTCTGGCTAATGCCGTCGTGCAGCTCACGCGCCAGGTGGGCCCGCTCCTCCTCCTGCGAGCGCACCACCTCGTGTGCCAGCAGGCGCAGCTTCTGCTCCGCCAGGCGGTGCTCGGAGAGGTTCAGGGCCAGTGCGCTGGCGCTGATCAGCACGATGCCCGCCAGCGCGATGCCCACGATCCACCACAGCGTGCGGGCAATATTGCCCTGGGCCTCGCGGTCCAGCTGGTCCAGCGTGGCCTGGATACCGTCCAGGTACAGGCCGGTGCCCATCATCCAGTTCCACTCGGGCAGGGCCACCACATAGCCCAGCTTGGGTGCCATCTGCTGGCTGGAGGGCTTGCGCCAGAGGTACTCCACATAGCCGCCGCCCGCCCGGGCCTGGGCAATCAGACGCTGAATGGTGGGCTGGCCGCGGGCGTCGCGCAGCTCCCACAGGTTCTGGCCCAGCAGCTCGGGCTGGCGCGAGTGCATCAGCACCCGGCCCTGGAGGTCGTAGACAAAGAAGTAGCCGTCGGCCCCGTAGTCCAGCGTGGCGAGGCGCTGCAGGGCCTGCTCGCTGGCGTGGCGGCGGGTCAGCGCGTCCTGGCCCTGGGCCTGCGCGTAGAGCGGCTGCACCGTGCTCAGGGCGAGGTCGACGTAATGGCGGAGCTCATCGCGCCGCGCCTCCATGTAGGCCCGCTGCACGGTGGCGTGCTCGCGGGCGACCAGCTCGCCCTCCTGCTGCCGCACGCCCACCGCGATGAGGGCGAGCGAGGCCAGCAGGGGCGCGATGGCCAGCAGAAGAATCTTGCCGCGCAGCTTCATGGCCGGCCACTGTAGCGCGGCCGGCGGCCCTCAGCCGGTACAGAGCCCCGACTCAGGGGAAGACCGGCACATTGGGCTCGTGCCCCTGGAAGCTCGCCTCCGGATGCGTGGCCGCGAGCAGGGCCTCGATCTCGGCCACGCGGCCGCGCGGCACGTCCACCATCAGCAGGTACTGGCCGGCCTCCATGCCGGCCTCGAAACGCCGCAGCCGCCGGCTGGGCGTGGAGCTGCCGATCATGCTGCAGAACCAGGTCCCCAGCACGGCACCCAGGGCCGCCAGAGCCACGACCAGCCCGGCCGGCACCGCCGATTCCAGGCTGTAGGCCGCCAGCACCCCGGCGGCAGCGCCGAGCCCGGCCCCCACCAGCAGGCCGGTCTCCGCGGACTCGACCAGGTCCGAGGTCTGCAGCAGGCTGGCGGCCTGCAAGCCGCCCATCTCGGCCCCTTCCCGGGCCATGAAGTGGATCTGCGGCGCCGCGATGCGGGCCAGCAGCAGGTCATTCATGCAGCGGCGGGCGCTGTCCAGGTCGGGCAGCATCCAGTAGATCCTCTTGCGCATGGCGAGCTCCTTGTCGTGACACCCCGGCCCCGCGGGCCGGTGGCAGGCTTCCAAGACCAATCTAGTCCGGCCCCTCGGGCTTGACAAACCTCAAGCAGGCAGTTCGCGTGCCCGGCGCAGGCCGCCTTGCGGAGCGGCTACAGTAGCGCCCTGCTTCTGAACTGCACATGCCATGGCCTCCTCCTCCGCTTCCCCGCGCCTGATCCAATGGCTGGCGATCGCCCTGCTGGTGATCCTGGCCGACCAGTTCACCAAGGTGCTGATCCTGGGGAGCTTCCAGCTCGGCGACAGCCGCCCCGTGACCTCCTTCTTCAACATCGTCCGCTGGCACAACACCGGCGCGGCCTTCAGCTTCCTGGCCTGGGCGGGCGGCTGGCAGCGCTGGTTCTTCGTGGGCCTGGGCGCCGTGGCCACCGGCTTCATCCTGTGGCTGCTGCGCAAGCACGGGCACCAGACCCTCTTCGCCACGGCGCTGTCGCTGATCCTGGGCGGGGCCATCGGCAACGTCATCGACCGCCTGCTGCACGGCTACGTGGTGGACTTCATCTCCATCCACTACCAGAACCAGTGGACCTTCCCGGCCTTCAACGTGGCCGACAGCGCCATCTCCATCGGCGCGGCGCTGCTGATCCTGGACGAGCTGCGCCGGGTGCGGCGCGGCTGAACCAAGCCGTACGGATGCTTGATCCAAGTCAGGCGCCCTTCCTAGGGTAAGGCCCGCTGACGCGCCCCGCGCCTCCCTCTAGCCTTGGCGGCAGAAGGAGACACCCCATGAGCCACCCCCTGGCGCAGGAGCCGGCGCCCGATTCGCGCCCGCCGGCCCGCACGCCTGATCCGGATCAAGCCGCACCCACCCCGGAAGGCCCGACCGTCTCGCCCTTCCACCTGCAGCTCAACACGCTGCGGTGGAGCCAGCCCCTGCACTGGCTGCGCCTGGGCTGGAAGGACTTCTGCCGCCACCCTGGCATCGGCCTCTTCTACGGCCTGTGCTTCGTGCTGATGGGTTGGGGCCTGCTCAAGGTCTACCAGAACGCTCCCGCCTACACGCTGGCCCTGTCCGCGGGCTTCCTGCTGATGGGGCCCTTCCTGTGCATGGGCCTGTACCAGGTCTCCATGCGCCTGGAACGCGGCGAGCAGCCCGACCTGGGCGACTCCCTCACCGCCTGGGACAGCCACATGGGCCAGATGGCCATCTTCGGCGGCGTGCTGCTGATCCTGGAGATGCTGTGGGGGCGGGCCTCGCTGGTGATCTTCGCGGTGAGCTTCGACGGCATGCCCGATTTCGCGGGCTCGCTCACCAAGCTGCTGGACCCCGAAAACCTGGGCTTCATCGCCACCTACCTCACCGTGGGCGCCCTCTTCGCAGGCCTGATCTACGCCGTCAGCGTCATCTCGATCCCCATGATGCTGGACCAGCAGGTGGACGCCGTCACCGCCGGCCTGACCAGCCTGCGCCTGGTGCTGACCCAGACCGGCGTGATGCTGTGGTGGGGCGCGCTGGTGGTGGGGCTGGTGGTGCTGGCGCTGCTGCCGGGCTTCCTCGGCTTGCTGGTGGTGGGGCCGGTGCTGGGGCATGCCAGCTGGCATGCCTACCGGGCTGCGGTAGCAGAGTCCTGAGCCTCCCGCAACGCCTTGAATTGCAGGCTGTGTGCGCCATGAAGCAGGTCACAATGCGCCGCAGCTTCCACCCGCACCCGACATGCTCGACTTCGACTGCCTGACCCACTTTGACTGGCTCGACGTGCCCATGTGGGTCTTCGACCAGCAGGGCCAGCGCAACCTCTGGGCCAATGCCGCTGCCCTGAGCTTCTGGCAGGCCGAGAGCATCGAGGAGTTCCTGGCCCGCAATCACGCCGACAGCTCCGAAGCCGTGCGCACGCGCCTGGCCATCACCGCCACGGACCATGCCCTGGGCAAGATCGTGCGGGAGCAGTGGACGCTCTATCCCAAGGGCCAGCCCGTGACGGTGCTGCTGGTTTCTCGCGGCATCCGCACGCCGGACGGGCGCCAGGTGATGCTCTTCGCCGTCGACTCCCTCTCCAGCGCGTCCGACAAATCCGTGCTGCGCGGCGTGGAGGCGCTGCAGCACACCTCGGTTCGCATCGCGATGGTGTCCCTGCGCGACGGCAACTTCCTGATGCGCAACCCGGCCGCCGCCGCCTGCTTCACCGGCCTGCCCAAGGACCGGGGCCAGAGCGACTTCAGCAGCCTCTTCCCCGACGCCGAGGTGGGCCGCCGCATCCTGGCCCAGGTCCAGCGCGGCCAGACCTTCGCGGCGGACCTGGAGCTCCACACCGCCGGCGGCCGCCGCTGGCACAGCCTGGACGCCCGGCCCATGCGCGACCCGGTGACGGGCGACCTGGTCATGCAGCTCAACGCGCGCGACATCGGCGACCTCAAGGCCACGCAGGCCGCGCTGGAGGCCGCCCGCCAGGCTGCCGAGGCCGCCAGCCAGGCCAAGAGCGCCTTCCTGGCCAATATGAGCCACGAGATCCGCACGCCCATGAACGGCGTGCTGGGCCTGACCGAACTCGTGCTGCAGACCCCGCTGGACGAGCGCCAGCGGCGCTTCATCGAACTGGCCCACAGCTCGGCCAAGGGCCTGCTGGTCATCATCAACGACCTGCTGGACGTGGCCAAGATCGAGGCCGGCCGCGTGCAGATCGAGCACCGGCCCTTCGCCCTGCACGACTGCCTCAAGGAATCCCTGCACCCCTTGCTGCTGCAGGCCCACGAGAAGGGCATCCGCCTGCATGCCCTGGTGCAGCCCGGCGTGCCGGCCAACCTGGTGGGCGATGCCCTGCGGCTGCGCCAGGTGCTGGTCAACCTCGTGGGCAATGCGCTGAAGTTCACCGAGCGCGGCGAGGTGCGGCTGGAAGTGATCCAGCTGCCCGAGGAGGAGGACGGGCACCCCCTGGACCCGGCCGTGCAGGGCGTGCGCCTGCGCTTCTCGGTGCATGACACCGGCATCGGCATGACGGCGGACCAGATCCGCCACATCTTCGCGCCCTTCAGCCAGGCGGACAGCAGCATCACCCGGCGCTACGGTGGCACAGGGCTGGGCCTGACCATCGTGCAGCGCCTGGTGGGCCTGATGGGCGGGCAGGTGCAGGTGGAGAGCCAGCCGGGCACGGGCTCCTGCTTCAGCTTCGAGATCCGCCTGCCGGCCGCCAGCGGCGCCGGGACCGAGCCCCGGACCGAAGCGGCCAGCGCCTGAGGCGCCGGGCGGCCTGCTCCAGGGCAGCCTCCCTCAGATCACCAGCAGACCGGAGCCGGTGGTCGTGCGGGCCTCCAGCTCGCGGTGCGCCTGCTGCACCTCCGCCAGGGCATAGCGCTGGCCGATGGGGATGCGCACCACCCCCTGGCTCACCACGTCGAAGAGCTCATCGGCCATGGCCTGCGTGCTCTCGCGCGTGGCCAGGTGGGCGAAGAGCACCGGACGCGTCAGGTACAGGGAATTGGCCGACAGGCTGGCCAGGCTCACCGGCGGCACCACGCCCGAGGCATTGCCGAAGCTGACCATCAGGCCGAAGGTGCTGAGACAGGCCAGGGAGCCGGCCCAGGTGTCGGCGCCCACGGAGTCGTAGACCACCTTGACGCCGCGACCCTCGGTGTGCTCCTTGACGCGGGCCGCGAAGTCCTCGCGGCGGTAGTTGATGACGTGGGCCGCACCGTGCTGGCGGGCGAGCTCGCACTTCTCGTCGCTGCCGGCCGTGCCGATGAGCTTCAGGCCCAGGTGGCGGGCCCACTGGCAGGCAATCAGGCCCACGCCGCCGGCCGCGGCATGGAAGAGCACGGTGTCGCCGGCCTGCAGCCCGCCCTGGGGCACGGTCTTGCGCAGCAGGTACTGCACGGTAAGGCCCTTGAGCATCATGGCCGCGCCGGTGTCCAGGCCGATGCCGTCCGGCAGCCGGACCACGCAGCGCGCCGGCATCACGCGGGCCGTGGCATAGGCGCCCACCGGCTGGCTGGCATAGGCCACGCGGTCGCCCTCGGCCAGGTGGCTGACGCCCTCGCCCACCGCTTCCACAATGCCCGAAGCCTCCATGCCCAGGCCCGAGGGCATGGGCAGCGGGTAGACGCCGCTGCGGTGGTAGATGTCGATGTAGTTGAGGCCGCAGAAGGCGTGGCGGACCCGGACCTCGCCGGGGCCGGGCGCCCCCACCTCCACGAGCTCCAGCTGCATCACTTCGGCTGCGCCCGGCTGGGCAATGCGAACGACCTGTTCCTGGGACATCGACTTCTCCTGCAGGCTGTGAATGGGGTGCCGCGCCGGCTCATTCGGGCCTGTCAGCGCGACGACAAGTTGCATCCGCTATCGTGCCAGCCTTTGTACCGTTGTGCCGCCTGTCGGCGATGGCCCGCCCATGAAGCTCAGTCCGAAACTCGCCCTGCTGCTGACCCTGCCGCCCTTGCTGTGGGCCGGCAATGCGGTGGTGGGCCGCTGGGCCGCCGCGGCCATCCCGCCGCTGACCCTGAACTTCCTGCGCTGGCTGCTGGCCTTCCTGGTGCTGCTGCCCCTGGCCCGCCCGCTGTGGGCACAGCGGGCCGCCCTGCGTCAGCGCTGGCACTACTTCGCCCTGACCGGCTTCCTGGGCATGGGCTGCTACAACGCCCTGCAGTACCAGGCCCTGCACAGCTCCACGCCGCTCAACGTGACCCTGATCGCGGCCAGCCTGCCGCTGTGGATGCTGGGCGTGGGCATGCTTCTGCACGGCGTGCGGCCGGACCGGCGCCAGCTGCTGGGCGCCCTGCTGTCGCTGCTGGGCGTGGCCCTCGTGCTGAGCCGCGGCCAGCTGCAGACCCTGCGCGCCGTGCACTTCGTCGAGGGGGACCTGCTGATGCTGCTGGCCGTCTTCAGCTGGGCCGTCTACAGCTGGCTGCTGGCGCGGCCGCCCGCCCACATGCAGGGCGCGCAACGGCCGCCCTGGGACTGGGCGATGCTGCTGATGGCGCAGCTGGTCTTCGGGCTGGGGTTTGCCGGCGTGTCGGCAGGCGCCGAGCAGCTGCTTTCGACGCAGCCGGTGGCCTGGGGGTCAGGTCTTGCCCTGGCCCTGGTCTACGTGGCCCTGGGCCCCTCGCTGCTGGCGTACCGCTGCTGGGGATTGGGGGTGACACAGGCCGGCCCCGCCGTGGCCGCCTTCTTCGGCAACCTCACACCGGTGTTCGCGGCGCTGATGTCGGCGGCCCTGCTGGGCGAATGGCCCCAGTGGTTCCACGGGGCGGCCTTTGTGCTGATTGCTGCGGGCATCGTGGTGTCCGCGCGCCGCTGAAGGGACTTCCGGCGCCCGCGCGCTGTGGCACGGTGTGGCACGGTGTGGATCTGGCGCCGCTGAGCCGGGCGCCGGGCAAGGGTCGAGTGGGGATTGCCGCTTACTGGCGCTGGCCGCCGAAGCTGCCAGAGGGCGTCGAGCGGTGGGCGTAGTGCCAGGTGCCGCTGAGGGCGCCGGTGTTGCCGTCCAGGAAGCCCTGGTAGACGGCCGAGCCGGCGGAGCCGGAGGCTGTCATGTTCATGCGGCCGCTGGCGGCCACGGTGCCGCTCACGCTGAAGGCCCCGGTCTGGTTGGAGACGCCGCCGCCACTGACCACGCCCATGCCACCGGCACCGGGCGTGACCACCACATTGAAGGTGCCCTGCTCGGGGCCCGCGAAGGAGCCGGCAAAGCTGCCGAAGATGCCCGCCGCCGCGGGCGGCGTGTTGTTGACCGGCAGGGGAGCGGCCGAGGCATGGCCGCCGCAGGCACCGACCAGCGTGCGCTGCACCCAGCCGCTGAAGTTGGCGGCGTCCACGTAGACGAAGCCGTTCTTGACCTCGCCCGAGGCGATCAGCTCCTCACCCTTGGGAATGGAGGCCACGACCTTGGCGTCCTTGGCCGCGTTGGCATAGGCCTTCACGTTGCCGATCTTGGGGCACAGGGTCTGGCCGGCCGGCTGCGGCGCCTCGGCCTTGGTGGAGGCGGCGGCATTGGCGTCGCCGGCGGCGCTGCTGGTGCGGATCAGGTTGGGCTGGTCGCGGATGGTCCTGACGATGGTGTTGTAGTTGTCCAGGAAGCTGGCCGCCACCATCTTGCCCTCGGGCGTGCTGGTGTAGCCGCCCAGGCCCACCAGGGCGCCGCCATAGCCCCAGCCGCCGATGCCGAAGTCCGTCTTGGTGGCCTTGCCCTCGGCGGCGGCCACCTGGATGCTGGAGCGCACGTCGGCGATCAGCAGGCTGGTCGAAGCCTCGCGGAACTTGAGGTTGCCGGCGATGGCGCCGAACACGCCACCCACCCGGCCCAGCAGCGCGCCACCGATGCCGCCCGTGGTGGAGGCGCCGACCTGCACATTGGGCGTCATCACGAAGTCGGCCGCCTGCATCTGGCCCTTGCCCACATTGGACTCCTGGCGCAGGTCACCGCCCTGGGCCAGCGCACGTTCCTGCTGCAGGTTCTGCATGGCCACGCCGCGCTCGACGACGTCGAAGCAGCCCGACTGCTGGACCATCATGCGCAGCAGCGCCGAGGGCGAGCCCAGGCCGTACTGCGACAGGTGGCTCCAGCCGGCCTGCGGCTCCACCACGGCCATCACGCCCAGCTTCTGGTTGCACTTCTCGACCTGCGAGCTGGTTTCTTCGGCAAAGGCAGGCGCCAGATGCAGGCCTGCCAGGAGGCCCGACAGGGCCAGGGCGATCTTCGATTTCATGGGAATCCCGTACCTCCACAAGTGGTGCCCGTGTCGCAGACGGATCAGGGGCGGCGCATTGTCGCCAAGCCACCCGGGCTTGCGCGAAGCGGCCATTGTGAAGGCGTTACGGGCAGTAACGATCTCCCCAATCCGTGGGGACAAAGGGACGAGTTGGTATCAGAACGTACTGCCCGCCGCGGGCCCAGGCAGGCCTGGTCTCAGAACGTGCCCGGGTAGGCACCGCCATCCAGCAGGATGTTCTGTCCGGTGAGGTAGCCCGCCTGCGCGCTGCAGAGCATGGCGCAGACCGCGCCGAACTCCGCCGCCGTGCCGAAGCGCCGGGCGGGGATGCCCTGGGCGCGCTGCTGGCGCACCTGCTCCAGCGCCTGCTCCAGCGCCTGCCCGCTGCGCTCCGCGCTCGCGGCCATGGTCTTGCCCAGGCGCTCGGTGTCGAAGGCGCCCGGGAGCAGGTTGTTGATCGTCACGTTGGCGCCTGCCAGGCGGGGCTGGCGGGCCAGCCCCGCCACGAAGCCGGTCAGGCCCGAGCGCGCGCCGTTGGACAGGCCCAGCACGTCGATGGGCGCCTTGACCGCCCCCGAGGTGATGTTGACCACCCGGCCGAAGCCGCGGGCCGCCATGCCGTCCACCACCGCCTTGATCAGGGCGATGGGCGTCAGCATGTTGGCCTCCAGCGCGGCCAGCCAGTGCTCCCGCTCCCAGTCGCGAAAATCGCCGGGCGGCGGGCCGCCGGCGTTGTTGACCAGGATGTCGATCTGCGGAGCCGCCGCCAGCGCCGCGGCCTGCACGCCGGGCTGGCTGATGTCGCCCGCCACGCAGCGGACCTCCAGCCCCGGATGCGCCTGCCGCAGCGCCGCTGCGGTGGCTTCCAGCGCCTCGGCGCCGCGTGCGTTGAGCACCAGGTTCACACCCTCGGCCGCCAGGGCCTCGGCGCAGCCGCGCCCCAGGCCCTTGCTCGAGGCACACACCAGGGCCCAGCGGCCCGTCAGTCCCAGATCCATACCGTCACCTCCATCGATTCAGCAGCAGGATGCCGCCCAGCACCAGCACGGTCCCGCCCAGCACGCCCGTCGTCAAGGGCTCATCCAGCAACCAGGCGCCCAGGGCGATGGTCGCCATGGGGCCCAGCATGCCCGTCTGCGCAGCCACCGCCGCGCCCAGGCGCTCGATGGCCAGCATCACCAGCAGCACCGGCGCGAAGGTGCTCAGCACCGCATTGAGCACCGACAGCTGCAGCACCGCCACCGGCACCTGGGCGATGGCCTCGGGCCCGCGCAGCAGCAGGTACTGGCCCACGCACAGCAGGCAGGCCACCGAGGTCGCCAGGCCGGTCAGGCGCATGGCGCCCAGGCGGTGCACCTCCTCGCCGCTGTAGAGCAGGTACAGGGCATAGCTGATCGCCGAGCCCAGCACCAGCAGCGCGCCCAGCCAGACATGCTCGCCCTGCCACTGCAGCTCCTGGGCGAAGACCCACAGCACGCCCGCATAGCTGATGCCCAGCGCTGCCACCTGGCGGGCGCCCACGCGGCGGCCCAGCAGCAGCCAGCCCAGCAGCAGGACCAGGGTGGGGTTGAGGTAGAGGATGAGGCGCTCGAAGCTGGCGCTGATGTAGGCCAGGCCGGCGAAGTCGAGGAAGCTGGCGAGGTAGTAGCCGCTGAAGCCCAGGCCGAGGACGGCCCACCTGTCCCGGCGGGTCAGTGCCGCCCGGCCCCGCCCGGCCCACCAGGCCAGGCCCAGGAACAGGGGCAGCGCGAACAGCATGCGCAGGCCCAGCAGGGTAATGGCATCGGCACCGTGGCGGTAGCCGAGCTTGACGATGATGGCCTTGCCCGAGAAGCCCAGGGCGCCAAGGCTGGCCATCAGCAGGCCGATCCAGGCGCGTCGTGGGGGCGCCGGATGCGGCGTTGAAGACTGCATCAGGCCATTCTAGGAAAGGCCTGGCGAGCGCGTGCCCGAGGGGGCTTCGCGAGTGGCCGAGCCAGGGCCCCGCTGCGGCGAAGCGCCCGACAGCCCCCGCCTCAGGCGGCCGGCTGCGTGGCGGGACCGCTGGTCAGCAGGCGCTCCATCAGCTCGCGCACGCTCTTGATCTGGTCGCCGAAGGGCAGCGAGCCCGCACCGCGGAAGAACAGGCCCTTCTTGATGTCACCGCGCAGGGCGGCGGCCAGCTGGTTGTCGATGCAGAACTGGCCCCAGTCCTTCAGACCGTCGCGCAGGCCGCATTGGGCCAGGCAGTCGAAGGCCTTGGTGCAGCGGCTCTTCACATGCGCCACCGCCTGCAGCTTGTGCTCGATCTTGAGATAGGCCTTGAGCCAGGGCGTGCCCACCGCACGGGCCGGCAGGCCGGCGACGCTGGTGAACTCGACCATGTCCTCGTCGCGGGCCTCGGCCAGGACGCGCTTGAATTCGTCGGAGGCGTCGCCTTCCTGGGTCACCGCGAAGGGCGTACCCAGCTGCACCGCGGCCGCGCCCAGGCCCTGCAGGCGCTGGATGTCTTCATGGGTGCGGATGCCACCAGCGGCAATCAGCGGGATCTCGCGCTCGATGCCGGCCTTGCGGAAGAACTCCAGGCATTCGGGGATCACGCGGTCGAAGTCGAAGCGCTTGTCGTCCAGGTCGCTGATGCGGGCGGCGCCCAGGTGGCCGCCGGCCAGGCGCGGGTGCTCGATCACGATGGCATCGGGCAGGCGCTTCTTGCGCTCCCATTTCTTGACGATCAGCTGCACGCCGCGCGAGTCGCTGAGGATGGGGATCAGCAGGGCCCTGGGATGGTCCTGGGCCAGGTCCGGCAGGTCCAGGGGCAGGCCGGCGCCCACCACCACGGCGTCGATGCCGGCCTCCAGGGCGCGCTTGACCGAGGTGGCGTATTCGCTCACGGCACGCATCACATTGAGGGCCACCAGGCCGCGGCCCTGCGCGCGCTCACGGGCGCCGGCGATCTCGCGGTCCAGCGCCTCGAGGTTGGCTTCGTTGATCTGCCGCTTGGCTTCCTCACCGGCATTCAGCCCTTCAGTGCGGGCCATCAGATCCGGGTGGTGGCGGCGCAAGTCCACCGAGCTGAGCGTGCCCACGCCACCGAGGGCGGCCACGGTGCCGGCCAGCTTCTGGGCGCTCACGCCCACGCCCATGCCGCCCTGCACGATGGGCAGCAGCTCGCGGCCGCCAAGCGTGAGGGGCTTGAGACCGCTGGATTGCAGGGCCGGGATCAGTTGGGCGTCGATGTGGGCAGAACTCATGATGTCTCGCTTTGGACTTGGGCGACCCTGCGCCGTCCGGCCGGACGCGCAGGGACACGGGCTGGCGCAGCGTAGGGCCTGCCCCCCTGCCCCACCTTGATACGTATCATGTTTCCCCCGCTTTCCCGCCCGCCTCGAGCGCAGGCAGCTGCGGGTTTCCCCGCAGCAAGTACAGCAGCAAGTACAGCGTGGGCTGGCCCGGCGCCAGGCCGGCAGCAGGCGCCTCGCAAGCACGCAAGACCTGGCCCCCGGCGCCTTGGGCAGCCTGTCACGCCCACGCCGCAATCCTCGAGACAGGCCCGGTCAATCAGCGACATAATCCGCCCAGCACGGCGAGGGCGACGTACCCCGTCCTGCAGGCCGCCCCGACGTGGGCGGAGTCGTTGGACACAGGGGGAGAGCCTGTCCTTGAGACTGTTCCAGAGCTCCTTGCGCAATGCAGTCATCCTCGCACTGGGGGTTGGTCTGCTCGTGCCCACCAGCCTTGTGCTGATGTATGACTGGCAGGCCTCGCGGCACACCGCGATGGAGGACCTGCGGCGTGACCTGGGCCGCACGGTCGAGGTGCTGGCGCTGTCGCTGTCCGAGCCGATCTGGCAGGTGTCGGCCGAGCTGGCTCAGCCCATGATCGACGCCCAGACCAGTGACCCCCGCTTCGTGCGCGTGCTGGTGATCGAGCCCAACAACGCCCAGCCCTTCATCCAGATGCAGCGCCCGGACCCCGATCCGGACCTGACCCTCACCCTCACCCGCCCTGTCACCCGTGATGGCCGCGAGATCGCCCAGCTGACGGTGGCCATGAGCGCCGCGCCCCTGCTGGAGGCCAAGCAGAACGAGGCCTGGCGCGCCCTGGCCCGCTCGGTCGGTATCCTGACGCTGTCCCTGGTGCTGATCCTGGGCGTGATGCAGCGCCGCGTGCTGCATCCCATGGACAAGCTCAGCCGCGCCGCCGAGGAGCTGGCCGCCGGCCGCCTGGACCAGCCCCTGGAGCTGCTGGGCGAGGACGAGATCGCCCGCGTGGGCATCGCCATGGAGCGCATGCGCCAGGCCCTGCTGCGCGCCTTCGAGGACCTGCGCGGCCATGCATCGACGCTGGAAGACCAGGTGGCCCAGCGCACCGCCGAGCTGACCTCCGCCAACAACGAGCTCACCATGGCCCTGGCCAACCTCAAGACCGCGCAGCGCGAGCTGGTGGAGTCCGAGAAGCTGGCCTCCCTGGGCCGCCTGGTGGCCGGCGTGGCGCATGAGCTCAACACGCCGCTGGGCAATGCCATGACCGTGGTCTCGGCGCTGGGCGACCGCTGGGCCAAGCTGGACCAGATGCTGGCCGACAACACCCCCATGCGCCGCAGCCAGCTGGAAGAGCTGGTCAAGGACACCCGTCGCGGCCAGGACATCCTGCAGCGCAATGTGCAGAAGGCGGCCGATCTGGTCCGGGACTTCAAGCAGGTCGCCATCGACCAGACCACCGACTCCCGCCGCGACTTCGACCTCTCACAGGTGGTCGAGGACGTGCTGGTGATGGTCGAGCCCAGCTTCAAGCACACGCCCTTCAAGATCGTGACCGACCTCACCCGGGAGCTGGAGATGAGCAGCTACCCCGGCGCGCTGGGCCAGGTGCTCACCAACCTGCTGATGAACGCCCTGGTGCACGGCTTCGAAGGACGGGACGAAGGCCTGGTGCGCGTGTCCTGCCGACCGCATGGCAGTGATCAGGTCGAGCTGGTCGTCGAGGACGACGGTCGCGGCATGGATGCCTCCGTCGTGCGCAAGATCTTCGATCCCTTCTTCACCACCAAGCTGGGCAAGGGCGGATCGGGCCTGGGCATGCACATCGTGCACAACATCGTCACCAATGTGCTGGGCGGGCAGATCGAGGTGCAATCGACGCCCGGCCAGGGCTCGCGCATGACCATGCTGATGCCGCGCTCGGCACCGCTGCGCTCCAGCGCCGAAGAACTGATCAACCCCTGAGCCTGCCCACCGGTGCCGCAGCAGCCCGCGCGCGCACCGGCATGAGCCGCGGGGCCTGCCGAAGCCCCAGCGAGGGCCTCAGTGGCCCTCGTTGCCCGCTTCCTGCTTCTCGGGCTTCTTGCCGTCGTCCGAGCCGGTGACGCGCTTGAACAGGTCGCCCAGCTTCACCGTGGTGCGCGTCTTGCCGATGGCCGCCGGCTCCCCGCCCGTCGGTGCGGCCGCGCGAGTCGCCACCCGGAAGTTGATGTAGCTCTCCGGCAGGGGCTCGCGCCAGAAGGCATTGCTGGCGCCCTCGGACAGCTGGGCGGACAGCTCTGCCGCGTCAGTGGCCGAGGTGTAGATCTGGCCATTGCCCAGCAACATGCGCGGGTAGGCGCGGCGCTTGAAGTCCGGGCCCAGGGTGGCGATGAGCGTCTCGATGTCGCGGGTGGACTGGTTGCCGAGATCGCAGCTGCCGGCAGGCAGGTTGCCATAGCTCAGCGTGGCCCGGGTCAGGGTGCTGCGCCACACGGTGGCATTGTCCTTGGCACACCAGATGTTGGCGACCGTCGAGAGATTGACGTTCTTGCTGCTGTCCAGCGTGGTCGGCAGCACGTAGATGTCGGCATCGATGCGGTTGTTCGGCGCGGCCAGCAGCCGTTCCAGCTTGATGCAGAAGGGGCAGTCGAAGGCCGAGAGCAGCAGCACCTTGGGCCCGCCCTTGCCCTGCTGCAGGTGGATCAGGCGCTCGAAGCGGATGTTCTTGATCATGTCGCTGACCAGCACGCGCCGCTCGGCATCGGACACAGGCTTGCCGCCTGCGCCGGTCTCGACGAAATCGGTGATGTCGCGGCTGTTGGTGGGCATCACCAGCGAGGCGGCCTCGTTGATGTAGGCATGGCCCACGCCGGGCGCACCTTCGCAGCGGTAGAGGCCGCGCACCACGGTCTCGTTGATGGCCCCGGTGCAGACGGGCGGGCTGAACTGCTTCACATAAGGCGCGAAGTTCTTGCGCACCTCGGCCGTGCCGGCCTGCGCAGGCCGCGCCGCCAGCGTCAGGCACAGCAGGCCCAGCAGGAGCACGGGCCAGGCCAGGCCGGGGCGAAGGTGTCGGGGGTGTGGGAGGTTCATGCCAGCTCCATCAAGCAGGAAGACGAACGCCCCGGGTGGGCCCGGGGCGACGGATATGCGATTCGGGGAATCAGCGAAATCAGGAAATCCGGGACCAGGGCCAGGATCAGAGCGAGGGCTTGCCGGCGCGCTTGCCCTCGGCTTCCAGTGCCTTGTCGGACGCAGTGCTCAGCACCTTGTACCAATCCAGGAAGGCGCCGATGTCGACGGCGGCGATCACGTAGTCGTCCACCAGGCCGTCCTGCTTGCGGGAGTTGGCGGTGATGCTGTAGGTGCGCGCGCAGGCGGTCGTCGGGGCCAGCGGATACTGCAGGCCGATGAAGAACTCCGACACCGAGTAGCTCTTCAGCTCTTCGAAGCAGTTGCCATTGCGGGGCTTGTCATAGGTGTTGACCCATTCGATCTCCTTGCCGCCCTTCTCGTACATCCACTGCTGCTTGTACTGCTGCGGCCGGATGGCCTTGGGGTCGATGGGCCCGAACTTGCCCGCGGCCTCGCTGACCGCCTTGAGCGTCGGACGGCTGTCCTTGATCTGCTCCGTCTTGGTGATGGACCAGACCTTGTGGGTCAGGGGCGAGACACCGAAAGCGACGATGGTGCCGCCCGTGGTGTACTGCCCGCCGTAGACGTGGTTGTCGAAACTGCCCTTCATGCGGTCGATCGTCAGGTTCAGGGTCATCTTGCCGTTGCGGACGAAGACCTTGTTCTGCTTGGCCGTCTCCAGGACCTTCAGGGCTTCTTCTTCCGGCATGCCTAGGCGGAGGCCGCCAATATCGGGCCCCTCGGCGGCGTGGGCGGTGGCTGAAAGGGTCAAGGCCGCGATCACTGCAACAGTGCCGCGCAGGGCCATCGGGGTGGGCATGGAAGCTCCTGGTTCTCTGGAGGCGCATCGGCGTCGATGCTGGGTAGGGTCGCCGGCGCGGCGCCAGCATGGCAGCCAACCGGGAGGGCGGGTCCGTCAGCCAGAGCCAAGCGGACGGAGAGGTGGCCTTTGCTGCGGCCAGCGCGGATTTCACGTGCTCCAGGCAGCGCGAGGAATCCCCCGAAGAGGGGCCATGTGTATCGAGCTGCAACCACCGGGGCCGCGACCTGCGCCAGGATCCCCTCCGCGGGTTGGCAGGCGCACGGACGGGCGCTCATCGCCCATGCAGGCAAGGGCCAGACGCCCCCTCGCGCACGCAGTCAGCCAGGCCAGGGCCAGGAGCGAGTCGCTGCGCCGCGGTGCCCGTCACGGGCAGGGACTCAGCGCCTGGGCGCCCAGGCGTCGTCGATCTCGTTGAAGAGGGCGCCGGTGTCGCGCTCGGCATCGCGCAGATCGCGATAGGGGCCGGTGCCGCTGTGCTCGGCCATGGAGGCAGGCACGAAGCGGCCCTGCTGAACGTCGAAGACATGCACCTCGCCGTCCTCGATCACGTAATGCCAGCCGTGCAGGGAGAGCTTGCCCTGCTCCACGCGGCTGCGCACCATGGGATAGTCCATGAGGCGCTCCAGCTGCAGCACGACGGAGCGCTCCTCCGTGCGGCGCAGCGCCTCGGGCGTGGGCTGCACCGGCAGCGCGGCCTCGCGGCCCATGTCCAGCCAGGCCTTGAGATTGCGGGCCTCGGCCGGCACATCGCCATAGAGCGCACGGATGCCGCCGCAATGGCTGTGGCCGCAGACGATGATGTGCTTCACCTCCAGCGCCAGCACCGCGTACTCGATGGCCGCGGCCGTGCCGTGATGGCCCACCCATTGCCTGTCGCCGCCGCCGGCTTCCAGGTGCTGGCAGCCGCGGTGCTCGCCTTCCTCGCAGCCGCGGTCCTCCAGCGTGCCGTCGTAGGGCGGCACGAAGGCCGCCACATTGCGCACCAGGAAGAGCTCGCCCGGGCCGGCGCCCGTGAGCATATAGGGCACGATGCGCGAGTCCGAGCAGCCGATGAACAGCGTGCTCGGGTGCTGCCCCTGCTCGACGAGGTCGCGGAAGCGGGCCTCGTACTGCGGGAAGTAGTCCTTGTTGAAGCGCCGCAGGCGGGCGAGCAGTTCGTCCGGCATGGCTGGTGCTCCGTCGCTCACTGCACCAGGGGCGTGTCGGCCTGGTTCAGGGAGACGCCCTGCAGCTGCGCCTGCCCGGCCAGCAGGTCCAGGTACTGGCGCATGGCGGTCACGCTCAGCTGGTGGCGCAGCAGCGCCGCCACGGAGCCGCGCACCTGCTCGAAGGACGGCACCTCGCCGGCCTCGCGCTCGTCCACGCGCAGGATGTGGAAGCCGTGCCGGCTGCTCAGCAGGCGCGGCAGCACGCCCATGTGGCGGTTGGCATCGTCCTGGGCGAAGAGCACGCTGGCCACCTCGGGCAGGCAGTCCTCGCGGGTCAGCCAGCCCAGGCCGCCGCCCTGCTCGCCGCTGGGGCAGTTGGAGTTCTCGGCCGCAGCCTTGGCGAAGGAGGCCTCGTCCTCACAACGCAGGCGCACCAGCAAGCCTTCCGCATGGGCGCGCAGGGCCGCCACGTCCACGCCCGGCGTCACCGCCAGCAGGATGTGGGCGGCACGCACGCGCTCGCCGCGGGCGAAGCGCTGCGGGTGCGCCTCGTAGTAGCGCAGGCAGGCCGCATCGTCCGGCTCCGGCAGCTGGATTTCGCGGGCCAGCAGGGCCTCGATGGCCTCGCTGGCCGCCTCGCTGTGCACCCCGTCGATCGGGCCGGGGTCACTGCTTGCCAGCATGCCGGCGCGCTGCGCGGCCTGGCGCAGCAGCTCGCCATAGGCGCGCTGGCGCAGCTCCTCCTCGCCCAGCACCTCGCCGGCGCCATGCAGGGCCACGTCGTTCACGCGGGCCACCGCGATGGGCGCCAGCGTCTCGACCGCGCCCTCGCCTTCGCCCTTGCCACCACCGCAGCCGCAGCTGCCACCACCACATCCACTCATGTCGATCTCCTTGGGGTTTCAGCCATCGGTTCAGCGCTGCGGCGTCGTGTGCCCGGCGGGCAGGCTGATGCGGCGGCTGCGAACGAGCTGGTAGGGGCGGAACACATAGGCCAGCGTGCCGAAGCCGCTCCACACGTGCACGAGGCGGGTGAAGGGGAAGACCACGAACACCGTCATGCCCAGGAACATGTGCAGCTTGAAGATCCAGGAGGCGCTGGCCAGCAGCTCCACGGCGCCACCGCGGAAGGTGACGATGCGCTGGGCCCACTCGGCCAGCAGCATCATCATGCCGCCGTCCAGATGCTGGGCCGACAGCGGGATGGTGGCCAGGCCCAGGGCCAGCTGGATCCACAGCAGCACGAGCAGCAGGATGTCGCTGGTCTTGCTGTTGATGCGGATGCGCTCGTCCGACAGGCGGCGGTGCAGCAGGATGCTCACGCCCGCGAAGCCCAGCAGGCCGGCGATGCCGCCGCTGACCATGGCCATCAGCTGCTTGTTGCCGGCGCTGATGAAGTGCTCGTACAGGAAGTGCGGCGTCAGCATGCCCACGGTGTGGCCGAAGAACAGGAAGAGCACGCCCACGTGGAAGAGGTTGCTGCCCCAGCGCAGGCTGCCGGCGCGCAGCAGCTGCGAGGAGTCGCTCTTCCAGCTGTACTGGTCGCGGTCGAAGCGCAGCAGGCTGCCGAGCAGGAACACGGTCAGCGCGATGTAGGGATAGACGCCGAAGAGGGCGAAGTCCAGCGGTGAGCTGGCGAGGCTGGAAGCGGGGCTCATGCGCGCACTCCTTGCTTTGGGGTTTCTTGACGACGGACGATGTGCACCGGCTGCGGCGAGCCGGGCTTGCTCTGGCCGCGCGAGCTGCAGCCATCGAAGGCGGCGGGCTCGACCCAGGCCTCGTCCAGGGGTTCATCGACGGTGATCTGCACGGCCTGCGGCGTCTCGCCCGCCAGTTCCAGCACGGCGCCGATGGCGGCCGCCCAGGGCTTCACGCCGCGCTTGATCAGCGCGCTGTGGATGGCGTTGAGGATGTGGGCCATCTCGGCCAGGAAGCCCGCCGCCAGCGCCGGGGGCTGCGTGGAGGCGAACTCCAGCACCACGGGCAGGTAGTCGGGCAATTCCTTGGCATCGAAGAAGACACCGGCGGACTCGTAGGTCTTGGCCAGGTCGACCAGTGCCGGGCCGCGCTCGCGCGAGTCGCCGTGCACATGCTCGAAGAGGTGCAGGCTGCTGGCGCGGCCGCGGTCGAAGGTCTCCACGTACTCGGACTGCAGGGCGAAGCGATCGCGGCTGGCCATCCAGGCGACCAGGGCCTCCACTTCCTGCAGGCGCTCGGCGCTCAGCGCCCGCTCCTGGCGCAGGGCGTCCAGCAGCTCGGGCAGGGCCGCCAGCATCTCGTCGCTGGGGTAGTCCAGCAGCCGCGCGAGCACGCGGCAGCTGAGGCTCATGGGCAGGGCTTTCTTGCTCATGCTTCGCTCCCTCAGACTGTGGTTTTGATGGGGATGGTGCGCTTCTTGTCGCCACCGAACAGGCTCGTCTCGGTCTGGCCGTCGGAGCAGCCGTTGCCGAAGCTGAAGCCACAGCCACCGCGCAGGTCATACGCGTTCTCGGCGTACTCGCGGTGCGTGGTCGGGATGACGAAGCGGTCCTCGTAGTTGGCGATGGCCATGACCTGGTACATGTCCTCGACCTCGCTCTTCAGCAAGCCGACCTGGTCCAGCACGGTCTTGTCCTCGACGCCGTCCACGTGCTTGCCGCGCTGGTAGGCGCGCATGGCCAGCATGCGCTCCAGGGCGCGCTCGACCGGCACCACATCGCCGGCGGTGAGCATATTGGCCAGGTACTGCACGGGAATGCGCAGCTGCTTCACATCGGGGATCAGGCCGTTGACGCCCACATGCCCGGCGTTGGCCGCAGCGCTGATGGGCGAGAGCGGCGGCACGTACCAGACCATGGGCAGCGTGCGGTACTCGGGGTGCAGCGGCAGGGCCACCTTCCAGTCCACGGCCATCTTGTAGACCGGGCTCTTGCGGGCGGCGACGAGCCAGGCCTCGGGCACGCCGTCCTTGCGGGCCTGCTCGATCACGGCCGGGTCGTTGGGGTCCAGGAAGATGTCCAGCTGGGCCTGGTAGAGCGCCTTGTCGTCCTTGATGGACGCGGCCTGCTCGATGCGGTCGGCGTCGTACAGCAGCACGCCCAGGTAGCGGATGCGGCCCACGCAGGTCTCCGAGCAGACGGTCGGTTGGCCCGATTCGATGCGGGGGTAGCAGAACACGCACTTCTCGGCCTTGCCGCTCTGCCAGTTGTAGTAGATCTTCTTGTAGGGGCAGCCCGAGACGCACATGCGCCAGCCGCGGCACTTGTCCTGGTCGATCAGGACGATGCCGTCTTCCTCGCGCTTGTAGATCGAGCCCGAGGGGCAGGAGGCCACGCACGCCGGGTTGAGGCAGTGCTCGCACAGGCGCGGCAGGTACATCATGAAGGTGTTCTCGAACTGGCCGTAGATCTCCTTCTGCACGTTCTCGAAGTTGGCGTCCTTGCTGCGCTTCGAGAATTCACCGCCGAGGATTTCCTCCCAGTTCGGGCCCCACTGGATCTTCTCCATACGCTGGCCCGTGATCAGGCTGCGCGGTCGCGCGGTAGGCGCGGCCTTGGACTTCGGCGCCGACTGCAGGTGGTCGTAGTCGAAGGTGAAGGGCTCGTAGTAGTCGTCGATCTCGGGCAGGTTGGGGTTGGCGAAGATGCGCATCAGCAGCTTCCACTTGCCACCCTGGCGAGGGACGATGCTGCCGTCGCTCTTGCGCATCCAGCCGCCGTGCCAGCGGTCCTGGTTCTCCCATTCCTTGGGATAGCCGATGCCCGGCTTGGATTCGACGTTGTTGAACCATGCGTACTCCATGCCGGAGCGGTTGGTCCAGACGTTCTTGCAGGTGACGGAGCAAGTGTGGCAACCGATGCACTTGTCCAGGTTCAGCACCATGCCGATTTGTGCGCGAACTTTCATCGCGGAACTCCTTGTCTATCAGATCGCTGAGTCAGTTCCGAAGGCGTCGGGAGAGGACGCTTCGTTGAGAAGGAAGGAGCTAGCAAGCAGCGCCCTCCCCCGTGCCATCGAAAACTGGATGTCCATGGAATGAGCCTTGTGGATCAGGCTGCGTGGTGGCCCGACTCCTCGTCGAGCCAGTCCACCTTGGCCATCTTGCGCACCAGCACGAATTCATCGCGGTTGGTGCCGATCGTTCCGTAGTAGTTGAAGCCGTAGCTCAGCTGCGCGTAGCCGCCGATCATGTGGGTGGGCTTGGTCACGATGCGGGTCACCGAGTTGTGGATGCCGCCGCGCGTGCCGGTGATCTCAGCCCCCGGGGTGTTGATGATCTTTTCCTGCGAGTGGTACATGAGCGTCATGCCCTTGTTCACGCGCTGGCTCACCACCGCCCGCGCCGCGATGGCGCCGTTGCTGTTGAAGAGCTCGATCCAGTCGTTGTCCTCGATACCGGCTTCCTTGGCGTCCTCTTCCGAGAGCCACACCACCGAGCCGCCGCGGTTGAGCGTCAGCATCATGAGGTTGTCGCTGTAGGTCGAGTGGATGCCCCACTTCTGGTGCGGCGTGATGAAGTTGAGCGCGATCTCCTTGTGGCCGTTGGGCTTCTTGCCCTCCACCTCGTGCAGGGTCTTCAGGTCCACCGGCGGGCGATAGCTGCTGAAGCCCTCGCCGAAGGCCAGCATCCAGGGGTGGTCCTGGTAGAACTGCTGGCGGCCGGTCAGGGTGCGCCATGGGATCAGTTCATGCACATTGGTGTAGCCGGCGTTGTAGGAGACCTTCTCGCTCTCCAGGCCCGACCAGGTCGGCGAGGAGATGATCTTGCGCGGCTGCGCCTGGATGTCGCGGAAGCGGATCTTCTCGTCCTCGCGGTGCAGGGCCAGGTGGGCGTGCTCGCGGCCGGTCTGCTTGGACAGCGCTTCCCAGGCCTTGACGGCCACGTGGCCATTGGTCTCGGGTGCCAGCTGCAGCACCACCTCGGTGGCGTCGATGTCGCTCTCGATCTTGGGCATCCCCTTGGTGACGCCTTCATCGCGCACCAGGCCGTTGAGTTCGCCGAGCTGCTCGACCTCGGTCTTGGTGTCCCAGCCGATGCCCTTGCCGCCGTTGCCCACCTTGTTCATCAAGGGGCCCAGGGCGGTGAAGCGCTTGTAGAGGTTGGGGTAATCGCGCTCGATGACGGCGATCTGCGGCGCGGTCTTGCCGGGGATCAGCTCGACCTCGCCCTTCTTCCATTCCTTCACGTCGAAGGGCTGGGCCAGCTCGGCAGGGCTGTCATGCATCAGCGGCGTCAGCACCACTTCCTTCTCGACCCCCAGGTGGCCGACGCAGAGCTCGGACACGCTCTTGGCGAAGCCCTTGTAGATCTCCCAGTCGCTGCGGGCCTGCCAGGCCGGATCCACCGCGGTGGACAGCGGGTGGATGAAGGGGTGCATGTCGCTGGTGTTGAGGTCGTTCTTCTCGTACCAGGTGGCGGTGGGCAGCACGATGTCCGAGTACAGGCAGGTCGTGCTCATGCGGAAATCCAGCGTGACCAGCAGGTCCAGCTTGCCTTCGGGCGCCTTGTCGTGCCAGACCACTTCCTCGGGCTTGGCGTCGTCGCGGCCCAGGTCCTTGCCCTGCACGCCGTTGGTGGTGCCCAGCAGGTGCTTGAGGAAGTACTCGTGGCCCTTGCCGGAGGAGCCCAGGATGTTGGAGCGCCACACGAACATATTGCGCGGCCAGTTGTCCGGATGGTCCGGGTCCTCGCAGCTCATGCGCAGGCTGCCGTCCTTCAGCGCCTTGACGGCGTAGTCCTTGGCGTCCAGGCCCTGGGCCTGCGCGGTCTTGACCACCTCGATCGGGTTGGTCTGCAGCTGAGGCGCGCTGGGCAGCCAGCCCATGCGCTCGGCGCGCACGTTGTAGTCGATCAGGCTGCCGCCGAACTTGGACTTGTCGGCCAGGGGCGAGAGCACCTCCTGCACATCCAGCTTCTCATAGCGCCACTGGTCGGTGTGGGCGTAGAAGAAGCTGGTGGAGTTCATCTGGCGCGGCGGGCGGATCCAGTCCAGCGCGAAGGCCAGGGCCGTCCAGCCGGTCTGCGGGCGCAGCTTCTCCTGACCCACGTAATGCGCCCAGCCGCCGCCGCTCTGGCCGATGCAGCCGCACATCATCAGCATGTTGATGATGCCGCGGTAGTTCATGTCGCAGTGGTACCAGTGGTTCATCGCGGCGCCGATGATGACCATGGAGCGGCCGCGGGTCTTGTCGGCGTTGTCGGCAAACTCGCGGGCCACGGTGGTGATCTGCTCGCGCTTCACGCCGGTGATGTGCTCGGCCCAGGCGGGGGTGTAGGGCTTGTTGTCGTCATAGCTCTTGGGGCAGTCGTCACCCAGGCCACGGTCCACGCCGTACTGCGCCACTTGCAGGTCGAAGACGGTGGCCACCAGCACCTCGCCAGCATCCTCGTGCTTGCCCAGCTTCAGGCGCTGCACCGGCACCTTGCGGGCCAGCACGTCCTGCTGCTTGTTGGCGGTGAACTGCGGGGACTCGATGCCGCCGAAGTACGGGAAGCCGACCTCCGCGATCTCGTGCTGCGGCTCCTTGGCCTCCAGCAGCGAGAGCCGCAGGGTGACGTCGCTGTCACCGCGGGCTTCCTTGTTCTCCAGATTCCACTTGCCCAGGTCGTCGCGCTCGCTGGCGCCCCAGCGGAAGCCGATGGAGCCGTTGGGCACCACGACCTTGCCGTCCTGGTCGAAGGCCAGCGTCTTCCAGTCGGGGTTGTTGTCCTGGCCCAGCTTGCCGCCGAAGTCGCTGGCACGCAGGTAGCGGTCCGGCACCAGCAGGGTGCGACCGTCGGGCGTGGTGGTCTTCTTCAGCTGCACGAGCAGCGGGAGGTCGGTGTAGCGGCGTGCGTAGTCGTCGAAATACGCGGACCGCTTTTCGAAGTAGAACTCCTTGAAGATCACATGGCCCATGGCCATGGCGATCGCGGCATCGGTGCCCTGCTTGGGGTGCATCCAGATGTCGCAGAGCTTGGAGATCTCCGCGTAGTCCGGCGTGATGGCAACGGTCTTCGTGCCCTTGTAGCGGACTTCGGTGAAGAAGTGCGCGTCCGGCGTGCGGGTCTGGGGCACGTTGGAGCCCCAGGCGATGATGTAGTTGCTGTTGTACCAGTCGGCGCTCTCAGGCACATCGGTCTGCTCGCCCCAGATCTGCGGGCTGGACGGCGGCAGGTCGCAGTACCAGTCGTAGAAGCTCATGCACACGCCGCCCAGCAGGCTCAGGTAGCGGCTGCCGGCAGCGTAGCTGATCATGGACATGGCCGGAATGGGCGAGAAGCCGATCACGCGGTCCGGGCCATGCTTCTTGACGGTGTAGATGTTGGCGCTGGCGATGATCTCGTTGACCTCGTCCCAGCTGGAGCGCACGAAGCCGCCCAGGCCCCGCTCCTTCTGCCATTCACGGCGGGCTTCCTGGTTCTCGACGATGTTGGTCCAGGCATCCACCGGGCTCTTGGCCACGGCGCGCGCGGCCCGCCAGTGCTTGAGCAGGGCGCCGCGCACCATGGGGTACTTCACGCGGTTGGCGCTGTAGAGGTACCAGCTGTAGGAGGCGCCACGAGCACAGCCACGGGGCTCGTGGTTGGGCAGGTCGGCGCGGGTGCGGGGATAGTCGGTCTGCTGGGTCTCCCAGGTGACGATGCCGCCCTTCACGTAGATCTTCCACGAGCAGGAGCCCGTGCAGTTCGTGCCGTGGGTGGAGCGCACGATCTTGTCGTGGGCCCAGCGGTTGCGGTAGGCGTCTTCCCAGGTGCGGTCCTCGCCGGTGACGCGGCCGTGGCCGTCGGCGAAGTCTTCCTTGGGCTGGGCGAAGTAGCTCAGTCGGTCGAGAAAGTGGCTCATATGCTGATCCTGTGTCTTGGGGTGCGGCCGGTCCCTGTTGGAGAGTCCGGCCGTCGAATGCTTGGGGGTTAGCGGCCTGTCAGGGGTTCTTCACGTAGGCCTTGGCGCGCAGGTAGAACCACCAGTTCAGCACCAGGCACACGGCGTAGAAGACCGAGAAGCCGTAGAAGGCGTACTGCGGCGTGCCGGCCTTGATCTGCTGGCCGATCAGCACCGGGGCGATGAAGGCGCCGTAGGCGGCGACGGCCGAGGTCCAGCCCAGCACGGGGCCGGCCTGCTGGCGATCGAAGATGAAACCCACGCTGCGGAAGGTCGAGCCATTGCCCACGCCGCTGGCGGCGAAGAGCAGCACGAACAGGCCCATGAACATGGGGAAGTACTGCTCGGGGGCCGAGGAGCCGTAGGCCTGCATCATCACGTAGCCCACCGCGGCCGAGGCCACGACCATGAGGGCCGAGATGACCTGGGTGACGATGGAGCCGCCAACCTTGTCAGAGATCCAGCCACCGATGGGGCGCACGGCGGCGCCGACGAAGGGACCGATCCAGGCATAGGTCAGTGCGGACGGGGCGTTGGGGTTCTTCAGCGTGTGCTGCATGACGCCAGCGGCATCGGGGGCGTGGATGAAGCCGAAGATCACGGTGATGGCCAGCGGCAGGGCCATCGAGAAGCCGATGAAGCTGCCGAAGGTCACCACGTACAGCGCCGTCATGCTCCAGGTGTGCTTGTTCTTGAAGATCTCGAACTGCTTGGCCACGTTCTCCTTCATGGTGCCGAAGGCGGCCAGCTTCATCACCACCAGCGCGGCCATGATGTCCAGCGGGATCGCGACCCACATGTTCAGCAGACCCAGACCCGTCGGTGCCGGCAGGTACAGGTACAGCATGCCGATCGAGGGCACGAAGGCCAGCGAGTACAGGTAGGTGATCTTCAGGAAGGCGCTGACGGGTGAGCCGCTGTTGGGCGTCACCGTCTTCAGGTTGTTCATGCCGAACCAGCACAGCACGGCCAGCGGCACCAGGGACAGCACCCAGGCGAAGCCGGCGTTCTGGATGTAGGTGGGCGTGCCCGCCTTGATCTTGCCGAAGATCCAGCCGCTGTCCTTGATGAGCGCCTTGGCCTCGCCGCCGAAGGCACCGAACAGGCCGATGGTCATCACCAGCGGGATCACGATCTGCATGGTCGTGACGCCGAAATTGCCCAGGCCGGCGTTCAGGCCCAGTGCCGTGCCCTGCAGTCGCTTGGGGAAGAAGGTGCTGATGTTGGACATCGACGAGGCAAAGTTGCCGCCGCCCACGCCGGACCACAGGGCCATCAGCTGGAAGACCCACAGCGGCCACTCGGGGTGCTGCAGCGCGATGCCCGTGCCGATGGCCGGGGCCAGCAGCATGGCCGTGGTCAGGAAGATGGTGTTGCGGCCACCGGCCATGCGGATCAGGAACGAAGCCGGGATGCGCATGGTGGCGCCAGAGATGCCGGCGATGGCCGTCAGCGTGAAGAGCTCGGCCTGGCTGAAGGGGAAGCCCAGGTTGAGCATCTGCACGGTGATGATGCCCCACATGCCCCAGACCGCGAAGCCGCACAGCAGCGCGGGAATCGAGATCCAGAGGTTGCGGTAGGCGATCTTGCTGCCGGTCTGGGCCCAGAACTGCTCGTCCTCGGGACGCCAGTCCTGGATGTCGCCGGCACCACTGCTCGGGGCAGCGGGCACGGCGGGATGGGTGGTGGTGTTCATGACTGCTCCTGAGAGATCAGGTCCCGCGTCTCAGCGCGAGCACCTCATCGCGCGAAAGATTGGGAGATGGGCGAGACCGGGGCGTTCTTGCCCATCACTTCGGTCTTGCGGACTTCGGTCCAGTACATCCAGATCAGCGAGACCCAGACCACGCCGTACATCAGCATGAAGCAGCTGGAGCGCACGCCGGTGTAGTCCATCAGCGCGCCGAACATGATGGGCAGGATGAAGCCGCCCAGGCCGCCGGCCAGGCCGACGATGCCGCTGATGGTGCCGATGTTGGCGCCGTAGTCGTCGCTGATGTACTTGAAGACGCTGGCCTTGCCGAAGGCCCAGGCCACGCCCAGGATGGCCATCAGGCCGGTGAAGCCGTAGACGTTCAGGCCGATGTGGAAGGTGCGCGCGCCGTTGACGGTCTGCACGGTGAAGTCGGTCTGCGGGTAGGACAGCAGGAACAGGCAGATCCAGCTCACCCACATCACCCACCAGGTGACGCTGTGGGCGCCGTACTTGTCGCTGAGCCAGCCGCCGATGGCGCGCAGCACGCCGCCGGGCAGCGAGAAGCAGGCGGCCAGCAGGGCGGCCACGCGGATGTCCAGGCCGTACTCGCCCACGTAGTACTGCACCATCCACAGGCTCAGGGCCACATAGCCGCCAAAGACGATGGAGTAGTACTGGCAGTACTTCAGCACCTTGGGGTCCTTCAGCGCCTTGAGCTGCGAGACGAAGCTGGCCTTGCTGGCCACCGTGTGCGATTCGTCGTGGTGGCTGAAGAACCAGAACAGGATGGCCGTGCCCAGCAGCACGGCGGCATAGACATGCGGGACCATGGTCCAGCCAAAGGCCACGACCAGGCCCGGGGCCACGAACTTGTTGACGGCGGCACCGGAGTTGCCCGCGCCGAACACGCCCATCGCGAAGCCCTGGCGCTGCTTGGGGAACCAGCGGGCCACATAGGGCGTGCCCACCGAGAAGGAGCCGCCGGCCATGCCCACGAAAAGGCCGATCACCAGGAAGTGCCAGTAAGCCGTGGCGTAGGCCATCAGCCAGATGGGGATCACGCAGGCCAGCATCAGGCAGAAGAAGACGATGCGGCCGCCGAACTTGTCGGTCCAGATGCCCAGGGGCACGCGGATCAGCGAGCCGGTGAGCACGGGCGTGGCGGTCAGCAGGCCGAACTCGGTGGCGTTCAGGCCCAGCTGCTTCTTGATGGGGATGCCGATGACGCCGAACATCATCCAGACCATGAAGCAGACCGTGAACGCCAAGGTGCTGACGATCAGGACCGAGAGGGCGCGGCCGCTGCCATTGGGCCTGGGCGCGGTGGTATCAGACATGGACGGACTCCTTTTTCTCCATGTCGCTACTGTGGCCAAAGGGCCTTCTTGCGAACATCCTTCGATGGAGCCAAGCCCGCGGGTGCACAAGAACTAGCGCCCTTCCCGCCCCCATAGTTCCGAAGGACTAGCCCATTGTGAGAATGGCCGGAGCTTGCGTTTGATCAAGGCGGCACGGCGAAAGAGCGGTCGAAGGACAGGCCCTCCCGGGCTGTCAAAGACCGTCACAAAGCGCATACGCAAGCGCCACTGACGCCGGAGGGCTCGACGAACAGAATTCTTTCCATGCCGCGAATGTTTCGCAGCAAGCAAAGGAGAGAACGCCATGAACACCAAGCACATCGCCCGCCTCATCAAGACCGCCGCCGGTGGCAGCCTGATCGCCCTGGCCAGCCTCAGCGCCCATGCTGCCGACAAGGAGCAAGGCTTCTACATGGGCGCCGACATCGGCCGCACCAAGCAGAACCTCAACGCCGGCAGCCAGAGCTCCGACCGCAACAGCAACAGCCTGAACCTGTATGGCGGCTACAAGATCGACAAGAACTTCGCCGTGGAACTGGGCTATGCCGACCTGGGCAAGGCCAAGATCGGTGACGCCAGCGCCAAGACCAAGGCCCTGAACGCCGACCTGCTGGCCAGCACGGCCCTGACGCAAGACCTGTCCCTCTACGGCCGCCTGGGCGCCGCCCGCTACGACCGCGACTTCAGCGCCGGCGGCTCGGACCACACCGTGGGCTTCAAGCTGGGCGCCGGCCTGGAGTACAAGCTGAGCGATCAGCTCTCGCTGCGCGGTGAAGTCACCCGCTACAACAACCTGCCGACGGCCGATGGCCAGGGCTTCGGTCGCACGGCCAACAATGTGTCGGCCGGCGTGAAGTACCGCTTCTGATCTCGAGTGATCCGGGGGCCGTCATCGGAATGCGACGGGCCCCGGACCCTGCCACTGGATTGACAACCCTTTTGAAAGCGTTCGGCCGCAGCCCTCCCGGGTAGCGGCCTTTTTTACTGCGGCTGGCCGATGCCCCGCTCGCTGGCCCACACCGCCACCTGCACGCGCGAGTTCACGCCCAGCTTGCGCAGGATGTGCTGCACGTGGATCTTGACCGTGGTCTCGGCGATGCCCAGGCGGCGGGCGATCTCCTTGTTGCTGGCACCCTGCACGATCTCGCGCAGGATCTCGCCCTCGCGCGGCGAGAGGCCTGCCTCCACGTCCGGCGCCACGGCCGTCTCCACGAGGGCGGCCACCTGCGGCGCCGGCGCCGGCAACGCACTGGCCCGCAGGGCACGGACCAGCTTGGACATCATCTCCGGGCTCACCACCGACTCGCCCTCATACGCGCGGCGCAGCGCATTGGCAAGGTCAGCGCCATCCATGGTCTTGAGCAAGTAGCCGGCCGCCCCGCCCCGCAGCGCGGCAGTGAGGTCCTGTTCATCCTCGCTGACGGTGAGCATCAGCACCTGAGCCTGCGGCGCCGCCTCGCGGAGGTCCGGCAGCAGGTCCACGCCCAGCACGCCGGGCATGTGGTTGTCGAGCAGAATGAGGTCGGGCTTCAGCTCCCCGGCACGCCGCAGGGCCTCGACACCGTCGGCCGCCTCGCCCACGATCTCCAGGCCCTCCTCCTGCGCCAGCAGGGCGATCAGCCCGCGGCGGAACAGCTTGTGGTCATCGACCACCATCACACGGATCACGCACGTCCTCCTGCCAGCCGCGCTTCGGTGGCCATCCAGTCATTGTGCACGGAGGGCTCGCCGAGGCCGGCGGCCTCCGCCCTGCCCTCCCCGGCCTCGGGTGCCTGGAGCTCCAGCGCGACCACCGTGCCGCCGCCCTCGCGCGGCCGCACGCTCAGGCTTGCGCCGATGCGCTGGGCGCGTTCGCGCATGATGCGCAGGCCCACGTGGGTCTCGTCGAAGCGGCCGTTCTCGGTGTCGAAGCCGCGGCCGTCATCGCTGACCTCAAAGCGCCAGGCCGGCTCCTGGATCACGCGGACCTCCACATGCTGGGCCCCCGCATGCTTGCGCACATTGGACAGCGCCTCCTGCACCACGTGCAGGACCTGGATCTGCTCATCCGGCGGCAGGGGCACGCCGTTGCCATGCACCATCAGCTGCGCCTGGATGCCGCTCTGCAGCTCGAACTTGGACAGCGTGGTGCGCAGGGCATGCTGGATGTCCTCGTGCCCCGGCCGGGTGCGGAAGTGCAGCAGCAGCTCGCGCACATCGGCGTAGCTCTCGCGCACGCCGGCGTCGATCTCCGCCAGCGCGGCGTCCACATCGGCGGGGCGCTGCTTCTGCAGGCCGCTGCGCAGCAGCTGGACCTGGATCTTGAGGAAGGCCAGGGACTGGGCGATGGAATCGTGCAGCTCCTGTGCCAGCAGGTTGCGCTCCTCGCTGACGGCCATCTCGCGGTCCCGGGCGGCCAGGCGCAGGTTCTCCAGCAGGGTCCCGAAATGTCCGACCAGGGCGTCCAGCAGCTGAGACTCGCTCTCGCCGGGCCGCTTCTCGCCATAGAAGAAGAGCTCCACCTCGCCCAGGGTGCGCTGGCCGCTGCGCATGGGCAGGGCGATCACGGTCTGGTAGCCCGCCTGCTCGCAGAAGCCCAGGGCCGCGCGGCCCAGCTGGCGGATGGGGATGACGCGCGCGCCGGTCTGCGTCTGCAGGTGCTCGCCGCAGGCGCAATCGCCCAGGTGCACGCAGCGCTCGGCCTCGCTCATGCGCTGTGGGAGGCGGGTCTGGCCCAGCAGGAGCAGGCGGTCGCCGTCCTCGTTGGCCAGGCGCACGGCGGCGGCATCGGCGCCGGCCACGCGCGCGATCTTCACCGCGAAGTCATTGGCCAGCTGCGCGCGGTCGTCGCTGCCGTGGCTGGCCATCAGGGCCACGTCGTACAGCGCGGCCAGGCGCTCGTTCTGCTGCGCCAGGCTGGCGGTCTTCTCGGCGACCTTGGCCTCCAGGCACTGGTAGGAGCGCTGCAGCGCATCGGCCATGGTGTTGAAGCCCTGGGCCAGGGAGGCAAACTCCTCCACCGAATTGCGCTCGTCGATGCGCGGCGAGAAGTCCCGCGCGGCCATGGTGGCCAGGCCGTCCCGCAGGCGCTGCAGGGGCCGCACGATCCACACCAGCGTGCCCGAGACGAAGACCACCGAGGCCCCCACCACCAGCACCACCAGGCCGAAGCACATGCCGCCCAGCAGGGCCGTGCGCGTGGAGATGGTGCGCTCGATGGCGCTCACGAAGCCGTCCACCGTGCCCACGAACTGCTCCGCCTGCAGGTGCAGCAGACCGCCGCTGCCCGGTTTGAGCAGCTGGGCGCGCAGCGGCACCCAGGCCGCGGCGACCTCGCCAAAGCGGTCGATACAGGCCTTGTTGTCCGGGATGAAGAGCGGGCGGCTGGGATCACCCTGGCGCAGGTTGGCGATCATGTCGTCGAAGGTCTCGACGCCGCGATTGACCTCGGACACCTCGCCGCGCTCATGCGCCAGCGCGAGCCGGTAGGTCATCATGCGCATGCGACCGGCCTCGTTGATGGCGCCCGCCCCGCCCTCCAGCTGCCAGGAGACCCACAGCGTGAAGCCGATGGCCGCCAGCGCCACCATCAGGAAGGTGGTCTGGATGAGGGCGAGCTTGCCCGCCAGGCTTCGAAGCAAGGTGCGCATGCCGCGCACGATAGAAGCGCGGCCTCCCGGCCGGCTTGATCAATGTCAATGGGAGGTCAGGCGCCCGCCTCGAAACGGCCGGCCCTGCCCTCTTCTGAGCGATCCGGGCGCTTACTGGGACGCGGCCGAGGCCGGTGCGCTGGCGGCGGCCGGCGCCGAGGCGGCCAGGACGGCGGACGCCGCGGGCTCGGCATGACCGGCGCCGACGTCGTGCTTCTCGCCGCTCATGTCGATGTCACCACCGCTCTTCATCAGGATGAACAGGGCCAGCGCAGCAAAGAGAACGAAGCCGACGACGAGTTTCCACATGGTTGATCCACCCGGTTTGTAAACGATGGGGGGATTCTGGCGACCTTCCCTGACAGCTGGCTGAGCGGCCCGGCGCGGCCGTTCATCCGGCGTTCATCCCAGCTGGAGTTCCTGGGCGGGGGCGTGGTCCTGCTCGAACCTCAGGGTGTGCACCAGGCTGGCGAAGTCCAGCTCCAGCAGCGCCGAGGCGCCGGGCGCCTGCCAGCGCAGGCGCAGGCCCGTGCCCCCCAGCGCCTCGGCCTCGAACCGGCCGTTGAAGGCCGGATGGCTGTTGCGCAGGCGGATCAGCGCCAGCAGCTGCCGCACCACCGGCCGCTGGCACTGGGCCTCGATCTCCTCGGGCGCGTAGTGGTGGCGGTTGATGTCCCGGCCCACGCCGCTGCGCTCCAGCAGCGCCATGTCGTTCAGGCCGGCCAGCAGGCCCACGTAGTAGACCTGGGGCACGCCGGGCAGGAAGAACTGCAGGGCGCGGGCGAGCAGGTAGCGGCGCTCGTCGCGGCCCATGGCGTCGAAGAAGCTGCAATTGACCTGGTAGAGGTCCAGATTGGACGCCGCCGCGCCCGTGGCCTGACGGCTCTGCCCGCCGCTGGCCGCGTGGATGCGCTCCACCAGCGCATCCAGCTCCTCGGGCGGGACCAGGCCGGGCGAGCCCTGGCGGTCCGCGGCATCGGCGCCGATGTCGATGATGCCGATGCCGTCGTGCGTGTCCAGCACCGTCAGCGCATTGGTCGGCCGCATGCCGATCCAGCGCATCAGCGGCCCGGCCGTGCCGAAGGCAAAGGCGTGCAGCACCAGGGGCGGCAGCGCGAAGTCGTAGACCCAGTCCACCTGCCGCGCGATCTCGATCTGGCGCTGGTAGTAGGCATGGATCTCCACCAGCACCTCCAGCCCCAGGGCCCGGGCGCGGGCGCTGAATTCGGCGATGAAGGCGAAGGTCTCCGGCATCATGAAGCAGGACTCGCCGGCCTTCTTGATGGCATAGCCCGCCGCATCCAGGCGGATCATTCGCACGCCGCTGGCGGCCAGGCGCTGCAGGATGCCGTCCAGGTAGGCCCGGCCCTGCGGGTGCTGCACGTCGATGTCCAGCTGCTGGGGCGTGAACGTGCTCCAGAGGATGCGCTTCTCGCCGTTGCGCAGCGTGGCCGTGGTCAGCGGCAGGCCGGGGCGAGGCCGGTAGACCTTCAGCAGCTGCTTTTCCGTGACGCCGTCCGGGAAGACCGCATCCAGGGTGAGGAACAGCCCGGCATGGGGCGAGGACTCGCCCTTCTCGGCGTAGTCCAGGAACTGCGGCGAATCGGCGGAGATGTGGTTGACGATGACGTCCGCCATCACGTCCAGCTCGGCGGACAGGGCGCGCACGTCCTCCCAGTCGCCCAGGCGCGGGTCCACGCGGGTGTGGTCGATGGGGTCGAAGCCCGCATCCGCACCGTCGATGGGATGGAAGAAGGGCAGCAGGTGCACGCCGCCGAACAGGCCTGCCAGCGGGCCCTGGCCGGCCAGCAGCTGGCGCAGCTGCGGCAGGCCGCCGCCGCCCAGGCGGTCGACGTAGGTGATCAGTTGGACTTGGTTCTTCATGGGGACTGCTTTCCCTGCGGACGGGCCGCATGAGACTGGAAATGTTTCGTTCAGGATCGACGCCGGGGCGGCGAAGGGTCAGGTCTTGCCAGGCCGGGTCGGGGGCCGCACCGAACGCACCCTCAGCACCGCCAGCGCCGCGCCCAGCAGCAGCACGCCGGCCAGGCGGATCACGTTCTCGGGCCGCCCCTGCAGCCAGGGGCCGTAGATCAGGGGCAGCGTCAGCATCTGGATCAGCATGGGGATCACGATGAACATGTTGAAGATGCCCATGTAGACCCCGGCCCGCTCCGGCGGGATGCTGCCGGCCAGCAGCACATAGGGATTGCCCATGATGCTGGCCCAGGCCAGGCCCAGGCCCAGCATCGGGATGAAGAGCAAGGCCTTGCTGTGCAGCTCTGGCAGGGCCAGCAGGCCGATGCCGGCGAGGCTCAGGCACACGGCATGCACCCGCTGGGCGCCGAAGCGGCGCGTGAAGGGCAGCATGGCGAAGGCGGCGAGGAAGGCCACGAAGTTGTAGAAGCCGCCGATCTGCCCATTGACCAGGCCCGCGTCGCGGAAGCCCTGGGCGCTGGCATCGCTGGTGCCGAACAGGGTCTGGGCCAGGGCCGGCACGATGTAGATCCAGTAGCACATCATGGCGTACCACTGCAGCAGCTTCATCCACCAGAGCTGGCGCATGGTCTGGGGCATTTCCTTCAGCGCGGTCCAGATCTCGTCCAGCGTGGCCGCCAGGCCGCGGGGTCGTGCGCGCAACGCCGCCTTCTCGGCCTCGCTCATCGGCAGCTCGGGCACACGGCGCACGGACCATGCCACCGTCGTGAAGGACAGCGCCGCGCCGACCATGAAGGCCAGGACGGTGACCTGCGGGATGCCGCTGGCATTGCGCGCATTGGCGTCCATGCCGCACCAGACCATGATGGAGGGCGAGAGATAGGCCAGGGTCTGCGCCAGGCCGGTGAAGGCGCTCTGGCTGAGGAAGCCCTGGGCATGCTGGCTCTCGTCCAGCCGGTCGCTGACATAGGCCCGGTAGGGCTCCATGGTGACGTTGTTGGCGGCATCCAGGATCCACAGCAGGCCGGCGGCGAACCACAGCGTGGGGCTCAGGGGCATCAGCAGCAGGCCCAGGCTGCACAGCAGCGCCCCGATCAGGAAGTAGGGCGTGCGCCGGCCCCAGCGGCTGACGGTGCGGTCGCTCATCGCGCCGATCAGGGGCTGCACCAGCAGGCCGGTGAGCGGGCCGGCCAGCCACAGCAGGGGCAGGCTGGCCTCGTCTGCACCGAGGTACTTGTAGATGGGGCTCATATTGCTCTGCTGCAGCCCGAAGCTGAACTGGATGCCGAAGAATCCGATGTTCATGTTCAGGATCTGCCACAGGCTCAGGCGCGGCTTGCCGCTGGCCATGGTCTCGGGGCGGTGGGCGGCATTCATGCGGCAATGGCTCCTGCATGGCCCAGCGCCTCGCGCCAGGGCTGGAAGAATGGATCCGACTCGGGCACGGGGCCACGCTGACCGCACAGGGCGGCCGCATAGCCATTGGCCAGGTTCAGGGCCTGAGCGAGGGGCAGTTGGCGCAGATGGGCCGCCAGCGCCATGGCGCTGAAGGCATCGCCTGCGCCCACCGTGTCGACCAGGGTCAGGTCTTGCCTGCCCGGCCCTTCGGCCAGCAGCGTGCCGTCCGCGCCGAAGCAGGCATAGCCGGCGGCGCCGCGGGTCAGAATCAGGCGCTGCACGCCGAAGCGCCGCAGCAGGGCCGCGACGGGCCGCTGCAGCTGCGCGGCCGGCTGCAGCGGGTCCAGCGTCCCCGTGCCGAAGCAGCGCTGCAGCTGGGCCAGCTCGGCGTCGTTGAGCTTGAGCCAGTCGGCCTCAGCCAGGCTCTCGGCGATCACATCCAGGCTCACCTGTCCTTCGCGCAGGTTGAGGTCCAGGTAGCGCAGGCAGCCGCGCGCCTTGGCCGTGCGCAGCAGGCCCTGGATGGTCAGCCGCGAGGCCGGGGCGCGCTGCGCCAGGCTGCCGAAGTACAGGACGGCCGGCGCCTGGCTGTGGAGCAGGGCCTGGGCCGGCAGCTCGTCCAGATGGTCCCAGGCCGCCTGGGGGTGGATGAGGAAGGCGTGAGAGCCGCCCTCCTCCACCACCGACACCCGCCCCGTGGCATGGTGCGCATCGAACTGCAGCCCCTGCTCGCTCAGGGCAAAGCGCCGCATGCTGGCCAGCACCAGACGGGCGCCGGCATCGGCGCCGCTGGCGCCGGTGCCAGGCAGCTGGCGCTGCTGGAGCCCCAGCCGGGACACCAGCAGGGCCGGCAAGCCCAGCGCCGCCAGCGAGCGCGCCACATTGAGCGGCGCACCGCCGGCCACGGGCTGCTCGGCGAACTCGTCGACGAGGGCCTCGCCGACGAGCATCACGCCGGACTGCAGTTGCGCATCCATGGCCGGGCTCAGAAGTCGAACTTCAGGGTCGCGCGCACGCTGCGGCCGTTGAGCGCGCGGGCGGCGTGGCCGTCGCCCTCGATCTCGGTGTAGGCCAGGGCGTTGAACAGATTGTTGGCCTGCAGGGACAGCGTGGTCTTGCCGTTGAGCTGGTAGCTCAGGAAAGCGTTGACCACGGTGTAGCCGGGCAGGGTGATCGTGTTCTGGTCATCGCCATAGGACTTGCCCGACCCCACCAGCGAGGCCCCGAACTCCAGCGGCCCCATGGTGTAGCTGGGGCTCAGCTGCCAGACCACGCGGGCCTGGCGGCGCGGCATCTTGCCCACGGTGCTGGCATCGTTGGAGTCGGAGATGCTGGCATGCGTGAAGGTGGCGCCGCCGCTGAGGCGCAGCTCGCCCACGGTGTAGGCCGCTTCCAGCTCCAGTCCGCTGGCCTTGTACTTGTTGGCGGTGAACTTCTGGGTGGTGACTTCGTAGTTGCTCTCGCTGGTGCGGGCATTGAAGAGCGTGGCGAAGACGCTGAGTCCGGCGCCGCGCCATTTCACGCCGGCTTCCTGCTGGTCGATCTCGTTGAGCGCGACCGGCACCGAGCCGTCCAGCGGGTTGCCGTAGAGCAGGCGGTCGGCGCTGAAGGACACGCCGTTGCTGGCACGCGCGAAGACGGAGAGGTCCTTGCTCAGCGCGTAGTTGCCGCCCAGCGAGTAGCTGGTGTGGGCCACCTTGTAGTCGATCGTCTTCTGGCTGGCGGCGTCCCAGCGCTTGTTGGCGTTGTCACCGGAGAGGCTGTAGCCGCTGGCCTTCTGCTCGTCGCGGCGCAGGCTGAAGTCCAGGTTCAGCGGGCCCTGCTCCCAGGTCAGCGCGGCGTAGGGCGAGGTCTGGGTGTACTGCACGTCGAAGCTGCGCGTGCAGCAGCCGCCCCAGGTGGTCCACCCCTCGGCGATGGGCGCGCTGGAGGGCTTGCCGTTGGCGTCCAGCACCTGGGCATTGTTGCCGTCCATGCTCAGGCGGTACTGGTTCCAGAACCAGGTCTGGGCCACGTTCTGCGAGCCGTAGAACAGGCCGCCGACGACATTGAACTTGCCGCCGCCTGAGGCGATGGTCTTCGTCAGCTTGAGGTCGTTGAAGGTGTTGCCCAGGTCATCCAGCGAGGTGTTGAACAGGGTGCCGGTGAAGCTGCTGGCCGTGCCGTTGCCGCCGTTGTCTGCGGGGAACAGGGCCAGGAAGCGGCCGCTGTTGCTGCTCTTGCGGAACTTCTCGTCCAGGCGCAGGCCGCCGCCGAGGTCCAGGCCGGCTTCCAGCCCCACGGCCGTGCTCTTGACGTGCAGACCGTCGCGGGTGGCGGTGGTGGTCCAGCCGCCGTCCTTGTTGAAGCTGGTGTCGCGGCTCAGGCTCGGGGTGATGAAGAAGGCCTTGCGCGGGTCGATGCCGGCGATCTCATGGATCTGCCCGCCACTGACGGTCACCGGCACGGGCATGAAGGACGGGGTCTTGTCATCCAGGGCCTTGAGGCTCAGGCGGAGAAAGCCCTGGTCGAACTTCTTGGTGAAGCTGGCCTTGATCTGGCCGCCGCTCTCGGTGTTCATGCCGGTCGGCCGGCCGCCCTCGCCCACACGCTGGTAGCCGCCCACATGGAAGCTGGCGCCCTGGCCCAGGCTGGCGCCGTAATCGGCATCGACACGCCACAGGCGGTTGCCCAGGCCGGCCGAGAGGCCCAGGCTGCCCCCCGTCTCCTGGCCGGTCTTGCTGATGAAGTTGATCAGGCCGCCAGGCGAATTGCTGGCGAGCGTAGAGGCCGAGCCGCCGCGCACGACCTCAAGGCGTTCGACGTTGTAGTCAGCGCGCAGGAACTGGTCTGCGGTGCCGAAGGCGATGTCGCCGAACAGCAGCACGGGCAGGCCGTCCTCCTGCATCTGCACATAGCGCGAGCCGCCCGCCGAGAGCGGCACGCCGCGCACGGTGATGTTGGCATTGCCCTCGCCGCCGGACGACTCCGAGCGCAGGCCCGGCACCGAGCGCAGCAGCTCCGCCGCATTCGTCGCGCCGATCTTGCCCATCTGCTCGGCATCGATGCTGGACACCGAGAGGCTCTGCTTCATCTTGGAGACCTGGGTGGAGCTGCCGGTCAGCACGACCTGGTCCAGCTTGAGGCCATCGCTGGCAGCGGCCGCCGGAGCGGCCTCCTGCGCCTGGGCTCCGGCGCCGAGGGTGGCGAGGGTGGCGAGGGCCGCGCAAAGGATCTGGAGGCGGAAGCCCGCCTGCGAGGCATGGCGCCAGCCGCGGGCGCGCGAAAGTGAACGGTGCTGCATCTTGTCTCCTGAGTGCCCGGGGGCTGCGGCTGTGGCGCCGCTGATCATGCGACGGTTCACCCGCCTGCGCCATATGGAGGCGTCAAGCACCAATGGGGAACCGCTGGCACTATTGTGGAGTGATGCATCTTATTTTGCAATCGATTGCATCTACGGAAAAACGAGAATGGTTTGCTTTTCTAATGAAGCACATTCCCTCTACAGGCAATGCACGTGCATCAATAATGCAATCCATTGCATTCTGTAGGTTGAGCGACTGCCGATGCTGCGAACGGGTCACCGGCGACCGGCGACCGGCGACCGGCGACCGGCGACCGGCGACCGGCGACCGGCGACCGGCGACCGGCGACCGGCGACCAGCGACCAGCGACCAGCGACCAGCGACCAGCGACCAGCGACCAGCGACCAGCGACCAGCGACCAGCGACCAGTGGCCGCCACGCCAAGCCACGCCTGCCCCTGCAGCACCGGCGTACGCGCCGCGCCCTTACAAGACCTGCGGGCCATGAGCAAAGTACGGAGTCGCGGCGGTGGACTGGCGTCCGCGCTGCCGGACCCAGGCCGGGGCCAGCAAGGCGCTGACCGTCAGCGAGGACGAGGCCGGCGCCGGCACCGTGGCTGGCGCCAACCGGGCCGTGAACGCCAGCGAGCCCCCCCCTGCGCCAGCAGGAACTCGCCGGCCGTCGTCGAGAACGGCGCCAGGTAGTCGAGGTCCACGGCCAGGGGGCCGAGCGCACTGACGCCGTCGAAAGCCGCGATGCCAGGCCCCAGCACATCGATGATGTCCCCGGCGAGCTCATCCAGAAAGCCCAGGCCGCCTGACGTGTTGTTGACAAAGAAATCGACCGCGTGGAGCCCCTGCGCTGCGCCATGCCCACTCACCTGCACCTGCAGCGACAGCAGCAGATTCACCCGCACGCCGCCGCCGATGGGCGCGATGGCGTCGGTGTCGCCGCCCCCGGTGAAGACAAAAGCCGCATCACGGAAGGCCTGGCTTCCGAGGTGGCCGCTGCCAACGCCGGAAAGGCGGTAGGTGATGGGCACGCGCGACCGTGGCGATGTTGGCACCTGCCAGCAGCGGCGTCGTGAAGCTGAAGACACCCGCGGCGGGCGTCCCGGTCGCCGTGATGCGGGTGAGCGAGCCGCGGCTGAGTGCGAGGGTCGGGCCCGTCCTGGTCCAGGTGTCGGGCCCGGTCCCGCCGTCGTCGTTGACGTAGCTGCCTGCGGCCGACTTGCAGTCCGCGGCGACGGTGAGGGTTTCGGCAAAGCCCTGGCAGTCGCTGCCACTGCCACTGCCACTGCCGTAGCGAGCGTCCCCCTTGAAGCCGCTTGTGCCCACCAGCGTGACCGTCAGGTGGTGCGTGGCTGCGCAGTAGGGAAGCTTCATCGTGCCCGCAAGCGTGGGCGCAATGCTGGCATTTCCGCCGTGGGCATCTGACCAAAGGCCAGGGACCGTGCAGGCGGCCACCGCGGCCGAGGGCATGCACAGGAGCCCCGATGCCGCCAGTGACATGGCGAGGCTGGAGGATCCTCCGGGAGCGGCCAGCGCCTTCTCGGACGACCAGGTGGACCGGCGCATGATGGCGCGTCAAGGACGGCAAGACATCGGCTGCTTCCTGATGTGGATGATCGGAGGTGCGGCGCACCGGAAGATCGACGGGCCGACGACGCCTGGCATGGCGTGCCACCGTGCCTTCCGTTGCCCGAAAGGCGCGCACTTATGAGGTTATTTTGATGACCCAGTCCGGTCAACGGCAGTCATGCGGAACCGCCTCAAGTCTGCGGGTCTGCACCCCGCTCACGAGCCTCCGTCAAGCCGAAGCCCCTGCCTCCCGGCAGGCCCGGCAGGGACCGCTGCGCGGCCCCTCGGTCGCTCAGCGTGCCGGCGCGCTCGCGCGCAGGCTCAGGTGCACCGGCAGCATGATGGGTGCCAGGCGCTCGCCCTCCAGCATCTTCAGCAGGGCCTCGACCAGTTCGGCGCCGGCCTTGGAGACCGGCTGGTGCACGCTGGACAGCGGGGGATCGCTGTAGGCCGCGAGGGGCATGTCGTCATAGCCCATGACAGCCACCTCCTCCGGGACGCGGCGACCCAGCGCGCGCAGCACCTGCAGGGACTGCAGCGCCAGCAGGTCGCTGCAGGCGACGACGGCGTTGATGTCGCGGTGGGCGTCGAAGAAGTCCAGCATCTGCTGGCGCGCCATGCTGACCTCGAAGGGCGCCGGCAGCTCCAGCGCCGGATCGGGCGCCAGGCCGGCGGCGCGCAGCGCCTGCCAGTAGCCTTCGCGGCGGTGCATGACCTCGGGCAGCTCGGCGTCGCCCAGGAAGGCGATGCGGCGGCGGCCCAGACTCAGCATGTGCTCGGTGGCCAGACGGCCGCCCAGGACGTTGTCCCCGCCCACGCTGCAGTAGAGCTGCTGCGGCAGCTGCGCCCCCCAGACCACCACGGGCAGCTTGCGCGCGGCCAACTCGTTGAGCTGGTCGTGGTGCCGCCACTGGCCGATGATCAGCAGGCCGGCAGCCTTGCCGGAGTCCACCGCATGCGCGGCCTGGTCCAGGTGCTCGGCATCCACGCGCTGCAGCAGCATGTCGTAGCCGCGGTCGGTCAGCGCGTCGGCGATGGCACCGACGATGGACAGGAAGAAGGGGTCGGAGATGTGCTGGCGCGAGTCGGCGTCGTAGGGCACGACCACGGCGATCGTGCGGTTCTTCTGCAGTCGCAGGTTCTGCGCGCTGAGGTTGATCGAGTAGTTGAGCGAGCGGGCCAGGTCCGCGACGCGCTGGCGGGTCTCAGGGTTCACCAGCGTGCTGCCGTTGAGGGCTCGGGACACGGTGGACACCGACACGCCGGCCAGGCGCGCGATATCGGCCATCTGCAGGCGGCGCTGCTCGGCGCGCGGGACATGCTTCTCTTCGCTCATGGACGCAAGCATACTGCGCCGCCGCACGCCAGCCCGCCACTCCCCGCAGGTGCGGCGGTCAAGCCGGGCCCCGGCGTGAAAAAGAGCGGTCAATCCGTGAAGTCTTGATCAATATCAAGCGCCCCGATGGCAGCCCCGGCGGCCGGGCAAGACCTGGCACTCATGAAAAAGGCGGCCCGAGGGCCGCCTTCTCCTGAGGAGGGGGATCCCCTCGCGTCACCCGGCTCAGTCGCGGGCGTAGATATCCACGTCCTTGGTCTCCCGGACGAAGAGCATGCCGATCACGAAGCTCATCGCGGCCACGCCGATGGGGTACCAGAGGCCGTGATAGATGTTGCCGTTCTGCGCCACCATCGCGAAGGTGATGGAGGGCAGCAGGCCGCCGAACCAGCCGTTGCCGATGTGGTAAGGCAGGCTCATCGAGGTGTAGCGGATGCGGGTCGGGAACATTTCCACCAGCATGGCGGCGATCGGACCGTAGACCATGGTCACGTAGATCACCAGCACGGTCAGGATGGCCACGACCAGCGGCTTGTTGACCTTGGCCGGGTCAGCCTTGGACGGGTAGCCGGCGGCCTTCAGCGCATCGGCCAGCTCCTTCTTGAAGGCGGCGATGCCCTTGGTGCTGGCCTCGTCGAACTTGTGCTCGGTGGCCTTGGTGGCGTTCAGGGAGTTGACCACGGTCTCGCCCACCTTGACCTGGGCCACGGTGCCGGCCGGACCGGGAAGGGTCTCGTAGCTGGCGGCGGACTGGGCCAGGGCGCGCTTGGCGATGTCGCAGGAGCTGGTGAAGTCCACCTCACGTGCCACCGGGCTGCCCTGGAAGGAGCAGGTGGCCGGGTCCACGGTCAGCGTGATCTTGGCCGAGGCCTGGGCCTTGGCGAGATCCGGGTTGGCGGCGTCGGTCAGGGCCTTGAACAGCGGGAAGTAGGTCACGATGGCCAGCAGCAGGCCCGCCATGATGATGGGCTTGCGGCCGATCTTGTCGGACAAGGTGCCGAAGATCACGAAGAACGGGGTGCCGATGATCAGGGACACCGCCACCAGGATGTTGGCCGTGGCCGAGTCCACCTTCAGCACGCTGGTCAGGAAGAACAGCGCGTAGAACTGGCCCGAGTACCACACCACGCCCTGGCCGGCCACGAGACCGAACAGCGCCAGCATCACGATCTTCAGGTTCTTCCACTGGCCGAAGGACTCGGACAGCGGGGCCTTGGAGGTCTTGCCCTCGGCCTTCATCTTCTGGAAGGCCGGCGATTCGTTCATCGACAGACGGATCCAGACGCTGATGGCCAGCAGCAGGATGGAGACGATGAACGGCACGCGCCAGCCCCACTCGGCGAAGGCGGTCTCGCCGATGGCGGTACGGGTGCCCAGGATCACCATCAGCGACAGGAACAGGCCCAGGGTCGCCGTGGTCTGGATCCAGGAGGTGTAGGCACCGCGGCGTCCTTGCGGGGCGTGCTCGGCCACATAGGTGGCGGCACCGCCGTACTCACCGCCCAGGGCCAGGCCCTGCAGCATGCGCAGGCCGATCAGGATGACCGGAGCGGCCGCGCCGATGGAGGCATAGCTGGGCAGCACGCCGACGATGAAGGTCGACAGGCCCATGATCAGGATGGTGACCAGGAAGGTGTACTTGCGGCCGATCATGTCGCCCAGTCGCCCAAACACCAGGGCGCCGAAGGGGCGCACGATGAAGCCGGCGGCAAAGGCCAGCAGCGAGGCGATGAAGGCCGCGGACGGGTCCAGGCCGGAGAAGAACTGCTTGGCAATGATGGCTGCCAGCGAACCGTAAAGGTAGAAGTCGTACCACTCGAACACCGTGCCGAGTGAAGAGGCGAAGATGACCTTCTTCTCTTCAGCCGTCATCGGCGTGCTGGTCGACACTGCGGAAGCAGTCGCCATGTTTAGTCTCCTGGATCTTTGTCTGAGGTCCACCACCCCGGTGAGCCTTGGGGCGACTGTGATCCCCTCCTCTGACCTCGATCTGACGCGAGCCTGAACGTTGGCTGACGAAACCCGTTGCAACCCGGAGGCGAAATTTCACATGGAGAAATTGACGGGGTCCGCTGGGGAAAGCCCCGAGAGGCGCGCCGCATGGGGGTCAGGTCTTGCCTGCCCCCGTTCCGCCCGGGAATGACGGGCTCAGCTGCCGGGCCGGGCCTGCCCCACAGGCAGGCGGGCGGCCTGCTCCCAGCCACCCTGCTGGAACCAGGGATCGCCGCGCAGCCAGGCCGAGAGCAGGGGCAGGCCGTCCAGGCCCCAGAACAGCTCGCCCTCCACCAGCACGGTGGGCACGCCGAAGAGGCCGGCGGCCACGGCGGCGTCGGTCGCCTGGCGCAGGCGCGACTTGACCTCGTCGGACGAGGGATCCAGGGGCGGCGCGAGCAGCGTCTGCAGGGCCTGCAGGCGCTGGGGATCCAGCGGATCGCCGCCTCCCTCCCAGACATGGCGGAAGACCTGCTCCACGACCCAGCGCGAGGGCGTGCGGCCCGCCGGCGCGGCGGCCCAGCACAGGCGCAGCAGCGCCAGGGGATTGAAGGGATGGTGCACCGGCAGCTGCAGGGGCAGACCCAGGCGATGGGCCTCCCAGAGCACCTGGCGGTAGGTCCAGCTGCGCTTGCCCGGGATCTCGGCCGGCCCCTTGTGGCCATGGGCCTTGAGGAAGCCGGCGAAGAGCACGGGCACGTAGTCCACCACCACATTGAGCCCCTCAAGAACCTCCGGCAGCCGGGCGAAGGCCAGGGCCGCATAGGGCGAGATGGGGTCGAAATAGAAGCGCAGATGGCGCATGCCGGACTCCTGGTTCGCGTCCCCGCCGGGGGGCTTCAGACACTGGGCTCCGCCGCGGTGAAGATGCCCTGCTCGACCAGCTGCTGGCGACGCTCCGGCAGGCGGGCGAGGATCTCCAGGCGCGTCGCGTCATCCGCCTTGGACCAGACGGTGATCTCGGGGATGCTGCGGGCGCAGCCCTCGCACCAGCCGGTCGGCTGGTGGATGCGGCAGACATTGGTGCAGGGCGAGGCCACGCGGGGCACAGGCGGCGGGGTCAGGGGCAGCGCGCTCATTGCACCACCTCGATGACGGCGGCGCCGGTGAGCTGCTGCAGCTGCTGGGGCGTCATGGGGAAGACGCCGTTGGGATGCCCGGCCGCGGCCCAGATGCGATCGAAGCGGAACAGGGAGGCGTCGATGAAGAGCAGCGGCATCGGCAGGCCGGCCGCAGGGGCGAATCCCAGGGGCGAGACGCCACCGATGGAAAAGCCGGTGCGCGCCTTGACGAAGTCGGCATCGGCACGGCCCAGCGGGCCGGTGTGGAGCTGGAGCTTCTTCTCGTCCACCCGGCGGTCGCCAGCGGCGATCACCAGCACGGCGGATTCGTCGGTGCGGCGGCGAAAGACCACGCTCTTGGCGATCTGGCCCAGGCTCACGCCCAGGGCGTCCGCCGCTTCCTGCGCCGTGCGGGCGGCCACCTCCAGCCAGCGCGGCGGGTGCTCATGGGACAACTGCTGCAGTGCGTCACGCACGCGTTCGAAGCCCTCGTGGGAGGGCGCGGCGGCCGGGGTCTGGGGCTCGCGCTGGGTCGACAGGATCTCGCTCATGCCGCCATTGTGTCAGCTGCGGCATCCGGGTGCTGCCGCGCACGGCCAAGCCCCGGGAGCGGGCATTCGCCCCGCGCTCAGTCGCGGCGGCCGCGCTGGGGTGCGTAGCGGTCGTCGCCACGGTCCCAGTCGCGGTCCCGGCGGTGGCCATGACCATGCCCGTGACCGTGACCCCGGCCGTGATCGTGTTCCCAGCCGCGATGGTCATGCCAGTCACGCACCCAGCGCTCCTCGATGAACAGCACCGGCCGGCCGCAGGCACCGTAGCCGCCGCAGTAGCGGCCCCAGTCGCGCACATGGTGGGGCGGCGCATACAGATAGATGGGGGGCGGTGCGCGGTAGACGTGACGCGGACGCTGGATCCAGACGGGCTCGGCATAGACGACGTCCGGTCGGTACTGCGGGCCGATGTCGATCCGGCCATAGACGCCGGGCTGCACAACGCTCAGCGAGAGGCCGACATCGGCGGCCTGTGCCTGAGAGGCCAGCCCCAGCAGCGCGGCGGCGCAGACCCCGGCGGCGGACCGGGCGAGGGATCGGGCGGTGGATCGAATCTGCAAAAGGATCTGCATAGGGGCCTCCATTGTGCCCGTCCAACGCCCGCCGCACGCCGCCGGTGGACCGGCTTTCACAAGCGCTTACAAGCCTTGCAGTTGAGGCTTGCTCGCCTGACGCTCACTCGCGCACCAGCTTGACCAGGACCTGCTGCTGCCAGTTCAGGAGCATGAGGGTGCGATCCTCCAGATGCCAGCGCTGCACCTGGCCCAGGGCCTCGATCAGGGAGCGCTCCTGCGCCATGCCCTGGGGGCAGCTCATCATGGTGGTGATCACGCGCTTGAACAGGATGCGCTGCCCTTCCAGCGCCACGCTGCCCATCAGCCGGTTGCAGCCGCCACTGCCGGACAGGCGCAGGTGCGTGGCGTCGAACTCGAGGTGGGGCGCACGTGCCCCGCCAGCTGCCGGCCCCAGGGGCGCCCCCAGCAGCTCCTTCACCCGCCAGCGCACGCCCAGCAGGCCCTGCTGCAGCGCCAGCTGGGCACCGGAGGCCGCCGTGGCGGGCGCCCGGGCCGCCAGCCCGGGCTCGGGTTCCAGGCGCTCGGCGGCACCGCTCGGCCCCGCAACGAGGAGCAGGGCAAGACCCGGCACCAGGGCCAGGCAGGCCTTCTTCAGGAACGGTGCAGGCGCTGCGGGGCGGCGGCAGGAGGTGTGAGAGGACGGCATCGGCCCATGTTAGCGGCCCTTCGGGATCGTCTGCGGCGCACTCGCTGCTGCTGTCTGGTCGCCCTCGGGGCCCGCTACCGAAGTGATGCCGGAAACCCCCTAGCTTGCGAGTTCTTACAGCTTGACCCTCTTTGAAACGACCACCTAATCTGCTGCGGCAAACGGCATGCCTGGGCGCCCCTGTTGCCCGGACGCCCCACCAGGCCGGCCGACCTGCCTTCCAGCAACTTCTTGGCAATGAGGTCCTTCCCCATGAACAGCCCCCGCAAGGGTCACGCCGGCAGATCACTCCTCAACACCGGCCTGGCGCCCTGGCGCCTGCCTTCGGCGGCTCCTCCCTTGCAGCTGGCGCGCGTCCTGCATGACGAGCTGTGCCAGCTCCTGTCCCTGGGCCTGGTACATCTGGCGCAGGCCCGGCGCGAGCTCCCCGAGGCGGACCCCCTGCACAAGGCCGAGGCCCGCATGATGGAAGCCCTGCAGGCCTGCCGCCGCCTGATCGAGCAAGTGCGCAGCCCGGCCGAGCCGACCGCCCTCGCCGGCTTCGCCGACCTGGCCGCCGGCCTGCACCGCAGCGTGCAGGCCCTGGCGGACCAGCATCAGCAGCAGCTCGGCTTCAGTGCCCTGGGCCATACCGAGCAGCTGCCGCCCGCCACCGCGCAGACCTTGCTGAGCGCCAGTCAGGGCCTGCTCATCAACGCCTGCCAGCACGGCCAGCCCTCCTCGGCGCGGCTGCGCCTGGTCGGCGGCCATCGCCAACTGCGCATCAGCGTCACCAACACCGCCTCGCGCGGCGCGGCGCTGCATGACCAGCTCGAGACCGTAGGCAGTGGCGGCCGGGGCCTGAGCCTGGTGCGCGAGCAGCTGGCCACCGTCGATGCCCAGCTGCTGTGGCAGCGCCAGAACGACCGCGTCCATGCCGCCATCCTCTGGCCGACTCGCAGGAGTGCCGCATGACGTCCATTCGCCTCGTGATCGCCGACGACCACAAACTCGTGCGCGAAGGCCTGGTGGCCCTGCTGGAGCGGGAGCCGGACATCTGCGTGCTCGCCCAGGCCCGCGACGGCATGGAGCTGATGCGCCACTGCCGGGAACTCCTGCCTGACGTGGCCCTGGTCGACCTCTGCATGCCCGGCCTCAACGGACTGGAAGCCATCCAGCACATGCACAAGGAGGCCTGGGGGCCTCGCTGCATCGCGCTGTCGGTGCAGGCGGACGCGCCGCAGGTGCGCCAGGTCCTGGACGCCGGCGCCCGCGGCTACCTGCTCAAGCACAACTCCTACGAGGAGCTGGCGCGCGGCGTGCGCAATGTGATGCTGGGCCAGGTCTTCGTCAGCGGCGAGCTGATGGGCGCGCTGTTGCAGCCGCAGGCCGCGCCCTCGCGCGACAGCCACCGCCTGACCCCGCGCGAGCGCCAGATGGTGCAGCTGCTGTCCGAGGGCTACAGCGCCCAGGAGATCGCCAGCCAGCTGCACCTCAGCGCCAAGACGGTGGCCACGCATCGCGAGAATGTCTTTGCCAAGCTGCAGATCCACGGCATCGCCGAGCTCACGCGCTTTGCGCTGCGCGAGGGCATCAGCAGCCTGGACGTGCACCGCAGCCGCCAGGGCGCCGGGCACTGAGCCGGCCCGTCCTGCGCCGCCCTCCGATCCCCACCCTCTTCATCGCACCCCGCTCGCTTCACGGCGACCGGGGTGTCTGCGTTTGCGCCCCGGCTGGCGCCCGATCTGACACCCGCGTGCACCCCGGCTCGGCACCCGCCCGAGCCCCTCAGCAAATGTCCTAGACAGATTCCGCGTGCTGCCGATGGCCGGCGCAAGACCTGGCACCTAGTCTTGCGACCTGTCTCCGTGACACGCCATGATCGACGCCGCCCTGACCCAGATCACCAGCCAGCTGAACGTCCACCTGCGCCATCGCTTCCAGGTGAACGAGGACCTGGCCGTCCTGTCCAACCTGCTCGAGCAGAACGGCACCCTGGTGCCGCTGATCGCCAACAAGCTGGTGCTGTTCCTGGTCGGCGTGGAGCAGGACGCCTACGCGCACCGCGCCATCGGCATGGGGCTCAACGCCCAGGCCCAGCTGCGCGGCGCCGAGCCCGTCTTCCTGAACCTGCTGATGATGTGCGCCGCCAACTTCAGCGGCAGCAACTACCCGGAGGCGCTGAAGTTCCTGTCCGGGGCCATCCACTTCTTCCATGAGCGGCCCGTGCTGGACCACCAGAACACGCCCGCGCTGGACCCGCGCCTGGACAAGCTGGTGATCAACATCGAGAACCTCAGCAGCGCCGAGATGCACAGCCTCTGGGGCATCCACAGCGGCCGCTACCTGCCCTCGGTGCTGTACCGCATCCGCATGGTGAGCATTGCAGGCCAGCACATCCAGGGTCGCGAGACGCCCATTGCGCAGCTCGACCCGCGAGCGATCCGGGGGCTGTCATGACGGTGCGCCTGATGAGCTGGCAGCCCATCCTGGTGCTGCGCCTGCGCCACACCTACTTTTCCGACGGCCGCCCGCGACGGCTGCGCCTGCGGGCCAGCGCTGACACGCAGGCCTTCATCGCCCGCCATCAGCTGGTCGAGCGCTGCGACGGCAGCGAGCTGTGGCTGCACGTGCCCGCCGAGCGCCTGGCCCTGCTGTGGTCCGAGCGCCTGCAGTCGGACGGCAGCCCGCGCCAGCTGCGCTGGCAGCTGGAGGCCGCCGATCCCGACTACGCGCTCTACACCGACCGCCGCGCCCCGCGCGAGCTCAGCGTGCCCGTGCTGGCCGCGCCGTTGGCCGACGCGCCGACCGGGCAGCTGCCTGCAGCACCGGAGCTGTCCATCGAACTCAAGGCCCGGCTGTGCACCTGGAAGTACCTGCTGCTGGGCAACTGGGACGCCGCACAGCCCGCCCTGGAGATGGCGGGCCAGCCCGATGCCTTCCGCCGCGACGAGGACGAGCAGCTGCCCGATGGCCGCATGGCCTGGGTCTTCCGCTCGCGCCGCCGCTGGCCCCTGGGAGCCAAAGGCCCCCAGCACCTGGTGTTGAAGGACCTGGCAGGACGCCGCGAGCGCGTGCTGCAGGCCCGTCTGCCCCTGGCCGCCCCGCGCGGCCTGATCCTCGAGAAGCGCCATGGTCGCACGCGGCCAGTGAGCGAGATCTTTGTTCACCCCTAGGAGAGCCCTATGGCCGTTATGAAGACGCCAGGCGTTTACATCGTCGAGAAGAACGCCTTTCCCAACTCCGTGGTCGAAGTCGCGACCGCGGTCCCGGCCTTCGTGGGCCACACCGAGTTCGCGGACAACCGCAACAAGCCCCTGGCCCTGACGCCCTGGCGCATCAGCTCCATGGCCGAGTACCACCAGTTCTTCGGCGGCCCGCCCAAGCCCGTCTTCAAGCTGGAGGAGGCGGCGGACCAGCCCGACTTCATGGCCCAGACCGCGGCGGATGATCCTGCCAGCAAGAAGGGCTACCGCATGACCCAGCTGGACGGTCCGGACGGCGGCAGCTACAGCCTCTACCAGGCCCTGCGCCACTTCTACCAGAACGGCGGCGGGCCCTGCTACATCGTCTCGGTGGGCACCTACAAGCAGGAGCTGGATCCGGACCGCTTCAAGCTGGGCATCGACGAGCTGCTGAAGGAGCAGGAGCCCACCATGCTCCTGGTGCCCGAGGCCGTGAAGCTCAAGGAAGAGCAGTGCACGGACCTGCAGCAGGCCATGCTGCAGCATTGCGGCAACCGCATGCGCAACCGCATCGCCATCCTGGACGTCTACAACGGCTACAAGGCGCTGAACGACGACAACCCGGTGGGCAAGTTCCGCGACAACCTGGGCATCAACTTCCTGGACTTCGCCGCGGCCTACTACCCCTGGCTCAACACCACGGTGGTCGGCGAGAAGGACCTCAGCTTCGAGAACCTCTCGGCCGACAGCATCGACCTGCTCAAGACCCTGATCCGCGCCGAGCTGCGCATCCCGACGCCTCTGCCCGACGGCGTCAGCGCCCAGACCCGCGCGCTCAACGATGCCATCGACGAGCTCAACGGCGACTTCGCCAAGATGGTCACCGACGAGGCCGCCAAGCGCCCCAATGCCAAGCCGCTGACGCCCGATGAGCTCAGCGCCGGCATCCTGGCCCGCAAGGCCCTGCTCAACAAGACCCTGAGCCGCCACAGCTCGGTCTTCAACACGGTGCTGACCGAGTCCCGCCGCCACCTCAACGTCATGCCGCCCAGCAGCGCCATGGCCGGTGTCTACACCATGGTGGACAACACCCGCGGCGTCTGGAAGGCCCCGGCCAACGTGAGCCTGGCCGGCGTGATCTCGCCCTGCGTGAGCATCTCGGCCGAGCAGCAGGAGGACCTCAACGTCACCGCGCAGGGCAAGTCCATCAACGCCATCCGCAGCTTCATCGGCGAGGGCGTGCTGGTCTGGGGCGCCCGCACCCTGGACGGCAACAGCCTGGACTGGCGCTACATCAACGTGCGCCGCACCATGATCATGCTGGAGGAGTCCTGCCGTCTGGCGGCCAAGGCCCTGGTCTTCGAGCCCAATGTGGCCAATACCTGGGTGACCATCAAGAGCATGATCAGCAACTTCCTCACGAGCGTGTGGAAGCGCGGCGGCCTGATGGGCGCCGTGCCCGAGGACGCCTTCAGCGTCCATGTGGGCCTGGGCGAAACCATGACGCCCGACGACGTGCTGGAAGGCATCCTGCGCGTCACCGTGCTGGTGGCCATGGTGCGCCCCGCCGAGTTCATCGAGATCACCTTCCAGCAGCAGATGCCCAAGTCCTGACCGGACGGCATTCGACTGGCCGCAGGGCGGTGCGCTAGCCCCCCTGCCCCCAAGGCAACAAGCAATGGAGCAAAGAAATGGCTGATGACGGTTCCAAGCAATCCACCAATGTGTGGCCCTTGCCCAAGTTCTATTTCCAGGTGAAGTGGGATTCCGCTGTGCTGTCCTTCGAGGAGATCTCGGGGCTGGACGTGGAGGCCCAGCCCATCGAGTACCGGCATGGCGACAGCCCCGTCTTCTCGGCGATCAAGATGCCGGGCCTCAAGAAGTACGGCAACGTGACCATGAAGAAGGGCGTGTTCAAGTCGGACAACAAGTTCTGGGAGTGGTTCAACCAGATCAAGATGAACACCATCAAGCGCGTGCCGGTCACGATCAGCCTGCTGGACGAGGAAGGCAAGCCCACCATGGTGTGGACGCTGACCAATGCCTGGCCCAGCAAGATCACGGGCACGGACCTCAAGTCCGAGGGCAACGAGGTGGCCGTCGAGACGATCGAGATCGTCCACGAGGGCCTCACCATCGCCAACGCCTGAGGACACCATGCCCGTGGCACTTCCCGCCTGGATGCAGGGCTCGCCGAACTTCATGGCCGACGCTCCGCCGGCCGAGATGCCGGCGGCCTTCGCCTTCCGGGTGGGATTCTCCCGTTCAGGCAGCAGCGCCAGCCCGGTCCTGACCTCCTTCCAGGAAGTCTCCGGGCTGGAGCACAGCCTGGAGACGGAGGACGTGACCGACGGCGGCGAGAACCGCTTCGTGCTGCAGCTGCCCAAGCAGGCCCGGGCGCGGCGGCTGCTGCTCAAGCGCGGCCTGGTCGACCGCGGCTCGCCCTTCGTGCGCTGGTGCAAGGACAGCCTGGAGCCCGGCCTCTCCATTCCCCTGGTCCTCAATGACGTGCAGGTGCAGCTGATGGACGCCGAGCTGAATCCGCTGATGGTCTGGACCTGCAGCAAGGCCTACCCGATTCGCTGGACCATCAACGCCTTCGAGTCGCAACGCAACGAGGTGGCCATCGAGGAAATCGAGCTGGCCTACCAGAGCCTGGTGACCCCGTCATGAGCCTGGAAGTCCGTCAACTGGTGCTGAAGGCCACGGTGGCCGACGAGGACGACGACATCGAGGGATCCGGCGACAGCCAGGCCCGCGCGCGCGGCGACGCCGAGGCCAGCGCCCTGGATGCCGAGCTGCTCAAGCAGGAGATCCTGGCGGCCTGCCGCCAGTGGTTCCAGGACGCCCTGCGCCAGCAACGCGAGCGCTGACCATGAGCAAGCAGCCCCTCACCATCACCCAGCTGGTGCCCAACAGCGATCCGCCCACGCCGGATACCGGCAAGCGCTTCAAGGTCCAGATCAACCCGGCCGAGTTCACCCATTCGCGTGAGATCCGCTACAACAAGCGCCGCACGCAGGGGCAGAACCGCAACCGCATGCGCTTCAGCGCCGTGGAGCCCGACTCCATCAGCTTCAGCCTGGTGCTGGACGGCACCGGCGCCGTGGGCGGCGAGGGCCCGGTGGTGGAGGTGGTGACCCAGCTCGAGCAGCTGTGCCGCATCGTCTACAACTACGACAGCAGCGCGCACGAGCCCAACCATGTGCAGGTGGCCTGGGGCACGCTGATCTTCAACGGCCGGCTGCAGTCCTTCAGCACGCAGTACACCCTCTTCAAGCCCAGCGGCGCGCCGCTGCGCGCGCACTGCGAGATGAGCTTCATGGGCTTCGCCAGCAACTCGCAGGCCAATCTGGAGGCCAACCGCTCCTCGCCCGACCTGAGCCACAGCGTGCTGGTCGTGGACGGCGACACCCTGCCCCTGCTGTGCCTGCGCATCTATGGCGACGCCCGCTACTACCCCGAGGTGGCGGCTTTCAACGGCCTGCGCGAGTTCCGCCGCCTGCCCGCCGGCCTGCGCCTGCATTTCCCTCCGCTGAGCTGACACCATGCCGCAGTCCCCTGCCCTCAACAGCGACGGCCCGGTGCGGGTCACCGTGAGCTGCGACGGCGCGCCGCAGGCGGTGCTGCCCCTCATCTCGCTGACGGTGCGCCATGCGCTCAACAGCGTGTCCTGGGCCCGCCTGGTGATCCAGGACGGCGACATGCCCCAGGGCATCGCCCCGCTCAGCGAGGGCAATCTCTTCAAGCCCGGCGCGCTGATCAGCATCAGCGCCGGCTATGGCGACGAGGAGCAGCCCATCTTCAGCGGCCTGCTCGTGCGCCACGGCTTCCGCATCTTCGGCGAGAACGACAGCCGCCTCGAGCTGGAATGCCGCCATGCCGCCTGCAAGATGACCCTGGGCCGGCGCAGCGCGCACTACGTCGACCAGACCGACAGCGCCATCATCCAGAGTCTGATCTCGGCCCACGGCCTCGGCGCCGAGGTGGACGCCACCTCGGCCCAGCACAAGATGCTGGCCCAGCACTACTGCAGCGACTGGGACTTCATGCTGGCCCGCGCCGAGCTGATGGGCCTGGTGCTGCAGTGCGAGGACGGCAAGCTGGTCGTCAAGGCGCCCGCGCTCAGCGCCGCTCCGACGCTTCAGGTGACCTGGGGCGCCGACCTCATCGACTTCAGCGCCGACATCGACGCCCGCAGCCAGTGGACCGCCGTGCAGGCCTCCAGCTGGAGCCTGGAGAGCCAGGCCCTGCTGCAAGGCAGCAGCGAGAGCCCGGGTGCGGACGCCGGCCAGGGCAACCTGGACGGCAGCGCCCTGGCCGGCGTGGCCTCGCCCGCCACCGTCGCCCTGCAGAGCTGCGCCCCGCAGACCAAGGACGTGCTGGACGCCTGGGCCAAGTCCACCCAGCTCAAGGCCGCGCTCGCCCGCCACCGCGGCCAGCTGAGCTTCCAGGGCAATGCGCTGGCAAGACCTGGCACCGTGCTGGAGCTCAAGGGCGTGAGCGCGCGCTTCAACGGCAACTGCTACCTCAGCGCCGTCCAGCACGAGATCAGCGACGGCAACTGGATCAGCCACGCCGAGTTCGGCATGCCGCCTGACTGGCAGATGCAGCGCCCCGACATCAAGGCCCCCGCCAACGCCGGCCTGCTGCCGGGCGTGCGCGGCCTGCACATCGGCAAGGTCGTCAAGCTCGACGCCGACCCGGAGGGCCAGCAGCGCATCCAGATCTCCCTGCCGGCCCTGATGGCCGACACCCCCACCATCTGGGCCCGCCTGGCCCAGTTCCATGCCTCCAACGGCTTCGGCAGCTTCTTCCTGCCCGAAGTGGACGACGAGGTCATCGTCGGCTTCTTCAACGACGACCCCACCCACCCCGTGGTGCTGGGCAGCCTCTACTCCAGCAGCCGCATGCCGCCCTACGAGCTGGCCGCCGAGAACAACACCAAGGCCGTGGTCACCCGCTACAAGCACCGGCTGATCTTCGACGAGGAGAAGAAGTCCATCACCATCGAGACCGCCTCGAAGAACACGCTGATCCTGGACGACGAAGGCAAGCAGTGCGTGCTGAAGGACCAGAACGGCAACAGCATCACCCTGGACCAGAACGGCATCACCCTGGACAGCATCAAGGACATCAAGATGACGGCCCAGGCCAACATCCAGGGCGACGCCACCGCCAAGATCAGCTGGAGCGCCACGGCCGACTACAGCGCCAAGGGGCTCAACGTCAGCGCCGAGGCCCAGATCGGCTTCACCGCCAAGGGCGCCGCCAGCGCCGAACTCTCCGCGTCCGGCCAGACCACCGTCAAGGGTGCGCTGGTCATGATCAATTGAGAGGCCCGCCATGCCCCCTGCAGCCCGCCTCACCGACCTCCACACCTGCCCCATGCAGACGCCCGGGCTGCCGCCCATCCCGCACGTGGGCGGCCCCATCGTCGGGCCGGGCGTGCCCACCGTGCTGATCGGCATGATCCCGGCCGCCGTGGTCGGGGACAACGCCGTCTGCGTGGGCCCGCCCGACACCATCGTGATGGGCTCGACCACCGTGATGATCGGCAAGAAGCCGGCCGCACGCATCGGCGATCCCACGGCGCACGGCGGCAGCATCGTGCTCGGCCTGCCCACTGTCCTGATTGGTGGATGACATGAGCATTCTTGGCCGAGGCTGGAGCTTCCCCCCGCGCTTCGATGCGGACCAGCGCCTGGTGCTGTGCGAGGACGTGCCGGACATCGAGGAGAGCCTGCGCATCCTCTTCGGCACGCGCCGCGGCGAGCGGGTCATGCAGCATGCCTACGGAACGCTGCTGCACCAGTTCGTCTTCGAGCAGGCCACGCCGCAGACGCTCAACGAGCTGTGCAGCATGCTGCGCCTGGCCATCATGTACTTCGAGCCGCGCATCGAGGTCGAGGCGCTGGAGGCGCGCGTCTCGCCCGAGGACTGGGCTCGCATCGAGATCGACCTGTCCTACCGCGTGCGCACCACCAACACCCGGCACAACATGGTCTACCCGCTCTACCTGGACCAGGCCAGCCACCCGGTCCAGGCCGGCTGAGCAGGAAGGCACCGCATGTACACCGGCTCGCAACAGGACACCCGCCTCAGCCCCGCGCTGCTGCCCGGCCATTTCCGCCCGGACGAGCTGAGCCTGGCCCAGCGCCTGCGCCAGCTGCTGCAGTGGTCGCGACAGCTGGACTTCATCACCCTGCGCGGCCTGCCTGGCGGGCGCTGGTCCGACCTGCTGGAACAGGACCTGAGCCTGCTGCTGGCCGAGCTCTCGGCCCTGCCGGTGGCCCAGTGGCAGGCCCAGGCCCTGCAGCTGGACACCCTCGCCCCCGCCCAGCAGCGCCGCCAGTGCCTGGCCCTGGCCCAGGCACTCAACCGCTGGCACAGCCGCCTGCTGGCCTGCCTGGACGAACCCGGCGTGCCGGCGGACGACCCGCTGCATGCCGTCGCCCGCTTGCTGCAGGACCGCCTGGCAGGCGTGCTGGCCCCGCAGCTGCGCGGCCTGCTGACGCCGGAGGAGGCCGCGCGCGCCTGGCATCCGCACTGGGGCCTTCAGGCGAGCGGCACGGACACCCCCACGCGCCCCGCCGGCCTGCGCGAGCACCGGCTGCTGTGGCTGTCGATGTGCCGCGTGCTGGCCGGCCTGCAGGTCGCCGCCCAGAAGGCCCTGCCCGGCAGCCTGCGCACGCAGTGGCACGAGCCTTCCATCGGCCTGCTGCTGGCCCAGACCCAGCTGCTGCAGCTCAGCCGCGAGCCGCTGGACCGCTTCAACGAACGCCTGACGCACTACTACTACGCCCATCGCCTGGGCCTGGGCCGCGAGCCCGAGGTGCCGGCCCTGGTGCATCTGCTGCTGGAACGCCAGCCCCATGCCCGGCGCCCGGTGCAGCTGCCCGCCGGCACCCGCTTCGTCGCGAGCCAGGACGGCGTCAGCCGCAGCGTGGAGTCCCTGCACGAGCTGTGGCTGAGCCCGCTGCGGGTGAGCCATCTGCTGAGCCTCTACCAGCCCCGCGATCCCGACATCTCGCCCGAGCGCGACTACGGCTACGCCACCGGCACGCTGGCCTGGCAAGGCGAGACGCCGGCCGCCGACAGCCTGGCGGACGTCGACCCCAAGGCCCGCCCGCCGCTGGGCGGTGGCAGCGACAGCCGGCCGGCGCGCCAGGGCCTGGCCCTGGCCAGCCCGCTGCTGCAGCTGCGCGAGGGCCAGCGCCGCATCCAGCTGCACCTGCACCTGCGCGTGCCGGAAGGCTTTGCCGACGGCGGCCCGCCGCCCTCGGTGGCGGCCTGCCAGTACCTGGTTCAGCGCGAGCGCCAGGAGGGCTGGCAGCCACCGGGCGAGGCGCCGGATCAGGCGCACTGGCGCCTGCTGCTGCAGCGCCTGACGGACGAGGCCCCCGGCCTGCAGGGCGCCCCCTGGCTGCAGTACCTGCTGGCCCGCTGCCTGCATGCGCAGAGCCCGGAGACGCTGACGCCCTGGCTGGGCCGGCTCTTCGCCGTCTGGCTCTGCGCCACCACGGCCGATCTGCCCATGGACGCCCTGGGCCTGCTGCGCGGCCATGCCGCGCAGGTGCTGGCGGACTACGTGCCCGAGCCCGGCCAGCAGGTCGACGTGGACGACCCGCTGTCCCTGCTCTACTCGGAGCGCCCGCTGGAACGCTCCCTGGTCTTCGACCGGGTGTTCCGCGGCGCCTGGTCCGCGGCCCTCAGCGGCGCCGAGGGCTGGATGGCCGTGGACGAGGTCTTCGCCATTCACGGGTCCCTGGCCCACAGCGCGCCGGGCGCCCGGCCGGCAGAGCCAGCCGGCACGGCGCAGCCGCCGGCCGCGGGCTTCCTGCTGTGCCTGCTGCTGGGCTCGGAGCAAGCGGCCGTCAGCGCCGCGCGGCCCGCGGTGCACGGCGAGGGCTGGCCCGCCCTGCCCGTGCTGCAACTGCAGCTGCAGAGCCGCTCGCGCCTCTTCGCCAGCAGCCTGCTGCAGCAGCTGCCCCTGGAGGCCCTGCAGCTGGAGGTCCAGGTGCAGGGGCTGCGGGCCCTGGAGCTGCACAACCAGCTGGGCCGCCTGGATCCCAGCAAGCCCTTCATGCCCTTCGGGCCCCTGCCAGAGCCCGGCTCCTACCTGATGTTCAGCCACCCGGAGCTGGTCCAGAAGCCGCTGCAATCCCTGCAGCTGCACCTGCACTGGCAGGGCCTGCCGCGCCGCGCCTGGGACGAGCACTACGCCGGCTACCCCGATGCGCCCTGGAACAGCCAGGCACTGCGCGTGCAGGCCTCGGTGCTGGCGGATGGCCGGTGGCGCGAGGTGGGCGGGGACGGCGACATCGAGGGCGGGCAGGGCCCGACGGACAGCCAGGGCCTGCGCCTGTTCCCCGCCGCGCCCCGCAACAAGCCCCTGGCGGACCAGACCCTGGACTTCGACGGCACGCCCCTGCTGCGCCTGCACCGGCCCGCCACCGGCCCGGTGCGCGACTACAGCCTGCTGACCCGCCACGGCTATTTCCGCCTGACCCTCGCGGGCACGCCCCATGCATTCGGCCATGCCGACTACCCGCGCCTGCTCACCAGCACCCTGACCCTCAACAGCAAGCTCAAGCAGCCCGCGCCCCTGCCGCAAGCGCCCTGGACCCCCACCCTGGCCGCTGTCGAGGCGGACTACGTCGCCAGGCAGCGCATCCCCGCCCGCAGCGGCGAGCCCCTGGCGGACGGCACCGAGCTGCGCTACCTCTGGCCCTTCGGCAGCCAGGCCCTGCATGCCCTGCCCCAGTCCGACCCGCGCCCCGTGCTGCCCCACTGGCCGGCCATGGGCCAGCTGATGATCGGCCTGCAGGGCGAGCAGCCGCAGGGCACGCTGAGCCTGCTGTTCAAGCTGCGCTCCGAATCGGCGCGCGAGCCCCTGGGCCGCCCGCTGCCGCGCCTGCGCTGGCAGGCCTGGTGCGGCGACGACTGGGTCGAGCTCGAAGCCCATCGCGTGCTGATGGACGGCACCGAGGGCCTGCTGCGCAGCGGCGTGGTCCTGCTGGATCTGCCCGCGGGCATGAGCAGCGGCTGCCCCAGCCTGCCGGCCGGTCCCTTCTGGCTGCGCCTGCTGGGCGACGGGCGCCTGCCCCTGCTGGCGGGTCTCCAGGGGGTGTGGACCAATGGCGTGCTGACCCGCCTGCAGGGGCCGGCCCTGCCGCAGCCGCTGGCGCCGCTGTCGGTGCGCGCGGCCCAGGAGGCGGTGCCAGGTCTTGCCGCCGTGCGCCAGCCCTGGCCCTCCTTCGCCGAACGCGCGGCCGAATCGCAGCCCGAGTGGATCACCCGTATCGCCGAGCGCCTGCGGCACCGCGGCCGGGCCGCCATGCCCTGGGATTACGAGCGCCTCGTGCTGCAGCAGTTCCCCGAGGTGCAGCGCGTGAAGTGCATCCCCCGCAGCGACCCGCGCGGCGACGGCCGCCTGACCGTGGTCGTCGTGCCCGCCCTGCCGGCCGGCGTCGCCCCCGACGGGGCCGAGGCGCCCAAGCTGGACGCCGCCACCCTGGCCCGCATCCAGCGCTGGCTGCAGTCCCGCATGCCGCCGGGCCAGCCCCTGCTGGTGCGCAATGCCACCTACGAACGCCTGCAGGTGCGCTGCAGCCTGCGCCTCAAGCCCGGCGAGCCCGCCGGCGAGCGCCTGCGCCAGATCACCGACGCCCTGCGCGGCTTCCTCTCCCCCTGGCGCGAAGGCGGCCCCACCATGCACTTCGACTGGCAGCTGCAGGTCGACGAAGTCGAGGCCTTCCTGCGCGCCCAGCCCGGCGTGGGGCAGATCGGCCAGGCCTCGCTGCTGCACATCATCCGTGACGACGAGGGCCACTACACCCTGCGCGACACCGCCACCGGCCATCGCCTGCTCAGGCCCGCCAGGCCCTGGAGCCTGGCCTTGCCCACGCGGGGTCATCTCCTTGAACTCAGCGAACACCCCAGCCCCCGCGCGCCCGTCAGCGGGATCGCCAAGCTCACCCTGGGTGGCAGCTTCATCATCGGGCAGGACTCTCCATGACGTGCAGAAACCGCGAAACGCTGAAGAACTACTTCCGCGAGGGTCAGCTGCCCACGCAGGAGCATTTCGCCGATCTCATCGACTCCATGCTCAACATGGCCGACGAGGGCTTCCGCAAGACCGTCGCCAACGGCGAGGAGATCTATGCGCCCGTGGGCCACGACGCGCTGATCAGCTTCTACCGCGACCAGATGCCCGAGCAGGCCCTGTGGCGGGCCGCCCTGCACGCCCAGCGCAACCAGCTGCTGTTCCAGAGCCCCGGCCAGGGCACGGACCCCCTGCTGAGCCTGGACCTGCGCCAGCGCGTGGGCATCGGCACGGCCGATCCCGCCGACCGCCTGGACGTCCAGGGCCATGTGGCAGCCCACGGCCGCCGCGGCAACCTGCCCCTGCCCGGGCCGGTGCTGGCCGATGGCAGCTGGCAAGACCTGACCCCCGAGCTGCAGGGCTGCCAGGGCTTCGAGCTGGTGGCCGGCGCCGGACAGCCCGGCAGCGGTCACTTCAGCCTCATGCACGCCATCGCGCTGAGCACCTACAACCCCGGCCGTGGCCTGCTGGGCTGGCTGCAGCGCCAGCGCGGCATCCGCACCACCCAGTCCTGGTGGGGCCGCCGCTGCGACCGCCTGCAGCTGCGCTGGCACGGTAGCGAAGGCCGCAAGGCCAGCTACAAGCTGCAGATCCGCACCGCCTGCAATTTCGGGGACGACCTGCGCATCCAGGTCCACCTCAGCCAGCTCTGGTTCGATCCCCACATGCAGGGCGGCCAACCCCGCGGAGCCCAGCCATGAACGCCCCCCTGCCCACCGGCATCGCCCGCCACCGCGGCGACAGCCCCGACCCGCTGGGCTTCGACGCCCTGCGCGCCCTGGGGGTGGACCGCGCGCAGCAGGCCTCGGGCCGGCTCTGGACGGACTACAACCTGCACGACCCCGGCGTGAGCCTGCTGGAGGCGCTCTGCTACGCGATCACCGAGGACGTCTTCGCCGCGCGCCAGCCCGTGCCCACGCTGCTGGGCCTGCAGCCGCAGGACGACGACGCGGCCTGGGAACGCTTCGGCCTCTCGCACCGCGAACGCCAGGAGCCCTGCCGCCCCCTCAGCGAACGCGACTGGCAGCTGTGGCTGCGCCAGCAGCTGCCGCAGGCCCGCCAGCTGCAGATCCGCGCCCAGCAAGACCCGGCCGGCCGCTTCCAGGGCCTGTGGACCCTGAGCCTGCAGGACCGCGGCGACGCCGACCCCGACCAGCCCGGCCTGCTCCAGCAGGCGCTGAAGGCCTTCTGGAGCCGGCGCAACCTGGCCGAGGACCTGGCGCATCCGCCGCAGGCCCTGCAGCCGCGCTGGATCGTGCTGCGCCAGCTGCGCATCGCCGTCACCGGCGAGCGGGAGCTGCCCGAGCTGCTGGGCGAGCTGCTGCAGCGCTGCGACGACTGCATCTCCAGCCGCATCCCCGACAGCCCCGAGCAGGACCTGCTGCAGCCCGAGGGCGAGTTCAGCGACGGCCCCCTCGGCCGGGCCGCCCACGAGGAGGAGCTGCAGTGGCTGGAGTCCCGCCATCCCGTGCTGCACCCGGCCGACCTGGCCCGCCAGCTGGGCGGCCTGCACGGCCTCGAGAGCGTCGAGGACCTGCGCCTGGACCTGCCGCCCGAGGACCAGGCCCTGGCCGATGCCACCCTGCTGCCCCACGGCGGGCTGCAGCGCTGGGGCATGGACTGGGCCCTACGCCTGCGCTGGCCCGAGCGAGCCGCCGACCTGGAAGGCTGGACCGTGCTCAAGGACGGCGCCGCCATGCGCCTGGAGCTGGGGCCGCTGCTGGCGGAGCTGCAGGAATGGCGCCGCGTGATGTACATGCGCCGTGCCGGCAGCGGCGGCTCGGCGGTGTCCCGGGCCCATCTGCAGACCTGGCAGGGCTTTCCGGCCGAGGAGGACCTGCCACCCCTGCCCGCGCGGCGCGAGGATCACCTGCCGGCCACCGCCGTGCTGCCCGCTCTCTACGAGCAGGCCCTGCAGACCGCCCGGGACGAGGTGCCCGGCCTGCGCGCGCAATGGACCGGCTACCGGGCGCTGCTGGAGCAGGGCCTGCTGCAGGTCCAGGTGCAGCGCGAACAGATGCCGCACCTCTATGCCCTGGATCAGCCGGACACCCGCAGCTACTGGCCCGGGCTGCCTGGCGAAGCCCAGCTGCCTGGCATCGAGGCCCTGCTGCAGACACCGCCGAGCCAGCTGCCCCCGGGCGGCTGGATCGACGACGACCCCCTGGAGCGGCGCCACCGCCTGCTGGACTATCAGCTGGCCCTGCACGGCGAGGTGCTGGACCACGGCCTGCTGCAGGGCCTGCCCTGCTACTTCGCGCCCGCGGCCTGGAGCCTGCACCTGCTGCGGCTCAAGCGCAGCTTCGCGCAACGGCTGCCACGGCTCACGCAGGAGCGCCATGCCGCGCCCGACTACAGCCGGGCCCTGCTGGACCAGGCGGACAACACCCCGCCGCTGCAGGAGCGCCTGTCCCTGCAGCTGGGCATGCTGAGCGGCCACAGCCGGCTGCTGGGCCGCACGCTGGCGGCCCTGGAGGCGCAGCACAGCGCCAGCAGCCCCCGCATGGCGCTGGGCGAGGATCAGATCGGCCGCCTGCAGCCCGTGCTGGATTCGCAGTCCCGCGCACGGCCGCTGGAGGGACCGACCCTGGAGCAGCGGCTGCAGCAGCTGGGCCCGCTGCTGCGCCGCATCGGCGCTGACACCGACTGCCTGCTGGCCGCCCTCGCGCCGCAGCGCTTCGTCGTGGATGCCGAGGCGGGCGAATCCGGCCCCCTGCTGCTGCTGGACGACAGCGGCCGTGCCGCCTGGCGCCTGGCCGCGGTGCCCACCCGCGAGCAGGCCCGCAACCTGGCCCATGCCCTGCACGAGCTGGCCTGCCTGGTCCAGCTGCAGGGCGAGGGCCTGCACCTGGTCGAGCCCCTGCTGCTGCGCCCCTGCACGGACGGCCGCAGCGCCGCCTGCCCGCTGCCCGAGGGGGGCGTGCAGCTCTACCTGGTCTGCAGCGGCTGGACGGCGCGCGGCCGCGACGAGCGCTTCCGCGAGCTGACCCAGGCCCTGCTGCGCCGCGAGGCCCCGGCCCATCTGCGCTGCAGCGTGCTGTGGCTGGACGCCGATGCCCTGCGCGAGTTCGAAGCCCGCTGGCAGCACTGGCTGGACCTGCGGCGCCGCTACTGCCAGGCCCTGCTCGGCGGCCAGGCCGCGCCCAGCCTCTGCCAGACCCTGGACCAGGCCGCCGAGCAGTTGCGCCAGTGCCTGGAGACGGCGCAGAAGTCAGGCCGGAACGCCGCCGACGAGCCGCCGCCTCAGCACCCACGGGCCCGGCCATGAACACGCACGTGATCGAGACCCTGCGCCTGGAGCTGCGCCACCCGAGCGGCCGTGCCGCCACGCACAGCCACGCCCTGCACGAGCGCCTGATGCGCTTCCTGCGCGGCGATGGCCAGCGCCACATGGAGCAGCTGTTCGACCGGCTGGCACCCCGCCTGCGTCAACCCGCCCTGGACAGCCTGGTGCTGGACCTGGGCCGCCTGCATGCCGCCCAGGACGAGCAGGAATGGGGCCTGCGCCTGCAGCGGGCCCTGGAAGAGGCCCTGCTGCCCTGGACACGGCCGGCCGAGGCCCCCGGTGCCGTCTCCGGCGGCCAGGCCCTGCAGCACTTCCTGACCTATCTGGAACGAGGCCACCTGCCCTGGCAGCTGACGAGCACGCCTCAGGGTTCGCTGTCGCGCTGGCTGGCCTGGCTGGTCCGGCAGCAGGGGCCGCAGCTGTGGCGGGCCCTGGAGCGCCACCGCGCCGGCCCCCTCCTCCTGCAGCGCCTGCGCCTGATCAGCCCCCACGAGGGCCTGCAGGCCCTGCTGGCCCAGCGTGACCCGGACCTGGGCCGCCAGCTGGAGGCGCTCGACGAAGGCGCCCTGCTGCCCCTGCAGGCCAGCGGCCGGCTCAGCGCCTACGAGCGCCAGCGCCTGCAGCAGGTGCTGCGGGCCCAGGCCCTGGACCTGCTCTGGGACGCCCGCGGCCGGCCCCTGGGCGAGGCCCGGCGCCAGCGCCTGCTGCAGGCCCTGCAGGCCGAACTGGGCCGCTCGCTCGGCTCGGGCTGGCAGGAGCGACTGCTGCCCCTGGCCCCCGCCTCGGGCGAGCCCGGCCTGCTGCAGGCACTGCTGGCCGCACAGCCCGATGCCCACCCAGGGCAAGACCTGACCCCCGGCGCCCCGGCTGGCGCCAGCCCGGGCCGCGTCTGGGAGGCCAGCCTGCAGCGCCTGCGCCCCCTGCTCGATGGCGGGCGCCGCCTGAGCCAGGCCCGGCAGGTCCGCCTGCTGGAGCAGCTGCGGATGCTGTCCGGCCAGCACGCGCAGGCCCTGGGCCAGCGCCTGCGGCTGTGGATGCAGGACGCCCCGGCGCGCCGCCGCTGGGCCCTGGCCCTGGACGCCGCCAGCTTCGGTGGCCTGCTGGGCTGCCTGGAGAGCGGCCACTCGCGCGGGCCCGAGGCCCTGGCGCTGCCTCAGGCTGCGCCGGCCCTGCACTGGGCCGAGTCCCTGCGCCAGACCGCCCTGCGCCTGCAGCGACACGCCCGGCCGGGGCTGCGGCCGGGCCTGTCGCGCCTGCAGGGCCTGCTGATGGAGGCCTGCCTGGATGCCCTCGCCCGCGGCGAGCGCCTGCCGGACAGCCACGCCGGCTGGCAGCGCTTCTGGGAAGCCGCCTGGCGGCGCTGGGAACGGCCCGAGGACCTGGCCCGGCCGCGGCTTGCCGAGACCGCGCCGGCCGCCCCGCCGGCGTCGACGAAGGAGCCCTGGCTGCCGCCCGCGCCGCCCCGGCCCGAGCGCTCCGCCGCGCAGGACGGCCCGCCCAGCGCCACCCTGGACCGCGCGCTGCAGGGCCTCGCCCGCCAGTGCGAGCAGGGACGCTGGCACTGGCCGCAGCGCCTGCGCCTGGCGCGCCTGCTCAGCACCGAGCAGGCCTGCGCGCGCTGGGTCCGCCTGTTCGACGAGTCCCGGCGCTGGCAGATGATCCGCGCCCAGTTCGGGGCCGCAACCCAGGGCCTGCAGCAGCGGGCCGGGCGCCTGCTGCGCTGGCTGGGCCAGGCCATGCAGGAGCCCGCCGCCGCGCTGGCCGAGCACTGGCGCCGCCTGTGCCGCGTCTTGTTCCTGGAGGGCCGCCCGCCCGAGGCCGGTCCCCTGCGCGAGGCCTACCAGCAGTCCAGGCCGCCCGCTACCGAGCCGGCCGCGGCGCCTGCGCCCGTGTCCGGGCGCGAGCCCATCTGGGTGGACGACGCCGGCCAGGTCCTGCTTGCGGCTTATGCCGAGCGCCTGTTCAAGCACCTGGACCTGCTGGACCAGGGCCGCTTCCGCGACGAGACCGCGCGCGCCGTGGCCGTGCAGTGCCTGCAGGAGCTGTGCCATGGCGCCCAGCCGCGCGAGGAATGCCACAGCGTGCTGTCCCGCCTGCTGTGCGGCGCCGGCACGGCGACGGTGCTGCCCGCGGTGCCGCCCCTGCCGGCCGAGACCCTGGCCGTGCTTGAGCAGATGCTGCAGGCCGTCATCGCGCACTGGAAGGCGCTGGGTCGCACCTCGGTGGCCGGCCTGCGCGAGACCTTTCTGCAGCGCCAGGGCCGCCTGGCGCCGGAGAAGCCGCGATCGGACGCCCCGCCAGCCTGGCGCCTGCGGGTGGAGAAGCGCGGCCTGGACGTGCTGCTGGACCGCCTGCCCTGGGGCTTCTCGACGATCCGTCTGCCGTGGATGGAAGGAGTGCTGCATGTGGAATGGCGTTGAGACCCCGCACAGCCTGGCCCTGCAGCAGGAGCTGGACTGGCTGGACCGGGTGCTGACCCTGCGCCTGGAGCAGCACTTCCAGCAGCGGGACGAAGGCCTGGAGGCGGCCGATCCGCCCCCCGCGCCGCCCGCTGGCAGCGAGCTGGGCCGCTGGGTGGACGAGATGCGCCTGGGCCCCGAGGAGCGCCTGCTGCTGGCCCTGGGCCTGGTGCCCCACCTGCGCCCCGCAGCCCTGGACCTGCTCTTCATGCGCAACGAGAACCTGGAGCGCGGCTTCACCGAGTTCGGCGGCATCAAGGCGCAGGCGCATGGCGGCTTCCTGCCCACGGGCGAGACGGCGGCCTTCCTGATCGCCGGCGAGTCCCTGCCCCGACGCGTGGCCTTGCTGGAGCTCTTCGATCCGCGCCACCCGCTGGTGCAGCGCGGCTTCCTGCAGCTGGACCTGCCGCCGGCAGGCGAGCCCCGGCTCAGCGGCACGCTGCAGCTCAGCAGCGAGGCCCTGCAGCTGCTCAGCAGCGGCCAGGCGGATCGCCCGGACTACAGCCTGCAGTTCCCCGCCAAGCGCATCGAGTCGCCCCTGGACTGGAGCGACCTGGTGCTGCCGCCCGATGTGCTGGACGAGGTCGAGCAGATCTGCGCCTGGATGCAGCAGGGTCAGGTCTTGATGCAGGACTGGGGCCTGGCCCGCGCGCTCAAGCCCGGCTACCGTGCCCTCTTCCACGGCCCGCCCGGCACGGGCAAGACGCTGACGGCCACGCTGATCGGCCAGCGCACCGGGGCGGACGTCTACCGCATCGACCTCTCCATGGTGGTCTCCAAGTACATCGGCGAGACGGAGAAGAACCTGGCCCGTGTCTTCGACCAGGCCGCCACGCGGCGCTGGATCCTGTTCTTCGACGAGGCGGACGCGCTGTTCGGCAAGCGCGGCGCCGTCAGCAATGCCAACGACCACCACGCCAACCAGGAGATCGCCTACCTCCTGCAGCGCGTGGAGGACTTCCCGGGCGTCGTCATCCTGGCCAGCAATCTGCGCAGCAACCTGGACGAGGCCTTCTCTCGCCGCTTTCAATCGATGATCTATTTCCCCATGCCCGATGCCGATGCCCGCCTGCGCCTGTGGCAGGGCATGCTGGCCGCGCAACACCTGGCCCCCGAGGTGGACCTGATCGGCCTGGCGCAGCGCTACGAGCTGGCCGGCGGGGCCATCGCCAACGTGATCCGCCATGCCGCGCTCAGTGCGCTGCGCGACGGCCGCCAGCAGATCCGCCTGCTGGAGCTGCGCACCGGCCTGGCCAAGGAACTGCGCAAGGAAGGGAGGACCCTATGAGCCGCCATGCGCCTGAAGGACGCCGGCTGCCGGCCCTGCTGCGGCGCAGTGCCGGCCTGGCCTCGCTGCTGGCCCTGGCCCTGCTGCCCGCCGGCCTGGCCGTCTGGAGTGACGGGGCGGGCGCTGGCCCGGCACAGGCTCAGGCCCTGACACCCGCCAGCGCGCCGGCGCCAGCCCGCTCGGCACCGGCACCAGCAGCGGCGCCCGCCTCCGCGGCGGCACCGCCCGCCGAGACCCGGCCTGTGACGCCGGCACCGTCGGTCTCCAGCATCCAGCTGCCCGGCGCGGCCCAGTGCAGCGCCGCGCCGCGCCCCGCCTGCGTGGACCCCGACCCGCTGAGCATGGAGCGCCGACCCGACTACCTCCCCAACGGTACGGTGGGCGTGCGCTACCAGCGCGAGGTGCGCGCCGTCGGTGGCAAGCCGCCCTATGTCTTCAGCCTGGCCGAGGGCAGCCTGCCCGACGGCCTGAGCCTGGACCCCACCGGCCCGCTGGGCGGCGTGCCCACCAAGGCCGGGCTCTTCCGCTTCCGGCTCAGCGTGGAGGACGGCGCGGGCCGCCTGGCCGGGCAGGCCTATGTGCTGCGCATCCTGCCGGTGCGCAAGCCCGAGCCCGCCGCCTCGGCGGCCAGCAGCCCCACGCCGCCGCTGAGCCAGATCGACCGCCGCGAGCTGGGCAAGACCCCGAACCGCGCAAGCACCGCCATCGTCTACCAGCTCCAGCCCGCCCAGCTGGATGCCCTGGCCACCCTTATCAAGCCTGCCGCGGGGGCCGATGCGGGCACTGCGGCCGGCACCGAGGGCGCGCCCGCCTCCGAGCCCGCGGCCAGCCTCCCCGCGGCAGACCCCGGCGCCCCCACGCTGCCACCGCCCGCCGGCCTGGCCTGGACCGAGGACCAGAACAAGCAGCTGCCCCTGTGGCTGGAGCCGGTGATGGGCATCGAGTACCCCAGCCGCGCCCTGTTCCTGGCCGCCATCGATGCCCTGGCCTGCGCCCAGGTGCGCCAGCTGGTGACGGCCGAGGCGCAGCGCCTGAAGCGCCCGGCACCCGACAGCCGGCAGCTGGCCGAGACCTGCGCGAAGGCCCTCAATCCGCCCCGCGAGGACGCCACCCAGGCCGCCGCTGGCAAGGCAGGCACGGCCAAGACCGGCGCGCGCCGCCCGCAGCCAGTGGCGAGCGCGGCGAGCGCGGCAAGTGCGGCGGCGAGCGCAGCACCCGGCGCCGCTGCCAGCGCCCTGCCCGCGGCCGCCGAGCAGCTCTCCCTGCGCGAGCTGCCGAGCTGGCTGCTGCCCCCCGCGCTGCGCGAATGGCTGGCGGATGCCGCCGCGCGCGAACGGGTGCTGTGGGCCGGATCGCCGCAGTGGTCTGCCACGCCGGACTGCCACTGCACCAACGCACGGGCGCGCCAGCTGATCTACGCCATCGCCCCGAACTGGCTGAGCCCCGAGCCGCCGCAGCCCATGGACTTCAGCCTGATTCACCGCATCACGCCCTTTGCGCTGCCCCTGGATCAAGACCTGACCCTCCCCTCGCTGGCCGCCGACCAGGTCGACTACATCGACACCGCCCGCCGCTACGACACCCGCATCGACTTTGGCATCTACCGCCGCGACTGGCGCTTCCTGGCCACCGAGCCGGCCCAGGCGCGCGAGGCCCTGCTGGCCCGCCTCAGCACCCAGGTGCCGCGCCATGCACGGGACCTGCTGGACACGCCGCTGAAGGGCTGGAAGGCCAGGGCCCGGTCCTGGCTGCCCGGCTTTGCCGAGGTGCAGTACGCGGGCGATGGGTTGACGGTCTACTTCGACCAGCTGCCCGACCGCAGCAAGGACCCCGTGCTGGCCGATCGCTTCGCGGCCTTCTACCCGCGCTTCATCCGCGGCCTGGGCGAGGCCCTGGGCGAGAACCCGGAGCGGCGCTACGCGATCAATCTGATGCTCAGCGACCGGATGCTGGCCGAGGCCGGACCCTTCGCGGTGGACAAGCTCTTCGAGCTGCTCAAGGCCGTCGAGAAGCCGGAGATGCTCAATGGCCGCATCGTCGAGACCAACAGCGACTACAAGCGCAACAGCAATGTGCAGCTGCGTTTCCTGGTCCTGCTGTCGGAGCCCAGCACGGACAGCAAGAAGCAGCTGCGCAGCACCATCGAGGCCAGCCCCGCGCTCAAGGGCGGGGACCGCCGCATCTTCCTGCGCAGCGTCGTGCCCCTGCTCGTGCTGCCGCAGCTGGACACCCAGCAATACCAGGACGACCTGGTCTATGTGCAGGACAACTTCGACGGCATCGGCTTCTGGCCCTCGCCCCTGGTCGACAGCCTGATGAAGAACGAGCAGCGCGAGATGCTGCGTCGGGTCTTCGTCGGCGATCCGGGCCTGGGCATCAGCGAGGCCATCTGCGGCTTCGTCTGCCCCAACCGCTGGCTGCTGCGCCTGCTCTTCGACCTGCTGATCCTGGCCGGCCTGCTGACGTGGGTGGCCTTCCAGTGGAACTGCGAATGGCGCGCCCGCTACGGCCGCCTGGCCCTGCTGGCAGGCATTCCGCCGGTGGTCCTGGGCGCGGCCCTGCTGGAGTGCGACCCGGCGTTGGCCGGCATACGCAACAGCAATGCGCAGCTGCTGGCCCTCATTGCGATTCCCGTGGTTGCAGCGCTGATGGCGCTGCTCAAGAGAAAGGTCGAGAAGCCATGAAGTCGAACGAGAGAACCCAGGCGCCGGTGGCGCCCGTTCAGCGCCAGGCAGCCGCCCATGCGGGCGCGAACGGGGCGTCCGACTCGCCGCGTCAGCAGGCGCAGGGCGCGCAGATCGCGCAGCTGAACCCCCGCAAGGCCAAGGGCCACTCGCTGGGGGCTTCGCATTCCAAGACCGGCCCCAACGGCAAGACCACCTCGCACAAGCCGGGCAAGGGCCGCACGGAGAACCCGCGCATCAGCGCCGCGAAGAACAACAAGCGCCGGCGCCAGATGGAGGCCAACGTGGGCAACTCCATCGCCAAGGGGCAGGGCAAATGAGGCAGCGGCCCATCGCCTCCCACCTGCCGGCTCGCAGCGCCCATTGAGGGGGTCCTGACCATGCCATCCACGCTCACCCATGCCCCGCAGCCCGCGAGCGCCGAGTCCACGCGCAGCGCGGCTTCGGCCTCTCAAGAAAGCACCAGCCGGGGCGACGCCGGCAGTGCCTCCCAGTGGCAGGAGAGCCCACGCCAGCTGCAGCAGGGCGCCCGCCTGGCGCAGCTCCGGTCGGCATCGGCGGCCGAGCCCCCGGCGCGCGGCGGCTTGCCAGAGGGACTGCAAAGAGGCATCGAAACGCTGTCGGGCATGGACATGTCGGGGGTGCGCGTGCACCGCAACTCCGCCAAGCCCGCGGCCTTGCAGGCCCACGCCTATGCGCAAGGGCAGGACATCCACCTCGGGCCGGGCCAGGAGAAGCATCTGCCGCACGAGGCCTGGCACGTGGTGCAGCAGGCGCAGGGGCGGGTGAAGCCCACGCGGCAGATGAAGCGCGGCGTGGCCGTCAATGACGATGCCGGGCTGGAGCGCGAGGCGGATGTGATGGGCGCGCGCGCGCTCGGCATGGGAGCCCGACAGCCCGCACCGGCACAGCGCCAGACGGCGGAGTCCCGTCCGCTCGTGACGGCTGCTGGCACCCTGCTGGGGGTCGCCCAGTGCGTCGGGGACAAGGTGGCCTTCAAGGCCGGCGACGTCAGCGCGCAGACCCAGGAAATCCAGGACCTCGCCACCGGCGTGGCCGGCATCTACGCGAACTACAAGGCAGGAAAGAAGGCCCAGCGCAACCAGCTGGACCTCAACTTCACCCAGCAGACCAGCGATCTGGAGCTGCGGCAGACCTATCTCATCAAGGCCATCGAGATGAGCTTCTTCCAGGACCAGGGGCAGCACTTCGTCCACAACTTCTCCGCGGAGAAGATCAAGGCCGAGGGCGACAAGCGAGACACCTTCCTCGTCGACCATCCCTTGCCCGACGCAAAGAAGTACGGACTGCTCGCCCAGGGCCGCACTCTCGCCCAGACCGTCTACCCCCTGGTCCAGACTGACCTGCAGGAGCGCGCTGACGAAAACAAGAAGATCGACATCAAGGCGCTCAACACCATCCTCTACCGGTACTCGAGCAGCTACGGTCGCCATGCCATCGCCGACCCCATCGTGCAGGGCTACGAGAAGGGCTACAAGGCCTCCGGCGTCGACTACTCGGAGCTGGTCAGGCTGTGGACCGAGTATGCGCAGGCCCAGCAGTTCCAGCTCACGGCTGTCATGAATGACGACATCGCCCAGGTCGACGTGGTCAGGGAGGGCGAGGCGGAGGCCGTGCCCATCCGCATCGCGACGGTGTACTTCAACGACCAGCGATTCGAACGCGCCCCGCTGCTTGACCAGACCCTCAACCCCCTCACACCGCAGGAGGAAGTGCGGGAGGTGTACAAGCACCGGGAGTCCGGCCAGGAGTACGTGCAGGACGCGCAGGACATCTTCGTGAAGCGCCATGTCAGCCGAGCGCTGAACAAGTACGACAACCCGGACGGCGCACGCGGCGTGCAGATCGACGCGGACCCGCGCAAGAAGACCGGCAGCGACGACACCTGGGCCCAGATCGCCACGCAGATCCCGGGCAGGTCCCCCGAGGAGCGGGACACCGAGATCCGCAACCACCAGCGCGCCAAGGAAGCCCAGGGCGGCAGTCCCTTCGTGTCCTTCACCACGACATCCCACCCAATCTTCGGCTCCAGTGCGAAACTGTTCGAGTCGGACCGCGGTGTGGCCACGGTCGACCTGGCGCGAATCTCCAAGTCCCGCGTTTTCGACACGCACACGGATGCCGCCATGGAGCGCATTCATGAGGTCGAGGATCCGGACCCCACATTGCCCTACGCCGAAGGGGACGATGCATACGAGCGCAACAGCGCCGCTCGCGACGCCATGCGAACCCGGGAGCTGGTAGTGGCGGGTGACATTCCGCTGGATGCCATCACCGCCGTGCGAGACAAGAACGGCGCCTACGCCAGAAGCGCGCTCGACCAGCGCTTCCACCGCCCCTGAACCTTCGCGTGACACCGTCCTGGAGCCCGATCATGGAACTGCTTCCCGTCCGAGACCTCATCGCCGCCGTCGAGCAGACCGTGAGCGACAGCGCACTGCGTTGGGTCCTGTTCTCCAATGGCACCTTCGTGATCCTCGATCCCGCCTTGCCGGCGGAGGCTCTGGAGGACCGGGCGCGGGAGGTCCTCGCCCTTCATGGCCCGGTTCATCCAGGCAGCGGCTCGGCGGACTTCTCCGTCGCGCCCCTGGCCCGGGTTGCGGGCTGGGCGGTCAGCAGCCAGGGGCCCGGCCTGTTCACGTACGTGCATCCAGCCGAGCTCGGCAGCGGGCCAGTGACGGAGCTCGCGGTAGGTCTGCTGGGCCGCGACAAGCGCGCGCTCGACGCACGGGATCCCTGCGTCCTGCATGTCCATGCGCCGCAGCAGGGCGAGCCGCCGACCGCCTAGCCGGCATCAGGCATCATCACCCCACCCTGAACACCCCCACCTGCCTCACCAGCTCGTCCGCCTGCCCCTGCAGGCTGCTGGCCGCGGCGGCCATCTGCTCGACCAGGGCCGCGTTCTGCTGCGTAGCCTGGTCCATGTGGTGCACGGCCTCGCCCACCTGGGTGACGCCATTGGCCTGCTCGCCGCTGGCGGCGGAGATCTCGGCCACGATGTCGCTGACGCGCTGGATCGCGCCCACCACCTCGCCCATGGTGCCGCCGGCCTGGTCGACAAGGGCCGTGCCCTTCTCCACGCGCTCCATGCTGGCGCCGATGAGGCCCTTGATCTCGCGGGCGGCCTCGGCGCTGCGCTGGGCCAGGTTGCGCACCTCGCCCGCCACCACCGCGAAGCCGCGACCCTGCTCGCCGGCGCGGGCCGCCTCCACCGCGGCGTTCAGGGCGAGGATGTTGGTCTGGAAGGCGATGCCGTCGATCACGCCGATGATGTCCCCGATCTTGCGCGAAGCCTCGTGAATGCCGCGCATGGTGTCCACCACCTGGCCCACCACGACGCCGCCGTCACGCGCGACGTCGGAGGCCTGCTGGGCCAGCTGCTTGGCCTGATGGGCGTTGTCGGCGTTGTGCCGCACGGTGGAGCCCAGCTCCTCCATGCTGGACGCGGTCTGCTCCAGCGAGGCGGCCTGCTGCTCGGTGCGAGCCGAGAGGTCATGGTTGCCCGAGGCGATCTCCTTGGAGGCATTGGCCACGGACTCCGCCCCGCCGCGCACCTGCCCGACCAGGGTGGCGAGCTTGGCCTGCATGCGCTCCAGGGCGTCCAGCAGCGCGCCCACCTCGTCCTGCGCGTGGGCGCCCACGGCGCCGGTGAGGTCGCCGTCCGCGATGCGTTCGGCCAGGGCCGAGGCCTTCTGCAACGGCGTGACGAGGGCCGCCAGCAGCCGCAAGGCCACGATCACGCCCGCCACCAGGCCCAGGGCCAGCACGCTCCAGTTGAGCGTCACCGCACGATTGAGGGCGGCCTGGAGCTGGCCGCTGTCGGCGATCTGCAGCTTCACGAGCCCGCCCGCCAGCTGCCCCACCGCCGCCTGGTGCCCCTCCGGGCCGGCGGCCAAGGAGGACAGGGCGGCGTCCAGCAGCTGCCGCTCCTCGCGGGCCTCGACCAGGCCCTTGAGCTTGCCCACCGGCTCCGCGTCCAGCGCCGGCAGCGCGGACTTGGTCGCCACCGCCAGCTTCACCTGCGTCTCCCAGGCCTGGGCCAGGGAGAGGCGGAAGGCGCGGGAGTCCAGCCGGCTGTTGTAGAACTGGATCTGGCCCAGCTGGTACTGCCCCACCAGGGCGACCAGGGCCAGCAGGGCCAGCATCACGCCGAACCCCAGCGTCAGTCGCTTCTTGAGCGTCCACTGCATCATGTGCTCCTGCCCCGTCCCAAGCCGGGGGCGGCAGCCAGACTATCAAGTCCGGCAGCAGGCGCAAGACGTCGCGCAGACCCTCGTTGCCGGGCCGCCTCAGACGCGGCGCTGGCCCGCATCTTTTCGGGTGATTTCGGTATTTCTCCCAGGCGGAATCAGCTTTTGACTGATAGGCGTCAAGGGCTGACGCAGGCCACACTGCGGCTCCCGCTGCCGTCGCCTCAAGCGGAGTCCTTCATGCCTGCTCTCGTCCCGCGATCCTCCTTCCGTGATGCCCTGGCGCCGTGGCCGGCCCGGCTGAGCGCCTGTGTGCTGCTGGCCATCCTGCAGGGCTGCGCCAGCCTGTCGGCGCCACCCGCGATCCCGCCGCGGGTGGAGCCGCCGCCCCTGCCCGATGTGGAGTCTGTCGAACGCAGCGAGGGCGACGGCCTGGGCGGCCACCCCGTGGCCATCCCCGACTGGAGCGCGCGCATCACCCAGCTGGCCGTGCAGGAATGGACCCTCTGGGGCCAGGTGCGCTGGAAGCTGCAGAGCGACGAGCTGGAGCGTCCGCGCGGCCTCTCCAGCCCCTCGGAGGCCGAGCCGGCCTTCACCAGCCGGGTGATGCACTACTGGTTCGCCATCGGCCAGGCGGAGGGGCAGCAGCGGTTGTTCTATCCGGACGGCTCCCTGCTGCCCTGGTCCGCCGCCTTCATCTCCTACCTGGCCAAGACCGCCGGCCTGAGCGCCCAGCAGTTCCCGCCCAGTGCCGCGCACTGGAGCTACATCCGCGCCAGCCTGGAGCAGCCGCGGCGCAGCAGCTTCGAGCTGCTGGACGCGGCCGCCGCCAGCCCGCGGATCGGCGACCTGATCTGCGCCCCGCGCGAGGCGGCCATCCAGCGCTTCGACAGCTTCGCGCAGCTGCAGCGCCTGACGCGCGCGGAGCGGGAGCGGATGTGGCCCTTCCATTGCGACCTCGTCGTCGAGGTACAGGCCGACCGCGTGGGCGCCATCGGTGGCAATGTGCACGAGCGGGTGGTCTGGACCGAGGCGGCCGTCGACGCCCAGGGCCGCCTGCTGCCCCAGACCGAGCGGCCCTGGCTGCTGCTGCTGAGGCGGGCGGAGCCGACCAGCACGGGTCTGGCCCGCGCCCGCCCCTGAGGACGGCTGCATGGACGAGGACCTGCCGGCAGCACACCCCAACGGCCGTCTCGGCACCGCGCTGATGCGCTGGCGCAGCCTGGTGGGCATCGCCTCGGGCATCAGCGTCATTGTGGGCGCGGCGATCTCGGTGGGACAGTTCCGCGAGTTCGTCGACAACTCGGTGAAGGGCGACATGTCGCGCCGCCTGGCCGCGCTCTCGCACGTGAAGGAGTTCTTCGCGGAGGACGCCAAGGTGGCGCGCCGCGCACACCGCTTTCTGAGCACGCACTGGCTGCAGATCCACCTCCACATCCAGGAGAAGATCCTGGCCGCGGGCAGCGGCGAGGCCTTCTACCTCTCGGAAGAGATGGCCGACTATGCCGCCGTCCACTACCACTACGAGCAGCTGGGGGCGCTGGTGAAGCTGGGCTACATCGAGTTCCCGCTGGTCTACGAGATCATCGCCTTCCCGGACGAGTACATGGACACCATCGCCCCGCTGCGCCAGGCGCTGGCGGCCCACTGGAAGGGCCCCGGCAAGCCGCTCAACGACCTGGGATCGAACATCCAGTGGCTGCGCGCCTGCTACGAGTTCAGCCGGCGGCTGCCGGCGGGGAAGGAGCCGGGGTGCCCCCAATGAAGCCGATGCGATCCACTTCCCGGTCACACGATCCGGAACTGGCAAGCCGCTCCGCGTCGCGGCTGCCCGCCGCTGGCGCCGGCGCCGCGGCGCCGCGCGCTCCCGGCATCAGCATGGCGCACACACCGCGCCAGCAGGCGCAGCAGCAGCGCATCGCCCAGCTGCGCGCCATGGCACCACCGGCGCAGAGTCCGGCTGCAATGGGCCTGCCGGAGCCGCTGCGCGCCGGCATCGAGTCGCTTTCCGGCCTCGACATGTCGGGGGTCCGCGTACACCGCAACTCCAGCAAGCCGGCCGCCCTGCAAGCCCATGCCTACGCGCAAGGGAAGGACATCCACCTGGGACCGGGCCAGGAGCAGCACCTGCCGCATGAGGCCTGGCACGTGGTGCAGCAGGCCCAGGGGCGGGTGAGGCCGACGGTGCAAATGGCGCAAGGGCTTGCGCTCAACAACGATGCGGCGCTGGAGCGCGAGGCCGACCAGATGGGAGCGCGAGCAGCCGGACGGTCGGGCGAGTCCAGGGCCTCGCAGCACGCCGGGGCGGTGGCAGCGAGCCCGGCCGGCGCTGCCATGCAGGCGAAGGCAGGCCCGATGCGGACCGTGGCGGCGGTCTCTCTCGGGCTGGGCGCCAGCCCGTCCGAGGGGCTGCCCATCCAGGCCTTCGGGATCGCCATGGTGCACCTCCAGGACGACAGCGGCCCCTACGTGGCCAACATCACCTTCCACGAGCGCGTGCCGACCAGTGCGGACAAAGGCAAGGGGGACCACACCGTCGCAGAAACGCTGATCACGAACTCGATCAAGTCGCTGATCGGAACGAACGTCACGGGCTTCCTCAAAGGCCTGTACCGACTCGTCCTGGAGAATCTGCAGGGCCACGAGTCCGCGCAGCATACGGAAGCCGTGGAAGAGCAGCGGGCGACCGTCGACGTCAACAGCCTGCTGCAGGCCATCAGAGAAGGCGTCGAGCACGTTTCGCCCTATGAGCTGGCCGGCAAGCTCTCGGACCTGTTGAGCATGTACTGGCGCCTGCTGGAAAAGCGCGAGGCCACGGCCTTCGGGCGGCACGAGGGGAAAACGACCGGCGGCACCGGGGGTGTTGGCGAGGAAGAGGCAAGAAAGCTGCTGCTGCAGCTGGACGAGCGCCTCGCCCAGATCGAGCCCAGCACCTGGTGGCACTTGCACCAGGAGGTGGGCGCGACCGCCCAGATCGTCGTGGGTTGCATGGACATCGTGGTGGCCAAGTTCACGCCGGACCAGAAACTCTACCTCTGCCACCGAGGAGCGAGGCACGCGGCCACGGCGGTCGGCGTGTCCAACACCGATTGGATCAACAAGGTGGCTGTCAAGGTCTACGCCCGCCTGACGGGCGAAACACTGGGCCCGCGGCGGGCGCCGGACAACCCCTTCCTGTGAGCCCGGCCCGGGCCGTCCAGAAAGTCAGGGGGGCCGCCAGGCGGCGGGCCGGCCCTCCACGCTGACTGAGCCTGTTTGGGCGCGGACGTGCACGCCGTGCGGGCTCACCAGGGGCCACGCACGGGCCAGGCTGCGCCTGCCTGCCGATACGAGGCAGCAGCAGGGCTGCCGCGGCTCAAGCAGGCCGCACGGGCCCCAGCCCTCCGGGTGCCCGGCATCTGTACCCCTTCCAGTCGTGACACAGCGTCTCGGCCTCGAGGGATGTCTGTATCTTGGATCGCTCGGGCTGGGCCCCTAGTCTTGCGGCTGCTACTCAAGGCTCACGCACCATGTCCGACCTCCTCCCCCTGATGAGCTACTGCCTGCTGATGTCCGGCACGCCCGGCCCCAACAACGTCATGCTCACCACCTCCGGCGCCAACTTCGGCTACCGGGCCACATTGCCGCAGATCCTGGGCATCCTGCTGGGCGGCTTCGTGCTGACGCTGGCCTGCTGCCTGGGCCTGGGGCAGCTCTTCCTGGCCTGGCCTGTGGCGCAGCAGGGGCTGCGCATCGGCGGGGCGCTGTACCTGCTGTTCCTGGCCTGGAAGCTCAGCGGGGCCACGATGGCGCAGGCCGGCGCCCTGCCGCGGCCGCTGGGCTTCGCTCATGGCGCGCTGTTCCAGCTGATCAATCCCAAGAGCTGGCTGAAGGCCGTGACCCTGGCCTCGGCCTTCATGCCGGCAGGACTGCCGCCCCTGCAGGCGGGGCTGCTGGTGGCCGTGCTCGGCACCGTGGTGGGATTCCCGGCCATTTCCATGTGGGCCCTGTTCGGCGTGGCCATCCGCAGGCTTCTGGAGCGGCCGGCGGTGCAGCGCGGCTTCAATCTCTGCATGGGCGGCGCGCTGGCACTGCTCGCCTTGCTGCTTCTCCGCTAAGCTGGCGCCGTGATTCCGCTTGACCGCCACGCCTCCCAGCCTCTGGCCGACCAGATCGAGACCGGCCTGGCCGGCCTGATCGAGCGCCGCCAGCTGCCGCCCGGCGCCCGCCTGCCCTCCATCCGCGCCCTGGCCGCCCAGCTGGCGGTGAGCCCCAACACCGTGGTGCTGGCCTACGACCGGCTGGCGTCGGCGGGGCGCATCGAGTCACGCGGCACCATCGGCTACCACGTCTGCGAGCCGCCCCTGCTGGAGCGGGACGAAACCTGGCTGGAGGCCGGGGACACGCTGGAGGGCGTCTGGCTCGCCCAGCAGGCCAATGACCAGCGCCCCGGCGTGCTGCTGGCCAGCAGCGGCGCCCTGCCCCCGGCCTGGCTGGAGGACGCCATCCCCGCGGCCGCCCTGCAGCGCGGCCTGGCCCGCAGCAGCGCGGGCATGGCCTCGCGCTGCCCGCCGCAGGGCCTGCCCGAGCTGCGCGAGCGCATCGCCCTGCTGATGCGCAGCCAGGGCCTGGCCGTGGACGCCAGCCGCCTGATGACCTGCTACGGCGGCACGCATGCCATCGACCTCATCTGCCGCAGCTTCCTGCGCGCCGGGGATACGGTGCTGGTCGAGGACCCGGGCTACTTCCTGATGTTCGACCGGCTGCGCCAGGAGGGCGTGAAGCCCGTCGGCATCCGCCGCCGGCCCGACGGGCTGGACCTGGACGAGCTGGAGGCGGCCTGTCGCGAGCACCGCCCCCGCCTGCTCTTCCTGCAGCCGGCCCTGCACAGCCCCACGGGCTGGAGCAGCAGCCCCGCCAATCTCCACCGTCTGCTGGTGCTGGCCCGGCAGCACGGCCTGCTGATCGCCGAGGACGACGTCCACGGCCATTTCCATCCCGGCCATCCCTCGCGGCTGGCCGCGCTGGCGGGCCTGGAGGGCGTCATCTACTACTCCAGCTTCTGCAAAGTGCTGAGCCCCGCGCTGCGCATGGGCTACATCGCCGCGGAGCCTGCCCTGCTCAAGCCGCTGCTGCGGGCCAAGATCTGCTCGGTGCTCAGCAGCGCCGCGCTGAACGAGTACGTGCTGCTGGAGGTCCTGATGGCTGGCCGCCTGCGCAAGCACCAGGAGCGCCTGCAGCGCCGGCTGCAGCAGGCCCGCCTGCAGTGCGGCCGCCTGCTGGAGCAGGCCGGCATGCGGCTGGACCACCCGGGCGAAGGCGGTCTCTTCCTGTGGGCCTCGGTGCCCGAGGGCGTGGACGTGGACGAGCTGGTGCAGGACGCCTGGCGCAACAAGATCCTGCTGGTGCCGGGCGCCACTTTTTCGGCGCTCAAGACCCCGGACCCGCACATCCGCTTCAACGTGGCCTTCAGCCAGCAGGCACGGCTGGGCGACTACCTGCGCAGCCGGCTCAGCGCCCTCAGTGGCGTGCAGGGCGTGCTGCAGCGCGCGGCACAGCGCTGACCCTGCCCCGCGCGAGACGCCTCGGGCCTCAGCCCAGCAGGTCGGGCAAGACCTGACCCCGCTCGGCCAGCCACTGCTCCAGATGGGGCAGCAGCGGGCCCAGGCGCTCGTCGACCGCGGCGCGGACGGTGTCCACCAGGACCTGGGTCTGGCGCTCGATCTCGATGTGCAGCGGCGCACCCACGCCCTTCTCGCCGAAGGTGGTCATGCGCAGGGTCTCGGGGATCAGCCAGACCTCGAACCAGCCCGAGCCGTCGCGCTCGCGGCCGGCCTCGGCCACGGTGAGGCTGGCACCGTTCACCGCGATATAGCCCTTGGCGAAGATGTAGCGCATCCACGGAGCCGGCACGCCGATGCGGATGACATGGTTGTTCTCGGGCTGGCGGATGGACTGCACCGTGGCCATGAAGTCCACGTGGCCGGAGAGCGGATGGCCACCGATCTCAGCGCCGTCCTTCGCGGCCCGCTCCACGTTGATGCGACTGCCCACCTGCAGCGCGCCCAGGGTGGTGAGGTTCAGGCTCTGCTGCATGACGTCGAAGTCCGCGCGGTCACCCTCGTGCAGCGCCACCACGGTGAGGCAGACGCCGTCCGAGGCCACGCTGGCCCCGATCTCCAGGCCCTGGCAGAAGCCGGGTGGGAACTGCAGGGTGAAGCTGCGCAGACCGGGACGGTCGCGGAGGGCGGCCACCTGGGCCACGCCTTGAACAATGCCTGTGAACATGGCGAGCGCTCGAAACAGCAGCACCGCCCGCGGGCGGTGCTTGGGGTCAAAGAGGCTGGCAGCTTACCAGCTGACCTCGCGGTCCGGCGTGGCGCCGATCTTGTGGATGGAGAGGTCGGCGCCCTCGAATTCCTCTTCCTGGCTCAGGCGCAGGCCCACGAAGCGCTTGAGCAGGCCGTACACCACGAAGCCGCCGCCCAGGGCCCAGGCTACGCCCATCAGCGTGCCCAGCAGCTGCGACCAGAAGCTCACGCCCCCGATGCCGCCGCCGGCCTGGGTGCCGAAGATGCCGCAGGCGATGCCGCCCCAGGCACCGCACAGGCCGTGCAGGGGCCAGACGCCCAGCACGTCGTCGATCTTCCAGCGGTTCTGGGTGAGGGTGAACATCTTCACGAAGATGAAGCCGGCCACGCCGCCGGTGATCAGGGCGCCGTGCGGGTGCATGACATCTGAGCCCGCGCACACGGCCACCAGGCCGGCCAGGGGGCCGTTGTAGGCAAAGCCCGGGTCGTTGCGGCCCATCAGCACGGCCACGAGGGTGCCGCCCACCATGGCCATCAGGGAATTGACGGCGACCAGGCCGGAGATCTTGTCCAGGGTCTGCGCGCTCATCACGTTGAAACCGAACCAGCCCACCGCCAGCACCCAGGCGCCCAGGGCCAGGAAGGGGATGCTGGAGGGCGGATGCGCGCTGATGGCGCCGTCCTTGCGGTAGCGGTTCATGCGCGGGCCCAGCAGCAGCACGGCCGCCAGGGCGATCCAGCCGCCCACCGCATGCACGACCACGGAGCCGGCGAAGTCATGGAACTCGGCGCCGAAACTCGCCTTGAGCCAGGCCTGCACGCCCAGGGCCTGGTTCCAGGCCACGCCCTCGAAGGCGGGGTAGATCAGGCCCACGATGACCGCCGTGGCCATCAGCTGCGGGCCGAAGCGGGCGCGCTCGGCAATGCCGCCCGAGATGATGGCGGGGATGGCCGCCGCGAAGGTCAGCAGGAAGAAGAACTTGACCAGCTCGTAGCCGTTCTTCGCGGCCAGGGCCTCGGCCCCGGTGAAGAAGTGCACCCCGTAGGCCACCGTGTAGCCCAGCAGAAAGTAGGCGACGGTGGAGACGGCGAAATCCACCAGGATCTTGACCAGGGCATTGACCTGGTTCTTCTTGCGCACCGTGCCCAGTTCCAGGAAGGCAAAGCCGGCGTGCATGGCCAGCACCATGATGGCGCCGAGCAGGATGAAGAGCGCGTCGGCGCTTTGCTTGATGGACTCCATGGGCTTCCTTGGGGCGTTCCCGGGGTGTTGCGTGTGGGAAGGCCGCACCAGCGCGGCCCGTCGCGCACCAGGAACGCAAGAACAATGCCCAGCTTGGGGCATGCCCGGCCAACCCATCCAGCACCGTTCAGGTGCATGCGCCGGCCTGACGCGCCCCAGCCTGGCGCATGGCGGCGCGCCACGCACCAAGTCCGGCCAGCGCTCAGCCCCGCTGCAGGGCCTCGAACTGCTCCGGCTTGAAGCCCAGACTCAGGCGGCCGTCGCCCCAGTCGACCACCGGGCGCTTGATCACGCTGGGCTGAGCCCGCATCAGGGCCCGGGCGGACGGGGCGTCCACCACGCCGGCGCGCAGGGCCTCGTCCAGCTTGCGCCAGGTGGTGCCGCTGCGGTTGACCAGGGGCTCCCAGCCCAGGGCGGCCTGCCACTGCGGCAGCAGGGCCTCCGGCACGCCGGCCTTCTTGTAGTCGTGGAATTCGTAGGGCAGCGCTTGCGCCTCCAGCCAGCTGCGCGCCTTCTTCACGGTGTCGCAGTTGGCAATGCCGTAGACCTTGATCATCTGATCCTCTCTTGAACGTATGGCGAGTCCGGGCCGTCCGCCGGGCTGCGGCTACCATCCGCCCATGATCCCCTGGCTGGCCCCCGATTCCCTGGATTTTCCCCCGGTCTCGCAAGCCCTGGGTCCGAACTCCGAAGCGCCGGGCCTGCTGGCCGCCGGCGGCGATCTCTCGCCGGAGCGCCTCAAGGCCGCCTACGCCCAGGGCATCTTCCCCTGGTACGGCCGCGGCCAGCCCATCCTGTGGTGGAGCCCGGACCCGCGCATGGTGCTGCAGACCCGCCATTTCAAGCTCTCCCGCTCCCTGCGCAAGACCCTGCAGCGCTTCCGCCAGACCCCCGGCTGCGAGATCCGCGTGGACAGCGCCACCGCTGAGGTCTTGCGCGCCTGTGCCAGCAGCCCGCGCGAGGGCCAGAGCGGCACCTGGATCCTCCCCGAGATGCAAGCCGCCTACCTCGAACTGGCCCGCCAGGGCGTGGTGCACAGCATCGAGACCTGGATGGACGGCGAGCTGGTGGGCGGCCTCTACGGCGTGAACTTGGGCCGCATGTTCTTCGGCGAGTCCATGTTCATGCGCCGCACCGACGCCTCCAAGATCGCCCTGGCCGCCCTGGTGTGCCTGTGCCGTCGGCATGACATCCCCTGGATCGACTGCCAGCAGAACACCCGGCACCTGGCCTCCCTGGGCGCCTTCGAGCTGCCCCGCGAGGCCTTCGAGGCCCATCTGCGGGCCAAGGTTGGTGAGGAAGCGCCGCGCGATTGGACCTATCATGCAAGCCTCTGGGACTTGCTGGACCTGCCGGCCCTGCCCGCCTCCAGCCCCTGAAACCAGCCCCGACCGACCCCTAGCCCCTGCCGCCACCGTGACGCATCCCAAGGAACTCCCGCTGGCCGAGCTGCAGTTCTACGCGACGGCGCCCTACCCCTGCAGCTACCTGCCGCAGCGCCTGGCGCGTTCGCAGGTGGCCACGCCCAGCCACCTGATCCACGCGGACGCCTACTCCGGCCTCGTGGAAGCCGGCTTCCGCCGCAGCGGCATGTTCACCTACCGTCCCTTTTGCGAGGGCTGCCAGGCCTGCGTGCCCATGCGCATCCCCGTGGCGGACTTCCGGCCCTCGCGCAGCCAGCGCCGCGCCTGGCAGCAGCACCAGGGCCTGCAGGCACGGGTGATGCGCCTGGGCTTTTCCGAGGAGCACTACCAGCTCTACCTGCGCTACCAGGCCGGCCGCCACAGCGGCGGCGGCATGGACCACGACAGCGTGGACCAATACACCCAGTTCCTGCTGCAGTCCCGCATCAACTCCCGCCTGGTCGAGTTCCGCGAGCCCCGGCCGGACGGCAGCGCGGTGCTCAAGATGGTCTCCATCCTGGACATCCTCACCGACGGTCTCTCGGCGGTCTACACCTTCTACGAGCCCGAGCCCGGCACCAGCTATGGCAGCTACAACGTGCTGTGGCAGATCGAGCAGGCGCGCCAGTTGCAGCTGTCCCACCTCTACCTCGGCTACTGGATCGCGGAAAGCCCCAAGATGGCCTACAAGGCGAGGTTCCTGCCGCATGAGCTGCTGGAGCAGGGAAAGTGGCAGCGGGTGGCGCGCTAGGGTCCGCCTCCTGAAATCTCCCGGATGAACCGTCCCACGAAGCGAGCCAGGACCCCGCGCGGGAACCCGCCGCCGAACACCGTAGCGGCTGATCCTTCCCAGTGGTCCGAACAGAGTCAGGGCTCTGTATCGGCGAGCTGGACACACAGCTACACCGACGTGACCTACTTCTGCCGCCGGTGCCAGACCAAGACTCTCTTCAGCGCTGCAGACCAGAAGTACACCTACGAGGTGAAGAAGGCGCCCATTGACCAGCAACGGTCGCTTTGCCAGCCCTGCTGGTCCGAATCCCACCAGATCGCGCGAGCGCTCAAGGGCCTGGAGGCCCAGTGGGCGCAGAACAAGCCATCGCTGCGAACGGACAAGGAGTTCCTGACCCGGTGGTTGCAGACCATCGAGCTGCGGGAACGCTACGGCTTCCGCCGCCATGACGTGGCTCGCAAGAACATGCTCCGCAACTTGCTCAGCCAGCCCTAAACTGCCCCTGACACACCAGCCCGCCGGCCCGGGTCAGGTCTCAACGCGCCGGGCCGTCTGGGGCAAGACCCGACCCTTTCCTGTTCATCCTGGATCGTTGATTGCAGCATGCAGCGCATCGTCTACTTCGATATCGACGACACCCTGGTCCGATCCGTCGGTGCCAAGCGGATTCCCATGCCTTCGGTCATCGAAACGGTCAGGCGGCTGAAATCTGAAGGCGCGCTCCTCTTCCTTTGGAGCTCAGGGGGCAGCGACTACTGTCGGCATACGGCCGAAGAGCTCGGAATCGCCGAATGCTTCGAAGCATTTCTTCCCAAGCCGACGCTCTACGTCGACGACCAGCCCGTTCAAGAGTGGAAGCTGTGTCGGCACCTGTACCCGGCACAGGCAGAAGGCGCCTAAGCCTCCAAGGCACGACACACTCAAGACCTGACCCTTCGTTGCAACGCGATGCAACGTGAATCGGCGCTTGCGAGCGCTGCCCCTCCACGACACCCACCGCCATCTCATGCACATCACCATCCGCGCATTCGAGGAGTCCGATCGAGAGTCGCTCCGCCGCCTGTATGTGGTTTCCCGAAACGAGGCCTTTTCCTGGCGGCCGGCCGCTCACCACCAGCCCGCGGATTTCGATGCGCACACGGAGGGTGAGCGAATCCTGGTTGCGGTGGTGGACGGCGAAGTGCTGGGCTTTGCCTCGATCTGGGAGCCGGACAGCTTCGTCCACAACCTGTTCGTGCACCCCTCGGCCAAGCGGCGAGGCCTCGGTCAGGCCTTGCTGGAGGGCTGTGCCCGCTACTTCAACAAGCCGCCCACGCTCAAGTGCCTGACTGAAAACACCAACGCGGTGCAGTTCTACCAGGCGCAGGGATGGGCGATCCTGAGCGAGGACACAGGCCCGGAGGGCCCGTACTTTCTCATGGGAAAGGCTTGACCCAGCCACCCTCGCTACACGGCCGACAGCACCTCGAAGCCGCCAAAGATCATGCGCTTGCCGTCGAACGGCGGCTCTGCCGCGGACTGGATGCGGGGATCGGCCATGATCCCTTTCCAGGCGGCATCGCGCGCCTCACGGGAGGGCCAGGTGATCCAGGAGAAGACGACCGTCTCGTCCGGCCTGCATTGGACGGCCAGCACAAAGGAGGTCAGCTTGCCTGGCGGCACATCGTCGCCCCAGCAGTCGACCACGCTGAGCGCTCCGTATTCCTTGAAGAGCCGGCCCATGGCCTGCGCGTGCTGCAGGAAGTCCGCGCGCCTGGCGGTGGGGACGGAAGCGACGAATCCATCGACGTAAGTCATGGCGGTTCTCCGGTAGCCCTTGAGATGGCGCCCCCACCAGCAGCTGGGTTCACTGGCGCACGCTGAAAAGCGAGGACTTGCCAAGCCTACCCGATGGGGCCGTCCTGGCCGACTGCGTCGTGTCGTGTTGAGCACCAAGGCGCTCACCTCGAAAGCGCAGCCGCAGCCGAAGGCAACCGCGACCGGCGGCCCGCGCGGCCATTGCCATTGACAGGTGTCCGGACCTTTCTTGCCCAGGCCCCCCGCATCCAGACTGCAAGTAGCCTTCAACTCAGGCTTCCGCATCGGTGGTACGGCGGGAGGAGGGCTGGTCCTTCAGGCGAGCCGCTGGCGGCAGTCGACCGACCGCCTCGGGTCGATTGCGTGAGCTCGGGAAGCGGAAGACGGCCATCCACCGAGCCCAAATCGACTGTGCCTCGATCAGGTGCACAGAGCGTGCCGCTAAGGCCTGCTGACTGGCCCCTCAAAGCGTCTCCGTACAAACACCTAACCCCCCCACCCCCACCCCCACTGGCTGCTAACCACCCGGTCCGTCTCCCCGGGGCGATCTGCGCATCTGGTCTCTTATTGGTCATCAACCTTACACGGGGTTACCGTGGTACTAGGTGTTTGTATCAATGTTTTTGCATAAAGTGGTATCTAAAGTGCATACCACTACAAGACTACTGGTGGTACTGGTCTGGTAGCTGCGGACGGAGCGTGTTGTTGAGCGCCCTGTCTCTCTCGGGCGCGAAGACGCCCAGCGCAAGATCAGCAGCGCACGTTGAACGCAGGAGACCCGTTCATGTTTGCAAGCGCAGTACCTCATGGCGAGACGGCCATGGCATCCCCTTCCCGCGGCACGGCCCGCGCCTCTTCCCTGTTGCGGGCGACCCTGGCGGCCGTGCCGCTGATCCTGGCAGCCAGCCAGGCGCAGGCCGTCAATTGCACGGGCATCAACGTGTGGAACAGCGCCACGGCCTATACCTCGGGCCAGCAGGTGCAGGAGTCCGGCAAGGCCTACAGCGCCAACTGGTGGACGCAGGGCCAGTCGCCCGCCGCCAACTCGGGCGCCTGGGCCGTCTGGAAGCTGCTGGGCACGTGTGACGGCGGCGGTGGCGGCGATCCGGGCAACAAGCCGCCGGTGGCCGCCTTCACCAGCAGCGTGGCCCGCCTGAACCTGTCCCTGGATGCCAGCGGCTCCACGGACCCAGACGGGCAGATCAGCAGCTACCAATGGACCTTCGGCGACGGCAGCAGCGCCAGCGGCGCCAAGGTCACGCACGCCTATGCGACCTCGGGCACCTATGCCGTCGGCCTGACCGTGACCGACAACAAGGGCGCGACGAACGCCAAGTCGCAGTCCTTCACGCTGGCCGTGGTGGTCAAGGACCCGAGCACGGGCAAGTACATCCTCAAGCAGTCCGACGTGAAGGCCACGGAGGCCAAGCTGACCGACACGGCCCTCTTCCGCGCCGTCAAGGCCTCCATCGCCATGCGGGACAACAGCACCGTGGCGGCCGTGGCCCCCGGCCTGGCCAGCAACCCCGAGAACGTCAAGCGGGTCGAGAAGCTACTGCCTGCCAGCCAGTGGGAGTTCCTCTTCCCTCTGCGTGACAAGTCCTATACCTACACCGGGCTGCTGCAGGCCATCGCCAAGTTCTCGGGCGTCTGCATGACGTACACGGACGGTCGCGACTCCGACGCCATCTGCCGCAAGACCCTGGCCACCATGTTCGCCCACTTCACGCAGGAGACGGGCGCGCACGACCCCAACAGCCCGACGCCGCAATGGCGCCAGGCCCTGTACTTCGTGCGGGAGTCGGGCTGCAGCGAATCGACCTACGGCTGCCCCTACAACAACGAGTGCAACCCCACCACCTGGCAAGGCCAGACCTGGCCCTGCGGCAAGGACGCCCAGGGGCGCTTCAAGCAGTACTTCGGCCGCGGCGCCAAGCAGCTCTCGTACAACTACAACTACGGCCCCTTCTCCGACGCCATGTTCGGTGACGTGAAGGTCCTGCTCAACAACCCCGAGCAGGTGGCCGACACCTGGCTGAACCTGGCCTCGGCCGTGTTCTTCTACGTCTACCCGGCCTCGCCCAAGCCCAGCATGCTGCATGTGGTGGATGGCACCTGGAAGCCCAATGCGGTCGACACGGCCGCCGGCATCAAGCCGGGCTTCGGGGCCACGACCAACATCATCAACGGCGGCATCGAGTGCGGCCAGGGCTACGAGAAGCCGCAATCCGTCAACCGCATTGCCTACTACCGTGAGCATGCGGCGGCCCTGGGCGTGCCCGTCCCCTCCACCGAGGAGCTGGGCTGCGCCAACCAGAAGTCCTTTGCCGTCGGCGGTGCCGGCGCCCTGGACATCTACTGGGACCAGGACTGGTCCTATCACGCGGAAATGCCCGAGGGCAAGGCCTTCGCCTGCAAGCTGGTGGGCTACCAGACCGCGTACTTCTCCCTGAAGGCCGGGGACTACCAGCGCTGCGTCGAGAAGTACTTCGACGTCATCGTGAAGCCCTGAGCACCCAAGAAAAAAAGTCCCCGGGATCCCTCTCTCCCTGCCCCTCTCTGACCGACTGCCGGACCCAGGCCTCGCGCCTGCGGTCCCGGCTTCGTGCACCCTTTTCACGAACCCTCAAGGAACCGCCATGCATCAACGCACGGTCTTGGCGCTGCTGATCGGCAGCAGCGTCCTCCCCGCCTTCGCCTACAACTGCACCGGCGTGCAGACCTGGAGCTCCAGCGCTGTCTACACGGGCGGCGCCGTGGTCCAGCAGAGCAACCAGGCCTACCAGGCCAAGTGGTGGACCCAGAACGAGAGCCCCGCGCTCAAGTCCGGCCAGTGGGACGTCTGGAAGCAGCTCGGCGCCTGCGATGGCACCGTCAACCAGCCGCCCGTGGCCAGCTTCACTTCGAGCGCCAGCGGCCTGGTGCTCAGCGTCAACGGCAGCGGCTCGACCGACCCCGACGGCAGCATCGCCAGCTATGCCTGGACCTTTGGTGACGGCAGCAGCGCCACCGGCGCCACCGCCAGCCGCACCTATGCCGCGGCCGGCACCTACACCGTCACCCTCACCGTGACCGACAACAAGGGCGCGACCAGCAGCAAGAGCCAGTCGGTGACGGTCACCAGCGGCACCGTCAACCTGCCGCCCGTGGCCAGCTTCACCAGCAACGCCAGCGGCCTGGTGCTCAGCGTCAACGGCAGCGGCTCGACCGACCCCGACGGCAGCATCGCCAGCTATGCCTGGACCTTTGGCGACGGCAGCAGCGCCACCGGCGCCACCGCCAGCCGCACCTATGCCGCGGCCGGCACCTACAACGTCACCCTCACCGTGACCGACAACAAGGGCGCCACCAACAGCAAGAGCCAGTCGGTGACCGTCACCAGCGGCACGGTCAACAAGCCGCCCGTCGTGTCCCTCAGCGCGCCCACCGACGGCAGCAGCGCCACGGACGGCGCGGTGGTGACCGTCTCCGCGAGCGCCTCCGACCCGGACGGCAGCGTGGCCAAGGTGGCCTTCTACGACAACGGCGTGCTGATCGCCGAGGACACGACCGCCCCCTTCAGCATCAGCTGGACGGCCCGCGCCGGCGTGCATGACATCACCGCCCGCGCCACCGACGACAAGGGTGCCACCGGCGACAGCGGCAGCGCCCGCGTCACCGTCAGCGGCGGCGCCACCGGCGACGAGAAGTGCCGCCCGGAAGGCCTCTACACCACGCCCGGCACCACGCCCGCCTACTGCAAGGTCTATGACGACCAGGGCCGCGAGATGATGGGCGCCGACAAGCCGCGCCGCATCATCGGCTACTTCACCAGCTGGCGTACCGGCAAGGACGGCACGCCCGCCTACCTGGCCAGCAACATCCCCTGGGGCCAGCTGACCCACATCAACTACGCCTTCGCCCATGTGGACGGCAGCAACAAGGTCTCGGTGGGCAATCCTGCCGACCCGAACAACGCCGCCACCGGCATGACCTGGCCCGGCGTGGCCGGCGCCGAGATGGACAGCACCCTGTCCTACAAGGGCCACTTCAACCTGCTGAGCAAGTTCAAGAAGCAGTACCCCAAGGTCAAGACCCTCGTCTCCGTGGGCGGCTGGGCCGAGACCGGCGGCTACTTCGATGACGCGGGCAAGCGCGTGGCCAGCGGTGGCTTCTACACCATGACCACCAATGCCGACGGCAGTGCCAACACCGCGGGCATCAACACCTTCGCGGACTCGGCCGTGGCCTTCCTGCGCCAGTACGGCTTCGATGGCGTGGACATCGACTACGAATACGCCACCAGCATGAAGGACGCTGGCAATCCGGACGACTTCACCATCAGCAACGCCCGCCGGGCCACGCTGATGAAGAACTTCGTCACGCTGATGCAGACCCTGCGCGCCAAGCTCGACGCCGCCGGCCAGCAGGACGCCCGCCACTACATGCTCACCGTCGCGGCGCCGGCCTCGGGCTATCTGCTGCGCGGCATGGAGACGTACCAGGTCACCAAGTACCTGGACTACGTCAACATCATGAGCTACGACCTGCACGGCGCCTGGAACCAGTTCGTGGGGCCCAATGCGGCGCTCTACGACGATGGCAAGGACTCCGAGCTGGTGGCCTGGAGCTACTACACGGCCTCGCAGTACGGCCGCATCGGCTACCTGAACACCGACTGGGCCTACCACTACTTCCGCGGCGCGATGCCGGCAGGCCGCATCAACATCGGCGTGCCCTACTACACCCGCGGCTGGAAGGACGTGACGGGCGGCACCAACGGCCTCTGGGGCACGGCTGCCCAGGCCGACCAGACCAAGTGCCCTCCCGGCACGGGCGGCGGCACGGTGCAGAAATGCGGCGCGGGCGCCATCGGCCTGGACAACGTCTGGCATGACCTGGACGTCTCCAGCAAGGAAGTGCCGGCCGGCTCCAACCCCCTGTGGCACACCATGAACCTGGCCGCCGGCAAGAGCGGCAGCTACATCGGCGCCTATGGCCTGAACCCCGCCACCAATCCGCAGGACCAGTTCGTCGGCACCTACACCCGCTACTACGACGGCACCCTGGTCTCGCCGTGGCTGTGGAACGCCACCAAGAAGGTCTTCCTGTCCATCGAGGACGAGCAGTCCCTGGGCGTCAAGGCCCAGTACGTGGCGGACCGCGGCATCGGCGGCGTGATGTTCTGGGAGCTGGCCGGCGACTACGCCTACGACAACGCCAAGGCGGAGTACGGCATGGGCAGCACGCTCACGAACCTGCTCTACAACAAGTTCAAGACCGCCGCGCCCTACGGCAACCGCCTGACCAGCGCGACCATGCCCACCGAGGCCATCGACGTGCAGTTCAGCATCGGCGGCTTTGCCCTGGGTGATGCCAACTACCCCATCAATCCCACGCTCACCATCACCAACAAGAGCAGCCAGACCCTGCCCGGCGGCACGGACTTCAGCTTCGACATTCCCACGGCCATCCCGGCCTCGCTGACCGACCAGAGCGGCTTCGGCCTCAAGGTGGTCACCGACGGCTCCAATGCCGCGGGCAACAACGTCGGCGGCCTGAAGAACGACTTCCACCGCGCGGCCTTCAAGCTGCCCAGCTGGCAGACCCTGGCCCCCGGCGCCAGCGTGGCCATCAAGCTGAACTACTACCTGCCCATGCCCACGCCCAGCAACTGGATCGTGAGCTTCGGCGGCAAGAGCTACGCCCTGCAGCAGGAAGCGCGGCGCGGCACGAGCAATGTGACTCTCAACGCCCTCAAGGCCGCCGTCAGCCGCGGTCGGGCCCAGCAGCCCTGACCGGGGCATCCCAGGGATCCTGAAGAAGCAGTCCGGGCCCGCCGCCCCTCCTCCGGCGGCGGGTCTTTCCCCTCGACCTCTCTCTCTTCAACGCTCATGAAACACTCGCTCAAACTCATCGCCCTGGCCGCCGGCCTTGCCGCCGGCAGCGCCCAGGCCTACAACTGCACCGGCGTGCAGACCTGGAGCTCCGGCGCCGTCTACACCGGCGGCTCCGTGGTCCAGCAGAACAGCCAGGCCTACCAGGCCAAGTGGTGGACCCAGAACGAAAGCCCTGCGCTCAAGTCCGGCCAGTGGGACGTCTGGAAGCAGCTCGGCGCCTGTGACGGCGGCAACACCGACACCACGGCGCCCACCGTGCCCGCCAGCCTGGCCGCCAGCGGCATCACCGCCAGCAGCATCACCCTGAGCTGGGCAGCCTCCACCGACGCCGGCAGCGGCGTGGCGGGCTATGACGTCTACCGCAACGGCACCCTGGTGGGCTCGCCCACCGGCACCAGCTACGCCGACAGCGGCCTGACCGCCAACACCAGCTACAGCTACACCGTCCGCGCCCGAGACAAGGCCGGCAATGCCTCCGCCCAGAGCGCGGCGCTGAGCGCCAAGACCAGCGCCAACGGCAGCTGCACCACCACGCCCGCCACGCCCACCGGCCTGAGCGCGCCCTCCAAGTCCAGCACCGGCGTGAACCTGGCCTGGAACGCTGTGCCCGCCGGCCCCAACTGCACGGTCCAGTACCGCGTGCTGCAGGGTTCGGCCCAGGCGGCGCAAGGCCCGGCCACCACCGCCAGCGTCAATGGCCTGACGCCTGACACCGACTACAGCTTCAGCGTGCAGGCCGTCAGCGAAGCCGGCGCCTCGCCCGCCTCGCCCGCCCTGACCGTGCACACCGACAAGGCCACCGTCGGCGGCAAGAACGTGCTGGGCTACTTCGCCCAGTGGGGCATCTACGACCGCAAGTACTTCGTCAAGAACATCGAGACCAGCGGCTCCGCCCCCCTGCTCACGCACATCAACTACGCCTTCGGCAATGTGCGCAACAACAAGTGCGAGGTCGGCCTGACCGTGCCGGTGGACGAGAACACCGGCGTGGGCGGCGATGCCTTTGCCGACTACACCAAGGCCATCGACGCCGGCACCAGCATCGACGGCAAGGCCGATGCCTGGGACGCCCCCCTGCGCGGCAACTGGGGCCAGCTCAAGAAGCTCAAGGCCAAGTACCCCAAGCTCAAGGTGCTGATCTCCCTGGGCGGCTGGACCTACTCGCGTGGCTTCTCCGAGGCCGCCAAGCCCGAGAACCGCGCGGCCTTCGTCAAGAGCTGCATCGACGCCTACATCAAGGGTGACCTGCCCAAGGTGGACTACGCCGGTGGCACGGGTGCCGCGGCCGGCGTCTTCGACGGCATCGACATCGACTGGGAATACCCCGCCGCCTGCGGCCTGGGCTGCGGCAAGCCCGAAGACACGGCCAACTTCACCGGCCTGCTCGCCGAGTTCCGCAAGCAGCTGGACGCCGTGCGCCCGGGCCTGCTGCTGTCCATCGCCGCGCCCGCCGGCGTGGACAAGATCCGCGTGATCGAGCCGGACAAGTTCCACCCCTACCTGGATTTCATCAACGTCATGACGTATGACTTCCACGGCACCTGGGAGAACACCACCGGCTTCCACTCGCCGCTCTACGGCAGCAGCGCCGACCCGGCCACGGGTGACGTGAAGTCCTACAACACCGACGCCGCCCTGCAGGCCTACCTCAACAAGGGTGTGCCGGCCAACAAGCTGCAGATCGGCATCGGCTTCTACGGCCGCGGCTGGACGGGCGTGACCAACGTCAACAACGGCCTCTACCAGACCGGCAAGGCCGCCGCTGGCACCTATGAAGCCGGCAACGAGGACTACAAGGTGCTCAAGGCCCTGGGCTGGCCCAGCTTCGTGGACTCGCAGAGCCGCGCCCAGTGGATCTTCAACGGCACCACCTTCTGGAGCTTCGACACCCCGGCCCAGATCACCGAGAAGATGAGCTACGCCAAGAACAAGGGCCTGGCCGGCGCCTTCTTCTGGGAGTTCAACGGTGACGACAGCCAGGCGACGCTGCTGAAGGCCATCAGCAACGGCTTGAAGTAAGCATGTGAGCCCCTCGCCCAGACTTGCCCCGCTGGACGCGGGCGAGTCTGGGCGGCCCCCCGAGGGAGGGCATTTACCCCTCGCCCAGACTTGCCCCGCTGGACGCGGGCAAGCCTGGGCGGTCCCCCGAGGGGACGTCAAAACGGGCGGCGTTGAGCCGCCCGTTTTGCCATGGGGGCCGGCTTGGGGCGGCCCGGCGCTCGGCCTGTGGGCTATGAACCCCTCGCCCTGGCTCGCCTCGCTGGACGCGGGCGAGCCTGGGCGGTCCCCCGAGGGGACGTCAAAGCGGGCGGCGTTGAGCCGCCCGCTTTGCCATGAGGGCCGGCTTGGGGCGGCCCGGCGCTCGGCCCGTTGGGGGCTGGCGCCCCTGACCCCGCCCTGGGGGGGGCTTGCTTGCGGCGTTGAGCCGCAAGCAATGCCCAGGGTGGCGGCGCTCGATGCCCTTCGCTTTCTACGTCCGCCGTTGCGACGGGGGCAGGGGATCGAGGGCCAAGCGTTTCAGGACTTCCTCGGCCAGGGCCAGGCAGCTGGTCAGGCCGGGGGATTCGATGCCCAGCAGATGCACGAGGCCCGCCCGGCCATGCTGGGCGGGCCCTTCTATTTGGAAGTCGGGCGTGGCGCTGCCGGGGCGGTGGAGCTTGGGCCGCACGCCGCTGTAGGCTGGCTGCAGCGCACCGTCCGGCAGGCCGGGCCAGTAGCGGCGGATGTCGGCCTCGAAGCCCTGCATGCGCGAAGGCTCGACCGCGTAGTCCAGGGACTCAGGCGTCGTGCCCTCGGGCAGCCACTGCACATCAGGCCCGAAGCGGGCCAGGCCGGCGAGGTCCAGGGTCAGGTGCACGCCCAGGCCGCCGTCCTCGGGCAGGGGGTAGACCAGGCGCGAGAAGGGCGAACGCCCCTGAAGGCTGAAGTAGCTTCCCTTGCAGAAGGCGCTGCTGAGCCCCGGCGGCAGCCCGGTGCTGGCCTCGGCCAGGGCGGTGGCCCACAGGCCGGCCGCATTGACCAGCACGCGGCAGCCCAGCTCCGAGACCTCGCCGTCCGCCGATCGCACCCGCAGCACATGCAGCCCCTCGGGACGGCTGTGCCAGCCCAGCACGCGGCTGCAAGGCAAGACCTGGCCCCCATCCGCCTCCAGATCGGCCTCCAAGGCCTGCATCAGCGCATGGCTGTCCACGATGCCGGTGGAGGGCGAGAGCAGGGCCGCGTCCGCACGCAGGGCCGGCTCCAGGGCCTGGGCCTCGGGGCCGCCGAGCCATTGCAGATCATCGACCCCATTGGCCCGGGCCTGCGCCGCCAGTGACTCCAGCGCGGCGCGCTGGGCCGGTGACGTGGCCACCAGCAGCTTGCCGCAGCGCCGGTGCGGGACCTGGCGGGCCTCGCAGAAGTCGTAGAGCAGCGGGCGGCCACGCACGCAGCAGCGCGCCTTCAGCGACCCTGTCGGGTAGTAGAGGCCGGCGTGGATCACCTCGGAATTGCGGGCGCTGATGCCCTGCCCAAGGGCCGTGTCCTGCTCCAGGACCAGGGTTTCCAGGCCACGCCGGGCCAGGGCCCGCGCCACGGCCAGCCCCACCACGCCGGCGCCGATCACCAGGGCTTGCACAGTCTCCATCCGGCCATTCTGCCCCGCCCCGAAGCGCCGACTATTTCACGCAGAGCCGCAAATGCTGGCGCGGCCGGGTGTTTTTCCGCTCCTGCGGCACTTGTCGCCTGCATGACACTCCCGCCAGAAGTTGAGACCCGTCTGATCCCGACAGGTCCCGGCTTCAGCCAGCCGGACCGTCAGAGGTCCTCCAGGCCGCCCCGAGGGCGCCCCGTTGACGCGGTCGCACGAGCCGCGCAGCCCGGAGCGAAGGACGGCCCGGGCCGCAGAGCGGACACCAGTCCCGCCCCTGGCGCCAGGGAGACCGTCGGACCCCGCCCATGCCCGCATGGGCCCGGTCCTCATGAGGGTGCCCTGTTGCCGGAGCGAGGAATCAGATGAATGACAAGAACATGAGCGAGGAATTCCGCCGCGTGCTGATCGTCGACGACAGCCGCGCCATCCAGGCCATCATCCGCCGCGTGCTGCAGCACGGAGAGATGGGGCCCCTGCAGATCCAGACCGCCAGCGACGGCGCCGAGGCGCTGCAGCGCATGCAGGAGTTCAAGCCGGACCTCGTGGTCTCGGACTGGCACATGCCGGGCGTCTCGGGCATCGAGATGCTGCAGACGCTGCGCCAGATCGGCCAGGGTCATGTGCCCGTGGGCTTCGTGACCACAGAGACCAATGCCCAGTGCCTCAACCAGGCCCGCAGCAATGGCGCGGCCTTCGTGGTGCACAAGCCTTTCGACGACGCCACCCTGCGCCGCGTGGTGCATGACTCCCTCTACGGCCAGTCCGCCCTGCGCGAGCAGGCCCAGCAGCGCAAGACGGCCGAGGTGACCGAGCCCGCGACGGTGCTGCCTGGCGCCCTGCAGTCCCTGGGTCTGGCCCAGCAGCACCTGCACGCCCTGCTCTGCACCCGCAGCTTCGACCTGCTGAAGTCCGACGCCCGCCATGACTTCGAGCAGTACCCGCTGCTGGTGGGCCTCTACGGCTGCACCGGCCGCAAGACGGCCTATGCCGTCGGCCTGCTGGACGCCAGCGCCGTCGCCATGATTGGCGGCATGGCCCTCGCCCTGGGCAAACAGGAGATTCTGAGGGCCATCCAGACCCGCCAGCCCAGTCCCCGCATGGTCGAGGAAGCCAGCCGCTATCTGCGCAGCATGGCCGCCGTGCTGCACAAGCCCGGCGCTGGCAGCGAGGCCCAGCTGGGCAGCACCCGGCTGACCCCGCAGCCCTTCGACAAGCTGCAGCAGGTGCTGCAGCAGCCCAGCGCCCGCACCGACCTGAGCCTCACCCTGCCCCTGCTGGGCAAGGAGGCGGGGACGGGGCGCTTGTGTTTTCTGCTGGTCTGACCTGCCTGGAGCGGCGCCCGCCTATTGCTGGCGCTCGATGATGTCCCGCACGGCGCGCACCCGCTCGCTGTCACTCAGCGCCATGAAGCTGTCCAGGCTGAACGCGGCGGCCACGGCGTCGACGATGGGATAGAGCTCCTCGTCCTGGTGCTTCTTGAAGTCCTGCGGGTTGCTGAAGAGATGGCGGGCATTCTTGCTGCTGAGGCGGGCCAGGAACTTGGTCGTCAGGTAGAAGGGTGACTTCATCTTCAGCAGGCTGGTCTGCAGGGCCGTGTCCGCGCGGACCATGGAGCCCTCGTCCCGGCAATCTCGCACGCGCCGCTTCACCTCACCCAGCGTCGTGCGGCGCCACCAGGGGCGGCGCAGGGCCAGCTGCTCGGCGATGCCGTCCAGCTCCTCCTCCGGCAGCTCCGGGTCCTCGAAGCCCAGCGTGCGGGCGCCGATGAGGTAGAGGCCGTGCTCATCCGTGCCGTACTCGACGATGTGCGGATCCTCCGGATGCAGGACTTCCAGCATCAGCGTCATCGGGCGCTGCGCGAAGAACCGCGCCAGCAGGCCGCGCTGGCGGGGCTGGAGCAGCGCCACGATGTGCCGGATGTACTCATTCTCAGGGTCCAGACTGCCCTGGGTGTGCACCAGCAGTTCGCCACGCTTCAGGGGGTGCGGGCTGATGATGCCCAGGAAGCCGTTGAGCTTGAGCGCCTCCACCACGGGCAGCGTGTCCGGAAGGTCCTTGCCGACCTCGCGCTCACCGTAGTTGAAGACCTTGTCGAAGGGGTTGGACACCACCGTGCCCGCCACGTCCAGCACAATGCCCCGGGCCTTGATGAGATAGGGCGACTCGTCCCAGGCGCCCGTCCAGAACACCTCCTTGGCGTACTTGTAGCCCCTGAAAAGCTTGGAGGGATCGAGGCTGCGGCGCACCAGCTTGCGCGTGGTGAGGGCCTCCAGGGCCTTGGCCAGGCCGAACCGGCGCTCGGCATGTGCCTCCTGGTCGTGGCTGCAGGCACGCACATGCAGGGCCTGTCGCACCGCCGCCTGGACACCGACGCCCGCCTCGCGCGCCGCCAGGAAATCGTCGAAGCGCAGCAGGCGCAACTCCCCCTTCTGGTAGCCCTGGGCCTCTATGGACACGATGCAGTCCTGCTCACTCGTGGGCGGCACATGGCCCCGGATGACCAGATAGTCATTGAGGCCGGCCTGGTGTGCGGCGGCATAGATCGCATCGGAATCGACATCCGGCCGGAAGCCCGACTGGCCGTGCACGAGGTCCTCGCGCAGACTCAGGAAGGGGTCGAAACGGTGGACGTCACCGTGCACGAAGGCCACCCGGGCTGGCTCATGCGTGACATATGGGGGCAGGCGCCGCATGAACGTCACCAGCCGCTGACGCTGGACCTCGGGCAGCTTCAGCAGCTGCATCCCGGTTTCCGCGTTGGCCCAGGAGCCCCAGCGCTCGATGCCCTCGCGCTGCGCCTGCTCCACGAACTTCAGCAGCTTGGCCTCGTGGTTGCCCTGCAGGCACTGGGCGGTGCCCGCCTCGCAGCTGCGCATCACCAGGTCCAGCAGGGGCAGAGAATCGGGGCCCCGGTCCACCAGGTCTCCCAGGAACAGCAGGCGCCGCCGCGCATCCGCATGCCGCAAGACGCCGTCCCGCACCTGCCAGCCGCAGCCTTCGAGCAGGACGAGCAGGTCGTCCAGCAGGCCATGCACATCGCTGACGACATCCAGGCTCGCGGTGGGCACCTGCCGAGGCTGGAAGCACAGCGTCTCGCCGCCCGAGAGAAGGCGGTGGGAATAGCTGGAGCCCCGCTCGAACCCCCCACTCCCCGCCCCGCCGCGGGCCTGCATCATCTCGCGCATGCGGTGCTCCGGCACCCAGTCCTCTCGGGCCTGCATGCGCCGCAGGCATTCCTCGAATGGCGTGTCCACGATCAGCACACAGGCCTCGGCGCCGTTCGCATGGGCGTGGTCGATCCAGGGCTTGCGGTCGGCGTCGGTGAGGTTGGTGGCGTCGACCACGGTGCTCAGTCCATGCCGCATGCGCTCGGCCACGATGGACTGGGCCATGTGGTAGACCACATCATTGGCTTCCTGCCGGACCTGCGTCTGGCGCCGGCCCGCGTTGAGCACTGTCAGCGTGCCCAGCACCTGGCGCCGCAACTCGTCCATCGACACCCAGGCACCTTCGGGCAGGCCCTGCGCCCGCTCGCGCAGGCGCGTCTTGCCCGCACCCGGCAGGCCGGACAGGACCAGCAGGGTGCCAGCTTCGAAGGTGAGCGTGGGAGAAAGAGTCGTCATGGCAGGCACAGGCATCAGCGGCTGACGACTGTAGTCGAGATGGGGCCTGCGCCAGCCCTGGACCGAAGCCAGAAGGCGCTCACGGCCGCCGCATCCGGGCTGAAGTCCTGCGAGGCCATGCGCTGCGTCACCTCGCCGGGCGCGAGGCACTCAAAGGCGCTGACCTCGCCGTCCTGGTTTCGCGGCACGAAGCCGGCAGGCAGGGCCAGCTCGAAGACGTGCAGCCACTCCTCGTGCCAGCCCTCGGGCTCGACACGCGCGCTACGCAGCCGGCCCATCAGGCGCAGCGGCCCGCACAGCGTGGCGGGCACGCCGGCCTCTTCCCATAGTTCGCGGCGAGCGCAGCCGACCACATCTTCGCCTGCCGCCAGGCCGCCCGCGGCGAGGTTGTCGAGCCGCCCGGGATCAGTGGCCTTGTGCAGCGCGCGCCGGCCGCACCAGAGCGCGCCGGCTGCATCCACGCCATTGACATGCACCGCCTGACTCGTGAGACCGAAGAAGCGGTAGGCGGAGCGCTCCAGCTCGAAGAAGACAGGTCCGCCGGGGGGCCCTTCGCCGTCGTCGCATCCAGGCAGGTGACAGCGATAGCGCTCCCCGCGCCAGCCCCGCACCCAGCCAGCCTCGCGCAGGCGCGACGCCAGCTCGGCAAGCCAGCGGCTGCGGGCCTCGGCCTCGTGGGTGCCACTGCAAACGCTCCAGGTGCGGGCTTCAGCAAGCGCCACGCCCAGGCCCCACGCCGCCAGCAGCCGCTGATGCGCCGGCGCCAGCCAGCCCAGCGCCTGGCCGTCGAGCACCCAGCGCCACCAATCGGCGGGCGGGCGCGTAACGTCTGTGGTCGAAGCGGGGATTGAATCCAAGGCGGCGTTCCTCGTCTGCGCATTCATTGCAGGGTCGGAGCATGCCAAAAAACAAAACCCCGCAAGCCAGGTGACTTGCGGGGTGATCTTGGTGGGCGGTGCAGGGTTCGAACCTGCGACCCCTGCCGTGTGAAGGCAGTGCTCTACCGCTGAGCTAACCGCCCGGTATGCATGCGACTGCGGCGACGTGGGACAGATCTTCCAGAGCGCTCCGATGCGATCGCCGGAGCTGTTGCTGCCGTCGCCAACCGCCTGAAGCTGCTGGCCCGACCGCTTGTTCTGGTGGGCGGTGCAGGGTTCGAACCTGCGACCCCTGCCGTGTGAAGGCAGTGCTCTACCGCTGAGCTAACCGCCCGATCAATCTGTCTGCTGGCGTCGCTGCCAGTCAAACCCTGTTGTTGCCTTTGCTGCCTTTTCTGGAAGCACCGCATCAACAAAGTTCGTTAACCGGGAAGCCCACGATTATGCCACGAGTTTTTCGGTCTGCACAGAAATTTGCTGAAAAACTTGGAATTCCGCTGAAGGCCGCCCGACTGAGGCCATCCGATGCAGACCGCCCGCGTCACGCCGCCGGTGCGCCCTCGCCCCTGGGCTCCGCCGTCTGCCAGACACGCTTGCCGCCGCTGGCCTTGTCCAGCTCGGCCAGCACCTTCTCGTGCGCCTCCAGCTCCTCGGGCGTCGCCTGCAGGACGGGCAGCACGAAGCGGCTGAAGTCCACCTGGGCCACACGGGTGTCCCCGCCCTCCTGCCCGCTGGCACTGCCGTGGTCGTCCATCAGCAGCGCGTCCTGGCCGCGGGTCAGGCGGATGTAGACCTCGGCCAGCAGCTCGGAGTCCAGCAAGGCGCCGTGGAAGGTCCGGTTGGAGTTGTCCACCTCCAGGCGCTTGCACAACGCGTCCAGGGAGTTGGCCTTGCCGGGGAACATGTCCCGGGCCATCAGCAGGGTGTCCCGCACGCCGCCGACGAAGTCCGTCACCAGGGGCCGGCCCAGGCGCTTGAGCTCGGCGTTCATGAAGCCGATGTCGAAGGCCGCGTTGTGGATAACCAGCTCGGCGCCGCTGAGGAACTCGACGATCTGGTCCACCACCTCGGCGAACTTGGGCTTGTCAGCGAGGAACTCGACCGTCAGGCCGTGGATGCGCACGGCCTCTTCGTCGATGTCCCGCTCGGGGTTCAGATAGAGGTGCAGGTTGTTGCCGGTCAGCTGCCGGTTCACCATCTCCACGCAGCCGATCTCGATGATGCGGTCGCCGGCCTCGGCGCGCAGGCCGGTGGTTTCGGTGTCGAAGAAGATTTGTCGCATGGCGGCCAGTTCAGGAGGTCAGGCGTGGGGTCAGGTCTTGCTGCCGCGCCGTCCGGCCCAGGCCCAGAGGCCCAAGCCGGCCAGGATCATGGGCAGGCACAGCCATTGTCCCCGACTCAGGCCCAGGGCCTGCAGGCCCAGGTAGGCGTCCGGCTCGCGGAAGAACTCGATCACGAAGCGCTGCAGCCCATACAGGAACAGGAAGACGCCCGAGACCTGGCCCGTCAGGCGCGGCTTGCGGGCATAGAGCCACAGCAGGCCGAAGAGAAGCACACCCTCGCCGAAGGCCTGGTAGAGCTGGGAGGGATGGCGCGGTTCCATCGTCGGGGCCTGCGGGAAGACCATGGCCCAGGGCACGTCGGAGGCCACCGGCCGGCCCCACAGCTCGCCGTTGATGAAGTTGGCGATGCGCACCAGGCCGAAGCTGAGGCCCACGCAGGGCGCGACCAGGTCCGTCACCTCGAAGAAGCGCCAACCCCGGCGCCAGGCGAACACCGCCAGCGCCAGCGCCACGCCCAGCAGGCCGCCGTGGAAGGCCATGCCGCCCGTCCAGACCTTGAAGATCTCCAGCGGATTGGCCAGGTAGTACTCGGGCTTGTAGAAGAAGACGAAGCCCAGGCGGCCGCCCAGCACCACGCCCAGCACGCCGTAGAACAGCAGGTCATCGAGGTGCAGTGTGGTCCAGGGCTGGGTCGTCAGGCCCGGCTGGCGGATGCGCCAGCGCGCCAGCAGCATGAAGACGACGAAGCCGGCCAGATAGGCCAGCCCGTACCAGTGCACGGCCAGGGGGCCGAGCCGGATGGCGATGGGATCGAACTGCGGATGCACCCACATGGCGAGGTCCTCGAGGGTCCTGGATTGGTCAGGCGCGCATCATAGTGGCCCACCCTACCCCGAGCAGCCCCGCTCAGCCCGCCCCACCGTCCAGCGCGGCCAGCGAGCGCCGCACCTCCTGCTCATTGCGCTGGTGAAGGCGGCTGCCGCCCAGATAGCGCTCGTAGGCGGCTCGCGCCTGCGCCTTGTCGCCCAGGCCCTCATAGGCATTGCCCAGGCGCTGGTCCAGGGGCAGCAGCTCCGCCCCCTCCAACCTGCGCGCGCGCTGGAGCCAGTCGATGGCCTCGTCGAAACGGCCCTGGTCCTGGGCCAGGCGGGACATCAGGTAGGCGCCGCTTGCCTGGCGGGGCTGGTCCCGCATCAGTTGCTCGTAGAGCTTGCGGGCGCGGTCCCATTGGTGGTCCTTGACGAAATGCCGGCCCAGCTGCCCGTAGGCCACGCGGGCGTCGAAGGCCAGGCGCGGGTCCGGGCCCGTGCGCAGGGCCTTGAGCTCGCGCTCGGCATCGGCCCAGTCTTCATCGCCCAGGGCGATGAAGATGCGCAGCATGCGCGCCTGCTCGGCATTGACCTTGCGCCAGTCCAGTTCCAGGCTGCGTGCCTTGCTGTGACTGCCGCCGGCCAGCATGGGCACGGCGAGGTAGTACTGCACCAGGGCACTGCGGATCTCATAGCTGCGCGGGTCCAGCTCGAAGGCCCGCTGCAGGTGCTGGCGGATGCGCGCACTGAGGCTCAGGGCCTTCAGCGCCCCGCCGCGCACGGCCTGCACGCTCAGCAGCGAACCGAGCACGTAATGGCAGGGCGCGAAGTCTGGCTGGCGCTCGACGCAGGCCTGCATCTGGCGCAGCGAGGGCTCCAGGGCCTCCTGGCGACCCCACTCCAGTCCCGCGAGCGCCAAGGCCATCTGCCCCTGGAGGTCGTTCGCATCGGCGCCGAGGCGCGCCTGCGCCGCGCGTTCCAGCTCCAGGGCCTGGCCGGCCGCGAACAGCGCCTGCAGCGTGGGGTCCGACAGCACGGCGGCCTGACCGGTCCCCGGCAGAGCCAGGGCCAGGGCCGTCAGCAGCCCGGCAAGGACGGACCGGAACAGGGCAGGCATGGAAGAGGCGGAACGCGACATCAGCGACATGGCCGACATGCTAAGGCCAGCCGCGGTATCCGTGGTCGCCGTCAGCCCATCAGCCGAGCTCGGCCAGGCGCTTGCGGGCGTCCTCGGCCAGGCGCTTGCTGGGCGTCCTGCCGGCCAGATAGCGTTCCAGCGCGGCCTTGGCCTGTGCCTTGTCGCCCTTGGCCTGCAGCATCAGGCCCAGGCGGTAGTCGATGGGCAGGTTGCGCGCCCCTTCCAGCGTGCGGGACTGCTCGAAGGCGCGGGCCGACTCCTCCCAGCGCTGCTCCGCCGCCGCCACCCGGGCCAGACCGAAGGGGCCCAGCGCGGCCTGGGGCTGCTCCTTGATCAGCTGCTCGAACCAGGCGCGAGCCTTGGGCAGCTGCTTGTCCTGCAGATAGCTCAGGCCCAGGCCGGCCCAGCCCTGCACCCAGGCCTTGTTGGCCGCGACCTCCCTGCCCGGCTTGTAGGCCTTGAGCTCGCGCTCGGCGCCGGCCGTGTCGCCGTCGGTGGCCAGCAGACGGGCGCGCAACAGATGGGCCTGGGCCGGCTGGCTGTCCTGGATCTCGTCGATCAGGGCGCGGGCCTTGGTGGTCGAGCCCCCCGCGATACCCGGGGCCATCAGGTAGAACTGCTGCAGGGCCTCGCGGGCCTCGAAGGACTGGGGCTCCAGCTCCAGGGCCTTCTGGAAGGATTCCTTGATGCGCCCGGTGAGCGTCATGGCCTTCATCATGCCGCCGGACATGGCCTGGCTGCCCAGCACCTGGCCCAGCACGAAGTGGCACACGAACTCGCGGGGCTGCCGCTCCACGCACTGCTGCAGGGCCTTGGCATGGGCCTCGAGGCGGGTGCTGTCGCCATCCTGCAGGCCCAGCAGGGCCGTGGCGGCCAGGCCCTGGGCGTCGTTGGCGTCCGACTTGAGACGGGCGCGGGCCAGGGACAGCAGCTCTTCGTCGTGGTCAGCGTCCAGGGCCTGCTGCAGGGCAGGATCCTTGAAGGTCGCGGCCTGGGCCAGCCCTGCACTCAGCAGGACGGCCAGCAGCAGGGGGCGCAGAACGTGGCGGGGCATGGAGCATCTCCTCTCTTGGATCGTCGGCGTTCAACGGAGGCCAGGCCCGGCCGTTGACTGCCCGTGGATGGCGCAGCCTGCAGTGGGGCGCCTGCCGCACGTCAGTCAGGCATTGCCAGGCCGGCCGCGCATTCTGCGTTGCATGCGGCCATGACTTCCAGCTATTTCCCCTCGGGACTTCCCCGCAGCGCCTGCCGCACATGGGCCACGAAGCCGTCCACCACGGGCGCGGCCGGCGCCCGCCAGATCAGCCGCGTCTCGCAGCGCGGCAGGCCCGGCATGCGCAGCGCGCGGTAGCTGACGCCCGCGCGCTGCAGGGCCATCACCGAGCGCGGCACCCAGGCCACGCCCATGCCAGAGGACACCAGGTTGACGATGGTCTGCATCTGGATGGCCTCCTGGGCAATGGCGACGCGCCGCCCCTGGGTCGCGTAGAAAGCCAGCACCGCGTCATGCAGCGAGGGCGCGATCTCGCGCGGGAAGATGATCAGCGGCGCATCGAGCAAGGCCTTGGGCGATGCTGCGCCCACGCCCTCGGCATGCGCCAGCACCATGGGCTCCTCGGACAGACGCAGGGTCTCAAAGCCTGCAGGTTCGGCGTCTGGCGCGTGGATCACGAAGCCGGCGTCCAGCTCGTCCCGGTCGAAAGCCTCCAGCTGCACGTCCAGCGTGGCCTCGCGCAGCTGCAGGGCGACCTCCGGGAAGCGCTCGCGGAACTGGCGCAGCCATTGCGGCATTTCGCCGTAGCCCACCGTCGAGACAAAGCCCAGGCGCAGCCGGCCGCTGATGCCTGCGGCCGCCGAGCGTGCCACCGCCGGCAGGGCCTCCGCCTGGGCCAGCAGCGCCTCGGCCTGCGGCAACAGGGCCGCGCCCGCCGCGCTGAGCCGCACGCTGCGGCGGCTGCGCTCGAACAGCGTCACACCCAGGGCCTGCTCCAGCTTCTGCATGGCCAGGCTCAGGGGCGGCTGGGTCATGTGCAGGCGCTGGGCGGCCCGGCCGAAGTGCAGCTCGCGGGCCAGCACGCAGAACTGGCGCCAGGTACGGAGGTCGGTCATTGATACATCCTGCAAATCATTCGATGGCTGGATATATATTGGACACGATATCGCTCCCTGCCGATACTGGCGCCAGCATCGGTCGCCCCGGCGGCCTTCCCCCTCAACGGAGACCTCCCCATGAGCTACAACCGCCGCTCGAAGAACATCACCGAAGGCGTGGCCCGCGCGCCCAACCGTTCCATGTACTACGGCCTGGGCTACAAGGAGGAGGACTTCGGCAAGCCCATGATCGGCGTGGCCAACGGCCACTCCACCATCACGCCCTGCAACAGCGGCCTGCAGCGCCTGGCGGATGCGGCCGTGGAGGGCCTCAAGGAGGCCGGCGCCAATCCGCAGATCTTCGGCACGCCCACCATCAGCGACGGCATGGCCATGGGCACCGAGGGCATGAAGTACAGCCTGGTCTCGCGCGAGGTCATCTCCGACTGCGTGGAGACCTGCGTGGGCGGCCAGTGGATGGACGGCGTGATCGTCATCGGCGGCTGCGACAAGAACATGCCCGGCGGCATGATGGGCATGCTGCGCGCCAACGTGCCGTCGCTCTATGTCTACGGCGGCACCATCCTGCCGGGCAAGTACAAGGGCCAGGACCTCAACATCGTCAGCGTCTTCGAGGCCGTGGGCCAGTTCTCAGCCGGCAAGATGGACGAGCGCGACTTCTGCGAGATCGAGAAGCGCGCCATCCCCGGCAGCGGCTCCTGCGGCGGCATGTACACGGCCAACACCATGAGCTCCTCCTTCGAGGCGCTGGGCATGAGCCTGCCCTATTCGTCCACCATGGCCAATGTCGAGGATGAGGTCGTGGAGAGCGTCAAGAAGGCGGCGGCCCTCCTGGTCGAGGCCGTCAAGAAGGACCTGAAGCCGCGTGACATCGTCACCAAGAAGGCCATCGAGAACGCCGTGGCCGTGATCCTGGCCACCGGCGGCTCCACCAATGCCGTGCTGCACTACCTGGCCATCGCCCACGCCGCCGAGGTGGACTGGACCATCGACGACTTCGAGCGCATGCGCAAGAAGGTGCCGGTGCTGTGCAACCTCAAGCCCAGCGGCCAGTACCTGGCCATCGACCTGCACCGCGCCGGCGGCATCCCGGCTGTGATGAAGGAGCTGCTCAAGCACGGCATGATCCATGGCGATGCCATGACCATCACCGGCAAGACCGTGGCCGAGAACCTGGCCGAGGTGCCGGAGCTTTCGCCGGACCAGGACGTGATCCGCCCCGTCAGCCAGCCGCTCTACGCCGAAGGCCATCTGGCCATCCTGAAGGGCAATCTCTCGCCCGAGGGCGCCGTGGCCAAGATCACCGGCCTGAAGAACCCCGTCATCACCGGCCCGGCCCGTGTCTTCGACGACGAGCAGTCCGCGCTGGCCGCCATCATGGCCGGGCAGATCAAGGCCGGCGACGTCATGGTGCTGCGCTACCTGGGCCCCAAGGGCGGTCCCGGCATGCCCGAGATGCTGGCGCCCACCGGCGCCCTGATCGGCCAGGGCCTGGGCGAGAGCGTGGGCCTGATCACCGACGGCCGCTTCTCCGGGGGCACCTGGGGCATGGTGGTCGGCCACGTGGCGCCCGAGGCCTATGAGGGCGGCACCATCGCGCTCGTCCAGGAGGGCGACAGCATCACCATCGACGCCCACCAGCTGCTGCTGCAGCTGCATGTGAGCGACGAGGAGCTGGCCCGCCGCCGTGCCGGCTGGACCCAGCCTGCCCCGCGCTACACCCGTGGCGTGCTGGCCAAGTTCGCCCGCAACGCGGCCAGCGCCAGCGTCGGTGCTGTGCTGGACAAGTTCGACTGATCAAGGCCCCGCCTGCCAGCACAAAGGCCCTGACGGCGCGATGCCGGCAGGGCCTTTTTCTTCATCTTTACATTGCCGCGGACGGGATGCGGGCGCCTGCGTGGCGGCTCAACGCCCCGCTGCTGTCTGCCAATGCCCCGGGGCGTCTGCGGATGCGCAGCCGCGAGCTGCGGGCGATGCTCGAGTCCAGCTCAGCGCCGCTGGCCGGGCTTGTCACGGCCCAGGGCTTCCAGCGCGCGCTGGCGGCGCTTGGCCTGGCGCTCTTCCAGCTGCTCCATGGCCTTGCGCTGCGTGTAGCCACTGCCATCCGCCCAGACCCACCAGACCACCGCGAGCGCGAAGGGGCTCAGCACGGCAATCCAGCTCCAGCCGGCCACAAAGCCGACATCGCCGACCTTCATCAGGATCAGCAACACACCCAGACCCACAAACCACATGGTCGGATTCCTTTCTTTTTTCGTTCTTTGTCTTTGACCCCACACAAGAAGTGCACACCTGCCGTGTGGGACGACGCCCCGTAGAATCGCTTGCGCCGGTTCCGGCTCCCACTGTAGAGCAGTTTGAGCGCCGGACCATGCCCCCAATCCCTGACGCTTGTTTCGAGAGGAACCCATGAAGTCCAAGCTGATCGCCGTCGCTGCCCTGGCCGCCGTCTTCGCTGCTCCCGCCTTTGCCAACCAGGAGCTGGCCCAGAAGAAGAACTGCATGACCTGCCACTCCGTGGACAAGAAGATCGTGGGCCCCGCCTACAAGGAAGTGGCCGCCAAGTACGCCAAGGACAAGGACGCCGTGAAGAAGCTGTCCGAGAAGATCATCAAGGGCGGCTCCGGCGTGTGGGGCCCCGTGCCCATGCCCGCCAATGCCGTGACGCCTGCCGAGGCCGAGACCTTGGCCAAGTGGGTTCTTAGCATCAAGTGACCCCCCCCCCTACGCGCTTCGCGCGCCCCCCCAGGGGGGCCGGCTCGGCTGACCGGCGGAGCCGGATCAGCGAGCCGCGTGCGGTGCGAAAAGGCCCGGCTGCTGTGCAGCGGGCCTTTTCTTTTTTTGCAGCGAATGAGCGTATGGCAGCGGGGGTGCAGGGCCTCCGGGCCCGGCTGCTGTGCAGCGGGCCTTTTCTTTTTTTGCGGGGAGCGCTTGGGGTCCTCGGTGCATTGCGTAGATACCCGGCTGCTGTGCAGCGGGCCTTTTCTTTTTTTGCAGCGAATGAGCGTATGGCAGCGGGGGTGCAGGGCCTCGGGGCCCGGCTGCTGTGCAGCGGGCCGTTTCTTTTTTTGCGGGGAGCGCTTGGGGTCCTCGGTGCTTGGCGTAGATGCCCGGCTGCTGTGCAGCGGGCCTTTTCTATCATCGTTGCGGCAGGTGCTTCGAGGTTCAACGCCGTGCTCGGTGCCCCGCCCGGCCTCAGCCCCGCCCGTGGCTGGGCGCCTTGTGGGGTGCCGAGGAGCGCAGGGGTGGGGAGCGGCGCGCGCAGCGCGCTTTGTCATCTGACTGGGCGCGTCTGTCCGAGCGCAATGAGCGCAGCGAATGAAGCGAGTTACGCGCCCGCTCCGCACCCCGAGCACGGCAGGGGAGCCGGCCTGCAGGGCCGGCTCCCCCACATGAAGCCCGGGCGCGGGCGGGGCTGAGGCCGGGCCGCGCCGACCTTCGCATTACTCCCCGCCCCTCCCCCCCGGCACCAAGCACCAGCCCATCACATGCCCATGAAAAAGGCCCGCAACCGCGGGCCTTGGGGATGCAGCAGCGCGGCACTCAGTTGGTCTGCGCCAGCTGCTCCAGGATGGCCGGGTTCTCCAGCGTGCTGGTGTCCTGCGTGACAGCCTCGCCCTTGGCGACGGAACGCAGCAGGCGGCGCATGATCTTGCCGGAGCGGGTCTTGGGGAGGTTGTCGCCGAAGCGGATGTCCTTGGGCTTGGCGATGGGGCCGATCTCCTTGGCCACCCAGTTGCGCAGCTCGTTGGCGATCTTCTTGGCTTCCTCGCCCGTGGGACGTGGGCGCTTCAGCACCACGAAGGCGCAGATGGCCTCGCCAGTCGTGTCGTCGGGGCGACCCACCACGGCGGCCTCGGCCACCAGCTCGGTGCAGCTCACCAGGGCCGACTCGATCTCCATGGTGCCCATGCGGTGGCCCGAGACGTTCAGCACGTCGTCGATGCGGCCGGTGATGGTGAAGTAGCCGGTCTTGGCATCGCGGATGGCGCCGTCGCCCGCCAGGTAGTAGCCCTTGAGCTCGGACGGGTAGTAGCTCTTCACGAAGCGCTCCGGATCGCCCCAGATGGTGCGGATCATCGAGGGCCAGGGCTTCTTGACCACCAGGATGCCGCCCTGGCCGTTGGGCACGTCATTGCCCAGCTCGTCCACGATGGCGGCCTGGATGCCCGGGAAGGGCAAGGTGCAGGAACCCGGCACCAGGGGCGTGACGCCCGGCAGCGGCGTGATCATGTGGCCGCCGGTCTCGGTCTGCCAGAAGGTGTCCACGATGGGGCAGCGGCCGCCGCCCACATGCTGGTGGTACCACTCCCAGGCGGCCGGGTTGATGGGCTCGCCCACCGAACCCAGGATGCGCAGGCTGCTGAGGTCGTACCGCTTCGGGTGCACCGCTTCATTGGACTCGGCCGCCTTGATCAGCGAGCGGATGGCCGTGGGCGCCGTGTAGAAGATGCTGACCTTGTGCTTCTCGATCATCTGCCAGAAGCGGCCGGCGTCCGGGAAGGTGGGCACGCCCTCGAAGACGATCTCGGTGCCGCCCAGGGCCAGCGGGCCATAGGTGATGTAGGTGTGGCCCGTGACCCAGCCGATGTCGGCCGTGCACCAGAAGATGTCGTCCGGCTTCAGGTCGAAGGTCCACTTGGTGGTCAGCGCGGCATGCAGCAGATAGCCACCGCTGCTGTGCTGCACGCCCTTGGGCTTGCCGGTGGAGCCGGAGGTGTAGAGCAGGAACAGCGGATGCTCGGCACCCACCCATTCCGGCTCGCACTGCGTGGACTGGCCGGCCAGCACCTCGTGCAGCCACAGGTCACGCCCGGCCGTCCAGCCGATGCTGCCGCCGGTGCGCTGGTAGACGATCACGTCCTTGAGCGTGGGGCAGGCGTTGTCGGCCAGCGCCTCGTCGACGATGGACTTCAGGGGCAGGTGCTTGCCGCCGCGGACCTGCTCGTCCGCGGTGATCAGCAGCACGGCGCCCGCATCCTGCACGCGGTCGCGCAGGGACTGGGCCGAGAAGCCGCCGAACACCACCGAGTGCGTGGCGCCGATGCGCGCGCAGGCCTGCATGGCCGCCACGCCCTCGACCGACATGGGCATGTAGATGACCACGCGGTCACCCTTCTTCACGCCGCGGGCCTTCAGCACATTGGCCAGCTGCGAGACCTTCGCCAGCAGCTCGCTGTAGCTGACGCGGGTCACGGCGCCGTCGTCAGCCTCGAAGATGAGGGCGGTCTTGTCACCGAGGCCGCGCTCGATGTTGCGGTCCAGGCAGTTGTAGGAGACGTTCAGCGTGCCGTCCTCGAACCACTTGAAGAAGGGGGCCTGGCTCTCGTCCAGGGTCTTGCTGAAGGGGGTCTTCCAGCTGATCAGCTCGCGGGCCAGACGAGCCCAGTAGCCGGCGTAGTCGGTGTCGGCCTCCTTGCACAGGGCCTCGTAGGCCGCCATGCCCGAGACATGGGCCGCTTTCGCAGCTGCCTCGTTGGGGTGGTACAGCTTCTCCTGGGAATTGCTCATGGCTGGGGTCTCCTTGACGGGTGCGTGCGCTGGCCCGTGGTCTTTTTTGCGCTGCACCAACTGTGCGATTCGTCACTGACGAATCGCTGACTCTTATAGAAGTGTTCTCGGGCATTGTGGCTCCTGCACCGCCGGGACACCGGCGCGGAAGATCCGACTGCTTCACAATGCGCCCGCGATCGTCTCACTAGAATCGCCGCCGATCCCACCTGGAAGTTACCAATGAGTTCCCAAATGAATCGCAAGCTGGGGCCCCTGCCCGCCCTGATGTTCGGCAGCCGCTGGCTGCAACTGCCCCTGTACCTGGGCCTGATCCTGGCCCAGGCGGTCTATGTCTTCCAGTTCTGGACCGAGCTCGTGCACCTGATCGAGGCGGCCTTCGGCCACCAGGAGGCCCTGGTGACGCTGGTGAAGAGCATCGGCTACAAGGCCGCAGCCATCAAGGATGCCAGCGGCGCCATCGTCGGCTACGAGCCCATCGCCAAGCTCAATGAGACCATCATCATGCTGGTCGTGCTGGGCCTGATCGACGTGGTGATGATCTCCAACCTGCTGATCATGGTGATCGTCGGCGGCTACGAGACCTTCGTGTCGCGCATGAACCTGGAAGGCCATCCGGACCAGCCCGAGTGGCTGAGCCACGTGAACGCCTCGGTGCTCAAGGTGAAGCTGGCCACGGCCATCATCGGGATCTCGTCCATCCACCTGCTCAAGACCTTCATCAACGCCGACAACTACAGCGAGAAGACCCTGATGTGGCAGACCCTGATCCACATCGCCTTCCTGCTCTCGGCCATGGCCATCGCCTACACGGACAAGCTGCTGGCCAGCGCGCATGGGGGCCACGGCAGCGCGGCCGAGGGGCACTGATCCGGCCCACATCGCCACAGCACAGGGGCCCCGCGGGGCCCCTTTTTCATGCGACAGGGAGACAGTCGAGGGATGGCCAGGCGCCGGCGTCGGGCGTACAAGATCGAGGCCGCTGCGGACGCCCAGAAGGCGCTCGCACGCAAGCATCGGGCCACGCGCAGATGCGTCGGCCGCCTTCATTGCACTCAACCGGGACGCAAGACATGAAGCCACTCCACTGCACCGCCATCGCCCTGGCCCTGGCCTCCCTGGGCGCCGCCCAGGCAGCCACCGCCGCCCCTGCCGACGCGCAGCGGCAGGCCCGCACGCACATCGCCGCCTACCCCGGCCTGTCCCTGCATGGCGAGGGCCACGCCTACGAGATGCGCGACTTGGTCACCGACGCCGACGGCAGCACCCATGTGCGCTTCGACCGCACCTTCCGCGGCCTGCGCGTGATCGGCGGCGACCTGGTCGTGCATGCGGACCGCCAGGGCCAGCTGCGGGCCATGTCGCGCACGCTGCAGTACGGCATCAGCCTGCCCGCACAGGCTCGGCTGAGGACGGAAGGCGCCCTGGACGCCGCACGGGCCCGCCATCCCGGCTTCTCGGCGAACGGCCGGCCCGAGGCGGTGGTCTACGCCCGCGGCGCCGCGCCCGTGCTGGCCTATGAGGTGCAGCTGTCCGGCCAGCGCGAGGACGGCACGCCCAGCGAGATGCATGTGATCGTCGACGCCGACTCGGGCGTGGTGCTCGATGCCTGGGACGACGTCCACACCGGCGCCGCCAATGGCAGCGGCCGCGGCTTCTTCAACGGCACTGTCGGCCTGGTGACCAACTCGACGGGCACCAGCTACGAGCTGAAGGACCCCTCGCGCGGCGGCCAGTACACCGTGGACATGGGCAACAAGCAGGGCGGCAAGGGCAGCCTTTTCACCGACGCCGACAACGCCTGGGGCGACGGCAGCCTGGCAAATCGCCAGACCGTGGGCGTGGACGCCCAGTACGGCACGGCCGTGACCTGGGACTACTACAAGAACGTGCACGGCCGCAGCGGCATCGCCAATGACGGCGTGGGCGCCTACAACCGCGTCCACTACGGCCGCAACTACAACAACGCCTTCTGGTCGGATTCCTGCTTCTGCATGACCTACGGCGACGGCGACGGCACCACTTTCAACCCCTTCGACTCCCTGGACGTGGCCGGCCACGAGATGACCCATGGCGTCACCAGCCGCACCGCCAACCTCACCTACTCGGGCGAGTCCGGCGGCCTCAACGAGGGCACAAGCGACATCTTCGGCACCGCGGTCGAGTTCTACGCCGCCAATGCCAACGACCCCGGCGACTACCTGATCGGCGAGAAGCTCTACAAGAGCGGCGCCAGTGCCCTGCGCTCCATGATCCAGCCCAGCAGCGACGGCCGCTCGGCGGACTGCTGGTACAGCACCGTGGGCAGCCTGGACGTGCACTACTCCTCCGGCGTGGCCAACCACTTCTTCTACCTCCTGGCCGAAGGCACGAACGCCGGCAGCCCCAGCAAGACCTGCAAGGCGGGCGACACCCGGGTCGCCACCGGCACGGCCACCCTGGCCGGCATCGGCCGCGCCAAGGCAGAGAAGATCTGGTACCGCGCGCTGACGGTCTACATGACCTCCAGCACCAACTACGCCGGCGCCCGCAGCGCCACGCTCAGCGCGGCGGGGGACCTCTACGGCGCCGGCTCCGCCGAGCAGAGCGCCGTGGCGGCCGCCTGGACCGCCGTCGGCCGGCCCTGAGCCCGGGGCTGCCGGGCCGAGGGGTGCCGCAGCATCTCCCGGCCCGGGCGGCGGGCGGCTGTCAGGCGTCAAAGGCCCGTCAGCCGCCTGCGGGATAATCCCGCGCAGGTTCACGACCCCGCCCCCAAAGCCATGACGACCACCATCCGCTACGCCGACCTCGTCGACAGCGTCGCCGCCGCCCTGCAGTACATCAGCTACTACCACCCGGCCGACTACATCCAGCACCTGGCCCGCGCCTACGAGCGCGAGCAGAGCGCCGCGGCCAAGGACGCGATCGCGCAGATCCTGACCAACTCGCGCATGTGCGCCGAGGGCAAGCGCCCGATCTGCCAGGACACCGGCATCGTCAACGTCTTCCTGAAGATCGGCATGGACGTGCGCTGGGGCGACTTCCCCGGCTCCATCCAGGACGCCATCAACGAGGGCGTGCGCCGCGCCTACAACCATCCGGACAACAAGCTGCGCGCCTCCGTGCTGTCCGACCCCATCTTCGAGCGCAAGAACACCAAGGACAACACGCCGGCCGTGGTCTTCATGGACGTGGTGCCCGGCAACACGGTGGACGTCATCGTCGCGGCCAAGGGCGGCGGCTCGGAGAACAAGAGCAAGGTCTACATGCTCAACCCCTCCGACAACATCGTCGACTGGGTGCTCAAGACCGTCCCGACCATGGGCGCCGGCTGGTGCCCGCCGGGCATGCTGGGCATCGGCGTCGGCGGCACGGCCGAGAAGGCTGCGCTGCTGGCCAAGGAAGCCCTGATGGACGACATCGACATGTACGAGCTCCTCCAGCGCGGTCCCAAGGACAAGCTGGAAGAACTGCGCATCGAGCTGTACGAGAAGGTCAATGCCCTGGGCATCGGCGCGCAGGGCCTGGGCGGCCTGACGACCGTGCTGGACGTCAAGATCAAGACCTACCCCACGCACGCGGCCTCCAAGCCCATCGCGATGATCCCCAACTGCGCGGCCACCCGCCACGCCCACTTCGTGCTGGACGGCTCGGGCCCGAGCTACATCGAGCCGCCGAGTCTGGACCTCTGGCCAGACGTGCACTGGGCCCCGGACTACAACAAGAGCAAGCGCGTGGACCTCAACACGCTGACCCCCGCCGAGGTGGCCAGCTGGAAGCCCGGCCAGACCCTGCTGCTCAACGGCAAGATGCTCACCGGCCGCGACGCCGCGCACAAGCGCATCCAGGACATGCTGGCCAAGGGCGAGAAGCTGCCCGTGGACTTCACCAACCGCGTCATCTACTACGTGGGCCCGGTCGACCCGGTGCGTGACGAGGTCGTGGGCCCGGCCGGCCCGACCACCGCCACCCGCATGGACAAGTTCACCGAGATGATGCTGGCCAACACCGGCCTCATCGCCATGATCGGCAAGGCCGAGCGCGGCCCCGTCGCCATCGAGTCCATCAAGAAGCACAAGTCGGCCTACCTGATGGCCGTGGGCGGCTCGGCCTACCTGGTCTCCAAAGCCATCAAGGCGGCCAAGGTCGTGGGCTTCGAGGACCTGGGCATGGAAGCCATCTACGAGTTCGACGTCACCGACATGCCGGTGACCGTGGCCGTGGATGCCGGCGGCACCAGCGCCCACCAGACCGGCCCGGCCGAATGGCAGGCCAAGATCGGCAAGATTCCGGTCACCGTGGCCTGATCCAGCGCGCCCCGGGAAAACCCCGAAGCAGGGGACTCCCCACCAGGCCATCGCCGCGCGATGGCCTTTTTTTCAGGGTTCTCACTGAGATTTCACGGTGAATCCACCGGCGCCCGGGCGTGGAAATCTCATTCAATTGCTACAGGAAGTCTCATTCGCGCCACCCACGGGCTTGGCGCGCGTGCCAGGCTTTCTAGAATGGCGCAGCTTTCTGAAAGGCCCCCATGATTCAACGCAGAAACCTCCTACTCGCCGGCGGCCTCGCCCCCTTCCTGGGTGCCTGCTCGCGCCTGCCGGACACGGTCAAGATCGGTGTGGCTCAGCCGCTGAGCGGCCCCCTGGCTGCCCTGGGCAAGGACATGCTGGCCGGCGTGCAGCTGGCCGTGAAGGAGCTCAACGAGGCCCACTTCTCCGTGAAGAACCAGGCCATCACCCTGGAGGTGGTTTCGCGCGATGACAAGTCTGATGCGGCCACCGGCAAGAAGGTGGCCCAGGAGCTGGTGGACGCCGGCGTCGTGGCGGTGATCGGCAACCTGAACTCGGGCGTCAGCATCGAGTCCGCCCCCGTGTACGCCGCGGCCGGCATCCCGCAGCTGGCCATCTCGACCAACCCCAAGTACACCCAGCTGGGCCTGGCCACCACCCTGCGCCTGGTCGCCAACGACGACCTCCAGGCCAAGGCCATGGCCAGCTACGCGCTGTCCAACCTGAAGGCCGAGCGCTGGGCCCTGGTCGACGACGGCACGCCCTACGGCAAGGCCCTGATCGCCGGCGTGCAGAGCCTCTTCAAGAAGAAGGGCAAGGAAGCCGCCCTGGCGGCCTCGCTGGACGCCAAGACCACCACCTTCGACGACCTCATCGCCAAGATGGTGGCCGCCAAGGTCGATGGCGTGATCACCACCCTGGCGGACTTCCAGGTCGAGGCCCTGGTCAAGGGCATGGCCAAGGCCGGCCTGCGCGATGCCGTGCTGCTGGGCGGCGACACCATCAAGACCAATCTGCTGCCCAAGATGGACATGCCGATCCGCGCGGTCTACTCGACCTCGCCCGTGATCGAGCCCTACGAGTTCAGCGCCGGCCGCAGCTTCGAGACCCGCTTCGCCGCGGCCACCAAGCAGGAAGTCGTCTACGGCGCCCACTACGCCTATGACGCCGTGCACTCCATCACGCTGGCCATGATCCGCGCCGGCAGCGCCGCGCCCGCCAAGGTGCTGGCCGCCATGAAGGAGCTGGACCTGCACGGCCCGGTGACCGCCAGCCTGCGCTACGACGCAGCCGGCGAGCAGGCCTTCGGCACCATCAGCGTCTACGCCATCGAGAAGGGCCGCTGGGCCTCGGTGATGCGCACGCGCGACTGGGACTGAGATCACCCCGGCACCATGAAAAACGCGACCCTCGGGTCGCGTTTTCTTTTGGCGCGGGCAGAGGGTCAGGTCTTGCCCTGATGCACCACCCGCTGCGGATAGGGAATCTCCACGCCCAGCCCGCGCAGGGTGCGCAGGATGCTGAGGTTGACCTCCGAGCGCACGCCGCCCTGGCCGTTCTCGGGGTCGCAGATCCAGAAGACCAGGGTCAGCTCCAGGCCGTCGGCCGCGAAATTGCTCAGCTGCACCGTCGGCGTGGGGTCCTGGAGCACGCGCGGCACTTGGGACACGGCCGTCACCAGGGCGGGCATCACCACGTCCAGGTCCGCCGCGTAGTCGACCTGCACGACCGTCGTGATCAGCACCTTGGGATCGGCCAGCGAGGAGTTCTCCACGCGGGTGGTGATCAGGGTTTCGTTGGGCACGATGGCCTCGCGGCCGTTCAGCGCCCGGATGACGGTGTAGCGGGTCTTGATGTCGGAGATGCGGCCCTCGAAGTTGTCGACCTTGACCATGTCCCCGATGCGCAGCGAGCGCTCGGCCAGGATCACGAAGCCCGAGACGTAATTGGCCGCCAGCTTCTGCAGGCCGAAGCCCAGGCCCACGCCCACGGCACCGCCCAGCACGCCCAGGGCGGTGAGGTCGATGCCCGCCGCACTCAGGGCCAGCAGCAGGCCGATGAAGAGCAGCACCGCCCGCGTCAGGTTGACGGCGATCTTGCGCAGGGAGAGGTCCGTCGTGGCATTGCGCAGCAGGCGCCCTTCGATCACAGCCGAGAGCCACAGCGCCAGCACCATCACGAAAACGGCGGTCAGGCTGCCCTCGATCATGGCCCGCAGCGTGACCTGGCTGTTGCCCATCTTCCAGGAGATGTTCTCCAGCTCCTCCATCACCGCCGGCAGCAGGCCCGTGATCCACAGGATGGAGCCCCCCCAGGCCAGCCAGGACACGCTGCGCTCCAGCAGGCCCACCCAGCGCGACTCCGGCATGGCCGCGCGCAGCACGCGGGCCGTCAGCCGGATCACCACCAGGGACACCAGCACCGGGATGATGAGCTTGAACACCGCCGACTTGATGCCCAGCATGGGCAGCGCCCGCCGCGCGGCAAAGGCCGCCACGAGGGCCAGCACCGGGAAGAGCACGCCGTCCACCACATGGCTGCCGAACAGCACCGAGGCCGGGCGGTCCTGCATGAAGTGCTTCAGGCGCGAGACGATCAGCCACGACAGGGCCAGGCAGCCCACGAGCAGGCCCAGCTCCATCAGGGCCGACGTCGTGGCGAAGGAGGCCAGCAGACGCTGCACTTCCTCGAAATCAAGGGATTGGGTACTCATGCACTTTCTTCAGAAACCGAAAAGGGCGGCCTGCAGCCGCCCTTGTGAGCCTTGCGCCAGGGAATGATCAGACGCCCGTGAGGACTCTGAGATGCGTTCCCACGCTGCGCGCCAGGGCCCCCAGATGGTAGCCGCCCTCCAGCACCGAGACGATGCGCCCCTGCGCATGCCGCGCGGCGATGTCCTTGATGCGCAGGGTGATCCATTCGTAGTCGGCCTCGACCAGGCCCAGCTGGCCGAGGTCGTCCTCGCGGTGCGCGTCGAAGCCGGCCGAGATGAAGATCATCTGCGGGCGGAAGCGCTCCAGCGCGGGCATCCACATGGCCTCGATCATCTCGCGGATCTCCCCGCCCCGCGTGTAGGCCGGGATGGGCACATTGACCATGTTCTCGCCCTTGGGCACGGCGCCGCTGTAGGGATAGAGCGGGTGCTGGAAGATGCCCACCATCAGCACGCGGTCGTCGCCCGCGAGGATGTCTTCCGTGCCGTTGCCGTGGTGCACGTCGAAGTCGACCACGGCCACGCGGTCCAGGCCTCGCACGTCCAGCGCATGGCGGGCGGCGATGGCCACGTTGTTGAAGAAGCAGAAGCCCATGCTCTGGTCCCGCGTGGCATGGTGGCCCGGCGGGCGCACGGCGCAGAAGGCGTTCTCGGCCTGGCGGTCCAGCACCAGGTCCGTGGCCCGCACGGCGGCGCCGGCGGCACGCAGGGCGGCGCTCCAGGTGTAGGGGTTGGCGATGGTGTCCGGGTCGATGGCCTTGCATTCGCCGCTGGCGGCCACGGCCTCCAGCACGTCGCGGATCTCGCTCACATAGCCGTGGGTGTGGGCCAGCTCGACGTCCTTCAGCTCGGCCAGCGGTGCGTCATGGCGGCTCAGGGCGATGTCCAGGCCGTTGGCGATCAGCCAGTCGTCGATGGCGTCCAGGCGTTGCGGGCATTCAGGGTGGCCGGCGCCCATGTCATGGCGGCGGCAGTCGGGGTGACTGAGGAAGGCGGTGGACATCGAAGGCACGGTCTCCAGGAACTCTTGTATGGCGCAAGCCATCGCCCTGCATTTGGGTTATGGTGCTTGGCCTATGCAAGACCTATCCCCCGCCAGCATTGCCCGCCGGTTCGAGGCCCTGTCGCTCCAGATTAGCACGATCATCCGCGGCAAAGCCTTACAGATCGAGGATTGCCTGACCTGCCTCATGGCAGGCGGCCACCTGCTCATCGAGGACCTCCCGGGGGTCGGCAAGACCACCCTGGCGCACACCCTGGCCGTCTCGCTGGGGCTGCGCTATTCCCGCGTGCAGTTCACCGCCGACCTCCTGCCCTCCGACCTCCTGGGCGTCAGCCTTTATGAGCGCGAGCGCGGCGGCTGGCAGTTCCACCCGGGCCCCGTCTTCGCTCAGGTGCTGCTGGCCGACGAGATCAACCGCGCCGGCCCCAAGACCCAGAGCGCCCTGCTGGAGGCCATGGAGGAGCACCAGGTCACGGCCGACGGCCAGACCCATGCCCTGCCCCGCCCCTTCTTCGTGATCGCCACCCAGAACCCCAGCGAGCAGCTGGGCACGCACCCGCTGCCGGAGTCGCAGCTGGACCGCTTCCTGATGCGCATCAGCCTGGGCCTGCCCGACCGCGCGGCCGAGCGCGAAATGCTGCTGGGCCAGGACAGCCGCGAGGCCATCCGCCATCTGCAAGCCCTGATGCAGCCCGAGGAGCTGCTGGCCATCCAGGCCCGCATCCCGCAGGTCCATGCCTCGCCGGCCCTGCTGGACTATCTGCAAGCCCTGCTGGGCGCCACCCGATCGGGCCAGTGGTTCAGCGACGGCCTCTCGCCCCGCGCCGGCCTGGCCCTGCTGCGCGCCGCGCGGGCGCGTGCCCTGCTGCGTGGCCGCGACCACGTCACGCCGGACGACCTGCAAGGCATCCTGGCCCAGACCATCGCCCACCGCTTGCGCCCCCGGCCCGGCAGCGGGCGCGGCGCGGTCGAGCAGGTGCGGGCCATGCTGGAAGCCGTCCCGCTGCCCTGACGGTCATGGCCTCGCTCGCAAGCCGCTGGCAGCGATGGTGGAGCGCCCGCCACCCGCGCGCCGACACCCACCACCTGACCCAGCGCAACCTCTACATCCTGCCAACGCGGCCGGGCCTGTTCTTCTGCGCCACGCTGGCGGTGCTGCTGCTGGCCTCCATCAACGAGCAGCTGAGCCTGGGCTTTGCGCTGAGCTTCCTGCTGGCCGGCGCCGGACTGGCCTCCATGCTGGCGACCCATGCCAATCTGCGCGGCCTGGACCTGGACCTGCGCCCGCCCGACGCCGTGGAAGCCGGCAGCGAGGCGCCCCTGCTGCTGCGCCTGCACAACCCCGGCCCCGCCCGCTACGGCATCGCCCTGGCGGCAGACCGCCGGGAGTGGCGCCAGTTCCTGAAGGCCGACCCGCTGGGCGGCAGCGCCTGGGCGGACGTGCCCGCCCAGGGCCATGCCCAGGTCCAGGTGGCCCTGCCCGCCCTGCCCCGCGGCCTGCACGCCCTGCCCGCCCTGCGCCTGGAAACCCGCTTCCCCCTGGGCCTGTTCCGCGCCTGGAGCTACTGGCGGCCGGCCAGCCCGCTGCTGGTCTATCCCAGGGCCGAGGCGCTGCCGCCCGCCCTGCCGGGCGGCAGCGGTGACGGCCCGCGCCTGCAGACCCCGGCCGCGGGCGCGCGTGGCGGCGACGAGGTCCAGGGCCTGCGCCCCTACCAGCGCGGCGACCGTCCGCGGGACATCCACTGGAAGAAGGCCCTGCCCCAGGGCGACGCCCCGCCGCAATGGTGGGTGCGCGAGCGCCTGCCGCCCCAGGGCCAGGCTCTGTGGCTGCGCTGGGCCGACACCGCCGGGCTGGACGACGAGGCCCGCCTGGCCCGCCTCTGCGCCTGGGTGCGCCAGGCCGATGGCCAGGGCCTGCGCTTCGGCCTGCAGATCCCCGGCCGCCAGCTGGATCCCGACAGCGGCGACGGCCATCTGCAGGCCTGCCTGCGCGCGCTGGCCCTGCATGGCATGCCCGAGGAACAGGAGCCGGCGGCATGAGCGCGACTGAAGGCAAGACCTGGCCCTGGCAGGCCCTGCGCTGGCGCCCGCCCGGCCGCGAGGCGCGGGACACCTTCTTCCTGCTGGGGCTGATCGCCGCCACCTTGCTGCCCCACGCGGACCACCTGCCCGCCTGGTGCCTGGTCCTGGCCGGCCTGGTGCTGGGCTGGCGGGGCTGGCTGGCCGCCTCCAACCGCCCCCTGCCCGGCCGCTGGACCCTCACCCTCGTGCTGGGCCTGGCCGTGCTCGCGAACTGGCTGCAGTTCCGCACCCTGCTGGGCCGCGAGCCGGGCATCACCCTGCTGGTCCTGCTGATGGGACTCAAGACCCTGGAACTGCGGGCCCGGCGCGACGCCTTCGTGGTGTTCTTCCTCGGCTTCTTCCTGGTCCTGACCCACTTCCTCTATTCCCAGTCCCTGCTGACGGCGCTGTGGACCGTGGCCTGCACCTGGGGCCTGCTGACCGCGCTGGTGCTGGCCCAGATGCCCCTGGGCCAGCCTCATCTGGCCCTGGCCGCCAGGCAGGCGGCGCGGGTGACGCTGCAGGGTCTGCCGGTGATGGTGGCCCTGTTCCTGCTGTTCCCCCGCATCGGGCCGCTGTGGGGCATCCCGGCCGAAGGCGTGGGACGCACCGGCCTGTCCGACCGCCTCCAGTTCGGCGGCATCAGCGAGATCGCCAACGACCAGAGCATCGCCATGCGGCTGCGGGTGCTGGAGGGCCCGCCCGATCCGCGCCAGTGGTACTTCCGCGGCCCGGTGCTGAGCGACTTCGACGGCCGCCTCTGGACCGCCACCGACGAGCTGCCTTCGGGCGAGCCCCCACTGGACGCCTCCCGCCGCCAGGCCCGGACCACCGGCCCGCGGCTTCGCTACGAGCTCACGCTGGAGCCGCTGCGCATCCGCATGCTGCCCATGCTGGAGCTGGACCCGAGCACCGCCGGCGAGACCCTGCAGCTGGACGAGCTGCGCCTGCGCCTGGACCGCGAGCATGTCTGGCGCACCCAGCGCCCGCTGACCGAGCGCCTGCGCTTCCAGCACCTGGCCCATCCCGCCAGCGAGGCCCTGCCGCAGCAGCTGGACACCCGGGAGCTGTCCGACTACCTGGACCTGCCACCCGGCCTGAACCCGCGCAGCCTGGCCTTTGCGCGCGCCCTGCTGCAGCGCCCGGCCTTGGCGGCGCTGCCGGAGTCCCGGCGCCCGGCGGCCGCGGCGGAAGCGCTGCTGCAGCACCTGCACGAGCAGCCCTTCAGCTACACGCTGTCGCCGGGCCGCTATGGCGAGCAGAGCCCGCACCTGATCGACGAGTTCTGGTTCGACCGCCGCCTGGGCTTCTGCGAGCACTTCGCGAGTGCCTTCGTCGTGATGATGCGGGCCATGGGCGTGCCCGCCCGCGTGGTCACCGGCTACCAGGGTGCCGACCCCGAACCGCAGGATGGCTTCTGGGTGATCCGGCAGTCCCAGGCCCATGCCTGGGCGGAGTACTGGCAGGCGGACCGGGGCTGGGTGCGGGCCGATCCCACGGCCGCCGTGGCGCCCTACCGCATCCAGCGCGGGCAGATCCTGGAGCCGCCGCCGGGCCTGGTCGGCAGCATGCTGGGCACCGTCAGCCCCGACCTCTGGCGGCGCCTGCGCAATGGCTGGGAAAGCCTGGACAACCGCTGGCAGCAGTGGGTGCTGGGCTATGCGCGCCAGGAGCAGTTCAAGCTGCTGAGCAAGCTGGGCTTCGAGAGCCCCGACTGGACCGCGCTCGGCCAGGCCGCCGCGGGACTGATCGCCGGCGTGCTGGTCCTGGCCCTGGCCTGGAACGCCTGGCAGAGCCGCCCCCGCGACGCCTGGACGCGCCAGCGCCTGAGCGTGCAGAAAGACCTCAGCCGGATGGGCGTCCCCGCCCCGCTGCACCTGAGCTACAGCCACTGGGCCCAGGCCCTGGAGGCGGTGATGGGGCCAGCCGCGCAGACCGCCGCCGCCCTGCTGCGCAGCTGGGATCAGGCCCGCTACGGCGCCGGCCCGCAGGCCCCCGCCCAGGCCTGGCGCAGCGGCTGGCGGCAGGCCCTGCGCACGCTGCGGCGACCCGCCTGAGCGTCCGGCTTGCGCGGCGATGCCGCCCCCGAGCCCCCCCCGGAAACCCTGCCAGGCGCTATGTAAACAACTGGTTACACTGCGGCCCCATTTCAACAAAGACCCTGGGGGATTCCTTGAAACTTGCAACGATCGGCGCCGTGGTGGGCGCCCTGGCCCTGAGCGGCTGCGCATCCGTGATGAACGACAGCACCCACCCGATGAAGGTGGAGACCAAGGGCGAATCCGGCGAGATGATCACCGGTGCAGACTGCAAGCTGACCAATGACTACGGCAGCTTCAACGTCAAGTCGGGCGACACCACCCAGATCCGCCGCTCCGGCAAGGACCTGGACATCCTGTGCACCCATCCCGGCAACCCCGACGCCACCGCCCGCGCCGTGTCCCGCGCAAACTCGGGCATGTACGGCAACATCATCCTGGGTGGCGGCATCGGCGCCCTGATCGACCACAACAAGGGCACCGCCTACACCTACCCGACCTGGGTGCAGCTGCAGTTCGGCAAGAGCCTGGTCTTCGATCGGTCGACCGAGCAGAACGGCCAGCCGGTGACGCCGGCCGAAGTCGCCAAGTAAGCAGTCCTTGCGCGACAGGGCTCCCCCGGGGGAGCCCTTTTTTCATGCCGGCTCCGGGATTGACGCAGTGCCGGACACGACCTGGCGCTGCCATCATCCGCGGCGCAACCCGCCCCACTCTTTCGAGGCTTCAGCGACCATGCAACGACGTCACTTTCTCCAGTCCACCGCCGCCCTGGGCCTGGCCGCGGGCCTGCCCGGTCGCGCCCTGGCCGGCCGCGAGCGCCTGCGCCTGGCCATGATCGGCACCGGCATGCGGGGTCAGGTCTTGCTCAAGGAGCTGCTGCGGCGCGAGGACGTGGAGGTGGCCGCCCTGTGCGACATCGAGCCCCTGATGCTGCGCAAGGCCCTGGACCAGTGCGAGAAGGCCGGCCGGCCGCAGCCCCGCGTCTTCGGCGAGGATGCCGACCCCCAGGCCTTCCGCCGCCTGCTGGCGCTGAAGGGGCTGGACGGCGTCATCATCGCCACGCCCTGGGAGTGGCATGCGCCCATGGCCATTGCCGCCATGGAGGCCGGCGTGCCGGTGGGCTGCGAGGTGGTGGCCGGCATCAGCCTGCAGGACCACTGGGATGTGCTCGACACCCAGCTGCGCACCCGCACACCCTACATGCTGCTGGAGAACGTCTGCTACCGCCGCGACGTCATGGCCGTGCTGCAGATGGTGCGCGCCGGCCTCTTCGGTGAGCTGGTGCACCTGCAGGGCGGCTACCAGCACGACCTACGCGCCGTGAAGTTCAACAGCGGCGACCCGGCCCGACCCTATGGCGGCGGCGTCGAGTTCGGCGCCAAGGGCTGGTCCGAGGCGCGCTGGCGCACCCAGCACGCCGTGCAGCGCAACGGCGAGCTCTACCCCAGCCACGGCATCGGCCCCTGCGCCATGTACGCCAACATCCACCGCGGCAACCGCTTCACCCACATCAGCAGCTTCGCCAGCAAGGCCCGTGGCCTGCAGGACTACGTCAAGCGCAAGATGAAGGCGCCGGCCGATCATCCCAGCGCCAGCACCCGCTTCAGTCTGGGCGACGTGGTCACCACCACCCTGGCCTGCGAGAACGGCGAGACCATCCTGCTGCAACACGACACCTCGCTGCCACGCCCCTACTCGCTAGGCTTCCGCGTGCAGGGCACGGACGGTCTGTGGATGGACCTCAACCGTTCCATCCACATCGAAGGCAAGAGTCCGCCCCACCAGTGGGAGGACTTCCAGGCCTACCAGGACCGCTACGACCACCCCCTGTGGAAGAAGCACGCGGCGCAGGCCGAGGGCGCTGGCCATGGCGGCATGGACTTCTTCGTGGTCCACGCCTTTGTCGAGGCCCTGAAGGCCCAGGCGCCCATGCCCATCGACATCTACGACGCCGTGGCCTGGAGCGCCATCACGCCACTGTCCGAGCAGTCCATCGCCGAGGGCTTCAAGACGCTGGCCTTCCCGGACTTCACCCGGGGCCTGTGGAAGTCGCGCAAGCCCGTCTTCGCCTTCAACGACGCCTACTGAGGGCGCAGAGCCCTGCCCTTGTGAGCGCCCGCGCACGGCGGCGGCTTGGACGGTGCGGCCCGGCGCGGGCTGACCATGACCGATGGCGCCGCAGCGGTCGCTCGCCACAATCGCGGCGCATGAAGCCCATTGCCCGCCCCCTGCTGATCGAGACCCTGCAGGCTGCCCTGGCCGCCCACCCCGATGTCGACGCGGCCTGGGAGGGGGGCAGCGCCGCCTTCAGCTACCGCGACGAGCTCTCGGACGTGGACGCCGTGCTGGTGGTGGCCGACGAGGCCATCGAGGCCGTGTTCGCCGCCGTCGAGGCCGCGCTCGGGGCGCTCTCGCCCATCGCCCTGCAGCACGAGGTCACCGGCACCGCGGGCTACCGCCAGCGCTTCTACCGTCTGCGCGACTGCAGCGAATTCCTGGTACTGGACCTCGTGCTGATCCGGCGCAGCGACCCCCTGCTCTTCCGCGAGGTCGAACTGCACGGCCACGGCCGGGTCTGGCATGACAGGACCGGCGTGCTGCGGGAAACGCACCTCGACGCCGCGCAGGACCTGGCCGCGGCCCGCGCCCGCATTCCCGTGCTGGCCAGCGCCTTCGAGATGTTCCAGCACATCCCCACCAAGGAACGCCTGCGCGGCCGCGCCGTCGAGGCCCTGCACTTCTACCAGGCCATGACGGTGCGCCCGCTGATGGAGGTCCTGCGCCTGCTGCACTGCCCCGCCCGCCGCGGCTTCGGCCCGCGCTATCTGGCCCGCGACCTGCCGGCCGAGGTCTGCCGGCGCCTGGAACGCCTGAGCTTCGTGCGCGACCTCGAAGACCTGGCCGAACAGCACGCCCAGGCCCAGGCCTGGTTCCATGAATGCCTGGCCGTGCTGCGCAGCGAGGGGCCGGGGGCCTGGCAGGCGCAGGCAACAGACGGGCAGGGCCTGCGCGCTTGAAGTCCTGCGAACCCTGATTAGCACCGCCCGCAGTACGGTCCGGCCATCGCCTGCCGCCGGCAGGGACCCACGCACCATTGCCACTAAAATCGCACGCCCCTATTTCAAGACCAAGCTTTCAGAGGAGGACCCATCATGAAGCTCAAGCCCCTGCTGCCCATCGTCGCCTTGTTGGCGCTCGGCGGCTGCGCCACTGTCAACAAGCAAGCCCTGGGCCCCGGCGCTGTGGCCGGGCTCAAGGGCCAGACCCTCGTCCAGACCAAGCGCCCGGTCCCTGACTTCATTGCGATGACGCCCAGCAAGGCGGCCATCGCCCTCGTCGGCCTGGCCCTGGCTGTCTCCGATGGCAATGCCATGGTGAGCGGCCACGCGATCCAGGACCCGGCGCAGGCCATCGCTGAGGGTCTGGCCAGCGCCCTCAGCAGCGCGCATGGCACCAAGACCGCAGGTCAGCCCCTGACCGTCTCCGCCCAGGACGCCGCCACGCTCGCCAAGGCCGCCGACGGCAGCGCCCAGTACGTGCTGGACGTCCAGACCATGGGCTGGCAGTTCGTCTACTTCCCCACGGATTGGACGCACTACCGCGTGCTGTATTCGGCCAAGGCTCGCTTGATCGATACCACCACCAAGACGACGGTGGCGGAAGGCGTCTGCACCCGCTTCCCCGAGTCGAACACGGGTGCGCCGACCTACGACGAGCTGACCGGTAACGGCGCCGCACTGCTCAAGAAGGAGCTGGCCCTTGCCGCCGAGGACTGCGTCAAGTCTCTCAAGGCTGAAATGCTGGTGCTCTGAGCACCGCCCGCCGCGCACCCGAGCCGCAAGAGGCCGGTCAATCCGCTTGATCGGGCTAACCGGCCTTCTTTCTCGGAAGATGCGCTGCGGGCGCCTGTTGAGCATGGCCAGGGCACCCCGGCCGAGCTGCCGGCGCCAGGCCTTTGGGGAGCGGAGGGCAGGCTATCCCGTATGCTCTGCCCCCATCCTCTGTCAATGCGCCGCCCACCGCGGCATTGCCCATCTTGCTGACTCTGCCCGCCCTGCCCCACTCGCTCGTCGCCCTGAGCCTCCTGCCCGTCAGCCTGCTGCTGGCAACACCCGTCTGCCGCGCGCAGGCAGCTGAGCGCCCCTCGGCCACTGCCTCCGCAAGTCCGGCGGCTCCCGCGGCCAACCGAAAGACGCTCACCGCGGGCCAGCGCTCCAAGCAAACCGGCAAGACAAAACCCGCCCGCCACACCAAGGGCGGCACCGCGCCCGGCAGTGCCGACGCCAAGGCCCCGGCCCTGGGTCAGACCGCCGCCGTGCTGGCATTCGCCGCGGAGCATGCGGCCTCGCTGAACCAGACGCCCGAGCAGATCGCCGCCCTGCTGGCCCAGGCCCGCATCCTGCCCAGCGTGCAGCGGCTGATCATGCCCACGCCCGCCGGCACGGCCAAGGACTGGATGGCCTACCGCGACCGCTTCGTCGAGCCCCGGCGCCTGCAGGCCGGCCTGGCCTTCTGGGAGGCCAACGCCGAGGCCCTGGCCCGCGCGGAAGAGACCTATGGCGTGCCCGCCGAGATCGTGCTGGGCATCATCGGCGTCGAGACCTTCTACGGCCGCATCATGGGCGGCTTCCGCATCCTTGATGCCCTGGCCACGCTGAGCTTCGACTTCCCCACTGGCCGCAGCGACCGCAGCCCCTTCTTCCGCGAGGAGCTGCACCAGTTCCTCCTGCTGTGTCAGCGCGATGGCCTGGATCCCCTGGCCCTCAAGGGCTCTTATGCCGGCGCCCTGGGCCTGGGCCAGTTCATGCCCGGCAGCTGGATGCGCCATGCCGTGGACTTCGACGGCGACGGCCATGCCGACCTCATCAACAGCCCGGCCGATGCCATTGGCTCCGTGGCCAACTTCCTGGCCCAGCACGGCTGGCAGCGTGCCCTGCCCACCGACTACACCGTGGCCGCCCCCGCCGGCACCGCCGAACGCGCCCAGCTGCTGGCCCCCGACGTGCGGCCCACCTTCACGCCGGCCCAGATGCAGGCCCTGGGCGCCCGCCTTTCCGAGGCCGGCCAGGAGCACACCGGCAAGCTTGCCCTGATCGAGCTGCAGATGGGCGACGCCGCCCCGGTCTACGTGGCCGGCACCGACAACTTCTTCGTGCTGACCCGCTACAACCAGTCCGCCTACTACGCCATGGCCGTGATCAGCCTGGGGCGCAAGCTGGGGCAGATGCGGCGGGCGGGCACGGACTGAGCCCGCGGCGGCCTGCCCGCGTTCTGCGACGCGAGCTGAGGCTGGGCCGTTGTGGCGACCACGCCGCCCGGCCCTAACCCCGGACGCCAACGTGACATTTGCCGCGCCGGCCCCGGGCGGCCCCGCCCCCGGCCGGCCGCGGGCGGGCACGGCTGCTAGAGTGGCCCACAGCCCGCGGACCGCGCATGCGGGGAGTCTGCAGGGTGCTGTCCTGCCCTGATCAGGCCCTGGGGCCCGGCCCCTTGTAACGGTTGCGAGGTGCCACGCTTGTACTCGATCCTGAAGGCCGTGCATCAGCGGCGCATCATCGGCAGCCACCTGGCCCTGGCGGCCCTGCTGAGCGGCATGGCGCTGTACCTCCGGTCGGATTTCCAGCATGAACGCCAGCGCCTCATCGACGAGACAGGCCAGATGGCCCTGCACCGCAGCGAGCTGATCAGCCGCGCCTTCGGTGACACCTTCCTCATCACCGACTACGTGCTGCGAGACGTGCTCGGCCGCATCGATCCTCGGCACGATCTGAGCTACCCGACGAGGGACGCCGCGCAGGCCCGGCGGCTCAAGACCCTGCTGGCGGAGAAGGCCGGCACGGTCACCGGACTGGCCGACCTGGCGCTGCTCGACGAGAACTGTCTCTTCGTGGCGGTATCCCATCGAGACGTCGAGGGCCGCAAGAGCATCCAGTCCTTCTGCGAGGCCCGCAGGGTGGCGCCTGGCGAGGCCTTGCATTTCGAATACATGCCGGCCGAACGCTCACACTCGCGCCGCCCGGTGCTGCTGATGAGCCGGACACTCGGCCTTGCCGACGGCCGGCTCCAGGGGGCCGCCATGGCCGTCATCGACCTGGACATCGCGCAGCGCTGGCTGGAAGGCGTCCGCACCGACAGCAACGCCGTGATGGCCTTGCTGGATCGCGAGGGCACCCTGCTGGCGCGCAATCCGCCGCTGCCAGCGACGCGCGCCAGCGATCCCGCGCTCGCAGCGCGTCGCGCGGAACTGGCGCAGCGCGGCCATGGCGTCTTCCAGACGGCCGCCACCGAAGATGGCCGGCTGCGCGTGGCAGGCGTGTCACCCGTCGGCCGGCTGCCCTTTGTCGCGGCGGTGGGCTACGACCTGGAGACTGCCTTGCGGGGCTGGCACTACCGGCGCCTGCAGTTCATGGTCGGCTTTCTGGTGCTCAGCGGCCTGTCCTTTCTTGCCCTGCGCATCTACCTGATCACCCTGGCCCAGCGCGAGAAGCTGCGGCTGCAGGCCAGCACGGACCCGCTGACCGGCGCAGCCAACCGACGGGCATTCCAGCGCAGCGGACAGGCGGAAATCGCCCGTGCGCAGCGCCATGGCCACGCGCTGTCGCTCCTGATGGTGGACATCGACAAGTTCAAGCTCGTCAACGACAGCTGGGGCCACCCCACCGGAGACCGGGTGATCCAGGCCCTGGCCACCACGATCCAGTCCCTCTGCCGCGGCCACGACCTTTGCGGCCGGCTGGGCGGCGAGGAGTTCGCGATCCTGCTGCCGCAATCGGACCTGGCCGGCGCCGCGGCCATGGCCGAGCGCCTGCGGGTGGCGGTGCAAGGCGTGACAGACGTCCGTTCCGACGGCGGCCAGGAGGTCCGCTTCACCATCAGCCTCGGGGCAGCCACCCTGCATGGGCAGGACGACAAGCTGGATGCCCTGCTGCAGCGCGCCGACCGGGCGCTGTACCAGGCCAAGGAGACCGGGCGCAATCGCGTGGTGCTGGAGCAGGCCTGATCAGGCGCTTCGCCTGACCAGCCGCCCACGTGCGGCCAGCGCTCATGGATCCGGCCCCTCCGGTTCCTCGCCAGGCGCGGGCTGCGCCACCAGATCAGGCAGCTGCCAGTAGCGCGGATCGCGCTGGCGCTCGCAGGTGGGCCAGGCCTCGCCGCTGAGCCAGCGCCAGGCGCCGCAGCCGGGGCTCTGCCAGACGGGGATGCCTGCGGCGCGGTAGCGGGCCAGCACCTCCGGGTGCGGGTGGCCGAAGCGGTTGCGGTAGCCCGCCTGTGCCAGGGCCAGGCGCGGGGCCGCGGCGGCCAGGAGGGCGGGCGTCGAGGAGGTCCGGCTGCCGTGGTGGGGCAGCAGCAGCACCTCACTGGGCAAGACCTGACCCTCTGACAACATCAAGGCTTCGTCCGGCGCCTCCACGTCGCCCGTGAGCAGGGCGCTGTGGCCGTGGGCATCGGTGATGCGCAGCACGCAGGAGCGGTGGTTGGGGCGGGCCGCGGCCTGGGTGCGCGGCGGCTCGGGCGGACCGGGGTGCAGGAGCTCGAAGCGCACGCCGTCCCAGTCCCAGTGCTGGCCGCGCTCGCAGGGCTCATGCGCCTGGCCCTGCAGCAGGGGGTGCCCCGGCGGCAGGCTGCTGCGCAGGAGCGGGGGCCGCAGCTGGCGCAGCACGGCCGCCGCGCCACCGACGTGATCCAGGTCCTGGTGGCTCAGCATCAGCGCGTCCAGGGGCCCCCAGCCCAGGGCACGCAGCAGCGGCAGCAGCACGCGCTGGCCGGCGTCGGCGCCGCCGCCCCAGCGCGGGCCAGTGTCATAGAGCAGCAGGTGCTGCCCGGTGCGCACCAGCACCGCCGTGCCCTGCCCGACGTCGGCCGCCAGCAGCTCGAAGCGGCCCGGCGGCGGTCGCGGCACCACCGGCCACAGCAGGCCCGGCAGCAGGCACAGGCCGGCGAGCCGCCAGGCCCGCGGCAGCGGCAGCACCATCAGGGCCGCCCCCGCCAGTGCGGCGGCCTGCGCCCAGGCTGGGGCCACCGGCAGGCTCAGCACGGCCACGGGCCAGGCCGCCATCAGCGCCAACAGGGCCAGGCCCTGCGCGGCCAGCCAGGCGCCGAGGGTCCAGCAGGCAGGCCAGGCGATGCCCGCCAGCGCCAGCGGGGTGATCACGAAGCTCACCAGCGGGATCGCCAGCAGGTTGGCCAGCACGCCCACCAGGGACAGCTGCTGGAACAGGATCAGGGTGAGGGGCGCCAGGCCCAGGGTCACCACGCCCTGCTCGCGCAGCAGCGCGCCCAGCCGGGCCCGCCAGCCCGGCGCCTCGGGCGTGCGCCCCTGGCTCATCAGCAGCGCCACCGCCCCGAAGCTGAGCCAGAAGCCCGCCTGGCACACCGCCCAGGGATCCAGCAGGCACACCAGCCAGGCCGCACCGAGCAGGCGCAGCGGCCAGGGCCAGCGCCAGGCCCCCTGCTGCAGGCAGGCCAGGCCCAGCAGCATCCAGACGGTGCGCTGGGCCGGCACGCCCCAGCCCGTGAAGGCCGCATAGGCCGCGGCCGCCGCCACGCCCAGCCAGGCCCCCGCCCTGGGCGCCGGGACGATCAGGCTCAGGGCCTCGCTGCGCCGCCACAGGGCCGCCACCAGGGCCGACAGACCCCAGGCGAACATGGTGATGTGCAGGCCGCTGATGGCCATGAGGTGGGCGACGCCGGTGTCGCGGTACACCTGCCAGTCGGGCGCGGGAATGGCCGCCTGATCCCCCACGCTCAGCGCCACCAGCAGGCCAGCCGCCCCACCGCTGCCCAAGCGGGCCTGCAGGCGCTCGCGCCAGGCCTCGCGCCAGTGAGCCAGGCAGTGCCAGGGCGCGCCGGCCAGGCGCTGCTGCAGGCCGGGGCGGATCTGGGCGCGGGCCTGGAGGTCCTGCTCCAGCATCCACAGGGCCTGGTCGAAGCCATGGGGATTGGCCAGGCCCGGCGATCGCTGCAGACGCAGGCGCAGCTGCCAGCGTTCGCAGGCCCGCCAGGGGGCCTGCCCGGCGGCCGGATAGCCCAAGGCCAGCACCTGCCGCGGCGCCCCCGGTGGCAAGACCTGACCCTGCAGCGGCGCCAGGCCCAGCACCAGGCGCCAGCCCGGGCCGCCCGCGAAGCCCTGCACCGCCTGCGGCAGGGCGAGGACCTCGGCCTGCACCTCGATCTCCTGCCCCTCCAGCGCCGGCCCCAGGCGGGCCTGCAGGCGCTGCTCGGCCCGCAGGCAGCCGCTGCCCAGGCCCGCCAGCAGACCCAGGGTCAGCAGCAGAACCACGCGGAAGGCGCCTGGCAGGCAGCGCAGCAGCAGGGCCGATGCCAGCAGGGCGCTGCTGCAAAGCATCAGCCAGGGCCAGTGGGCCGGGGGCAGCTGCGCCAGCTGGTGCAGGCCCGCCAGGCCCAGCAGCCAGCCCAGCATGAAGGCGGCGGGCATGAGCACCGGCATCGTTCCTGTCACGGGTGTAGGATGCCGGCCAGTTTTTCACCAATCCCCTGCGAGAGCCGACATGAGCACCCCCAACTCTGTGTATGACCGCCTGAACGCCCTGGGCATCACCCTGCCGCCGCTGGCCGTGCCCGTGGCCGCCTACGTGCCCTTTGTGCGCACCGGCAATCTGCTGTTCCTCTCGGGTCACCTGGCCAAGAAGGACGGCGCCGTGTGGGCCGGCCAGCTGGGCAAGAACGTGGACACCGCCGCCGGCAAGCAGGCCGCCCACAACATCGCCATCGACCTCATGGGCACCCTGCACGCCGCCGTGGGCGACCTGAACAAGGTGCGCATCATCAAGCTGATGAGCCTGGTCAACAGCACGCCCGATTTCACCGAGCAGCACCTGGTCACCAACGGCTGCTCCGAGCTGCTGGCCGAGGTCTTCGGCGACAACGGCAAGCATGCCCGCAGCGCCTTCGGCGTGGCCCAGAACCCGCTGGGCGCCTGCGTGGAGATCGACCTCGTCGCCGAAGTGCTGGCCTGATGTTCCTCCGCCCCTCCCCCTGGCCGGGCCGCGTGCTGGCCCTGGTCTGCCTCAGCAGCCTCGGCTCGCTGGCCCTGGCCCTGGCGGCCCAGCACTTCTTCGACGTGCGGCCCTGCCCCTGGTGCGTGATGCAGCGCGGCGTGTTCCTGCTGCTGGGCCTCGTGGCCGGGCTGGGATGGCTGCTGGGCCAGCTGCTGAACCGCGCCCGGGCCGTGCAGCTCTTGAGCCTGCTCCTGGTCGCGGGCCTGGCCCTGGCCGGGCTGGCGGCCGCGGTCTGGCAGCATCAGGTGGCGGCGCAATCGGCCAGCTGCAACATGACCTTCGCCGATCAGCTGGTGATGGTCCTGCACCTGGACGAACTTCTGCCCTCGGTCTTCATGGCCACGGCCGGCTGCAACGAGGCCGCCGCCTACAAGCTGCTGGGCCTGCCCTACGAGGTCTGGAGCGGCCTGCTCTATCTGACGCAGGCCCTGGCCGCCGCCTGGAGCCTGCGCACTCTGTTGCGCCAGCGCTGAGCGCCACAAGCCCCGCCCCAAGCCCCGCCCGCATCGCCGGCCGGGGCTTTGTTTCTTGGGCGCCGGCCCCCTGGGTTCGCGCCCCTTGGCTGATCAGGATCAAGCCGGCCCCGCGGCCCGCGGGCTACGCTGCTCGCGCCTTCAATGCCGGCCCTCGCGCCCTCCCGCATCGTGCAGACCTCGCCCTCCTCCGATTCCGTCCTGATCATCGGCGCCGGCCCGGCCGGCCTGTCCATGGCCGCGGCCCTGGCCGACATCGGCATCGCCTCCACGGTGCTGGAGCAGGCGCCGCTGGCGGCCATTGCCGAGCCGAAGGAGGACGGCCGCGAGATCGCCCTCACCCACCGCGGCGTGGGCGTGCTGCAGCAGCTGGGCGCCTGGCAAGACCTGCCCCCCGAGGCCATCTCGCCGCTGAAGGCCGCCCAGGTCTTCAACGGCCAGGACGCCCGCTTCCTGGGCTTCACGCCGGAAGGCCAGGGCACGGACCGCCTGGGCCACCTCGTGCCCAACCACTGGCTGCGCCAGGTCGCCTGGCAGGGCGTGGAGAAGCGCCAGGACCGCGTCACCCTGCGCTGCGGCACCCGCGTGCAGAAGCTGAGCCTGCTGGCCCAGGGCGGCCGCGCCGCGGAAGTGGTGCTGGAGGACGGCGAACGCCTGGCCGCCCCGCTGGTGATCGCCGCGGACAGCCGCTTCTCCGCCAGCCGCCGCCTGGCGGGGATTGGCGCGGACATGCTGGACTTCGGCCGCAGCGTCATCCTGTGTCGCATGCACCATGAGCTGCCGCACCAGCACACCGCGCTGGAATGCTTCCACCACGGCCACACCATGGCCTGGCTGCCGCTGCAGGAGCACATGGCCTCGCTGGTCCTGACCGTCAACGCCGACGAGGCCCAGGCCCTGCTGGACCTGGACGACGACGCCTTCCTGGCCTGGGTCCAGACCCACAGCCAGGACCGCCTGGGCACGCTGCGCCTGGCCGGGCCGCGGCACTTCTATCCCCTGGTGGCCACCTATGCGCGGCGCTTCGTGGCGCGACGCTTCGCCCTCATCGGCGATGCCGCCGTGGGCATGCACCCGGTCACGGCCCATGGCTACAACTTCGGCCTCTACGGCGTGCAGACCCTGGCCCGTGAGCTGCAGATGGCGCGGCGCCACCGCGCCGGCTGCGACCTGGGCGAGGCCGTGGCGCTGGAGCGCTTCGAGCGCGAGCACCGCCGCGCCACCCGCCCCATCTACCTGGGCACCAATGCCGTGGTGAAGCTCTTCACCGACGAGCGCCCCCTGGCCCGCGCCCTGCGCCAGGGCGTGCTGCAGGGCGCTGCCCACCTGCCCCCGCTGAAGGCCCTGATCAGCCAGCAGTTGACGGGCAAGGGCCCCTCGCTGCTGCGGCAGATCCGGGCGCTGGCGGGCTGAGCGGCGGCCTCGGGCTCCCCGGCGCAGGATCCCGCGCCGCCGGCCTCGATCACCGGTTCATTCGCCCCGGGCCACGCCCTCGCGCCGCGGATCGGCCGCGCCCAACCAGCCCGTGCCCTGGCGCTGCAGGCCGTGCAGGCCGCTGGTCATGTCACGCTGCTGCACGGTGTGGCCGCGCGCCTTCAGCGCCTCCACCGTCGCGGCGGGGAACTGGCCGGCCTCCAGCACCGTAGGACCGTTGAAGCTGGCGAAATTGGGCAGGGCGAAGGCCTGCTGCAGGTTCAGCTGCCAGTCCTGCATGCCGATGAGGCTCTTGGCCACGTAATGGATGATGCCCTGCCCGCCGGGGCTGCCCAGGCTCATCATCAGGCGCCCGTCCTGCGGGTTGAAGACCAGGCTGGGACTCATGCTGGAGCGCGGGCGCTTGCCGGGCTCGACGCGGTTGGCGACCGGCCGGCCCTGCGCGTCCCGCGGGGCCAGGGAGAAGTCGGTCAGCTCGTTGTTGAGCAGGAAGCCGCCGGGCAGGCCGGTGCCACCATCGCTCATCAGGCGCGAGCCGAAGACGGCCTCGATGGTGGTCGTCATGGCCACGGCGCGGCCCTCGCGGTCCACCACGCTGATGTGGCTGGTGCCGTACTCGGGCTGGGCGGCCATGGGGGCGTAGGCGCTGCGCTGCGGCACGGGCTGGCCCGGCTGGGCCTGGCCCATGCTGCGTTCGCCCACGAGGCTGGCGCGCTGGCGGAGGTAGTCCGGGGCCAGCAGGGTCTCCCAGCGGCCGCCGGGGGCCTGCACGAAGTCGGGGTCGGCGATGTACTGGTTGCGGTCGGCAAAGGCCAGGCGCGCGACCTCGGTGTAGCGGTGCAGCCAGTCGGCGCCGGGCTTGCCCGATTGCAGGGCCTGGGCCGCGGGCACCGGCAGCAGCATGCCCAGCATCTGCATGATGGTCAGGTGGCCGGAGGACGGCGGCGGGAAGCCGCAGATGCGCCACGGCTGGCGGCCCTGGCCGCTCCAGTCCGAGCACAGGGGATCCCGTTCACGGGGCCGGTAGGCCTGCAGGTCGGCGAGGCTCAGGCGGCCGGGGTTGGACGGGTGGGTGCTGACGCGCCGCACCATGTCCTCGGCGATGGCACCGCGGTAGAAGGCCTCGGCCCCCTCGCGGGCGATGCGGCGGAACACCTCGGCCAGCGCCGGGTTGCGCAAGACATGACCCCGGGGCCAGGGCTTGCCGGCGGCGTCGTAGAAGTAGCGGCCGGCCACCGGGTCACGGGGCAGGAAGTCGTCCTCGGCCAGCAGCTTCTGGAAGCGGGCGCTGACCGGGAAGCCCTGCTCGCTCAGGCGGATGGCGGGCTCGAACAGCTGCGCCCAGGGCAGCCGCCCCTCGGCCGCATGGGCCTGGGCCAGCATGCGCAGCAGGCCCGGCGTGCCCACGCTGCGGCCGCCCACCACGGCCTGCATGAAGCTCATGGGCTTGCCGTCGGGCTGCAGGAAGAGGGATTCGTCCGCCGCAGCGGGAGCGGTCTCGCGGCCGTCGAAGGCGCGCAGCCGCCGGCCGTCCCAGTGCATCAGGAAGGCACCGCCGCCGATGCCGCTGCTCTGCGGCTCGACCAGGGTCAGCACCATCTGCACCGCGATGGCGGCATCCAGCGCGTTGCCACCGGCGCGCAGCATGGCCACACCGGCGTCCACGGCCAGCGGGTTGGCCGCGGCCACGCCCTCGCGCTGCAGCTGCCAGCCGGGCTTGTCTTCCCAGCCGCTTTCGCTTTCGGGCTGGGCCTGCTGGGCGGCTTGCACCGAAGCCGCGGATGCTCCCGAGGGCTGCGACGGCGCCTGGGCACAGCCGGCAAGACCTGACCCCAGCGCCAGCAGCAGGGCCCAGTGCAGTCGTGGCGCGGCGAGAGGGAATCGGGACAGGGTCATGGCAGGCTCGGATGTCGACGATGGCGGCCAGTGTAGGACCGCCACCGCCGCCGCCCTGCACTCAGGCGAAATAACCCACGTCCTTGACCGTGTAGTTGCCGATCTGCGGCAGCACGGTGGGGAGGTCTGCGGCGCTCACGCCCATCCAGGTGGCCAGGGTGGCGCCCAGCTGGTCGACCGAGGTGGTGGGCAGCAGGCGGCCCTGGCCGACGTCGTCCGGCCCGTTGACCGAGACCGAGGGCAACTGCCCCCAGAAGCGGCCGCCCTTGACCGCGCCGCCCATCACGAAGTGGTGGCTGCCCCAGCCGTGGTCGGAGCCGTCGCCATTGCTGCTGAGCGTGCGGCCGAAGTCGGAGGCGGTGAAGGTGGTGACGGCATCGGCAACGCCCAGCTCCACCGTGGCGTCATGGAAGGCACCCAGGGCATCGTTGACCGCGGTCAGCAGGCCCGGGTGCTGATTGGGCAGGAAGTCGTGCAGGTCGAAGCCGCCCATGGAGACGAAGAAGACCTGGCGCTTCACCCCCAGGCTGGCACGCGAGCCGATCAGCCGGGCCACGATCTGCAGCTGCTGGGCCAGGTTGTTGGCCGGATCGAAGACCGTGGTCAGCGGCGGCAGATTGGTCAGCGCGCTGGAGACGATGGTCTGGGCCGAGATGGAGCGCGACACCACCCGGTTGAGCTCCTGCTCCATCCAGTGCGAGCGCTGGGCGGTGATGAGGCTGCGCAGGGCGTCGGCGCATTGCTGGGAGCCGTACAGCGGCTTGGTCACGGCATTCACGGCCACGGCGCCATTGGTGGCCACCTGGTACTGCACCGCCTGCTGGCCGGCCATGAAGACGGCATTGCCCGAGGCGTTGATGCAGGTGAACGTGGTGTTGCCGTTGCTGCCGAGGAAGCGGTCGCCCATGCGGCCGCCCCAGCCGGTCACGGCACCCTCGGGGCTGGAGGCCTGCCAGACGCTCTGCTGGTCATTGTGGGAGAAGAGCTTGGGCGGCAACGGCACACTCTGAGCCTTGTACTGGGCCAGGGTGGTGGGCTGGATCAGGGTGCCCACATTGAGCTGCACGCCCAGGCGGCCGGCATCGAACAGGGTCTTGAGCCGGCCCAGCTGCGGCGCCAGGGCCATCTGGCGGCCGTCGGGCAGAGCCACGCGCGGGGTCAGCGCGGTGGCAGCCAGCTGGTCGCGCGGGGTGGCGATGCTGCCGCGGATGGTGGCGTAGGCGCTGTAGCTGGCGCTGTCATAGGGCACCAGGGTGTTGCCGTAGTCATTGCCGCCATAGAGGAAGACGCAGACCAGGGCCTTGTAGTCGTTGCCGGCGGACTGCGCCGCGGCCTCGCCCATGGCGGCCAGGTTGAGCGCGAAGGGGGCGGCGGTGCCGGCCAGGCCCAGGGCCGAGGCGCGGCGCAGGAATTCGCGGCGTTGCAGCTGGGGCAGCTTGTTGATGTGCATGGCGTCGCTCCTCACTTCTGGATCAGGTACTCGGGGCAGGCCATCAGCATCAGCACCGTGGCTCGCACGCGGTTGAGGCGCCCGGCATCGTTGGCCACGTTGCTGGCCGCGATGGCGCCGATGGCGTTGGCGATGAGGGCTTGTGTGTTGCCGCTGATGGTGTCACCGCCCAGCAGCAGCGCCAGCTGGGCCACGAGCTTGGGCGGGTCAAGCGCCAGGGCGTCGAAGGCGGTGTAGACGGGCTTGAGCTCGCCGATGCCATTGGCGATCACGCCCTGCATGAAGTTGAGGTAGCCCGCCACCGTGCTCTCGTTGAGCAGCTGGAACTCGGGCGCGGTGACCTTGTTGTCCCCCAGCACGGAGTTGGGCGGCACGTAGCCGGGGCGGAAGAAGTTGAAGACCGAGGGGCTGTGCAGCGGGCTCTGGCCCAGGCGGTTGGCCGGGTTGCTGAGGTCGCCGATGTTCCACAGCTCCGTCGGTGAGGTCAGCCCGGCCAGGCGGGCCCACTGCACGAAGCGCTGCACGGGCTCACGCAGCTTGCCGACGTCCGGGCCGCCGCCGGGCGAGCGGGCCTCGCTGTCCAGCAGGATGGCCTTGAGCACGGCCTTCATGTCGCCGCGCTGGCCCTGGCCGTTGTTGTTGAAGACGGTGGCCACGCGCTGCACATAGGCCGGGCTCGGGTTGGAGCAGACCAGGCGCTGGATCAGCTGGCGCGAGATGAAGGGCGCGGTGTTGGCATGGTTGGCCAGGGTGTCCAGCACGATCTTCAGCGCCGCCGGGCCGTCGGCGGTCTCGGGAATGCTGACGTTGAGCACCCGCTTCGGGCCAGTCGAGAAGCGGGTCGCGATGTTGACCATGGGCTTGCGCATGAAGCTGGGGTCGTCGGCATTGGCGCCGTCGAATTCCCAGCCGGTCAGCACCTTGGCCAGCTCGGTGATCTCGGCCTGCCCGTAAGTCTCCATGGGCTTGCCGCCGTTGAGCTTGAGGCTGCCGTCGAGGTTGAGCTGGTACAGGCCGATGCTGAAGAGCTGCATCACCTCGCGGGCGTAGTTCTCGTCGGGCACGCGGCCGGTCTTGGTGTTCTCCTTCTGGTTGCCGCGCATGTTCAGGTAGACGCCCATGGCGTTGGAGAGCGTCACCCCCTCCAGCAGCTCCCGGTAGCTGGTGAAGGCCTTGGCCTCCAGCATGTCCAGGTAGCTGGCGACGGCCATGCCGCGCCAGGCCACCGGGATGCCGGCCATGGAGACCACAAAGATCTCACTGAGGGCCAGCACCACGCGCTGGCGCAGGGCGTCGGGCGAGCTGATCAGCTTGCGCCAGATGGTGTTGTCCACGCCGCGGAAGTCGTTGCGGAAGTCCACGCCGCCGTAGCCCTTGGCGATCATCCAGTCGAAGTGGCTCTGGCTGAGGGGCTTGGCGAACTCGGCGTCCAGCCAGGCGGCGTAGCCCTGGGTCTTGACGGTGGCAATGGCCTCGGGCGTGGCATTGAAGCCCGCCTGGGTCAGGAAGCGGGCGGCGCTGGCGTCAGTGGGCTGGGCGGGCGGGGGCGCGGGGACGGGGGTCGGGACCGGCGTGGGGGTGGGCGTCGGGGTCGGGCTGGGCGAGGGTGAGGCGCTGTCCCCACCACCGCCACCACAGGCTGCCAGCGGCAGGGCGGCAGCCAGGGCCGCCACGCCGGGCCAGGCAGCGGTCCTGGGCTCGCCGGCGGGCGGTGCCTCGATGGCGGCAGCATCAGCAGTGGGGCGGAGGGCGGGCTCGGCGTCGGCGAGGTCGATGGCGCTCATGGCAGGCTCCAGGCAGCGTGAGGAAAAACGGAATCCGCGCAGCCTAGGGCATCAAACTGTCCGCCATGCGAATTGCCACAGCAATGTCGCAAGCATTCGTTAACGACGCCGAGGGGCACGGCGCCCGTTGTTGTCAACGCTGACAAGGACTTGCGCGACAGACCGCCGTCGGCGTCTTGACGCATCTTTACCTGGCCGCGACTCCCCATGAAAAAAGCCGACGCGAGGTCGGCTCTTCAAGGCGGGACGCTTCCCAGGCTCAGATCAGCGGCACGCCGGTCTTGCTCTGCACGAACTCGCGCGTCACGCCCTCGGCCAGCTCGACGAGCTTCAGGCCCTCGGGCGTCACGTCCATCACGGCCAGGTCGGTGATGATGCGGTTGACCACGCCCTTGCCGGTCAGCGGCAGGGTGCACTGGGGCAGGATCTTCATGTCCTCGGTGCCGTCTTTCTTGCGGGCCACGTGCTCCATCAGCACGATCACGCGCTTGACGCCGGCCACCAGGTCCATGGCGCCGCCCATGCCCTTGACCATCTTGCCGGGGATCATCCAGTTGGCCAGGTCGCCCTGGGCGGTCACCTGCATGGCGCCCAGGATGGACAGGTTGATCTTGCCGCCGCGGATCATCGCGAAGGAGTCATGGCTGCCGAAGATGGACGAGCCGGGGATGGTGGTGACGGTCTGCTTGCCGGCATTGATCAGGTCGGCGTCGACCTCCTCTTCCGTCGGGAAGGGGCCGATGCCCAGCATGCCGTTCTCGCTCTGCAGCCAGACGTCCATGTGCGCGGGCACGTGGTTGGCCACCAGGGTCGGGATGCCGATGCCGAGGTTCACGTAGAAGCCGTCTTGCAGTTCCTGGGCAGCGCGGGCTGCCATTTGGTCTTGGGTCCAGGCCATGGTCGTCTCCTCAGGCAGTACGGGTCGTGCGCTTCTCGATGCGCTTCTCGGGATTCGGGTTGTGCACGATGCGGTGCACATAGATGCCCGGAAGGTGGATGGCGTCCGGATCGAGCTCGCCGATCTCCACGACCTGCTCCACCTCCACCACGGTGATCTTGCCGGCCATGGCGGCGGCCGGATTGAAGTTGCGGGCGGTGCGGCGGAACACGAGGTTGCCGCTCTTGTCGGCGATGTGGGCCTTGACCAGGGACACCTCGGGCACCAGGGCGCGCTCCATGACATAGGTCTGGCCGTCGAACTCGCGCAGCTCCTTGCCCTCGGCCACGATGGTGCCCACGCCGGTGCGGGTGAAGAAGGCGGGGATGCCGGCGCCACCGGCGCGCAGCTTCTCGGCCAGGGTGCCTTGCGGCGTGAATTCCAGCTCCAGCTCGCCGGCCAGGTACTGGCGCTCGAACTCCTTGTTCTCGCCCACGTAGCTGGAGATCATCTTCCTGATCTGGCGCGTTTCCAGCAGCTGGCCCAGGCCGAAGCCGTCCACGCCGGCGTTGTTGGAGGTGACGGTGAGGTTCTTGACGCCGCTGTCACGCAGGGCGGCGATCAGGGCTTCGGGAATGCCGCACAGACCGAAACCGCCCACGGCCAGCAACTGGCCGTCCTTGACGATGCCGTCCAGGGCCGCGGCGGCGCTGGGGTAAAGCTTGTTCATCGGGATCTCCTGGTGGAAAGGCGTGCCGCAGTCCGCGGCCACAGCGCCGAAGCGTACTACGTATGCCTTTACGTAGTCGTTACGTAGAATTGACTATCGCCCCCCAAGGAAACCCCATGAACGCTGATGCGCTGCAAGCCGCCATCCCAGAGATCTTCGCGCCCTGGATCGCGCAGATGGGCCTGGAGGTGCAGTCCAGCGAGCCCGGTCTCGTGAGCTTGCGCCTGCCCATCAAGCCGGACTTCGTGCACGTGGGGGGCGTCATGTGCGGTCAGACCGCCATGGCCGCGGCCGACACCGCCATGGTGCTGGCCATGATGAGCCAGTTGGGCGCCTTCAAGCCCATGACCACGGTGCAGCTGCAGACCAGCTTCCTGCGCCCCCTGAGCGGCAGCCATGCCACGGTGCAGGCCCGGGTGCTGCGCAGCGGCAAGAGCCTGGCCTTCGGCAGCATCGACATCCTGGACGAGCAGGGCCGACTGGCCGTGCAGGCCACCACCACCTACGCCCTGCTCTGACGCGCCGGCCATGACGCTGGACTACCGCATCGCCTTCCACCAGGCGCCCGTGGGTCTGATGCTGTCGGAGCGGCGGCTCATCCGCGACTGCAACGAGCAGGCCCTGGCCATCTTCGGCGCCACGCGCGAGCAGCTGATCGGCCAGAGCTTCGCCCTGCTCTACCCCAGCCCGGACGAGTTCGAACGCATGGGCGAGCGCATCGCCGCCAGCCTGGACGCCCGCGGCTACTACGCCGACGACCGGGTGATGAAGCGCGTGGGCGGCCCCACCCAGGGCGAGCTCTTCTGGTGCCACGTGGCCGGCCGGGCCCTGCGGCCCGAGGAGCCGCATGCCCAGGGCATCTGGAGCTTCGAGGACCTCTCCGCCCGCCGCCGCATCACGGGCGACCTGACCCCGCGCGAGCGCGAGATCGCCGCCCTGCTCATCGAGGGGCTGACCAGCAAGCTGATCGGCAAGCGCCTGGACATCAGCCCGCGCACGGTGGACGTCTACCGCGCCCGGCTGATGAAGAAGTACCAGGCCGCCACCACCCCGGAGCTGGTGCACAAGCTGCTGCAGGGCTGAGCTCGGGCGGCTCCACTCGGGCTTCACTCGATATCGCCGGGCACATACTCCTCGCGCAGCGCGTTGCTGAGCTGATCCACCAGCTGCGCCCAGTCAGCGTTGGCCGACAGCTCCTCGCGCAGAAGCCGGGCCTGGGCGGGCGTCCAGAACGGCGCCTCGTCGATGCGCAGGGCGGGGTCCAGGGGCGAGTGCTGCCAGATGAAATGCCGGATCTCCTCCGGATGATCCGGCAGGCCCAGCTGGGCGAACAGGTCCGAGAAGCGGTGGTTCATCAGGTTCATGGGCGGGGCCTCCGTATGCGCTGCAGTGGCAGGCCTGCCGCCTGAAATGCCGGGCCTTCCGCGGCGACGGCGCCTGCCCGGGGGGGTGCGGCACACGGCGTGCCAGGCTCCAGGCCCGGCCCGGTCGGCCGCCGCTCAGGCCTGCGGGCGCACCAGCTGGCGCAGCACCCGCAGCAGCTCCTGGGGCATCACCGGCTTGGCCAGGTGGCGCTGGAAGCCGGCGGCCAGCGCGCGCAGACGGTCCTCGGGCTGGGCCATGCCGGTGAGGGCCACCGCGGGCAGGCGCCGGGCCAGCGGCGTGTCCCGCTGCGCCTCCAGGCTGCGGATGCTGCGGGCCACGGCATGGCCGTCCTCCTGGCCCAGCACGATGTCGCAGATCAGCGCATCGGGCCAGTGCGCGCTGTCGCGGGCGCTCAGGCGCTGCAGGGCCTCCGGTCCGCTGCCCACCGCCTCCACCTGGGCGCCCTCGCCTTCCAGCAACGCCGCCAGCGAGGCCAGGGCGTCCTCATCGTCGTCGATACACATCAGGCGCATGCCGTGCAGGCCCGGCCCGGCGCCCAGGAGCGGGGAGGCCTCGGGCGTCGGCAGCTCCGCGGTCGCCGACCAGGGGCGCGCCGCGTCTGCCGCGAGCACCGGCAGCGCGAAGGCCACCTGCACGCTGAGGTCGGACGGCGAGTCGCGCTGCAGCAGCAGGCGCCCGCCGGCCTCGTCCACCAGCGTGCGCAGCTCCAGGGTGTCCGGCGCCTCGTGGGACTCGGGCAGGCCATGGCTGGTCAGCGCCAGCCGGCTGCTGAGGGCCTCGCGCGAGAGACGGGCCTCCATGCGCCCGCCCGCCGCGGCCTGCAGAGCCAGCTCGCAGACCAGCTGCACGATGCGCGCCATCTGGCTGGCGTCGCCCATCACGCGGGCCACGCTCATGTCGATGCTGGTGAAGAGCTCGGTACGCTGGGCGTCGAGCTGACCGTGCAGGCTGTCCAGCGCCAGGATCAGCAGACCCGCCAGGTTCACCGGATGCTGGCTCAGGCGGCGAGCCAGGGTCTGCGCCTGCTCCTCCTGGCGCTGCAGGGTCCACAGCTGGGCGTAGAGCCCGCCGCGCTCCAGCAGGGTGGCATGGCCGCCCTGCTCGACGATGCGGCCACGGTCCATCACCACGATCTGGTCGGCGTCCACGACGGTGGACAGACGGTGGGCGATGATCAGCGCCGTGCGCTGCCGGGCCGCCTGGTCCAGGGCGGCCTGGATGGCGCGCTCGGAGCGGGTGTCCAGGGCCGAGGTGGCCTCGTCCAGCACCATGATGGGCGGGTTCTTCAGCAGCGCACGGGCGATGGCGATGCGCTGACGCTCCCCGCCCGAGAGCCGCGCCCCGCGCTCGCCCACCACCGTCTCGTAACCCTCGGGCAGGAGCTGGATGAAGGCGTCCGCCTGCGCCGCACGGGCGGCGGCCTCCACCTCCGCGCGGCTGGCCTCTGGCCGGCCGTAGGCGATGTTGTAGGCGATGCTGTCATTGAAGAGCAGCGGCTCCTGCGGCACCAGGCCGATGGCGTCGCGCAGGCTCTGCAGCGTCACCTCCGGCAGGCCCTGCCCGCCGATGCTGATGCGGCCCGCGTCCGGCTCGTACAGGCGCATCAGCAGCCGTGCCAGCGTGGACTTGCCGGAACCGCTGCTGCCGACCACGGCGAAGCGCTGGCCGTGCGGGATCTCCAGCGAGAGCTCATGCACCACCTGGCGCTGCGGCTCGTAGCTGAAGTCGACGCGCTCGAAGCGCAGCGTGGTGTCCTGCAGGCGCAGCGGGCGGGCCTGCGGGCTGTCGCGGATCTCGACCTCCTGGCGCAGCAGGGCGAAGAGCTGCTCGGCATTGAGCAGGGCGTCCCGCGTCTCGCGGAAGACGAAGCCCAGGGTGTTGAGCGGCAGGAAGACCTGGATCAGGTAGGCGTTGACGAGGACCAGGTCCCCGATGCTCATGCGCCCGGCCAGGGTGTCGCGCCCCGCCAGCAGCATGGCCGCGCCCACACCCAGGGCGATCACCGCGCCCTGCCCCAGGTGCAGGGCGGTGAGGCGCCGCTGGCTGCGCACCGCGCCGTCCACCCACTGCGTGAGCACCTGCCGGTAGCGCGCGCGCTCGCCGGCCTCGCGCCCGTGCGCGCGGACGGCCTCATGGTTCAGCAAGGTGTCCACCAGCAGGTCGTGGGCGCGGCTGTCATGGCGGTTCATCTCGCGCTGGCTTTCGACGCGGGCCCGGGTCTTCCAGCTCGTCCAGCTCACATAGCCCATCAGCGTGGCGACGATGACCAGCAGGTAGCGGCTGCCGTAGTTGAGGCCGAGCACGCCCAGCACCGCCAGGAACTCGACCGCCGTCGGCAGCACGGTGAAGAGGCCCGCGCCCAGCAGATAGCCCAGGCCGTCGGTGCCCCGCTCCACCTCCCGCAGCAGGCTGCCCGTCTGGCGCCGCGCATGGAAGCGCGGGCTCAGGGCCAGCAGGTGGGCGAAGACGCGTTCGGCGTAGTCCCCCAGCACCTGCTTGCCCACGCGGGCGAAGACCAGGTCGCGCAGCTCGGTGAACAGGGTGGAGGCATAGCGCAGCAGCGCGTAGGCCAGCAGCAGCCAGGCCGGCAGGGCCAGCGCGCCCGCAGGCGTGAAGCCCGGCGTCAGCGCATCCACCACCGCCTTCAGCAGACCCGGCACCCCCACGGCGGCGAGCCGGGACAGCAGCAGCAGGGCCAGCGCCAGCAGCACGCGGCCGCGCCAGGGCCGCAGCACGCGCCAGAGCTCGGGCAGCATCCGGCGGGCCAGGGGGTGGGCGGGGTGCGCATCCATCGGCGCGCGGACGCAATCGACATGCCCGCGCCCGCGCGGCAAGAACTGCAGAAAAAATGCGCCGTGCGCGCGGCCCGGGCACGGTGCTTGCTACCTGGGCTCATCCTAGCCAAGGAGGACCCATGACCCAAGCCGCCGAGATCATGACGACGGATCCCATCACCATCGCCCCACGTGAGACCCTGCAGCGCGCCGCGCAGCTGATGGACGAGTTCAACGTCGGCGCCCTGCCGGTCTGCGAGAACGGGCAGTTGCTGGGCGTCATCACCGACCGCGACATCGCCGTGCGCGCCGTGGCCGTGGGCCAGGACCCCACCGAGACCCGTGTGGACGAGGTGATGAGCGACAAGGTGCACGCCTGCACCGGCGATTCCGACGTGGGCGAGGTGCTCACCGAGATGGCCCGGGTGCAGATCCGCCGTCTGATGGTGCTGGACCAGGCCCAGCGCCTGGTGGGCGTCATCTCGCTGGGCGACTTCGCGCTGCGGGACCCGGCCGGCGTGGAGGCCACGCTGCGTTGCATCTCGATGCCAGGCCGGCCTGAGCGGTCGGAGCGGCCGGAGCGGCCGGAGCGCGGACCGCAGGCAAGACCTGACCCCGCCGTGAGCCTCCCCTGACCCGGCAAGGGCGGCTGCAAGTGAGGCTCGCAGGCGGGCTCAGATCGCCGCGTGCCGGCCCTGCAGGGCCTGCCACTGCGCCTCGACGTAGCGCGCGTCCTCCGCGCTGCGGGGCTTGAGGCTCAGCAGAATGCCCCCCTCGCGCAGGCCGGACTCATAGGCCTTGACGCGCTCCTCCGGAATGCTCCAGCCGATCAGCGCGCCCACCAGGCCGCCCGCCGTGCCGCCCAGGCCCGCGCCGGCCAGCGCGGCGGCCAGCGGCCCGGCGATCACCACACCGAGTCCGGGGATGGCCAGGGTGGTGCCGGCCGCTGCAATGGCGGCGGCGATGGCGCCGAGGGCCCCGCCGATGCTGGCGCCCACGCCCGTGCCTTCCGCCGCCTTGGTGCCGAGCTCGGTGGTCTGCCCGCCCGCGGTGGTGAAGTGGCGGTGGCGGGTCTCGTCTGACATCAGCACGCTGACGTCTTCACGCCGGTAGCCGCGGTCCATGACCTGCTGGTAGGCGCGCTCGGCGCTCTCGCGGTCGGGGAACAGCGCGGTGACATGAGGAAGGGTGGGGTCTGCCATGGTGCGTATCTCCTTGGATGCGAGCCCGAAGGCCCGGCGGGGGTGTGCGGCCCGCGCGATCAACGGGCGGGCCCGTTCCCCTCCTGGCAAGCGCCGGGCCCAGCAGGAGGCCCCGGTGCTTGCCGCCACCCTTACCGGGCCGCCCCAGGCATCCCGGCATGGCGATTGCCTGCATGGCGCCACCCTGTTCCCGGAGGCCCTATGCCCACACCGCAATCCGTATCCAGCCGCACCGCCCGCAAGTCCGGCCGCCCGGCTTCGAAGGCGCGCAACGAGCTGCTCGCCGAGCTGAAGGACGACCACCAGCGCGTCAAGAAGGCCTACAGCAAGTACCGCCGGCTGGATGCACAGGAAGATGCCGAGACTCGCCAGGAACTGGTGCAGCTGATTCTTGACGAGCTGAGCGTGCATGCCCGGCTCGAGGAAGAGCTGCTCTATCCCGCCGCGAAGGAGGAACTGGCCGACTGCAGCCAGATCGACGAGGCCGAGGTGGAGCACGAGATGCTGCACCTCCTGATCGGCCAGCTGCGCGAGCTCGACCCCGAGGACGAAGCCCAAGAGGCCCAGCAGCAGGCGCGCTTCACCGTGCTGTGCGAGTACACCCTGCACCATGTGAAGGAGGAAGAGCGCGATATGTTCCCTCAGCTCATGAAGGCCAAGCTGGACTGGCTGGGACTGGCACGCGACTTCAAGGCGCGGCGTGCCGAACTCAAGGGCGAGTCGCCGGACCAGGGAGACCCGCGGGGCGCGCGGGGTCGCCAGGCCGGGGACGACACCGGTGATGACGAGGAGGCCATGGCCTCGTCCGGCGAGGCGTAGAAGGAGGCCGCAGGCCGGCTCGCAAGGCGCCCAAGGCACCGCGACGGCCCGGCCTCCCGCTGAGCCACCCGGCCAGGCAGCCCGCGCGGGGCGGCCTGGCCGCTTCAATGCAGCTTCAAGGCCACGCGGGCTCAGCGGTTCAGCCGCCCCAGCAGCATGCCGAAGGCGGCGGCCAGGGCCACCGCGGTCACCGGATGCTCGCGCACGGTGCAGCGCAGGCTCTCGGCCCATTCCTCGCCGTCCTCGCGCACGAGGTGGGCCTGGCGCCGCAGGGTGCCGCGGGTGGCGCTCACGCCGTCCTGCAGGCGCTGCAGGCGCGGCGCGGCGACCTCGGCCAGCCGGTCGATGCCGGCATGCAGGCGTTCGACCCAGCGCTCCAGCGCCTCGGGGCCCTGGCGCTCGCCCCGATCGCCCGCCTCATGCCGGGACGGGCCCTGCCCAACGCCGGGGCTGAGCAGGTCCTCGCCCACCGACACGCTGCCGTGCGGCGCGCCGGCCGTTCCCGGGGGCGGCGATGAAGTGGACGGGGACGGGGAAGACGAAGACGCTGAAGACGGGACACTCGACGTGGACGATGCCATGGGTCACCTCCTGTGAAATTGCAGTGCAGGGAGCCACGGGCGCAGGGCCCGCGGCCGACGGGGTGAGGCCCGGGGGCAAATGGCGTGCCGGCTCGGCACCCGGGCTTGGCGCGCGCCACCAGCGCCTGGCGCAGGGCGTCTGAAGGGCCCCGCCCGCCCTGGCACTCAGGCATCGCGCTTGCCTGCAGTGCCCCATGCAAAGCTACCGACAGCGCTTCCCACTGCCACCCGCCGGCGCAGCGGGCTTCGATTACCTCATCGTCGGGGCCGGCTTCGCGGGCAGCGTGATGGCGGAGCGGCTGGCCAGCCAGGCCGGCCAGCGCGTGCTGGTGGTGGACCGCCGGCCGCATGCGGGCGGCAATGCCTGGGACCACTACAACGCCGACGGCCTGCTGGTCCACCCCTACGGACCGCACATCTTCCACACCAACTCGGCCGAGGTCTTCGCCTACCTCTCGCAGTTCACCCGGTGGCGCCCCTACCAGCATCGCGTCCTGGCCAGCGTGGACGGCCAGCTGCTGCCCATGCCCATCAACCTGGACACCATCAACCGGCTCTACGGCCTGCAGCTCAGCAGCGAGGAGGTCGAGGCCTTCTTCCAGCAGCGGGCCGAGGCGGTGCCGGCGGTGCGGACCTCCGAGGACGTGGTGGTCTCGCGCATCGGCCGCGAGCTCTACAACAAGTTCTTCCGTGGCTACACCCGCAAGCAGTGGGACCTGGACCCCTCGGAGCTGGATGCCAGCGTCACCGCCCGCGTGCCCGTACGCTGCAACCGCGACGGCCGCTACTTCACCGACACCTACCAGGCCATGCCCCTGCATGGCTACGCCGCGCTCTTCGACCGCCTGCTGGCGCACCCCAACATCCGGCTGATGCTCAACACCGACTACCGCGACATCGTCCACTGCGTGCCCTGGCGCCACATGATCTACACCGGGCCCATCGACACCTTCTTCGATCAGTGCTTCGGCGCCCTGCCCTACCGCAGCCTGCGCTTCGAGCACCAGACCCTGCCCCTGCCCCCCGGGCGCGAGCACCTGCAGCCCTGTGCCACCCTGAACTATCCGAACGACTACGCCTACACCCGCGTCACCGAGTTCAAGCACCTCACCGGCCAGCTGCATCCCGCCACGGCCGTGGTCTACGAATACCCGCAGGCCCAGGGCGATCCCTACTACCCGGTGCCCCGGCCCGAGAACACCGCCCTGTACCGGCGCTACGAGGCCGAGGCCGCGCAGCTGAAGGACGTCACCTTCATCGGCCGGCTGGCCACCTACAAGTACTACAACATGGACCAGGTGGTGGCTCAGGCGCTGAGCCAGTTCAAGCAGCTGCAGCGGCCTGGAACGCCATGAAGCGCCGCCAGCGCCCACAACAGGTGGCCCGGCGGCCCGCGCTGGCGGGCGCACCCCGCCCCGCGGCGCAGGCGCCCGTCGAGTCCCTCTCTGTGGCCGGCGAGGAAGACCCGGGCGCCGCGGTGGACACCCTGGTCAGCCCCGGGGCCCCGGTGCCGGGGGCGGGGCAGATGGCGGCGCAGGGGGTGCCCCCGCCGCCCGACGAAGCACCCCCGCGCGGCTGAACTCGGCGCCGTACAGGAAGATGAGCGCGGCGTAGTACACCCACAGCAGCAGCACCACCAGGGAGCCCGCGGCGCCGAAGGGCGAGGCCAGGCCGCTGTGCGCGATGTACAGCGCGATCAGGGACTTGCCCAGCGTGAACAGCAGGGCCGCCAGCGCCGCGCCGCCCAGCACATCGCGCCAGCGCAGCCGCACCTGCGGCACCCATTTGTAGATCATGCCGAACATGGCGCCCACCAGGAGCCAGCTGAGCCCGAAATCCAGGCCCTGGGCCAGGGGCAGCCACTGGCTGAGCCAGGGGTTCCAGCGCGCGCGCAGGGCCTCCAGCGCCGCGCTAGCCAGCAGCGAGACGATCAGCAAAAAGCCCAGGCTCAGCACCAGGCCCAGGGCCCGCAGCCGCGAGCGCAGGATCGTCCACAGCCCGCCGCGGCCTTCGTGCGAAAGGTGCCAGATGCGATCCATCGCGTTCTGCAACTCACCGAACACCGTGGTCGCGCCTACCAGCAGGCTCAGCACCCCCAGGGCCAGGCCCAGCAGCCCCGCCTCGGGCCGGTCCAGGCTGCTGAGCGTGGCGTCCAGCAGCCGCGCGATGTCGGCCCCGGCCAGGGCGCCGAACTGGCTGAGGATGGCCGCACGCGCGGCCTGCGCGCCGAAGACCAGGCCTGCCAGGGAGATCACGATCAGCAGCAGGGGCGTGATCGAGAACAGCGTGTAGAAGGACAGGGCCGCGCCCATGCTGGGGGCGTAGTCGTCCAGCCAGGCATTGGCGGCGCCGGCCAGGTCCCGCCACCCCGCGCGAGCCAGGCGAACGATCATGGCCGGCGCCCCTCGCGGCGGTCCCGCCCGATGGCACGAGGATTGCCAGAAACAGCCGCCTGGCCCCGTCGGGCCGTATAGGAGGGCATTTCATGGTCAATCTCATCGTGCTGCTCGTGATGGGCGGTCTGATCGGCTGGGTCGCCAGCCTGCTGATGCATACGGACGGGCAGCAGGGCATCCTGCTCAACGTCGTCGTGGGCATCGTGGGCGCCGCCATCGCCGGCATCTTCATCTCGCCCATCCTGGGCATTCCAACGATCAACCAGGGCGTCTTCAACATCGGGGCGCTGGCGGTCTCGCTGCTGGGTGCCGTCATTCTGCTGGCCATCGTCAACCTGCTGCGTCGCGGGCGTGCCCGCTGAGGCTTCCTCGGCGGGTACAGGCTGCCGCGGCCCCGGGCCGCGGCGCTGCCGATAGGCCGTCATCATGGGCGTCACCGAGACGCCATGCAGCAGGATGGAGAGGGCCACGCTCAGCAGCGTGGCCGCGATCAGGGTCTCGGCCACCGGCCCGGCCAGGCCTTTCTCCAGGGCCAGGCTCAGGTAGAACAGCGAGCCCAGGCCGCGGATGCCGAACCAGGCGAGCAGGCGGCGCTGCCCCGGCAGCAGCTCCTTCTCCCGCAGCAGCGGCAGCACCGACAACGGCCGCACCACCAGCACCAGCACCAGCGCGAAGGCCATCGTCCAGGCCGTGAGTCGCACGCTGTGCAGCGCCAGGCCCAGGGCCAGCACCGACACCGCCTCCACCAGGCGCTCCATGCGCGAGCCGAAGGCGTGAAAGCGCTCGGGCAGCGAGAAGCCGACATCGCCCGAGGTCTCACCCCGCAAGGCTTGCAGCAAGACCAGGCCGGTGCAGAAGACCACGAGAAAGGTCGAGGTGAAGGTCAGCCGGGCGAGGCCGCAGGCCAGGGCCACGGTGCCCGCGTAGAGCAGCTCGTCACGCAGCAGCAGCTCGCCCTGCAGCCAGCGCCGGCGCAGCAGCCGCCCCAGCAGCGTGCCCAGGCCCAGGCCCAGCAGGGCGCCGCCCGCCATGGGCCACAGCAGATCCTCCAGCCACCAGCGCGCGCTGCCCAGCGGACCGCCCACGCCCAGGGCATGCAGGCCCATCAGGCCCAGGGCCAGCATCACGGCGGGAGACACGGTGCTGTCGTTGAGCGCGCCCTCGGCCGTCAGGGCCAGGCGCAGCGCGTCCCGGTCGGTCTCGGAGCGGACCTGCACCTCCGAGGCCAGCACCGGGTCCGTGGGCGCCAGGATGCAGGCCAGCAGCAGCGCGGCCGGCCAGGGCAGGCCCAGCAGGTACACGCCCGCGACACCGCCCAGCAGCATGGCCAGCACCACGCCGGGGCCCGCCATCAGCAGGGCCAGCTTCCAGGGATGCAGCTGGGGCAGCACGCGCAGGCGCAGGCCCACGGCGAACAGCGACATCAGCAGGGCCAGCTCGGTGCCCAGGGCCAGGAGGGAGGCATGCCGGGTCCACAGGTCCATGGGCGGCGCCCCGAGGCTCAGGCCGGCCAGCCAGCCGGCCAGCAGGTAGACCACCGCCGCCGTCAGCGGCAGGCGCCGCAGCAGGCGATGGGAGAGCGCCAGTGCCAGCAGCACCCCGCCAAAGAGCAGCAGCAGCTGGGTCAACATCGCGGCGCTCCGCCCCGGAAATGCCACCAGACCGCCGCCATCGCCCGGGGCCCCGCCTCAGCTGGCCAGCCACGCGGCCCCGGCGTGGCCCGGTCGATGCGGCCAGGCGGTCCCCAGGGGCGTGGACCGGTCCTGCGTCAGGGGCCAGGCCTGCACCGGCGGCAGGGCCTGCGCGGTGGCGCGGCCGATGCCGCGGTGCTGCAGGCCGACCGCAGCCAGGCGCGCACCGTCCAGCGCATTGCGCCCGTCCAGCACCAGGGTGCCGCGCAGCCGGTCGCGCAGGGCCTCGGCCGGCAGCTCGGCGAACTGCGGCCAGTCGGTAACCAGCACCAGCACATCGGCCTGCTGCAACGCCTCAAGGGCGGAGCCCGCCAGATGCAGGCCGGGCAGCTCGCCCAGGGCCTCGCGCGCGGCCGGGCCGGCCATGGGATCGTAGGCCTGCACCTGCGCGCCGCGTGCGAGCAGGGCGCGCACCAAGGCCAGGGCGGGCGATTCCCGCACGTCGTCGGTGTGCGGCTTGAAGGCCAGGCCCCAGACGGCGATGCGGCGGCCGTCCAGCAGCTCGCCCAGCGCCTCGCAGACCCGCGTCTCCAGCAGGCCGACCATGCGCTCGTTGCTCGCCGCGATGGCATCCAGCATGGGCGTGGCCTGACCCAGGGCCGCGGCGCTGTGGCGCAGCGCGCGCAGATCCTTGGGCAGACAGGAGCCGCCGAAGCCGCAGCCGGCGCGCAGGAACTGAGCGCCGATGCGCGGATCGCGCCCCAGGCCCTCGCGCACCTGCTCGATGTCCGCCCCCAGGCCTTCGGCCAGCAGGGCCAGCTCGTTCATCAGGCTCAGGCGCGCGGCCAGCATGACATTGGCCGCGTACTTGCACAGCTCGGCGCTGCGCAGGTCCATGGCCAGGAAGGGGCGGCGGTCGGACAGCAGGGGCGCATGCAGCGCGCGCAGGGCCTCGAGCAGGCCGGCATCGTCGCTGCCGGCCACCACCCGCTCGGGCCGCAGGAAGTCCTGCACGGCCAGGCCTTCGCGCAGGAACTCGGGATTGGAGGCGATGCCCAGCGGCCAGGACACCCCGCGCAACGCCAACTGCTCGCGGATGCGCTGGCGCACCCGCTCGCCCGTGCCCACGGGCACCGTGCTCTTCATCACCACCTGGCGCGGCCCCGGCATGTGGCGGCCGATGGCGTCGGCCACCTGCATCACCTGTGCCAGCTCGGCCGCGCCGTCCGCTGCGGTGGGGGTGCCGACCGCGATGAACAGCAGCTCGCCGTGCGCCACCGCCTCCTCGGCCGAGCTGCTGAAGCGCAGGCGCCCGGCGCGCATCTGCTCCTGTACGAGTTCGCCCAGCATCGGTTCGTGAAAGGGCAGGCCGCCACGGCGCAGCTGGCGCACGCGCTCGGGCTGGCTGTCCACGCAGACCAGCTCGTGGCCCAGCCAGGCCAGGCAGGCGGCGGTGACCAGGCCCACATAGCCGGCCCCGAAAACGGCCAGACGCCGCGGCGCGGTCCGATCCGGCGGCCTGGCCTGCGGGCCCGGCTCCAGGTCCTGCGTCGGGCCCTGCATCGGGCCATTCATCAACTCCTCCATCGGCACTCCTGGCTGCGGGACGATGCCCCGCGGCGGCAGCCCGCATGCCCGGCCCCCCGTTGGCCTCGACGGCGACCAGGGTCTTCCGCGCCCCACCTCCCATGAAGCCATGAAGATCGCCGGCCAGCACCCCGCCCTGCCCCGTAGCGACGAGGTCCTGCTGCTGGTGGACGTCATCAGCAGCTTCCGCTTCCCCGGTGGTGCTGCCCTCGCGCGCCAGGCCCTGCCGGTGGCGCGGGCCATCCAGCGTCTCAAGCAGTCTCTGCAGGCCCGCGGCGTGCCGGCCATCCATGCCAATGACAACGAAGGCCGCTGGCACGCCCGCTTCGATGCCCTGCAGGTCCAGCACCGCACCCAGGACAAGCTTGCAGCAGAAATTGCGCAGCGCCTGGTGCTGGTGGGGCTGTCCACCGATTTCTGCATCCAGTTCACCGCGATGGACGCCTGTTTGCGGGGCTGCGCGCTGCACATTCCCGGCGACTGCACCGCCACGCTGGACCCGCGCCACAAACGCGCTTCGCTGGCCTACATGCGCCGCGTGCTGAAGGCGGACACACGCCGCAGCGGTGCGTGAGCACGGGCCCTTGGCATCGCGATTGCCAAGCTTCGCCGCCTTCACTGACGGAACTGCGCATGATCACCCTGGGACTGAACGCCTGCTTCCACGATCCCGCCGCCGCCCTGATGCGCGATGGCCAGCTCATCGCCGCGGCCGAGGAGGAGCGCTTCACCCGGATCAAGCACGGCAAGCGCCCCCTGCCCTTCACCGCCTGGGAGCTGCCCTGGCATGCCGTCGACTACTGCCTGGCCGAGGCCGGCATCACGCTGGCCGAGGTCGACCACGTGGCCTACAGCTTCAATCCGCAGCTCTTCATCGACGACCGCGCGCGTGACGGCGGCCTGCGCCTGCCGCTGGAGCCCTCGGCAGAGGACAAGGGTGACTGGGAGAGCCCCTGGGACCCGCTCTTCGCCAGCTATGTGAGCTGCGCGCCGCGCCTGCTGGTGGACGGCGTGCCGCACCATCTGCGGGCGCGCTTCGCGGGCGTGCGGCATGAGCAGGCGCCCTACGAGTGGCACTTCGTCGCCCACCATCTGTGCCACCAGGCCAGCGCCTTCCTGGCCTCGCCCTTCGAGCGCTGCGCCGTGATGACGCTGGACGGCCGCGGCGAGCGCTCCACCACCACCTACGGCCGCTACCACGACGAGCGCTACAGCACGCTGGGCGAGGTGCTGATGCCGCATTCACTGGGCCTGCTTTACGAGGCCGTCACCGCCCACCTGGGCTTTCTGCACTCCAGCGACGAATACAAGGTCATGGCCCTGGCCGCGCTGGGCACGCCGCGCTATGCCGGCCTGCTGCGCGAGCACCTGCGCACCGGCGAGCAGGGCCAGTACGAGCTGACGCCGCTGGACATGGAGCGCGCCTTCGGCCCTGCCCGCGGTCCCGGCGGCCGGCTGGACGAGCGCCAGCTGGACCTCGCCGCCTCGCTGCAGGACCTGCTGGAGGAGACCGTGCTGCAGCTGGCGCGCTGGCTGCGCGAGGCCAGCGGCGAGCGCTACCTCGCCATGGCCGGTGGCGTGGCGCTCAACTGCGTGATGAACGCGCGGCTGCGCGACAGCGGGCTCTTCGACGCCGTCTGGGTCCAGCCCGCGGCCGGCGACGCCGGCACCGCCCTGGGTGCGGCGCTGTGGGTGGATGCCCGCGAGCGCCAGCTGGAGGACGGCGCGGATTCGTCCCTGGACCGCCTTGCCAGCACGCTGGCCTCGGCCTCCGCGCCGGTCTACCCGCTGGCGCCGCGGCGCTGGCAGATGGAGCATGTCTACTACGGTCCCGGCTTCGAGGACCAGGAGATCGAGGCCCTGCTGCAGTGGGCCCGCCTGGACTACGAACCCCTGGACGACATCGCCGAACGCACGGCGGAACTGCTGGCGGCCAACCGCGTGGTGGGCTGGTTTCAGGGCCGCATGGAGTTCGGTCCGCGGGCCCTGGGGGCGCGCTCCATCCTGGCCTCGCCCATCGACCCGGCCATGCAGGCCCGCCTCAACGAGCTGAAGGACCGCGAGGACTTCCGCCCCGTGGCCCCCGCCGTGCCCCTGGAGGACTTCGCCGAGTGGTTCGAGCCCGCCCCGCTGGAAGACAAGGGCTCGCCCTTCATGCTCTTCATCCACCGCCTGCAGCCGGGTCGGCGCGAACGCATTCCCTCGGCCTGCCACACGGACCAGACCGCGCGGGTGCAGACCGTCAGCAGCGAGGGGCATCCGCTCTTGCACCGCCTGCTGAAGGCCTTCGAACGCCACAGCGGCGTGCCGGTGCTCATCAACACCTCCTTCAATGTGAGGGGCCAGCCCATCGTCTGCACGCCGCGCCATGCGCTGGAGGCTTTCTTCAGCACGCCGCTGGATGCCCTGGTGATCGGCCGCTTCCTGCTGATCAAGCCCGAGCTGCAGCAGCTTGCGCAGGCCGGCAGCCGCCAGCCATGAGGGCCCGGCACGGGGTTTGCCCCTGGAGGGCCATGGGAGCCGCTGGCGGCGCCCGGAGACGGAAAGCCGATGAATCCATCCAAGCACACGGAACTCGCCGGCATCGGCGGGCCACAGCAAGCAGCGCACCGGCGGGACAAGCCCGCTGGCGACCGGACGTCCCGGCAGCCCCTGGCCCCGGACGATCCCCGCAGCAGGCCGGCCGCGCCCGGCGGCGGAAGGGCCCCCGCGGGGTCGCCGGACCGGGGCAAGACCTGACCCCCGGCGCTCTGCTTGAACGACCTCCCCATGGGCGCCTCCCCGGCGCCCATTTGGCCCGGGCCGCCTCGGCCTGGGCCCTTTCTCTCCTCGGGTTCCACAGCGGCCTGTGGTGCCACTTCATGTCATGCGGCCCCGGCACGGGGCCAGGGAGACTAGCCATGCCTCAACTCCAGCAACACCAGTTCCTGCGCGGCAGCAGCCGCGTCTGCCTCATTGCCGCGGTCTGTGTCGCCACGGGCTGCGCCTCCATGGATGAAAGCAGCCGGCGCACGGCGACCGGCGCCGCGGTGGGCGCGACCGCGGGCGCGGTGCTGAGCTCCGTCACGGGCGGCAAGGCCGGCACCGGCGCCGTCATCGGCGGGGCCATCGGCGCTGTGGCCGGCCATGCCTGGTCGCGGCGCATGGAAGAAAAGCAGCGTGCCCTCGAACAGGCCAGCGCCGGCACCGGCGTGGAGGTCAGCCGCACCCAGGACAACCAGCTGCGCGTGCACGTGCCGGGCGACCTGTCCTTCGACACCGGCCGTGCCGACCTGCGGCCCTCCATGCGCCCCGTGCTGGACCAGTTCGCCCGCGAGTTCGGGACCGGCATGCAGGTCAACATCATCGGCCACACGGACAACAGCGGGAACGACGCGCTCAACCAGCCGCTGTCCCTGCAGCGCGCCGAGACCGTGCGGGACTATCTCGCCGCGCGCGGCGTGCCCAGCTCGCAAATGACGGTGGCCGGTCGCGGCTCGCGCGAGCCGCTGGCCGGCAATGACTCCGAGCAGGGCCGGGCGCGCAACCGGCGCGTCGAGATCCTGCTCAGCGAGCGCCCCAGCTGAGGCCGTCTCAGTGACGCGGCGGCGGATCAGGCACCTTGCCGCCGGCCTTGCGGGCCCGCGACAGGCCGATGGCAATGGCCTGCTTCGGGTCCGTCACCTTCTTGCCGCTGCGGCCGCTCCTGAGCTGGCCGTTCTTTTCTTCGTGCAGGGCCTTGGCCACTTCCTGCTGGGCCTTCTTGCCGTACTTCGCCATGGTCTGCTCCTGTGGCGCCACCTGGCACCGCTTCTGCCAGGGGCGGCAAGCGCCGTGCCCTGCGCAGGCGCATTCCGCGCCGCACGCCTCCGCACACCGGCTGAGGGCCGGTCAACCGAAACCATCTGAAGGACTGCCCATGGCCAGCCGAAAGCTCCCTCCCCCATCCGATGAAGGCACGCCCGCAGGCCCGGGCCGCAAGACCGCGACCCGCAGCAGCAGTCGGACCGGCAGCCCGGCGCGCGCCGCCCGGCCGTTGCCCCCCGTGGGCTCGGCGCTGAGCACCGTCTCCGGCCCCGCCCACCTGGACGCCGACCCGCAGGCCGGCCAGAGCCTGCAGACCGAAGCGCAGGTGCGGCTGCTGCGCCGCGCGCTAGGGACCCAGGCCCTGGCCGCGTCCATGCCCGCCAACCGGCACAAGGCCGCGGAACACGGCCGGGGCCAGGCCCTGGAGCCTGTTGCGGGCGAGCAGATCGCCACGCCGGACGAGCTGGTCACCGCCAGCACCGTCACCGAAGGCTGGTCCTCGCACAAGGTGGGAGACGGCCTGCAGGAGACGGGCTACAACGCCAGCAACGAGTCCCTGGACCGCGTGCGCGCCGACGCCACCGGCCAGGCACTGTCCACCAACCAGGGCGTGCGCATCGCCGACAACCAGAACTCGCTGAAGGCCGGCCTGCGCGGCCCCTCGCTACTCGAGGACTTCATCCTGCGCGAGAAGCTGACCCACTTCGACCACGAGCGCATCCCCGAGCGCGTGGTCCATGCGCGCGGCTCCGGCGCCCACGGCTACTTCGAGTGCTACGACCCCCTGCCGGACCTGACCCAGGCCGCGCCCTTCGCGGCGGCGGGCAAGCGCACGCCGGTGTTCGTGCGCTTCTCCACCGTGGCCGGCGAGCGCGGCTCGGCCGACACCGTGCGCGACGTGCGCGGCTTCGCGGTGAAGTTCTACACCGAGGACGGCAACTGGGACCTGGTGGGCAACAACATCCCGGTCTTCTTCATCCAGGACGCGATGAAATTCCCCGACCTCGTGCACGCCCTGAAGCCCGAGCCTCACCATGCCATGCCCCAGGCCTCCAGCGCGCACGACACCTTCTGGGACTTCGTCTCCCTGAGCCCCGAGTCCACGCACATGCTGATGTGGGTGATGTCGGATCGCGCCATCCCGCGCAGCTACCGCATGATGCAGGGCTTCGGCGTGCACACCTTCCGCCTGGTCAATGCCCAGGGAGAGTCGCGGCTGTGCAAGTTTCACTGGACGCCGGTGGCCGGCACGCATTCCCTGCTGTGGGACGAGGCGGTGAAGATCGCCGGCGCCGATCCGGACTTCCACCGCCGCGACCTATGGGAAGCCATCGAGGGCGGCCTGCATCCCGAGTGGGAGCTGGGCTTGCAGGTCTTCAGCGAGGAAGAGGCGGAGGCCTTCGACTTCGACGTGCTGGACCCCACCAAGCTGGTCCCCGAGGAGCTGGTGCCGGTGCGACCCGTCGGCCGCCTGGTGCTGACGCGCAACCCGGACAACTTCTTCGCCGAGACCGAGCAGGTGGCCTTCTGCACGGCCCACATCATTCCCGGCATCGACTTCACCAGCGACCCGCTGCTGCAGGGCCGCATCCATTCCTATGTCGACACCCAGCTCACCCGGCTGGGCGGCCCGAACTTCCACGAGATCCCCATCAACACGCCCACCGCGCAGGTGCACAACCACCAGCGCGACGGCATGCACCGCCAGGTCATCGCCCGCGGCCGCGTGGCCTATGAGCCCAATTCGCTGGGCGGCGGCTGCCCCTTCCAGGCAGGGCGCGCCGGCTTCATCAGCTTCCCCGAGCCCGTGCAGGGCGAGAAGCTGCGCGCCAAGCCGGAGCGCTTTGCCGAGCACCATGCCCAGGCGCGGCTGTTCTGGCGCAGTCAGACCCTGGTCGAGCAGGCGCACGTGGTGGCGGCCTTCCGCTTCGAGCTCTCGCGGGTGCAGGTGGCGGCGGTGCGCGCGCGCGTGCTCTCGCAGCTGGCCCACGTGGACACCCGCCTGGCCAGCGCGGTGGCCGCGGGCCTGGGGCTGCCGGTGCCCGAGCCTGCGCCTCTGCTGGTGCCCGCCCCGGCCGAAGCCGAGACCGACCCACCCGCCTCGGCCGGACTGTCCCTGATGGCACGCCCGGGCGAGGGGTCGCTCGCGGGGCGCCGCGTGGCGCTGCTGAGTCATGCGGGCATGGACGTCGCCGGCATGCGCAGCGTCCAGGCGGCACTGCTCGCGGCTGGCGCCGTGCCGCGCTTCATCGGCCGCCGTCTGGGCACCCTGGAGCCGTCGCTGGACGGCGAGGCGCTGCAGGTGGAGGTCACGCTGGAGGCCGCCCCCTCGGTGCTGTGGGACGCCCTCGTGCTGCCTGACGGCGCCGTGGCGGACGGCCGCGGCCTGCCGCTGCAACGCCAGCCGGAGCTCGTGGACTTCGTCCGCGATCAGTACCGCCACTGCAAGCCCCTGCTGATGCTGGGCGACGCGGCCGAGCTGCTGCGAGCCGCCGGCGTGCCCGAGGCCCTGCTGGACGGCGACCCGCAGCTGGGCCTGTTCCGCTGCGAGGCGCCGCGCGACCCGGCCCTGCAGATCGACGCCGACTCGGTGTCCAGCTTCATCGCCGCGCTGGCCCGCCATCGCCACTTCGAAAGAGAGGCCCTGGGTGACTGAGCCTTCGCTGCGCGCCGACACCCGATTGGCAACACCTGACCCTGCCTTCCTGGCTGCGGTCCGTCCGCTGCCGGAGGAACTGGAGGGTCTGGCCCCGCGCCTGCTGGCGGCGGTGATCCACGACGTTGCGCCCTCGACCTGGTCCGACTGCCGCAGCCTGATCGATCAGTTGGACGAGATGGGCATCCGGCCGCTGAGCCTGCTGGCCGTGCCACGCTTCCATGGCAGCCCCCGCGACCCGGCCTTCGAGCGCTGGCTGCTGCAGCGCGCCGAGGCGGGCGACGAACTGGTGCTGCACGGCTACGACCACCGCGACCCGCTGCTGCCCCGGGGTGGCTGGCAGCGCGTGAAGCGCCTGTGGTACACGCACGGCGAGGGCGAGTTCTCCGCTCTGCCCTATGCCGAAGCGCGGCGCCGGCTGACGGCGGGACGGCGCTGGATGGAGTCCCTGGGGGTGAGGCCGGCCGGCTTCGTGCCGCCGGCCTGGCTGATGAGCGCCGGCAGCTGGGAGGCCCTGCGCGAGCAGCCCCTGCTCTACACCTGCACCCTGCGCCAGGTGGTGCTCCTTCCCCACGGTCCGACGCTCAGCGCCATGGCCCAGGTATGGAGCACGCGCAGTGCCTCGCGGCGCCTGGCCTCGGTCTGGTGGAATGCCGCCCTGCTGCGCCTGCAGACCGAGCGCCCGCTGCTGCGCCTGGAACTCCATCCCCTGGATGCCCGCCATGCCTCGGCCCGCCGCTCCTGGCAGCGGGTGGCCACGGCAGCCATGAGCCAGCGCCGCCAGCCGGTCAGCCTGCTGCAGGTGGCGCAGCTGCTGGAGAGCACCGCCTGAAGTCAGACCCCGAACTGCCGCAGCAGGAGCAGGCACAGGCTGCCGCCCATCAGGCCCAGCAGGCAGGCGGCGAGCACGTCGCTGGGGTAGTGCAGGCCCAGGACCATGCGGGACAGGGCGATGGCCAGACTCAGCGGCCACAGCAGCCAGCCCCAGCGCGGGTCCTGCGCCGAGAGCACGAGGCTGAAGGCGAGCGCATGCAGCGTATGGCCGCTGGGAAAGCTGTGGCGGTCCAGCCGCGCCTCCAGGGCCTGCACGCCCTCGCAGCGTTCGCAGGGCCGGGCACGGGCGAAGGCCGCCTTGAGCCCCTTCACCAGCAGCACGTGCAGCGCGCCCATGGCCCCCAGGGCCAGCGCCAGCCAGGGCCGGCCGCCGGGCCAGGCCTGCAGCGCGATGAGCAGGCCCCACAGCGGTCCGTTGCCGGCACGGCTGGCCAGCACCATGAGGCGCAGCAGGACGGGGTGGCGCGCGCGGCCATGCAGTCCGCGCAGGCAAACGAGCTCGCAGCGCCGGGACAGGGCCAGCGCCGGGCTGCGGGCGGCCCAGGCGGCCAGGGCGTCGCGCAGCGACGGCGCGGAGCGCTTGCGCGCTGGCAGGACCTCCGAGTCCATGCTCAGACGGCCGGCATCTGCAGGGCCGCGGCCAGCGGCCGCTCCTCGCAGAGTTGCTGCAGGGTCGTCTCGAAGCGGGCCAGCAGTTCCGGCAGATGCTGCTGCAGCGCCGTCCGTCGGGCCTGCAGCCGCATCGTGTTGAAGACTGCCGGCGGCGCGGCAAAGCGCAGCGCGCCGTCGAGGAAGGCGGTGTCGTCGCCCACCGTGGCCAGGAAGCCGTTGAGGCGCGGCACGATGAGGTCCGCCGCCGCGGCCGTGTTGAAGGCCAGCACCGGCAGGCCCGAGGCCATGGCCTCCAGGGTCACGTTGCCGAAGGTGTCGGAGAGGCTGGGGAAGAGGAAGGCGTCGGCGCTGGCATAGGCGCGCGACAGCGCCTCGCCGCGCAGCACGCCCAGGAAGCGCGCGGCCGGGTAGCGCCGCTCCAGGCGCGCACGCAGAGGCCCGTCCCCCACGACGATCATGCGGCAATCCGGCCGCGCCCGGCTCAGCAAGGCATGGGCGCGCAGGGCCAGCTCCACGTTCTTCTCGGCGGCCAGCCGGCCCACATGCAGCAGGACCGGCCCCCTGCCCGCCTGCCATTCCGCGCGCAGGGCCTCGCAGCGCCAGACGGGCGAGAAGCGGTCGGCATCGACGCCCCGTCCCAGCAGCTGCAGATGACGGAAGCCCCGCGCCGCCAGCTGCCGGTAGGCCGAGCGGGAGGGCACGAAGGTGCGCTGGGTACGGTTGTGCAGCTGGCGCAGGCCGGCCTCGACCAGCGGGGACAGCAGGCCCAGGCCGTAGTAGCGGCTGTACTGGTGGAAGTTGGTGCGGAAGTCCGAGCTCAGCGCCAGGCCCAGCCTGCGCGCGGCCCGCACCGCGGCCCAGGCCAGGGGGCCCGGGGTGGCGATGTGCACCAGCTCCGCCTGGCGTTCCTGCAGCCGCCGCGCCACGGCCGCCGCCGAGGCCAGGCCGAAGCGCAGCTCGGGATAGACGGGGATGGGGCAGCCGGTGCAGAGCCATTCCTGCTCGCCCGCCGGCGCCGGGCGCTCGCCGCGCTGGGCCGGCCTCAGCAGGTCGACCTCATGCCCGCGGCCGCGCAAGTAGCTGACCACCCGTTCCACGCCAAGGGCGACGCCGTTGAGTTCGGGCGGATAGGTTTCGGTGACATAGGCGATACGCACGAGGCCTCCTCGGAACAGGGCAGACGGGATGGATGAAGCACCGCAGGGGCAATCGGCGCGCCTTCGCCGCTGCCCGGGACGCTTCAGATGGCCCCCACGCTGCCCGTCACCGGCAGGACCACGCCGCTGATGTAGGACGAGCACACCGACGAAGCCAGGAACACATAGGCCGGGGACAGCTCCTCGGGCTGGGCGGGGCGCTTCATGTCGCTGTTCCTGCCGAACTGGGGGACCTGTTCGGCCGGCAGGTCGGCCGGGTTCAATGGCGTCCAGACCGGGCCCGGCGCGACCGCATTGACGCGGATGCCCTCAGGCAGCAGCGCCTGGGCCAGGGCCTTGGTGAAGGCATGGACCGCGCCCTTGCTGGCCGAGTAGTCGATCAGCTTCGCGTTGCCGCGCAGACCGGTGGAGGAGCCCGTGTTGATGATGCAGGCGCCCCGCTTCAGGTGGGGCAGCGCGGCCCGCGCCATCTGCAGGTAGCCGAAGACGTTGGTGCGGAAGGTGCGCTCCAGTTGTTCCTGGTCAATGTCCAGCAGGGAGTCCGCGTGCCGCTGGAAGGCGGCGTTGTTGACGAGCACGTCGAGGCGGCCCAGCTCGTCCACGCAGGCACGCACGGCGGACTCGCAGAAGTCAGGCTCCCGCACGTCACCGGCCACGACCAGGGCACGCCGCCCCTCGGCCTCGACCAAGTCCGCCGTGTGCCGGGCGTCCTCATGGGAGCTGAGGTGCACGATGCACACATCGGCGCCCTCACGCGCGAAGAGCACGGCCACGGCGCGGCCGATGCCGGAGTCTGCGCCCGTGATCAGCGCGACCAGGCCCTGCAGCTTGCCGCTGCCCTGGTAGTGCTCGGCCATGAAGCGCGGCGGCGGATCCAGCTGGGCCTCGCTGCCGGACCCGGCCAGGTGCTGCGGCGGCGGCTTGTCGGACTGCGTGGCGGGGGGCTCCTGGGCGGCGAACGCCTGCCCTTCCGAATGGCTCATGGTGGGACTCCTGGCTGTGCGGTCTTGGGGCTGAAGGGGGCGCCGGCAGGCGGGCAGGCGGTGCCCCCGCGGTACCTTGTGCAGGCAAGTGGCGATCCGGGACTGCCGCCCATGCGAGGCTGGCAGGCGCGCCGATTGCAGGTGGGAGCCCGGGCCCTCTTGCGCGGCCCCAGGAGACGTCCATGCCCATACAGCTCCCCCCCACCCTGCAGGCCCACACCACGCCGCCCATCCCCCCGGAGCTGCCGCCTGTGCCGCCGCCGCCTCACGGGCCGCAGCGCTCGCCGGACCCGCTGCCGCCCGACATCCAGGAGCCCGAGCCCATCGAGATGCCCCCGCCCCTGGGTGAACCGCCCACCATGCCCCCGCCCATGGGGCTGCCGGCCCATGCGCGGCGCCGGAGCCCCGCCTGGCGCCGCCCTTGCCTGCTGCTGCGGCACGATTTGCCGACAGAGCTGCGGCAAGCGCCCGTCAGGGCCTGACATTCATGCCGCAGCGAATACTGCAACGCGCCGCCGGAGGCGCCCTGCTCTCCGGCCTGCTGCTGGTCCTGCGCGGCCGGCGTGACGACGGCGACGGCGCCGTCCCCCTCAACGCCATCAGCCACTGGCTGTGGCCCCGCAGCGCCTTCCGCGCACGGGGCTTCAGCGCTCGCCACACGGTCACGGGCGCGCTGATCCATGTCGGCGCTTCCTGCTTCTGGAGCCTGGTCTTCGAGGGCCGCCGGCTGCTGCGCGGCGCGCAGGCGCCGGAGCCGCGGCCACGGGAGGTCCTGCGGGATGCCCTGGCCCTGAGCGCCTTGGCGGCCTGGGTAGACCTGAAAGGGGTGCCGCCCGCCCTGCGCCCCGGCTTTGAGCGCCGCCTGCGGGCCGACAGCCTGTGCCTGGTCTACCTGGGCTTTGCCGCCGGCCTCGCACTGGGCGAGCTGTGCAAGGCCGCCCCGCGAGCGCCGGGCCCGGCACGGCTCGTGCCGAGCCCGGCGCAGCACGCGGCGCTCGCCGCTGCGCCCCCCGCGCGGAGGGCCGCATGAAGCCCGACGGCCGGCGCGGCCCCCTGATCGTGGCCGGCGTGCTGCTGGGCCTGGGCCTGGGCGGGATGGCGCATGGCATCCTCTTCCACGAGATCCTGCAGAGCCACCACACCCTGTCGGCCTGGCTGCCGCCCGAGACGCTGCAGGACCTGCGCCTCAACCAGTTCATCGACGGCCTCTTCCTGGGCCTGATGTGGGCCTTCCTGCTGCTGGGCCTGGTCCTGCTCTACGGAGCGGGGCGGGGGACGCAGCGCTGGTGGTCGGCCAGCGGCCTGCTGGGCGCCGGCCTGCTGGGATGGGGCCTGTTCGAGGTGATCGACGGCCTGGTGTGCCACTACTGGCTGGGCCTGAACCGGCTGATGGGCGCGCCCGGCGAAGCGGCCGAACCCGGCGTGCTGGAGGCCGCCCTGCTGGCCTGCGCCCTGCTGCTGATGCTGTGCGGCGCGCTGCTGCTGCGCCGGGCCCTGGGGCAGGGCCCGGCGGCCCGGCTTCGCTGAGTCGCTCAGCGCGTGATCCAGCGGGGGCTCGCCGCTGTTCCCTGTCCCGCACTTCCCGTCCCGCTCGCACGCCGATTGCCGGAACCCTTCAGCCAGCTTCGCATTGAAAGCTGATGGAAGGAGTGAACCGATGAAGCGATCCTTTCGACCCCCTGCGCTGACCCACCTGATGGTCAGCTGGATGGCCGCTGTCGGCACTGCGGCCTGGGCCCTGGCCGGCACGGCCGACACGCCCAAGGAACCCGGCACCCGGCCGCACGCGGCCTCGGGCCCGCATTCCGATGGCGCCGACGCCGTCCTGCAGACGCGCCAGCGCGCCGGCAACACCGGCAAGGCCACGAAGAGCGACCAGCAGTTCCTCAGCAAGGCCGCCGCGGCCGGCAGGGCCGAGGTCGAGATGGGCCGCCTTGGGCAGATGCGCGCCCAGAGCAGCGAGGTGAAGAGCTTCGCCGAACGCATGGTGCAGGACCACACGCGGGTCTACGGCGAGCTGCAGGCCCTGGGCAGCAGCCGGGGCCTGCTCGGCCCGGACGACACCGGCACGACAAGCACGGCATCCTCCAGGTCGGACAGGCTCATGGAGGCGCCCCCCGCCGCGGGCATCGGCGCTCGCCCCAGCAGCAGTCCCGGCAGCAACACCGCAAGCTCCTCGACGGCAACGCCCGGCACCGGCATGCCCATGGGCATGGGCAGCGCGGACGGCCCGCACCCGAAGCTGTCGGCGTCCGCCCAGCACAGCCTGGACCGCCTGCAGGGCCTCAACGGTGCAGCGTTCGACCGTGAGTTCATGAAGCAGATGGTGACGGACCACAAGGCCGCGGTCGCGGACTTCCAGCGCGCCGCCACCTCGGCCAGCGATCCCGAGGTCAAGGCCTTCGCCCAGAAGACGCTGCCCGGCCTGCAGGAACACCTGCAGCTGGCCCGCAGCCTGAGCGAGCGCCTGTCCGCCTCGGAGCACCGCTAGCTAGCCCGCAGGAGTCACACGATGAGCAAGGTATCCGACGTGATGACGCGCGGGGTCCGCACCCTGACGCCCGAGGACAGCATGCTGCAGGCCGCGCAGGCCATGGAGACGCTGGACGTGGGCGTCATCCCCGTCTGCGATGGCGAGCGCCTGGTGGGCCTGGTGACGGACCGCGACCTGGTGCTGCGCGGCATGGCCCAGGGCTATCCGGCCGACACCACGCGGCTGGACGGCATGATCACCCGCGAGGTGCAGTGCTGCCACGAGGACGACCCGCTGGACGAGGTGCTGCACAAGATGGGCGATGCCGCCGTCCGGCGCCTGCCGGTGCTGGACGCCGAGCATCGCCTGGTGGGCATGGTCACCCTGGGCGACGTGGCCGCCAGGACCAGCGCGGCCGAGCACGGCAGGACCGGCCAGGCGCTGTCGGACATCTCCCAGCCCACCGGCCCGGCCCATGCGGGTGCGCCGCGGGCCACCGGCACCACGGGCGGCGGCGCGGCCGAGGACCCCTCGCAGCAGCTCAGTTCCTGAGCGTCGGGTGGGGGGCTCCAGTGTCAGGCACGAGGCTTGCCTGAACCAGGTGAGCGGCAGCCCGTCTGCCGATCAAGCCCCTCAACTTCGGAGCCCTCCATGCATGACAAATTTCAACGAGCCCACGGCCGACCGAGCTTGCGCCCCCTGTGGATCGCGACCCTGCTCGGCCTGGCCGCCCTGACGACCCAAGCCCAGACCACCCCCCCTCCCAGCGGCCCCGCAGCCACCCGGCAGGCCGCCCAGGCGACATCGCGCGATGCGCGCGTCAGCCAGCTGATCGGCAAGGACGTGCGCAATCCGCAGGGAGAAAAGCTCGGGGAAATCAATGACCTCATCATTGACGTCAACAACGAAGTCATCCATTACGCCATCCTGTCCTTCGGCGGCTTCCTGGGACTGGGCGACAAGCTCTTCGCCTACCCCCTGACCGTGTTCCGCCATTCCATGGACCGCGACGAGCTGGTGCTGGACGTGGACAAGGAACGCCTGCGCCGCGCCCCCGGCTTCGAGCGCAACCACTGGCCGGACTGGACCTCGCCGGACTACAACAGCTCGCTCGAGCGCCACTTCGGCCCCGGCGCTCGCCTCATGCCCAAGCCCAATGCGCACCTGCTGCGCGCCAGCAAGCTGATGGGCAAGAACGTGGACGACACCAATGGCAAGAATGCCGGCGAGATCCAGGACCTGGTCGTCTCCATGTCCAGCGGCCGCGTGCGCTACGCCGTGCTGGACTTCGACCGCTCCTGGAACATGAACGACCGCCTGCTGACGCTGCCGATGAAGTCCCTGCGCTTCCCGGCGGACGCCAAGGTCGACCTGGTCCTGCTGGTGCCGCGCGAGCAGCTGGACGCCAAGCAGGGCTTCGACAAGAAGCAGTGGCCCGATGTCAACGATCCCAACTACCGCCGCCAGCTGGATGCCACGCTGGACCGGCTGGGAGCGGCCACGCGCTGACGCACCCGGCTCAGGCAAGCACCGGTCCGGCCTCACGGCCTGGCTGGGCAGAGGAAGGGGCGACCGAGGTCGCCCCTTTGCTTCGCCTGATGGCGTCCGGTCGGCGCCTCGCTCAGGGCACCGAGCTGGCCGAGGAGGCCGGCGTCTGCGGCAACGGGGCGGAGGCCTGCAGGTCGGGCTGGGGGCTCGTGCGGCCCGTCTCCGGTGCCGGAACATCGTTGCGCCGCTCGCAGGCGGACAGGCACAGCAGGGCCGCCGCGCACAGCAGCACGGCCTTGGATCGGTGATTCGGGGAGGTCATCATCATCGCTAACTCCTGGGTTGTGGGCCTCATCATCAGGCGCCGCGGCCGGTCCTGGCGCGGTGCCGTCGAGCCCTGATGAGCAAACCGCGTGCCCTGGGCGCACGCCTTGCCCGCAGCACGGACGGCGCCGTGCCGTGGCACTGAACGAAGGAGACGAGATGGACTCGAAGCGCTCACACGAGGGCCGCCCGGGGGACCGTCCGCATCGGCCCGGCAAGCCCAGCGATGTACTGGACCACGGCCCCGTGGCGCCCGGCTCGCCGCTGCCTCCCGACGATCACGACCTGGCCCTGCCCCATGAGCGGGACGAGTCCAGCGGCAGTGCCTCGACGGCGCAGCACGGCAGCGGCCCGGCGGGCGAGCGCCAGCGCGAGGTGATGGGCCAGGCCGCGGCTGACCTCGCCCAGGGCCAGGTGGACACCGACCTGCACGCCACGCCCGGCCTCGATGCCCAGCGGCGCAAAGAACTGATGGAGCCCGCAAGCCCGAAGTCCGGCCCCCCGGAGCCTGCCTCGCGGCGCCGCTGAGGACGCCCCAGGGACGCGGCTCAGGCGTGCTGGCGGCGCCGCTCCACCGCGTCGATCTTCAGCATCTGCCGGTACTTGGTCACCGTACGCCGCGCCACCACCAGGCCCTGGCGGGCCAGCAGCCGGGTGATGTCGGCGTCGGACAAGGGGGTGCTGGGATTCTCGGCGTCGATGATGTCCTTGATCAGGCCGCGGATGGCCGTGCCCGAGCAGGCGCTGCCGTTGCTGCTGACGATGGCGCGGGAGAAGAAGTACTTCAGCTCATAGACGCCGCTGGGCGTGGCGAGGTACTTGTTGTTCGTCACCCGCGAGACGGTGGACTCGTGGATGCCCACCTCATCGGCGATCTCCTTGAGGCCCAGGGGCTTCATGGCCATGGCGCCGAACTCCAGGAAATGGCGCTGGCGGCGCACGATGGCCGCGGCCACGTCCATGATGGTCGCAAAGCGCTGGTCGATGTTGCGCAGGGTCCAGCGCGCCTCCTGCAGATGGCTGGCCATCTCGCCGTCGCCCTGACGGCGGTGACGCTGGAACAGCTCAGCATAGACCTGGTTCATGCGCACCCGCGGGATGACAGCCGGGTTCAGTTGCACGCGCCACTGGCCACCTACTTTCGTCGTCAGCACATCCGGCACGATGTAGGCGGCCTGCGAGCTGCTGAAGCGCCAGCCCGGCCGGGGATCCAGCCGGCGCAGGCGCAGGCAGACGGACTCGGCCTCGGCCGGCGTCACGCCCAGGCGCTCGGCCAGGGCCGGCATGTCGCGCGTGGCCAGCAGCTCGATGTGGTCCCGCACGATGCATTCCGCCAGGCCGCGGGTGTGCTCGCAGTCGATGCCCGGCAGCTGCAGCCAGAGGCTCTCGGCCACCGTGCGGGCGCCCACGCCGGCCGGATCCAGGGACTGCACGCGCTTCAGGGCGATCTGCATCTCGTCCATGTCCGCCGCCGGCTCCAGGCCGCTCAGGGGCGCCAGCTCCTCCAGCGGGGTGCGCAGGTAGCCGTCTTCGTCCACCGACTCCGCCACGATGCAGGCCAGCACATGGTCTCGCTCGGGCAGGTTCAGCACGTTGATCTGGCTGCGCAAGTGGTCGTGGAGGCTTTGAGGGACGGGCGTGAGGTCCAGGGCACCGAACTCGCCGTCCTCCGGGCGGCTGCCGCCGGAGCCGCCCTCGGCGTTCCAGATTTCCCTGTCGTCCGCCAGGTCGGCTTCGGCGGCCTCCACCGGCGGCGGCGCTTCGGCCAGCTCCGTGGGCGTGGGCTCCGCGGCGGGCGGCGGGGCCAGGGGAAGCTCGGTCTCCTCGGTGCCGTCCGCACCCTCGGCGGTTTCCAGGAAGGGGTTGCGTCCCAGCATGTCGTGCACCATGGCGCTGAAGTCCAGCGAGGACATCTGCAGCAGCCGGACCGCGTGCTGCAGGCGCGGTGACAGGGTCTGCGTCTGACGCTGCGAGGTTCGAAGTTCGGTGAAGATCAATTGCGCACTCCCATGACGTGATTGAACGGATGTGCGGTGACTCGCAACTTGCATGCCGGACCGCCGCTGCCCGCTGTCCATGCGCAGCCTGGGAGGCGCGCTTGCCCGCAGCACTTTCTCGCGCAGCACCGCGAATTCATTGGGATTTCACGGAGATGGCGGCGCTTGCCCACGAGGCGCCGCCCGCATGTAAGCAGCCGTACAAGCGGCCATCAGGGTCATTGGCCCGGGCGATCAGCGCCCACACCCCCGATCCCGGGGGGCCTTCGCGGCAAGACTTGCCGCAATTCCTTCGCGTCCGCTGCGGCCCCAGCTGCAGCCCTGGTGCAGGGCAGGCGCGGCGATTGCCCTGGGGGGCAGCGGGCCCTGTCCGCAAACCCCGTCACTTCGGAGCAAGCACATGAAGCATGTCCTCTTTGCCGCAGCCGTGGCCCTTTCCTTTGCAGGTCTGCAGGGTTGTGCCGTCACCAGCGGTCAAAGCTCCGTCGGCCAGTATGTGGACGACGCCACCATCACCACCCGCGTCAAGGCGCGCATGGCGGAAGACCCGACGGTCGCCGCGATGCGCATCAATGTCGAGACGCTCAAGGGCACGGTCCAGCTTTCGGGCTTCGCCACCAGCCAGACCGAGAAGGACCATGCCGGCACCATCGCCGCGGGCGTGCCCGACGTGAAGGGCGTGCGCAACAACATCGTCGTCAGCACGCCGCAGAAGTAGGCGCCGGCGGCGAACGGTCTGCAGCAGGAAACCTGGGTGCCCGCGGAACGCCTCGCGTCCTGGATCGTCATGCGCAATGCATGGGCGATCGGGGGGCTGTTCGTCATCGCCCTGCTCTTCCTGCTGCGGGAAGCGCGGTCGCTGCTGGTGCCGGTGGTGATCGCGCTGATGCTGGCTTTTGTGCTGACGCCGGCGGTGCGGCGGTTGCGGCGGCACGGCATTCCCGAGACCCTGGGCGCCGCGCTGCTGGTGGGGGCCCTGCTGGGCACCGGCGGCACGGTGGCGGCGCTGCTGGCGGAGCCCGCGGCCCAGTGGTGGGAGCGCGCGCCGCGCGCCCTGGGCAGCGTGCTCTCACGCATCGACCGCTGGCGGGGCGAGTTTCCCGGCCTGCGCAGCGGTAGCGGCCGGGCCCAGGGCGCCGTCGAGGCGACGGACTCCGTCAAGGCCCGGCTGGCCAGCGAGGGCGTCGCCCTCACCGGCTCGCTCCTCACGGAAGGGGTGCGCTTCACGCTCTCGGCGGCATCCACCGTGATCCTGCTCTACTTCCTCCTGGCCTCCGAGCACTGGCTGCTGTCGCGCTGCCTCGAGGTCCTGCCGGCACGTCCCCGCCTGCGGGCCGTGGTGCTGGGCGGGCTGCGCGCCGTGCAGCGCGACCTCTCGCGCTATGTGCTGACCCTCAGCCTGATCAATCTCGGCGTGGGCCTCGCCACCGCCCTGGCTCTGAGCCTGCTGGACCTGCCCAACCCAGGCCTGTGGGGCGTGGCCGCGGCCCTGCTGAACTTCATCCCCTACATCGGGCCGTGGGTCGCCGCGGCGGCCCTCGCCCTGGCCGGCGCCATGACCGATGCGCAGGGCCTGCAGCTGCTGCTGCCGGCGGCCGCTTTCCTGTCCATCCATGCCCTCGAGAGCAATCTGGTCAGCCCCTGGCTGATCGGCAGCCGCTTGGCCATCAATCCGCTCTCGGTCTTCCTGTCGGTGCTGCTGTGGGCCTGGCTGTGGGGCCTGGCAGGCGCCCTGATTGCCGTGCCCCTGCTGATCTGCCTTCGCTGCGTTTGCCGGCGCAACCGTAAACTGCGTGTCATTGCCCTCTACCTCTCTGCCAGCAGCCGGCCATGCGCGAGCCTGCGCAGCCTGCTGGGACCTGGTCGCTCCTTGCCCAAAGTTCCGGGCTGACGGGGGGCGGTGTCTGCCGTGTTGGATGTCGACCCATGCTGGAACGCGATGAAGTGGAGCCCCCACCTGCCGCCCACGCCTCCTCGGGCTGGCAGCGCTTGCGGCATTGGGGCGCCCAGCTGCGCGAGCACGCGCCACGGCTGACCCTGTCGGTGCGCACGCGCCTGGTCCTGCTGGTGCTGGCGGTGGTGCTGCCCGGCACCCTGGCGGCCCTGTGGGCGGCCTGGCGGGCCGGCGAGGAGCGGCTGGTGCGCCATCTGCGGGACGATGCCCGCGCCCTGTCCATGGTGGTGGACCGCGAGCTGGCCCAGCGCGCGGCCATCGCCCGCGTCCTGGCCCTGGCGCGGACCCTGGACACGCTGCCCGACATCGAGCCCGCCCAGCTTCAGCTGCTGGAAACCCAGGCCCGACGCGCCGTGCAGGGCCTGGACGGCTGGGTGGTGCTGAGCACGCCGGACGAGGTCCTCTTCAGCACTCGCCTTCCGCCCTCGACCGGCGAGGAGCCCCTCTCCTCGCGCCGCCCGCGCGAGCCCGGCGCGCCGCCGCTGGCGAACCGGCCCATGGTCGGCTCGCTGGAACCGGGCCGCCATGGCATCCCGTCTCACGCCTCGCTGGTGCAGCCGGTGGAGCGGCGCGGGCATGTGCTGGCGAACCTGGAGGTCACGATCGTGCCCCTGGAACTGCAGCGCCTGATCAACCATCAGGACCTCCCGCCGGACTGGACCGCCGCCGTGCTGGACGGGCGCGGCCACATCGTGGCCAGTTCCTCGGGCGGCCCCGCCCTCACCGAGCCGGCGGCCTGGCCTGCCCTGAGCGCCCTGATGCAGGCCCATGACGAGGCGCTGCTGCAGGGCCGCAACCCCAACGGCCAGGCGGTGCTGACCTACTTCAGCACCTCCTCGCAGGGCTGGAGCTTCATCATCACCGCCCCACGCGACCGCCTGGCCGGCGGTCAGCTGCAGTCCCTGCTGCCCGTGCTGCTGGGCGCCATGGTCCTGCTTGCCATGGGCCTGGCCGGCGCGCTGTGGCTCAGCCGGCGCATCGCCCGGCCCCTGGACGACCTGACCTCCATGGCGCAGTCCCTGCAGACGGGCGGGCCGCTGCGCCAGCATCCCACGGGGATCGAGGAATGGGACTACGTCTCGCGCGCCCTGGTCAACGCCAGCGAGGCCATGCGGCGCTCCCGCAGCGAGCTGGAGCAGCGGGTCAACGAGGCCGTGGAACGCACGCGGGAGACCGAGCAGATCAGCTCGCGCAGCCAGCGCATCGCCGCCCTGGGGCGGCTGACCGGCGGCGTCGCCCATGACTTCAACAACCTGCTGGGCGTGATCAGCAACAGCGCCCACCTCATCCAGCGCCATGTGCACAACGAGGCGCTGCAGGTGCCGCTGAGCGCCATCCGGCGCTCGGTGGAGGTCGGCAGCCGCCTGACACAGCACCTGCTGCGCTTTGCTGGGCAGCAGGCCGTCCATCCGCAGTCCCTGGACCTGGCCAGCACGTTGAAGGACCTCGAGGCGCTGCTGAGCACCGTGCTGGGCAAGCGCGTCAGCCTGACCATGGACCTCCAGCCCGGCGTGCGCCTGGTGACGGCGGACCCGGCAGAGCTGGAGCTGGCCCTGATTAACATCGCCCTGAACGCGCGGGACGCCCTCAACGGCGCGGGCAAGGTGAGCTTCAGCCTGCGCAATGCCCGCGAGGACGAGCTGGCCGGACTCGCGCCGGGCGCCTATGTGCTGATCAAGGTGGCGGACGACGGCCCGGGCATCCCGGCGGACATCCTGCCCCGCGTCTTCGAGCCCTTCTTCACCAGCAAGCCCGTCGGCCGCGCGACGGGGCTGGGCCTGAGCCAGGTGCTGGGCTTCTGCGTACAGGCCGGCGGCACGGCGCGCATCCACTGCCCGCCGGAAGGTGGCACCGTCGTCAGCCTGCTGCTGCCGGCCAGCCAGACGCGTGCGCCGGCAGAGGCCGGCGCCGAGGCCGGTGCCACCAGCAGCCTGGCGGGCGCACGGGTGATGCTGGTGGAGGACAACGAGGAGCTGAGCCGGGTCACGGCCACGCTGCTGCGCTCCTTCTCCTGCCAGGTGCTGTGCGTCTACGACGCCGACGAGGCCCTGCGGCGCTTCGGCACCGGCGCGGGCATCGACGTCGTGCTGTCCGACGTGATGATGCCCGGCCGCATGGACGGCCTCACCCTGGTCAAGGCACTGCGCGCCATGCGGCCGGAGCTGCCGGCCGTGCTGATCAGCGGCTACAGCGCGACGCCCGTCACCGACGACCCCACGCTGATCGTGCTGCGCAAGCCCTGCTCCCCCGCCCAGCTGCTGGACGCGCTGCGTCGCGCCATCAGCGGCCCCCAGGCCACGCGGGACTGAGGGCATCTGCGGGGTGCACGCGGGGTGCACGCGGGGTGCACGCGGGGGACCGGGAACAAGGCTTGCTGCCTCGCTGCGAGCGCCGGCACCCGCCGACGCCGAGTAACCACTTTCGGAGGCACAGCCATGGAAAAGGACGATGTCGTCGACACGCTCAACAACCTGATCGAGACCTGCAAGGACGGTGAATACGGCTTCACCGCCAGCGCCGAGCATGTGCGCAGCGCCAGCATCCGCCAGATCTTCGCGGCACGGGCCCTGGAATGCCGAGAAGCCGCCCTGGAGCTGCAGCAGCTGGTGCGCCAGTACGGCGGCAAGGCGGAAGACGAAGGCAGCGTCAGCGGCGCCATGCACCGCGGCTGGGTGAGCGTCAAGGGCACCCTGGCCGGCTACAGCGACGTGGCCATGCTGGAGGAATGCGAACGCGGCGAGGACGCCGCCGTGGCCCGCTACCGCAAGGCCCTGCAGCAGGACCTGCCGGCGGACGTGCTGCTGGTGGTGCAGCGTCAGATGAACGGCGTGCAGCGCAACCATGATCAGGTCCGGCGCCTGCGCGACGAAGCCCGCGCCACCGAGCACCGGGCCTGACCGGAGCCCGTGGGCCGCGCGGCGGAGGCCGGGAAGCCTCAGTCGCGCGGCACGACGGTGATGGAGCCGTCGCTCTCCATCCAGGCGCGCGCCACCTCGTCCAGCCGGGTCAGGCCTTCGCGGTGCAGGGCCCCCATCAGCTCGTCCCGCGTGATCATTTCGCGCCGCAGATTCGCCTGCAGCACCTGGCCCTCCCGCACGAGCAGCGTGGCAGGCGCCTGCAGGAACCGCCGCAGCAAGCGGCTGCGGTAGCCCGCCCAGTCGATCACCCAGTTCCAGCCCGCGATGGTGCCCACCAGCGCCACGCCGTCGCCGATGGAGCGGTACTCGCCGGCCATGGCGTTCTGCGAGGCGTCGGCGATCAGCACCAGCAGCAGCACATCGGCCAGGCCGATGCTGCCGGCGTCGCGCCGCAACACGAAGCGGAACATCAGGAAGAGCAGCCAGTACATGACCGTCCCGCGCAGCGCCAGCTCCAGCGGATGCAGGGAGAAGGCGAAAACGGACGACCAGTCGGGCAAAGGCGGCCAGGGGGGCAAGGCGTTCATCATGCGTTCAAAGGCAAGACCTGACCCTTTGCAGCCGAGGGCCGGGGCGGCGCCCGCCCCGGGGATCAGTCATGCGACGGAGCGGCAGCCGGCGGGGAGCCGGCCGGCGAGGCAGCCGCCGGCGTGGGCGTGGCAGCGGCCGGGCCCACCGGCCGGGCGCGGTGGCGCTGGGCCGGCGTCTTCAGCACGCCGCCCAGCAGGGCCAGCATCAGGCCCTCGGCCGCCTCGAGCACGGCGGGCCGCAGCCATTGGTGTACCAGGGGCGTCAGCAGGCTGCGAAGCCAGGGCCCCAGCAGAGCCAGGGCCCCGGCCAGGGCACCGGCTCCGGCCGCGCTGGCGCCGTGGGCCCGGCCACGGTGCGCTGATCGTGACGCAGGCGCGGCGCTCCGGTCTCCCCGCCGCCACAGCAGGCCCAGCAGGCAGCCAGCGACGCCGCCCAGGGCCAGGGGCCACAGCCAGGCACGCGGCGCCAGCACTTGCCCCATCGCATGCTCGACCTCGTTCCATGAGCCCAGCAACCGGCGGCGCCTTTGCAGCATGCGCAACTCGACCGCCAGGATCTGCTGTTCCAGGCCGACCTCGGCCGAAGGCTTGCGGGGGGACGAGGATTCGGGACGTTCATTCATGGCGGCCTTCATCCGGACCCGCACGGGAGGGGCCCGACGATGTGTCAGAGGCGTCCGGCGCAGCGCCTGAGGCGCCGTGCCGGGCCGCGTAGTCGCGAGCCGCCTGGGCCCGGGCGGCCTCGGCCTGGGACTCCTCGCTGCCCAGGCCCATCTGCCGCCGCAGCGCAGGCATCGCGAACATGGGGCGCAGCAGCCGCGCCTGGGACAGGCACATGGCCAGCACACCGGCATTGCCCAGCACCACGATGGCGCAGGCGAGGGGCCACATCATGCCGGCGTCCGTCAGCACCACGGCCAGGCCGATCCAGAAGAACAGCCAGGCCGTGAACAGGGCGGCGGCCCCCAGCAGCATCAGCCACAGCAGGCGCTCCAGCAGGCGCAGGCCGCGCTGCAACTCCAGAGACAGCAGCTCCAGGCCATCGCCCAGCAGACCCACGAAGCTCAGCACCAGGGTCTGCACCCCGCCCAGCCAGCCGGAAGGCGGGCCTTCGTCGGGCGGGCTGTCGCGGCCCTCGCGAGTCGTGCCGGGCTCCATGCCCGGCGGCATGGGCGGCGCCGTCACCGAGAGAGCCGTGCGATCAGGGCACCGACGGCCAGGGCCGCGACCACGGTGGTCAGGGGATGCTCACGCACGCTGCTGCGCAGGCCCTCGCGCCACTGGCGACCCATGTCGCGCATCTGCTCGGCGCGCTCCTGGAGCATTTCGCCGGCGTCCTCCATCTGGTCCTGCAGTTTCTGGACCGCAGGCGCGGCCTGCTGGGCCAGGCGGTCGACGGTCTGGTGCGCGCCCTGTGCGGTGCGGTCCACCAGGTCCGCGGCCTCAGTTCTGGCGCTGCTCACGCCAGCGTGCGTTTCATTCATGCCCATCGTGCATTCCTTTCAATGATCAGGAGAGGGAGGCCGGCGGTCCGGCTCACCCCTGCAGAGACCTGCCGGCGTCCTGGGGCAAGCGGCATGCCATTGCATGGCGCCATTGCCCGGCCGGGCCGCAGGAAATCCTGCTGCAAGGCTTACCCGGGCAGGCGGGCAGCACGGCCGGCACGCTGCGTGCTCAGGGGCTCGGGGCGGCGCGCAGCAGCCCCTCCCTTCCACCCCGGCCCGCGAGGCCTCCTGCCCGGAACACAGCATGAATCCAGCGTCCTCCGCCACCTCCGCTTCCTCCACCCGCTCCGCTTCTGCTGCCACGCCGAAGACCCAGGACCTCTTCCTCAGCCCCGACAGCGAGGTCAGCGAAGCCCTCAGGCCGCTCTCCCTCAAGGGGCGCGTGGTGCTGATCACCGGGGGCGGCCAGGGTCTGGGCGCCGCGCTGAGCCTTGAGCTGGGCCGGCAGGGCGCCCGACTGGTGCTCGCCGACATGGACCTGCAGCGCGCCCAAGCGCAGGCCAAGACGCTGGCCCCGCTGGACATCGAGGTCCTGGCGCTTGCGCTGGACGTGGCCGACCCGGCCCAGTGCCGCCTGGCCATCGGCCGTGTCGAGCAGCAGTTCGGCCGCCTGGACGCGCTGGTCAACAATGCGGCGACCGACGTCACCGCGCCCCTGGCCGAGCTGGAGGTGGAGGACTGGCTGCGCATCCTGCACACCAATCTGTCCGGTCCCTTTGTGCTGAGCAAGTACGCCGCGGACTGCATGGCGCGCCAGGCCGGTGGCGGCGGCCACATCATCAACATCGCCTCGACGGCTTCCAAACGTGCCTGGCCCAATGCCAGCGCCTACCATGCCAGCAAGTGGGGGCTGCTGGGGCTCTCGCACGCCTTGCATGCGGAGCTGCGCGAGCAGGGCATCCGCGTCTGCGCCATTGTGGCGGGTGGCATGCGGACCCCTTTCCTGCTGGACCGCTTCCCCGACCTCGACCCCGAGCGCCTGCAGGACCCGGCCCATGTGGCGCGTGCCATCCGCCATGTGCTGGAACAGCCGCGCGGCACCAGCATCGCCGAGCTCACGGTGCTCCCCGAGCGGGAAAGCTCGTGGCCCTGAGCGCGCGCCTGCCGGCCCTGAGGGCCAGGCAGAGCCGCAGACCCTGGGCACCCGCGCTGTTCCTGGACAAGGACGGCACCCTGGTCGAGGACGTGCCCTACAACGTCGACCCTGCCCGGCTGCGCTTCATGCCGGGCGCGGGCCGCACCCTGGCGCGCCTGTCCTCGGCCGGCTTCGCGCTGGTGATGATCACCAACCAGAGCGGCATCGGGCGCGGCCTGTTCACGCGAGACGCCTTCGACCGGCTGGAGCAGGCCCTGCGCCAGCGCCTGCGCGAGTCCGACGGCGTGGAACTCGACGGTGTGCTGCTGTGCCCCCATCTGCCCAACGACGCCGGCGCGCCGGCCTGCCACTGCCGCAAGCCGGCGGCCGGCTTGCTGCTGCAGGCCGCCACCCAGCTCAAGCTGGACCTGACCCGCTCCTGGATGGTGGGCGACACCCTGGACGACGTGGAGGCCGGCCATCGCGCCGGCTGCCGCAGCCTGCTCTTCGATTGCGGCGGGGAGACCGTGTGGCGCATGAGCCCCCTGCGCGAGCCGGATCACCGCGTCAGGCAGTGGTCCGAGCTCGAGGCTCTGCTGCTGGCCCAGGGCGGGCCGCCGCAAGCATCGCCAGCAGCTGGGCCTCGGTCTGACTGAGGCCCCGGCGCCGCGCAGGATCGACCAGCTCGGCGCCCAGCAACAGGACGGCGGGATGCAGGGAGGAGGCCCGGCACACGGCCGGCGTGTGGCCCAAGCGCTGGGCGACCTGGCGCACGAGGGCCGGCAGGTCCGGGGCCTGGTCCTGCAGCGCCGCGGCCAGCACGAGGTCCAGGGCCAGCACGCTGCCATGCCAGGTCCGGAAGACCTTGGCCGTCATGCCAGGGCCCAGCTGCTCGAGCAGCCAGGCGTTGACGTCCGCCGAGCTGACGCGGTGGACCTGCCCGGCTTCGTCCAGGTACTGGAAGCGTTCGTCGCCCGGCAACTCGCGGCAGCGCCGCACCAGCGCCGCCCCAGCGCCGCCAGCCGGGCATCGCTGAGGCTCACATGATGAGCCACCCCCTTCTTGCCGATGAAACGCAGGTGCAGCGCCTCCCCCTGCAGCCGCAGGTGCCGGCAGCGCAAGGTGCTGAGGCCGAAGCTTCCGTTCTCACGGGCATCGCTGTCGTTGCCGATGCGCATCCAGCTGCAGTCCAGCAGCTGCACAAGGGCGGCGAGCACGCGGGCGCGCGTCGGCGTGCTGCCGCTCTCCAGCCTGCGGCGCAGGCGCGTGCGCAGTCGCGGCAGGCCGCGGCCGAAGTCCTGCAGCCGGGCAAACTTGTGCTCGCTGCGCTGCTGCCGCCAGGCCGGGTGGTCGAGGTACTGTTTGCGGCCGCGCTGGTCCCGGCCCGTGGCCTGCAGATGGGACCGGGGATCGGCTGAGATCCAGACGGACTGCCAGGCCGGCGCAATGGCCAGGGCGCGGATCCGGGCCAGCTCAGGCCCCGCGCGCAGCAGGCGGCCATCCGGCAGACGGTAGCGGAACCGGCCTGGCGGGCCCTCGCGTCGCAGGCCGGGGCGGTCGCTAGGGGTCCAGCGCAGGGGCGTGGTAGGGTCCATGGGGGCCGGTGCGGGGGAGGAGCGCGCCATGCTGTGCTGCGGCAGCCGGCGTGCCGGGCACAGGGCTTGCTGAGCCGCTGCCATGCAAGACCCGACCCTCCCCCTTCCCCCGCAGACCGCCCGGGCTCCGGGCGCAGCGCCCGGACCTCACGTGCTGGACACCACGATGTTCTGGAGCAGCAACCCCACCGGCGGTGTGCGGCGCGTGATCAGCGCCAAGCGTCAGCAGCTGCTGGACGCAGGCTGGCGCCACAGCCTGCTGGTGCCCGAGGGCCAGGGCGCCGGCCTGCTGGCCTGTGGCGGACTGAGCCTGCCGCGCTCGGGCGGCTACCGCTTCGTCGTGGACCGCCGCCGTGCCGTCGCCCTGATGAAGCAGGCCCAGCCGGACCTCATCGAGGCGGCCGACCCCTATGTGCTGGGCTGGGCCAGCCTGGAGGCCTCGCAGCAGCTGGGCGTGCCGGCCGTGGCCTTCTGCCACAGCCATCTTCCTGCCCTGCTGGAACGATGGGCGGGGCAGCTGGGCGGCCGCAGGGCCGGCGCGTGGGCACGTGAACGGGCCCAGCGCTACCTCGTCCGCCTGTACGGCGGCTTCGACCTGGTGCTGGCGCCCAGCCGCTCGCTGGAGCACCAGCTGCGGCTCTGCGGCCTGGACCAGGTGCAGTACCAGCCCCTGGGCGTGGACTGCAGCACCTTCCGACCAGCCGCGCGCAAGGGCGGCTGGGCGCGCTGGCTCAAGCGCGAGCTGGGCCTGCCGCCCGGCACGCGCCTGCTGCTGTACTGCGGGCGATTCGCGCCGGAAAAGCGCCTGCCTCTGCTGGCCCGTGCGGTGCGAGCCCTCGGGACCGGCCATGTGCTGCTGTGCGTGGGCGCCGGCCCCTGTGCCCCCTCGGGACCGCAAGTCCGCTTGCTGCCGCCGGTGGCGGACCCGTCCGGCCTGGCCCGCATCATGGCCAGCTGCGATGCCTTCGTCCATGCCGGCGATCAGGAGACTTTCGGCCTGGCCGCACTGGAGGCCATGGCCTGCCGCACGCCGGTGGTGCTGAGCAGCCGGGCCGGCCTGGGCGAGCTGGGCGCGGACGTGGCGCTGGCCGTCGACAGCGCCAGCCCCGCCGACTGGGCCGCTGCCATGCGCCAGGCCCTGGACGATCCGGAGGCGCTGCGCCTGGACCTCGCGCTGTGCCGGGCCCGCACCCTGGACTGGTCCCGCGTGAGCGGGCTGATGATGCGCCGCTATGCCGCGCTGATGAATCCCGCCGAGGCCTTGCAGCGCTGGGTGCCTCAGGGCCTGCCCTCAGGCCAGTCGGACTCGGTAGCCGCGTATTCCTTCAGGCGGTTGTAGAGCGTCTTCAAGCTGATGCCCAGCACGGCGGCGGTGCGCTCCTTGTGCTGCTTGTAGTGCGCCAGCGTGGCGAGGATGAAGCGGCGCTCGATCTCGGCCATGGAACAGCCAATGGGCACCAGCAGCGCGCCCTGTTCCCGGCCGTTGCCGGCGCCGGCCCCGGCCGCCGCCATACCTGGGGTCACGCCCGGGGCCATGCCCGCTGTCATGCCATCCCCTGCCACCATGCCCGACGCTGCCACCAGCGGGCCGGGGGCCGCCGCAGCGGCATAGCCCGGTGAAGCAAGCCCGGTGCTGAGCGGCGCGCCCGCTCCTGCGGTCCCCTCGCCCTCCAGCGGCACGGCGCCCAGGGCGCCCAGGATGCCCTGGGGCGGCGGCTCCTGAACCAGCAGCACGCCAGGCTGGGGCGCCACGCCGCCGGGCGCGGCAGGCAGGTCGGGCGCGGGCAGCCACTGGTCGGTGATCAGCTCGCCCGAGGCCATCACATAGGCCCGCTGCACGGCATTGCGCAGCTCGCGCACATTGCCCGGCCAGCGATAGCGGCACAGGCGTTCCATGGCCGCCCCGGTGAACTGCTTGTGCTGCCCTTCCTTGGCGCCGATCGCGCTCAGGAAGTGGCGCGCCAGCAGGGGGACGTCGCTCAGTCGGTCGCGCAGGGGCGGGAGCTCGATGGGAAAGACGTTGAGCCGGTACAGCAGGTCCTCGCGCAGCTTGCCGGCCTCGACCGCCTGGATCAGCGGCCTGTTGGAGGCGGCGATCACGCGCACATCGGCCTCCATGGTCTGTGTGGACCCCACGCGCATGTAGCGGCCGGTCTCCAGCACGCGCAGCAGCTTGACCTGCAGCTCCAGGGGCATCTCGGTCAGTTCGTCGAGGAAGAGCGTGCCGCCGCTGGCGCGTTCGAAGAAGCCCTGGTGCTGGTGGTCGGCGCCGGTGAAGGCGCCCTTCTCATGGCCGAAGATCTCGCTCTCGATCAGGTTGGGCGAGATCGCGCCGCAGTTGACCGCCAGGAAGGGCTTCTTGCGCCGCCGGCTGAGGTCGTGGACCGTCTGGGCCACCAGCTCCTTGCCGGTGCCGCTCTCGCCCAGAATGAAGACCGACACGCCCGTGCCCGCCACGCGCGAGATCTGCTCATACACCGGCAGCATGGCCGGCGCGCGCCCCCACAGATGGCCGAAGTTGCCGTCCTCGGCCAGATGGGCATGGAGGTCGGCGACCTCGGCCTTCAGCACCGCGGGCCGCGTGACGCGCGAAAGCACGCCCTGCAGATGGCGCAGGTTGATGGGCTTGACGAGGTAGTCCGCGGCGCCCAGGCGCAAGGCCTGGATGGAGGTCTCCAGCGAGGCATGGCCGGTGATCAGCACGACCTCCGAGTTGGCCACCAGCTGGGGGTCGGTGAAGAGGTCCATGCCGTTGCCATCGGGCAGCTCGAGGTCCAGCAGGATCAGGTCCGGCTGCTGCAGGGCGATATGCCGCCGGGCGTCCCTCAGGTTATGGGCGACGGACACCGTGAAGTGTTCGGCCGTGATCAGTGCTTGCAGCGATTCGACCGAATCGCCATCGTCATCAACGATCAGCGCATGTGCCACGCCATCTCCCTTCCAGGTCCCATGGGTGCCTTGCTGCCCGCAAGGATGCAGACAGAACGGCTGCGTGCATCTTGCAACTTTGACGCGTGAAATGTTCAAGACGCGAGCGCTCTTTTTGCATCAGCTTGTGACACTGCCCCTTTGTTGCCGCAGGAACGTCCATTGCCCTAGGCCCGCACGGCATGCCAATCGGAGAGTTCCATGTATTCATCGCGTTTCAAGGGCCATGAGTCCCTTCAGTCAACGGGGTCATGCAGCCGCAGCAACCGCCGCCTGACATGGCTCGGCCTGCTCACGCTGAGCCTCATGGGCGTCTGCTGCGTGCAGCGCACCCATCGTCGTCGCAAGGCCCCCCTGTCCTGAGCCTGCGACACCTCGGCGCTGTGCAAGGGCGGGCGCAAACGTTCCATAAGCCAGACGACACGGGCGCTGGCATTCCCTGCAATGCAAGGCAGCATGCGGCACTGAGGGGATCGATGCTTTCCCACACCACCATTGATGTGCTTCAATAGCCCGCCCGGCCCGGCTCCCTTCCCCTCAGAATCCGCGGAGCCCGGGCCAGGACAGCCGATTGAGTACCCATAGGGGCAGAAACCCATGCCAACTGCAGGGAGCCCGAGGCGCTGGCAGGCCCACGCCCTCGCATTGGCGACGGCCCTTCTTGCCACCCTCTGCGAGCACGCCGTCGTCCAGCAGTCACCCTCCATTGCAAGCACCCCCTGGGCCGCCGTGCCGCTGGCCCTGGTCTGCTGCGTCCTGGCCGGCCCGCTGCCGGGCCTCACCCTGCTGCTGGGCGGGCTGGTGCTGCCCTGGCTGGGTGGCGCCCTGGATCTGGCCCCTGCACCGGCCGTGGGGGCGCTGCTGACGCAGGCCGTGCTGGGCGGGGCGCTGCTGCTGCTCGTGGCGCGCCGCCTGCGTCACGTCCAGCAGTCTGTGCTGAAGGCCGAGCAGGCCGAACAGCAGCAGCGCCAGATCGTCGAGAAGGCCGGTCTGGGCCTGTTCGAGCTGGACTTTCAGCACCGCAGCCTCCAGGCCTCGCCCCGCTTCGCGGAGATGCTGCAGCTGCCCTGGTCGCACGCCCCCCAGGCCCTGGATGCCTGGCTGGCCCCGCTGCCGGAGGTCTCGGCCCGCCGGCTGCGCGAGGTGCTGGAGGGCCTGGCCACCGGCCCGAGCCGCTTCTTCCTCCACGAGCTGAATCTCAGCGATGCCGACGGCCTGCCCTACTGGGTCCTGCTGTGCGGCCAGGTCAGCCAGGACATCGAGACCCGCCACACCCGCGTCCAGGGCGCCGGCATCGACATCAGCGCCCGCAAGCGCGCCGAGGTGGACCTGCAGGGCGCCAAGGCGGCGCTGGGCGAACAGCTGGAGGACCTGCGGCGCCTGCACGAGTTGAGCAGCCGCCTGCTGGCACCGGGCACCCTCGAGGAGCAGCTGCAGCAGGTGCTGGCCACGGCGCTTGAAATCCACCACAGCGGCGCCGGCCTCATCAGCATGCTGGACGACGGCCGGCCCCGCATCATGGCCCAGCACGGCTTCTCTGACATGCCTGCCGCCGAGCTGGAGCGTCTGGTCAATGACGGCGGCATCTGTGGCATGGCCATGAAGGAACGGGCCCGCCTCATGGTGCAGGACATGCAGAGCGACCCCCGGTGCCAGCCCATCCGCGCCCTCATGACCGGCCGCCGGCTCCATGCCGCCCATGCCCTGCCGCTGATCAGCGACCAGGGCGAGCTGATGGGCGCCATGAGCCTGTTCCTGCAGGAGGCGCGGCTGCCCAATGCGCGCGAGCGGACCGCCATGGACATGTGCGCCAACAAGGCCGTGCTCTTCATCGAGCGTGCCCGGGCCCGCGCGGCGCTGCAGGCCTCGGAGCTCCGCTTCGAGGCCGTGCTCGAGGCCTCGGCCGTGCCCTTCGTCGTGCTGAGCCCGGTACGCGATGACAGCGGCCAGCTGGAAGACTTCCGTCTGGACTACCTCAACGCCGCTACGGTCCGTGCGCTCAAGGGCCGACGCGAGCAGCTGATCGGGCGGCCGGTGCAGGACATCCTCGTGGGCGTCTGGCAGCGCCGGCCCGACCTGCTGGCCCAGTGCCAGCGCGCGCTGCTGCGCAACGAGACCTGCGAGTTCGAGTTCAGCGCACCGGAGGGCGGCCGCGGGCTGGCGCAGCACTTCCACTGCATCGTCTCGCCCATGGGCCACTCGCTGGCGGTGTGGGCGGCCAATGTCAGCGATCGCAGGCGGCACGATCAGCAGCTGCGCGACGCCGACCGCCGCAAGGACGAGTTCATCGCCACCCTGGCCCACGAGCTGCGCAATCTGCTCGCGCCGATACGCCAGGCCGCCCATCTGTCCAGCGCCACCGAGGCCACCGAGGAGCAGAAGCGCTGGGGCAACGAGCTGATCGACCGCCAGGTGCGCCACATGGCCCTGCTGCTGGATGATCTCCTGGACATCTCCCGCATCGCCCGCGGCGCGCTGCTGCTGCGCCTGGACCGCGCGGAGCTGGGCAGCATCATCAGCAACGCGGTCGAGGCGGTGCGCCCCCTCATCGACGCCAAGCAGCACCGCCTGCTGCTGGAGCTGCCCCGCCGCCCGCTGCGCTTCGACGCCGATGCCCTGCGCCTCTCCCAGGTGGTGGCCAACCTGCTCAGCAACGCGGCCAAGTACACCGAGCCTGGCGGCGAGATCCAGCTGCGGGCGCGGGCGGGCAAGGGCGAGCTGTGCATCGAGGTCAGCGACAACGGCATCGGCATGCCACCGGCGTCGCTGGGTGACGTCTTCCACATGTACACCCGCCTGGGCAGCGGCGACGAAGGCAAGCCCGGCGGCGGGCTGGGCATCGGGCTGGCGCTGGCACGCGGCCTGGTGGACCTGCACGGCGGCAGCATCACGGCCGCCAGCGACGGCCCCGGCTGCGGCAGCTGCTTCACCGTGCGCATCCCGCTGCTGCATGTCAGCCAGCCGGGTCCCCGCGAGCCGGCTCCGGCGGCGCCGCGGCCGCAACCGGCGCGTCCCATGCATGTGCTGATCGCCGATGACAACGAGGAGGCGGCACAGAGCCTCTCCGCGCTGCTGCAGATGCAAGGCCACCGGGTGAGCTGCGCCTACGACGGCGAGCAGGCCGTTGCGGCCTTCCGTGCCGATCCGGCCGACGTCTGCCTGCTGGACATCGGCATGCCCCTGCAGGACGGCAAGGAGGTCGCGCGCGCCATCCGCGCCCTGCCCGGCGGGGAGCACCCGGTGCTGATCGCCATCACCGGCTGGGGCCAGGAGGCTGACCGCCGGGAGGCCATCGCCGCCGGTTTCGACCACCACCTGACCAAGCCGGTGGACCCGGAGCATGTGCTGCGCCTGATCTCCACGGCCGCGCAGCAGCCGCGCAGCGCCGAGACCTCGGCGCCCTGAGCCCGCCGTGGCGCTGGGCCGCGGCAATCCTTGCGGCAAGTCCTTCGTCCCGCCCACCATCCGCCGTCCGCACCGGACCGGGCACGCCCGCTGCCCTGGCGCATCACTCTTTCAACATGGAGGCACTGCACTGTGCAGAACGCCTGGGACAGCTCGAGCAAATGCCTGGCGCCGGCAGCCCTGCCCGCGCTCATGGCCCGGCTGCCGCGGCCGCTGGTGTTCACCAATGGCGTCTTCGACCTGCTCCATGTCGGTCATGTGGCCTGCCTGGAGCGGGCGCGCCGCCATGGGGCCTGCCTGCTCGTGGCGCTGAACACCGACGCCTCGGCCGGCCGGCTGGGCAAGCCGGGTCGCCGCCCCGTGCTGCCGCTGCCGCAGCGGGCGCGCCTCGTGGCGGCCCTGGGCTGCGTGAGCTGGGTCAGCTGGTTCGACGACAGCGGGCCAGCCGCCCTGCTGCAGCTTCTGAAGCCCGAGGTCTACGTGAAGGGCGGCGACTACCACCCCGAGCGCCTGCCCGAGGCCGCCCTCGTCGCCGCCTGGGGCGGCCGCACAGAGATCGAGCCTTATGCCGCCGGGCACTCGACGACGGCGCTGCTGCGGCGCATCCGGGGCAGCGCCTCCGAAGGCCTGCGGGAGGCGCGCCGATGAAGCCGCCCGAAGTGCTGATCGTGGGCGACTGCATGCTGGACGTCTACCTGGAAGGCGCCGTGCAGCGCATCTCGCCCGAGGCGCCGGTGCCGGTGCTGCGCATGCAGCGCCACGACCCGCGGGCGGGCGGCGCCTCCAATGTCGCGCTGAACCTGGCGAGCCTGGGCTGCCCCTGCCGCCTGGCCGGCTCCGTGGGCGAGGACGCCGCGGGTCTGTGCCTGGAACGCCTGCTGGACCATCCCCATATCGAGCGCCACTGGGTCCGCAGCCACCTCTTCCCGACGACGCAGAAGATTCGCATGGTCAGCCAGCGCCAGCAGCTGCTGCGCATGGACATCGAGCAGCCCCTGCCGGCCGAGGTGGCCGAGGCCCTCATGTCCCTGGTCCGGCCGCTGCTGCCGCAGGTGCGCTACCTGCTGCTCTCGGACTACGGCAAGGGCACGCTCAGCGAGAGCGCCCAGCTGCTGATGGACGCGCGCCAGGCGGGCTGCCGCACCCTGGTCGATCCCAAGAACCCGGATCTTGCGGCCTACCGCGGAGCCTGGCTGCTCAAGCCCAACCTGGCCGAGCTGCAGGCGGCGCTGGGCAACTGGACGGACGAGGCCGACCTGGAGGGCAAGCTGCAGGCGCTCATGGCCCGGCTGGATCTGCAGCACCTGCTCGTGACGCGCGGCGCCGGGGGCATGACGCTGTACTCGCGCGGCGGCGCCACCCTGCACGTACCGGCAGAGGCGCGCGAGGTCTACGACGTCAGCGGCGCGGGCGACACCGCCCTGGCCGCCCTCACCTGCTTCCTGGTGCGCGGCGCCAGCCTGGAGCAGGCCGTGCGCGCGGCCAACCGGGCGGCCGGCATCGTGGTGGGCAAGTTCGGGACCGCGCGGCTGAGCCTGGCCGAGATGGGCATCTTCGAGGAAGATCCCGCATGAAGGCCGCTTCATGCCTGCCCGCCCAGCCCCCGGTCGACGAGCTGGGCCAGCTGTTCCACCGCCTGCTGCAGGAGCACCAGTCGGTCTTCCATGAGCTGCACCGGCAGCAGATGCTGGTGGGCCAGATCGGCCGCCGGCTTGCCGCCGTGCTGCGCGCCGGCCACACACTGCTCTTCTTCGGCAACGGCGGATCGGCGGCGGACTGCCAGCACCTGGCCGCCGAACTCAGCGGCCGCTTCCAGCGCGAGCGCCGCCCCCTGGCCGCCGTGGCCCTGACCACCGACAGCTCGGTGCTCACCTGCGTGGCCAACGACTACGGCTACGACGAGGTCTTCGCCCGCCAGGTCGCGGCCCTGGGCCGGCCGGGCGACTGCGCCATCGGCATCTCGACTTCAGGCCAATCCCGCAACGTGCTGCGGGCCCTGGCCGTGGCCCGGGCCGCCGGCCTGCACACCGTGGGCCTCACCGGCCGGGACGGCGGCTACATGCCCAGCTTCTGCGACCAGTGCATCGTGGTGCCGCACGAGGACACGGCGCGCATCCAGGAGGCCCACATCTTCATCGGCCACACGCTGTGCGCCCAGATCGAGTACTGCCTGGGCCTCGCGGCGCCACAGCCGGCGGCGGGCTGCTGAGCCCTGCTGGGAAAGGCCGCTCTTGAGCGAATGTCCCCCCGAGCCCCTGCTGCGCTCCTTCTGGATGGGGGGCTACGAGGGCGCCGATCATGTCAACGCCGCCGGCGAGGCCCTGGACATGGTCCGCGCCACCGGCCACCTGGCCCGGCTGGACGAGGACTACCGCCGCGCCGCCGGCCTGGGCCTGCGCACGCTGCGCGAGACCATCGGCTGGCGGCTCTGCGAGGGTGCGGGCGGCGCGCTGGACCTCGGCCGCGCCGTGCAGCTGGCGCAGGCGGCGCGCCGTGCCGGCATCCAGCCCCTGTGGACGCTGATGCACTACGGCCTGCCGCCAGACCTCTCCTTCTTCGACGATGCCCTCATCGAGCGCTTCGCGCGCTTCGCCGGCGCCGTTGCGCGCGCGCTGCGGCCGCTGTGCGAGGCCCCGCGCTTCTACACCCCCATCAACGAGATCAGTTTCCTGGCCTGGGCCGCCGGCAGCGGAGGAGTGCTGCAGGAGACCGAGGCCGATGCGCCCCTCGATGCAGCCAGCGAGGCGGCTTCCCGCCTGGCGCCCGGGGGCGTCAGCAGCAGCGAGCTCAGCGGCTACCAGGTCAAGCGGCGGCTGGTGCGCGCGGCGCTGGCGGGCATGGCCGCGATCCGCGCCGAGGATCCGCAGGCACGTTTTCTTCACATCGAGCCCCTGGTCCACGTGGCCGCGCCGCCGGACCGGCCCGAGCTGGACGCCCTGGCGCAGCAGATCCGCGACTACCAATGGCAGGCCCTGGACCTGTTGAGCGGCCGCCTCGAGCCGGGCCTGGGCGGCCACGAGCGCGCGCTGGACTGGCTGGGCTTCAACCACTACCACAGCAGCCAATGGGAGGCCCAGACCGAGAAGCGCCTGGCCTGGCATCTGCGGGATCCGCGGCGCCAGCCGGTCTCCGCCCTGCTGCTGCAGGCCTTCCAGCGCTACCGGCGGCCCCTGGTCCTGGCCGAGACCGGCCATGTGGGCATGGGCCGCGCCGCCTGGCTGCACGAGATGGCCGGCGAGGCCCTGCAGGCACGCGCCCTGGGCCTGCCGCTGCAGGGCATCTGCCTCTACCCCCTGCTGGACCGGCCGGACTGGTGCGACACCGGCCGCTGGCACCGCTGCGGCCTGTGGCAGCCGGCGGGCAGCGAGGCCTCCGCTCCCCCTTCGGGCCCCCGCTCGGATTCGCGCGTCCCCGTGCAGACCTATGCGCGCGCCCTGCGCGCCTGGCAGGACCTGCCCGCAGCACCGAAGACGCCGGGCCGGCGCCTCGTGGTGCTGCTCCCGGTGCGCTGGGAGGGGCTGGACGCGCCGCTTCAGCAGCTGCTGCGCCGCCTGGCCGGCGAGCCCACGCCAGGCGACGCGTGCCCGGCGCCCGAAGCCTGCTTCTCGGTGCTGCTGGTCGAGCCGCCCCGCCCCACGGCCGGCCCACCGCTGCAGCGCCGCCACCGCCTGGGCCCGGCGCTGGAGCTGCTGGTGCTGCACGAGCCCGGCGCCCACGCCGGCTGGGCCACACCAGGGCAAGACCTGACCCTGCTGCGCGCGGCGGTGGGCCGCGGCCCCGAGGGCGGCACGCTGATCTGGCTCATGCGCTGGCCCCTGGCCCAGGGCTGGGCCCCGGACCGCCTCACCCTGCCTGGCGACGCCCTGCTGCTCCAGCCCGACGCGCAGGCCCTGCCGCCGGACCATAGCGCCTCTGCCCTGCAGGCCGCGCTGCTGCTGTGCGAGGGCCCGCTGCAGGCCGCCCACTGGTCAGCACAGGGCGCAGCGCAGGAGGCGGCCGCGCGCGTGCCGGTGCTGCGCCTGCCGCTGGCCCTGCCCGCGCGCGCACTGCGCCCACCGCCCGCCCTCAGCTACGAGGCGCAGGAGATCCAGGCCCTGCTGGGACCGCCCGCCGGGCCGCGCCTGCTGGTCATGGCCCGGCCGCAGCAAGCGCCGGATCCCGCCTGGCTGGAGGCGCTGGCCCGTCTGCGCCCCGGCTGGCAGTTCCTCATGCTGGGCAGTCTGGGGCCAGCCGAGGGCAACTGGCCGGCGCCCTGCCGGGGCCTGGGCGAGCTCGCGGCCGAGCTGCTGCCTGCGCTGCTGCAGGCCGCGGATGCCGGGCTGGTGCTGGCGCCCGTCCAGGCCGCCACGGCGCACTTGTGGCCCGAGCTGGCGATCCTGGCCCGCGGCGCTGGCCTGCCGCTGTGCAGCACCCCGCTGGCCGAGATGCGCGCCCTGCCACCCTGCCCCGGCCTGGGCATCGCCGCCACCGCGGAGGCCATGGCGCAGCAGGTGGACGCGCTGCTGGCACGGCCACGCACAGGACCGCGCACAGGACCACGCACACGGCCGCAAGCCGCTCAGGCCGCTCAGGCCGCCGAGGCCCGCCACACGCGGGCGCTGGAGCGCGCCCTGCGCCAGGCCTTCGCCGGCCTGCTGCCCTCGCCATCACCCTCGCCCTCGCCCACACTCCGGCCTCAGCCGACCTCACCGCTCGAGGCCGCGGCACCCCTCGCCAGCGTCGCTTGCGGCCGCTGAGCCCGGCGGAGGCCCAGGCGTTCGCGGAAGTAGCTCACGGTGTGAGCCAGTCCCTCGTCCAGGCCGACCTCGGGCCACCAGCCCAGCCGCTCGCGGGCCAGGCGGATGTCAGGCCGGCGGCGGCGGGGATCGTCCTGCGGCAAGGGCCGGTGCACCAGGGCCGAGGCGCTGCCGGTCACCGCCAGCACGCGCTGGGCCAGCTCCACCATGCGGCATTCGCAGGGGTTGCCCAGGTTCACCGGCCCGCGCCAGCCGCTCTCCATCAGCGTGCAGAGGCCGCGCACCGTGTCGTCCACATAGCAGAAGCTGCGTGTCTGCTGGCCATCGCCATAGAGCGTCAGTGGCTCGCCGCGCAGCGCCTGCACGATGAAGTTGCTGACCACCCGGCCGTCCCCCGGCCGCAGGCGCGGGCCGTAGGTATTGAAGAGCCGGGCGATGCAGACCTCCGTGCCGTACTGCTCGGCATAGGCCACCATCAGGGCCTCGGCGCAGCGCTTGCCTTCGTCATAGCAGGCACGAGGGCCGACCGGGTTGACATGCCCCCAGTACGACTCCTGCTGCGGGTGCTCCTGCGCATCGCCGTAGACCTCGCTGGTGGAGGCCTGCAGCAGGCGGGCACCGCTGCGGCGCGCCAGCTCCAGCAGCTGCCAGACGCCCAGCGCGCTGGCCAGCACCGTCTGCACCGGGATGCGCTGGTAGTGAGCGGGGCTGGCCGGGCAGGCCAGGTTGAAGATGCGGCTCACGCCTTCGGCCTGCGGCGGGGGCGGGCTGCAGATGTCGTGGCGCAGGAACTCGAAGCGCGCCGACGCCTGCAGCGCCACCAGGTTGCGCAGATCGCCGCTGATGAGGTTGTCCAGGCCCAGCACGGCGCAGCCGCGCTGCAGCAGGCGCTCGCACAGATGGCTGCCCAGGAAGCCCGCGGCGCCGCACACCAGCACGCGCTCGCCGGGCCGCAACGCAAGGGGCGGTGCCGCGCTCATGCGCAGACCTCTCGGAACAGCTGCAGCCAGTCCGCCACGAAGCGTCCGATGCCGAAGCGCTCACGCGCCATCTGCTGGCCGGCGCGGCCCCAGCGCGCGGCCAGGCCGGGGTCCTCCAGCAGGGCCTGCATGGCCTCGGCCAGGCGCTCGGGGCGGGTGTCGATGAAGCCGTTGTCGCCGCTGCGGATGACGGTGGACAGCTCCGTTGTCGCCAGCCCCACCACCGGCATGCCCATCATCAGGGCCTCGATCAGGGCCAGGCCCAGGCTGGTGTAGCGCACGGGATGGAAGAAGAAGCGATGGGCGGCCATCAGCCGTGGCAGCTGCAGCTGGCCGATCTCGCCCAGGCCCCCGGGCAGCGCCTCGCTGCCCATGCCAGCCAGGCTCAGCGGCAGGCGCTGCTGCAGCTGCAGGTAGAGGTCCGAGCCCAGGCGGCGGCCGCGCCGCGCCAGGTGATTGACGACCACCAGGCCACGCGACCAGCCGCCCTGCCAGGCCTGCTCGTCCAGGGGCCGCACGCCGTGTTCGATCACGCGCACCGGGCAGCGGCCCGGGTCCCACATCAACGCATTGAAGGGCGTCACGTGGACCAGCACGGTGCCCGGGTCGTCCGCCCAGTGCACGGTGTTGGTGGGATGCTGCTGGGGCGGGTCGTGCTCCAGCACCAGACGCGGCAGGGCCTGCTGGGCGGGGCTGAGCCAGCGCGGGCGGTCCTCGTCCCAGGCCTGGCGGGACTGGTACAGCACGGCATCGAAGCGCATGCCGGGCAAGGCCTCCACCGGTGCGTCGTGCACGTTGTCGCCCCAGGGCAGCTGGCCGCAGCGGCCGCTGCGCTGCGGGCTGCCGGCGGCGTCCCTCAGCAGGTAGAAGTCATGCGGGACCTGGGACAGGTTGTAGAGGTAGTTGCCATGGACGTGCCAGGTGAGGATGCGCAGACGACGCGTCATGTTCGGTTCCTTCCGCAAGGGGGCCGGAGCCGCCGCTGAGCGGCGGCAGCTCGAGCAGATGCTGCAGCGCCGCCAGCACCTCGTAGACGCTCAGCGCATGGGCGCAGCCATGGCCGGTCGGGCAGTCCTGGTGGGCGCAGGGCCGGCAGGGCGCGGGCTTGCTGAGCACGCGGTTCAGCTGGCGGTCCGGCGGCGCCCAGCGCTGCACATCGCCCCCGCTGGAGACGATGAGGCTGGGCACGCGCAGCGCCGCCGCGATGTGGGACACGCCGGTGTCGTTGGCGATCAGGCAGCGGGCCGAGGCGATCAGCGCCCCCAGGGTCCAGAGATTGGTGAGACCGACCAGATTGATGCAGGGCACGCTCATCAGGGCGGCCAGCTGCTGGCCCAGCGCCAGCTCGGCCGGGCCGCCGCTGAGCACGATGCGGTAGCCGGCGTCGTACAGCGCATCCGCCACCGCAGCGAATCGCTGGGCCGGCCAGCGGCGCGAGGCCAGCTGGGCGCCCGCATGCAGGCAGACATAGGGTGGGCCCTCGTCCAGCTCCGGACACAGCTGCAGCAGGGTTTGGCGGTCCGTGGGCCGCAACGGGAACTCCAGGGCCTCGTCCACGGCCTGCAGCCCCAGGTGCCGGCACAGCACCAGCAGGCGCTGGCTCTCATGCCCCTGCTCAGGCCAGGCGCAGAAGCGTTCCTCCTGACCCGGCGGCACCCAGGCCCCGGAGCGCTGGAAGCCCGCGCACAGGCGCGCGCCCAGCAGGCCGAGCAGGCCGTTGCTGGACTCGCCGCTGCCGTGCAGCTGTAGGGCCAGGTCGAAGCGCTGGCGCTGCATGTCGGCCAGGAAGGCGGGCACCCGCTCGGCGTGCAGTACCTGCTCGCGCAGGCCCGGCCAGCCGGGGAAGCCGATCCAGTGGTCCAGGGCATCGAAGCGGGCCACGAACTCCTGCGCCCAGGGCTGGCCCAGCAGGGAGATGCCGGCCTCGGGAAAGGTGGCGCGCAGCGAGCGCAGGGCCGGGCCGGCACAGATGAGGTCGCCCAGGCCCAGGGCCCGCAGCACCACGATGCGCTGCACCGGCCCCGGCAGCAGCAGGGAATGATTCATAGGAAGAGGACCCGGAAATGCAGAGCGCCGCGCAGGCGCCAGTAGACCGACAGGAAGGGGATCAGTGCCGAGGTCAGCAGCACCTCGCAGACATGCGCCGGATTGCGCGCCGTGGGCCGCAGCCGCCGCCCGGCCAGGGCCAGCACCAGGCCCGCTGCGGCCCCGCCACCCAGCAGCGCGGCGGCCGGCTGGCCGCTCACGGCCAGGGCCAGGGAGAGCAGGCTCAGCAGCACGATCAGGTAGTAGTCCCAGGGCGGTCGCCGGCGCACCCGCACGCGGTACAGCTGCGGATGCTTGCGGTACAGCAGCGCATCGAAGAAGACATTGCGCTGCTGGCGCAGGGCCACGCCCCAGCGCTCGGGGCGCACCGGGTGCCAGACCAGGGCGGCGTCGCAACGGCCCACCGGGCCCAGGGCCTCGAGCCGGAACTGCAGGTCGGAGTCCTCGCGCCAGGGGCGCCGGAAGCGCTCGTCGAAGCCGCCCACCAGGACCAGCGCCGCCCGCCATACAAAGGCATTGGCGGTGACGAACTCGGCGTGCTCCAGGCCCTGCGTCATCAACTCATGGTCGGTGGGGCGGCGGCCGGGTTCGTAGAGGGTCGGCACCCGCACCTGGCCGGCCAGGGCCAGCCACTGGCTGCGCATGCCCAGCAGGCCTTGTTGAAGCCAGCGGGGATCGGCCACGGTGTCGTCGTCGGTGAAGGCCACCAGGGGCGCCCACGCGGCGCGCCAGCCACAGTTGCGCGCCACGGCCGGCCCTCGCCCCCGCTCGGGCCGCAGGTAGCGCAGGGCCGGAGCATCCGGCAGGGCCGCCAGGCGCTCGACGAGCTGCCGGGTGGCCTCCTCATGCCCGTCGTCCACCACCACGATCTCGTAGCAGTGGGTGGCCAGGCTCTGACGCATCAGGGCCTGCAGGCAGCGATCCAGCAGGGCCGGCCGGCGGTAGGTCGGCAGGACCACGGACACCAGCAGCGGCAGCTGGCGCGGCGCCGGCACGCCCCTCATGGCGCGGCCTCCGCCAGCAGCTCCCGCGCGGCCCCGGCCACGGCCTCGGGCGGCACGCCGGTGAGGCAGCGCTGGTGGCCCTCGGGGCAGACACTCTGCAGGCAGTCCCGGCAGGGCACCTCGTGGCTGAGCACCCGCGCACTCACGCGCCAGGGGGTGTGCTGCGGATTGGTCAGGGCATACAGCGTCACCACGGGCGTGCCCAGCGCGGCGGCCAGGTGCACCGGCCCGCTGTTGTTGGCGATCAGCAGCCGGGCGCCCGCGATCAGCGCCGCCAGCTCGCCCAGGCTCTGTGTCCCCGGCAGCAGCAGCGGCGGGTGCGGCAGGGCCGCGCAGAGGCGCTGCAGCAGGCCTGCCTCGCCCGGGCCTGCGCAGGCCACGAGGGCCGGGGCGCCTTGGCCGGACGCATCCTCACCACCGGCCAGGCCCCTCGCTGCCGCGGCAAAGGCTTCAGGGGGATAGCGCCGCGAGGGCGCGCTGGCGCCCGGATGCACCAGCACATACGGCCGCCCGGGCGCCAGGCCGGCCGCGGCCAGTTGCGCGGCCACGCGCCGGACGTCGGCCGGGCGCAGGGTGAAGCGCAGGCCCGGGTCCGCCGTGTGCAGCCCCACGCTGGCCACCAGGTCCAGCTGGCGCTGCACCTCATGCCGCATGGTCGGCCTCAGCGCGTCGGGCTCCGCCAGCCGGTGGCTCAGCAGGCCGTAGCTGTTCTCGCGGGCATGGGCCAGGCGCAGCGGGATGCCGGCCAGGCGGCACATGAGGGCCGCCGGCAGCGCGCTCTGCGTGCAGGTGCTGAAGATGATGGCGGCATCGAAGCGCTCCTGGCGGAGCCGCTGCAGCAGGGCTTCGTCCGCCTCGCCCACCGGGCGGTCGGGCGCCGCGGTGGCGGGCTTCACCCAGGGCGCCTCGTAGCTCAGCACCTGATCCAGCCAGGGCAGGTGCGGCGCCAGGCTCGCGCCGGCCGGCGAGGCCAGCAGGGTCAGCCGGGCCTGCGGCAGGCTCTCCCGCACGGCGGCCATGGCAGGTGTGCTCATCAGCACGTCGCCCAGGCCATCCAGGCGCAGCAGCAGCACGCGACGCGCCTGGCCCCAGGCCGGCGCACACGGGGAATTCGCGACGGCGCTCATGCCGGGTCCGGCAGCGACTGCCCGGCAGCGAGGTGACCGTCGCAGCGCAGGACGTAGACCACCGCCTCCATCAGCCTCATGGGCACATGGCCCCGCAGCAGGGGCCAGCGCCGGCGCGAATGGCGGCCCGGTTCCAGGAGACGCACGCTGCGGCAGCCCGAGCGCCGGGCCGCCGCGCCCAGGGCCTCGTCCCAGCTGAGGAACCAGGCCCGGCGCAGGTCCAGGCCTTGCGAGGCCGCGGCCTGGCGCAGCAGGGCCGGCAGGTCCTCGACCTCCACATGCGGCAGCATGCCCTCGACCTCGACATCGGCCTCGTGCCCAAGCCGCTGCAGCAGGCCCTGCTGGATGCGGGCCGGGCGCTCGCCCGGCAGGGCCTGGATCAGCTGCCGATAGCCGTGCGCCTGGAAGGCATGCAGGGCCGCCAGGGCGCCGGCCCGCCACGGCTGGGTCTCGGCTTCGGCGTCCAGGGGCGGGGTCACCAAGGCCTCCTCGGGCAGGAAGACGACCGCCGGGCCCGATGCCGGGCGTCGGCGGCGCGAACGCTTGCCGAACTGGTCGATGCGCTGATCGAAGACTTCCACCACGCCGCTCACGCCTTGTACCCCCAGGCTGCGGCCGGACGCTGATCGGGCACCGGGGGCGCGAACACGCCCACCGGCCCCCTCGGGGGCCTCAGCAAGCCCAGGCCGCGGGCCACGCCGGCCTCGGGCTGGCGCCGCTCGACCAGCACCCGCCGGTAGACCGCCTCCAGCCGGGCCGCCACCTGGTCCCAGGTGAACATCCGCCGCACGCGCAGCAGCCCGGCCCGCCCCATGGCGGCGGCCTGCTGCGGATGGGTGCGCAGCCAATCCAGGTGCTCGGCCAGGGTGACGGGATCCTTGGGCGGGACCAGGTAGCCCGTGACCCCGTCGACCACCGTGTGCTGGATGCCGCCGACGGCGCTGCCCACCACCGGCCGGGCGCAGGCCATGCTCTCCAACGGCGTGATGCCGAAGGGCTCATACCAGGGCGTGCTCACGAAGACATCGGCCGCCTGGTAGTAGCGCGCCAGCTCGGCACGGCCACGCCGGCCGACGAACTGCACGCGCGCCTCCACCCCCAGCTGCCGCGCCAGCTCGCGCAGGCGGCCGATCTCGGGCGTCAGGCGCTCGTCCGGCTTTTCGGACTCGCCTCCCACCACCAGCAGCCGGGCCTGCCGCCGCCCGCCGCCCGCGGGCAGCCGGGCCAGGGCCTGGATGACGTTGTCCACGCCCTTGCGCGGCACCATGCGGCCCAGCTGCAGCACGATGAACGCCTGCGGGTCCAGGCCCAGCTGCGCGCGCGCGGCGAGAGCCTCGCCGGGCCGGAACTCATGGAGGTCGACGCCGCAAGGCACCTCGGCGATCCGGCGCGCAGGCAGCTCGTAGTGCTGCAGCAGGTCCAGGCGGTCCTGCGGGCATTCGGCGATGACGCGGTCCGCCGCATGGGCGACGCGGCGCTCGATGGCCAGGCGCTCGGGCGGGAAGCCATCGTTGGCCGCCTGGTGCAGGCGGCGCACCGCGCCCAGGGCATGGAAGGTGACGACCAGCGGCAGGTCCAGGCGGCGCTGCAGCTGCAGGCCCACCAGGCCCGACATGAAGAAGTTGGCATGCACCACGTCGCAGGGCGCGCGAGCGCTCAGCAGCTCGCGCGCCTGGGCCTCGAAGGCGGGCATCCAGGGCAGCAGCTGTTCCTTGGGCACGAAGCGGGGCGGGCCCGCGTCCAGATGGCAGACCTGCACACCCGGGCCCAGCGTCTGCCGGGCCGGCAGGTCGGGGCTGTCCCGGCGTGTCAGCACCAGCACCTGGTGGCCGCGGCGCGCCAGCGCTGTCGCCACCTTGGCGACGTAGACGTTCTGCCCGCCCGAGTCGACGCTGCCTGCCAGGGCCAGGGGTGAGGCGTGTTCGCTGATCAAGGCGATGCGTAGGGACGGGGCAGACATGGCGTCTCCGTGAGCTGGGATGGCGGGGCAAGGCAATCGGAATGCCTGCAGCGCCTCCCCGCCCCGCGTGCCTGCCATGCGCCGAGGCTGCCCGCGCGGCCTGGGTGCTGCCGCAAAACTTGCCGTCGCCCCTGCGGCAGAAGCACCAGAGACGCGCGGCCGGCCATGGCATGGCGCTTGCCGTCTGCCCCCAGGCGGCACGCGGGCAGGCCTCGGCTTGCAAGACGTGTGCGCTCCCGTTCCGGCGCGCCCTCGCGACGCGCCTCGCAGCCTCAGGGCTCTCGTCTTCCACCCACCATCAGCAAAGAGGACCTCAAGATGCATGTACGACACGGCCACCCCTGCGCGGCACCCGCACGCGCCCTTTCCTGGCGCACCGGCCTGTGCCTGGCCCTGGGCAGCTGCCTGATCGCAGCCACGGCCCAGGCACAGACCGGCACCGGCACTGGCACCAACAACGGCACCAACAGCGGCAACAGCATGGGCAACAGCGGCATGGGCAGTGCCCAGGACCCGCGCCCGGATACGCCGCTGATCGGCGCCGGCGAGGCGCCCGCCGCGGGCAATCTGCGCGGCAGCGCGATGGAGCCCAGCCTGGCCGCCCAGGACCAGCACGGCACGGGCGGCAGCTACGGCAGCAGCTATGCCGGCAGCGACTACTCCTGGATTCCCTACACCCGCCGCGGCTACGTGGGCATCAGCCTGGGCAATTCGGACTACGACACGCCCTGCGGCCTGGCCCCACTCAGCTGTGACAGCCGCGACCGTTCCTTCGCGATCTACACCGGCGGCATGTTCAACGACTTCCTCGGTCTGGAGCTGGGCCTGCGCCATTTCGGCAAGGCCGACCGCGCCGGCGGCGAGGCCCGGGCCTATGGTGCCAACCTCAGCCTGGTGGGCATGGTGGACATGGAGAACGTGAGCTTCTATGCCAAGGCGGGCGCCCTCTACGGCCACACCAAGATCACGGCCGATGCCCTGTCCGGCGTCACCACCGGCACCGAGAACGGCTGGGGGCCCACGGCCACCATCGGGCTGGGCTTCAACTTCAACCGCAACTTCACCGTCTCCATCGAGCGCAGCCGCGACCGCTTCAAGCTGCCCGGCGGCGCCAGAACCTATGTGCAGAGCACGGCGCTGGCGCTGAAGTACCGCTTCTGACCCCGGCCAGGCTGCGCCCGAGGGCGCTCTGATCGGGCCAGGCGAAGAGAGGCCCCGCGGGGCCTCTCTGTCTTGCCAGGCTGCCCTGGCGGCGGCTTCAGCGGTAGTTCAGCCGGCCCTGCTCGTCGGAGAAGAGCAGCTCGACGCGGCGGTTCTGCTGCCGGCCCTCGGCGGTGGCGTTGTCGGCCACCGGGTACTCCTCGCCGAAGGCGCGCACCTCCAGACGCTGGGGAGCGACGCCGGCCCGCACCAGAGCGCTGCGCACGGCCTCGGCGCGGCGTTGCGAGAGCCGCTGGTTCATCGCGCTGCCGCCGGTGCTGTCGGCGAAACCCTCGATCAGCACCCGGCGCTCGGGGCGCTGGCGCAGCACCTCGGCCAGGCGATCGATGGAGCGGCGCACGCCGGGCTGCAGCTCGGCACGGCCGGTGGCGAAGAGCATGTCGCGCAGGGTGACCATCACGCCCCGCTGCGTGTTCTGGGCGCTCAGCTCGGCGAGGTCGCGCTGCAGGCCCGCGGCGCGGTCCTGGGCCTGGGCGGCGGCGCGGCGTGCCTCCTCCTCGCCGCTGCGGGCGCGCTCCAGCTCGGCATCGCGGCCCTGCAGTCGCAGGCGCTCACGCTCGGCGCCGGACTGCTGCACCTGCACGTCCGCGTCACGGCCGGACGACCGGACGCGCAGGGTGGAGAGCTGCGCGCTGGCCAGGTAGGCCAGGTGGCGGGTCTGCTCCAGATTGCGCTCGTCCTTGTAGTAGCGCTGGGCACGCGTGAGCAGGCTGCGGACCTGCTCCAGCTCGGCCGCGCCATGGCGCTGCACCAGGGGATCGGCGGCAGCCTCGCGGTACTCGCGCTCGGCGGCGTCCAGGGCCGGGTCCTGGGCGGGCAAGGTCTGGCACCCGGCCAGGACGGCCAGCGCGGCCGCCGTCAGGATGGTCTTGAGTTCTTGCATGGGGACTCCTGCATCAGATAAGGGGCGGTGGGCCGGCGCATCAGCGCGAGGCCGCGGGGCTGGAGGGCTGGGCGCTGCGCCGCTGCAGCTCGTCGCGCAGCGTCTGCAGGGACTGGTTGACCTCGGCCAGGGCGCGCTGAGAGCGCTGCTGCGTGCTGCGTGCGCGGGCGAGGTCGGCATCGGCTGCCGCCTCCTCCGCCAGCCGGTGGGCACGCAGGCGGTCGGTGGGCGCGATCTGGCGCGCGCGCTCCAGCTTGCCGCGCGCCCGGGCCAGGTCGGCGCCGGCGAGTTCGGTGGCGCCATCGCTGCTGGCCGCATCGACGGCGCGCTGGGCCGCGGCGATGGAGGCAGGCGGCCCCTCAGGCGTCGCGCAGGCGGCCAGGACCAGCAGGCCGGGGATCAGGGACGCGGCACGCAGCCGCCGTGCAGAAGAAGATGTCATGGCATTCCTTTGTGTTCTGGGGCCAGGCCCCAGGGCAGCTTTCATGCCCGCCGGATTTGCCGCGCGATGCCGCCCGCGCGGCCTCAGAAGGCGCGCCCGAGGACGCTGACGTCTTCCAGGCGATGAGGCTCATGGGCGGGGCGTGCCAGGGCCTGCATCAGCGTTGCCACCCGGTCCAGGCTGGGCCCGAGGTCCAGGCGCTCCACCATGTCCTGGCGCGCCGCGGCGCCCATGCGCTGGCGCAGCTCGGGCTGGGCCAGCATCTGGCGCACGCGCCCGGCGATGTCCTCGATGTCCCGCGCCGCCACCAGCCAGCCGCTGAGGCCGTGCTGCACGATCTCCGGGATGCCGCCCACACGCGTCGCCACCACTGGCAGGCCGCTGGCCATGCCCTCCATCAGGGCCAGGGGCATGGCCTCGGAGTGGGAGGTGGACACCAGCAGGTCGAGCTCCCGGTACAGGCCCGGCATGTCGTCCCAGTGGCCGGTCAGCAGCACGCGCTGCCCCAGGCCCAGGCGCGCCAGCTCGGCCTCCAGAGCGGCCTGCATCGGCCCTTCGCCGACCATCACGAAGCGTGTGGCCTCGGGCAGCCCTTCCTGCAGCAGCGAGACGGCGCGCAGAAACTGCTCCGGCCCCTTCTCCGGCGACAGTCGCCCGACGAAGCCCACCAGGGGCGCCTCCTGCGCCAGGCCCAGTCGCGCACGCAGCCCCTGCGCGGGCCGCGGGCCCGGGTGGAAGCCGTGCGTGTCCACGCCATTGGGCTCGCAGCTGAGGCGGCGCATGTCCACGCCCAGGCCCAGCGCGTGGTAGTAGCTGTGGCGGCAGACTACGCTGAGGTGGCTGTGGACGGCGCGGTGCACCTCCAGGTCCAGCAGGGTCAGCTGGCGGCCATGGATGGTGCTCAGCAAGGGCACGTCGGTGAGCCTGGAGACCAGGCCCGCCAGCGCGTGGGCATTGGGCAGGTGGGCATGCAGCAGGTCCACGCCCGAGCTGCGCACCAGGGCCTGCACCACCTGCACGGCACTCCAGCAGGGGTCCTCGGGCATGGGCACGCAGAAGACATCGGCGCCCAGCGCGCGCAGGGTGGCACTGAATCGGCCCTCGTAGGGGCACAGCAGGCTGACGCGGAAGCGGTCCCGGGGCAGCTGCCCGACCAGGCGTTCGACCCAGCGCTCCATGCCGCCCACGATGGCATTGCCCACGCACTCCAGCACGTGGAGGCGCCGCCCGGCGGCCGCTGCAGCGCCAGGCCGGGCCACGGCGACGGTCTTTCTGTCCATAGGCTTCCTGTGTCAGCAACAACGGGGAATCCAGCCCCAGCCCGGACTGGCGGCGCGCAGGCGCTGGGCGAGACCGGTGGACTCCGTATCGCCGGCCGGCGGCGGCGCGGCCGCGGCCTGGCGCAAGACCTGACCCTCAGCGCTGGACTCAGCGCCGGACTCAGCGCCGGACTCAGCGCCAGACCGAGCGCCCGCTGCAGTCCCCGACGCTTCAGACCCAGACCCGGACCCGGCGGCCAGGCGGCCGGAGGCATCCAGCCCCAGCCAGGCCGCCGCCGTGCCCCACCAGATCTGTTCGCGGGCCGCGTCGTCCAGGTCCAGCAGGTCCATCAGGTCCTGCACCCAGTCGCGGCGCTCGCGCAGGTGGGCGCCGCTGCAGGGAAGGAAGCAGTCGCTGCCGAACTGCAGCGAGCCCGGCCCCAGCACCTCCAGCATGCGGGCCAGCACGTCCCGGCGGTAGGACGGAGGCGGGCCGAAGGAGATGTCCAGGCGGAATTGCGCACGCTCGGGCGGCACTTGGTGGATGCGGTCGATCAGCGCCACGGCCAGGGCCTCGTCGGTCCAGGGCCAGCCCATGTGGGCCAGGGCCACCCGGGCGCCGGGATGGTCGCGCAGGGCCTCGAAGTAGACCGGGCGGCAGAAGCGGCCGGAGCGGCCGTCGATGAAGATGCCGCTGTGAAAGAGCACGGGCAGCCGCAGCGAGGAGGCCACCTCGTACACCCCACGCGCCCGCTCCTCGAAGGGGTACCAGCCGGTGGGCACCATCTTGACGCCGCGCAGGCCGAGGTCCTCGATGGCATGACGCAGATCCTGCGCGGCATGGTCGTCGCGGGGGTCCACCACGGCAAAGCCGGTGAGGCGGTCCTCGTGGCCGCGCACCAGACGCGCGAGGTGGGCATTGCCGCGCCTCAGCGAGGCCGCATCGCCCAGGGCATGGCCCGGGCTCAGGAAAGGCGCCAGCAGCACGCCCCGCTCGATGCCGGCCTCGTCCAGGGCGCGGAGCACGCCCGCGCTGTCCTCGCGGCCACTGCAGTGCAGGTGGGCGTCGATGATCTTCATGGCGGACGCGCCTCAGCGGCGGCTGGCCCGTGCGGCCGCCTGCGCGGCCTGGGTCCGGGCGGCCGAGGCCGCCGCCGGCGTGGACTCTGCGCGCGCCTGCATCGCCGGCAGCGGCCCCCCCCGCGTTGCGGGCCGGGCACTCCCGCCCAGCAGGCGGGACTCCAGCGCCTCCTGCAGCAGCTCGTGCACCACCTGTGCACTGCTGTCCCAGGAATAGGAGGCCACCACGTCCATCGCATGCGTCAGGCGCTGGCGGCGCTGGCCGGGGCTCTCGTGCAGGGCTTGCTCGCAGGCCTCCACAAAGGCCTCGGCCGTGCCGGCGATGCGGACCACGGCGCCATACAGCCGCTGCACATCAGGCACGGGGGTGCTGACCACGGGCTTCTCGCCGGCCAGATATTCCAGCGTCTTGGTAGGGCTGATGAAGCGGGTGGATTCGTTGAGGGCAAAGGGCATGAGGCAGACGTCCCAGCCGGCCATGAGGGCAGGCAGGACCTGATAGCTCTGCATGCCCAGCCAGTGGATGTTGGGGCGTCGAGGAAGGCTGGCGGGATCGATCTTGACCACGGGGCCCACCATCACGATCTGCCATTGCGGGCGGGCGTCGGCCAGGCGGGCGAGCAGGTTCAGGTCCATGCGCTCGTCGATGACACCGAAGAAGCCCAGCCGGGGCCGGGGCAAGGCGCCCTGCAGGGTCTCGGCGCAGCGCGTGGCCTCCGGGTCCTGCACGGCCGGCTGGAAATGCCCCACGTCGACTGCGCTGGGCATGCAGTGCACACGGGGATGCAGCGCGCGCTTGGCCTCGTAAAGCGCGGGCCCGCCGGTGAGCACCAGGTCGGCGAGCTCCATCAGCTCGCGCTCGCGCTCGGGGAGTTCGGGCGGCGCGCCCTTGAAGGCGGACAGCTCGTCCATGCAGTCGTAGATCCACAGCGCGGGATCCAGGGCCCGAGCCACCGGGAGGGCCATGGGTGTGTAGAGCCAGGCCATGGGGGAACGCAGGCCGCGGTCCTGCAGCGCGCGGCGCAACAGAGGTCTCAGAAAGAGGGCCTGCTCCGCATCAAAGCCCTGTGAAGGCAAGGGCGTGCAGGGCGTCAGCACTTCGAGGTGGCGGCCCTGCCAGCTGCTGTCCAGCCGTGCGGGACCGGGGTCATGGACCGGCTCTTCGATGAAGAGCACCGGACGGTGCCGGGCCAGGCGGGACATCAGGTGCTGGGGGCGCTGGTAGACGAAGGACCAGCGCAGATGACTGAAGACGACAAGGGGTGACATGGAGGTCCTGATGCCCGTGCCAGGGGCCGCGGACGCCTGCCGTGGGCATCCGGCCGCCCGGCACAGGCCTGGGCACAAGGCGGACGGGCCTTGCTGGGCCGGCTCCGGCCCTGAGGGCGGAGCCGGCGGGCATCGCAAGGCCTCGCCCGGACGAGGCGGGCGCGGCCTTACTTGGTGCGGCTGCTCGCGGTGCCGGTGCTGGAGGTGCCGCTGCCGGACGAGCTGCCGGAGCTGCCGCTGCCCGAGGCGCCGTGGCCGCCGCTTTCGCTGTTCTCGTCCGAGCCGCTGGCGTGGCTGCCGCTGCCCTGCGGGGGCCGCTGGCTGCGCCACTGGCTGAATTCGTCGGAGAACTTCTTGTAGCGGTCCTGGCGCCAGGAGTGGTAGTCGTTGTCCAGATTGCGCATCTGCTCCTCGCGCCACTGGTGGTAGTCGGGATCGAAGTGGCCCTGCTGGCCGCCTTGCTGCCCGTAACTCCCGCCCATGCCGCCCTGGCCGCTGCCGTAGCTGCCGCCATAGCTGCCGCTCATGCCGCCCTGGTTGCCGTAGCCGCTGTGGCCACTGCCCATGCCGCCCTGGCCACCGAGGCCGCCGTAGCCACCGCCGTTGCTGCCCCCAAAGCCCGTGCCCCCGGAGCCGTACGGCTGCCCCTGCATGGACGGGCCGCCGCCCGGGCCAAGCTGGCCGGACTGCCCATAGTGGCCCTGCCCCTGCGGGCTGCCAAAGCCGCTGCCTGCGCCGGGGTAGTTGTGGCCATAGCTGCCGCTGTAGCCGCCGCCGAACTGCTGGTTGCCGTAGCCGCCGTGCTCGCCGTACATGCCCTGGGCACCGCCCTGCCAGCCACCCTGCGAGCCGTAGCCGCCCTGGTGCCAGCCGTTGTCATGGCCACTGCCGAAGTGCTGCGCGCCCATGCCGCCGCCCTGGGAGCCGCCCTGGTAGCTGCCTTGATAGCCACCCTGCTGCGCGCCCTGGCCACCGCCCTGGAACTGCTCCTGGCCCTGGGGTCGGTTGCTCGACCAATCGCCGTAGTTGCTGCCACTGCGGCTGCGCTGGCCCTGGTCCTCGTGGCGGCCCTGGTTTCGACCCTGCTGGTTCATAGTGCATCCTTTCGCGAATGTTCAGAATTCATCGGTGACCGCTCGCCCGCGGGGCGCCGGGCCCGCACGGGCAGACGTGGCCTGCCAGGCCGACCCGGGGGCCGCGCTGGCGTGACCGGTCTGCCCTTGCAAGGCAATCGCCATACCCGAAGCGCCGTGCCGGCAGCAGGCAGTTTTTGCCGCCAGGGCCGGCGGCGCGCACGGGGGCTGGCGTCAGACGGCCGTCAGCTGACGGGCCTCCTGCCGCCGGTATCAGGCCGCCCGCGCACCCCGTAGGCATGGGACTTTCCCGAGCTCGCCGCCCCAGAGCCCCCTGCCCTTGGGACTTTTGCGAAAAACCACGCTTGCGGGCCCGTGTTTATCGGGCACAATCCGCGCCGCCCGAGCCTGTTCGGGCTCAACCAAACTTCATACGAATGAACAAGACCGAACTGATCGAACATCTGGCTTCCAAGCACGAGCTGACCAAGGCCGAAGCAGGCCGCATCGTCGAAACCCTGCTGGATGCCGTGGTCACCACGGTGAAGAAGGGTGGCACCGTGTCCATCCCCGGCTTTGGCTCCTTCAAGCAACACGCCCGCGCTGCCCGCACCGGCGTGAACCCCAGCACCGGCGAGAAGATCAAGATCGCCGCTGCCAAGCTGCCCAAGTTCACCCCGGGCGCTGGCTTCAAGGCCGCCGTGGACCCCAAGGCCGCTGCCCGCAAGGCTGCCAAGGCTGAAGCCAAGCCGGCTGCCAAGGCTGCCAAGCCCGTCGCCAAGAAGAAGAAGAAGTAATCACCACGCAGGCCGCGTGCCTGTGTCGTGACGCCCAAGCCCGCTGTGGCGCACAACGTGCCACGCGGGCTTTCTCATTGGGATGCCGCCGGCTGCATGGCCGCGTACAGTTCAGCCATCAGCGCCCCGCTCCACCCTGCCCCGCCCCGCCATCGTGCCCGCCGTGACCGACCTGCGTGTGCTCGCGCTCATCCCCCCGATGACGCAGCTGAACACGCCCTATCCCTCCACCGCCTACCTGACCGGCTTCCTGCGCTCGCGCGGTCTGCACTGCGAACAGCGCGACCTCGCCCTGGCCCTGGTGCTGCAGCTCTTCTCGCGGGCCGGCTTGCGGCAGATGCTTGAGGCCGTGGAGGCGCTGCCCCCGAAGCAGCAGACGGACCAGACCCGCAGCTTCGCCGGGCAGTACCCGGCCTACGAGGCCACCGTGGACCGCGTGATCGGCTTCCTGCAGGGGCGCGACCCCACGCTGGCGCACCGCATCAACACCCGGCAGTTCCTGCCCGAGGGCGCGCGCTTCGCCACCATCGACCACTACCTGGCCGACGAGGGCGAAGACCCACTGGCCTGGGCCTTCGGCGCCCTCGGGCTGCAGGACCGCGCCCGCCACCTGGCCACGCTGTACCTCAATGACCTGGCCGACGTGCTGCGCGACGCCGTCGACCCCCGCTTCGAGTTCGTGCGCTATGCCGAGAGCCTGGCCACCGCCCAGCCGCACTTCGATCCGCTGGCCGAGGCGCTGGCCGCGCCGCCCAACCTGATCGCCCGCACCCTGCAAGACCTGACCCTCGCCGCGGTGGACGAGACGAAGCCGGACGTCGTCCTGCTGTCCGTCCCCTTCCCCGGCGCGGTCTACGCAGCCCTGCGCATGGGGCAGGCCATCAAGGCGCATCGGCCCGGGGTGACCCTGGTGCTGGGCGGCGGCTTCGTCAACACCGAGCTGCGCGAGCTCGCCGAGCCGCGGCTCTTCGACTACGTCGACTACATCACCCTGGACGGCGGCGAGCGCCCCCTGCTGGCCCTGCTGGAGCACCTGGCCGGACAACGCTCGGCGCAGCGCCTGGTGCGCACCTTTGTGCGCGAGGACGGCGAGGTGCGCTGGCGCCACCTGGCCGAGCCGGACATCCCCTTCGAGGAGGTGGGCACGCCCACCTGGGACGGCCTGCCCATCGAGCGCTACCTGTCGCTGCTGGACATGCTCAATCCCATGAACCGGCTCTGGTCCGACGGGCGCTGGAACAAGCTCACCGTGGCCCACGGCTGCTACTGGAAGAAGTGCAGCTTCTGCGATGTCTCGCTGGACTACATCTCCCGCTACGAGGGCGCCACCGCGGCCACGCTGGTCGACCGCATCGAGGCCATCGTGAAAGAGACGGGGCAGACCGGCTTTCATTTCGTCGACGAAGCCGCGCCCCCGAAGTCGCTGAAGGCGCTGGCCGCCGAACTGCAGGCGCGCGGCACGGCCATCAGCTGGTGGGGCAATGTGCGCTTCGAGAAGACCTTCACCCCCGAGCTGTGCCAGCAGCTGGCGGACAGCGGCTGCATCGCCATCTCCGGCGGGCTGGAGGTGGCCTCGGACCGCCTGCTGAAGCTGATGAACAAGGGCGTGAGCGTGGAGCAGGTGGCGCGCGTCACCAAGGCCTTCGCCGATGCCGGCGTGCTGGTCCATGCCTACCTGATGTACGGCTTCCCCACGCAGACCGTGCAGGACACGGTGGACGCGCTGGAATACGTGCGCCAGCTCTTCGAGAACGGCTGCATCCACAGCGGCTTCTTCCACCGCTTCGCCTGCACCGTGCATTCGCCCGTGGGCCTGAATCCCGAGCAGTTCGGCGTGCAGCTGCTGCCCCTGCCCGAGGGTCGCTTCGCGAAGAACGACGTCGGCTTCATCGACCCCACCGGCACCGACCACGACGCCATGGGCCGCGCGCTGAAGAAGGGCCTCTACAACTTCATGCACGGCATCGGCGTGGACGAAGACGTGCGCCGCTGGTTCGACGTGCGCGTGCCCAAGCCCACCGTCAAGCGCGGGCATATCGAGCGGGCGCTCGCGCAGCGGGATTGAGGCGCGCGAGCATGTGGCACTTGGAATGCGGCACTTGAAATGTGGCACTTGAAATGTGGCACCTGAGCCTGGCCTGGCTGTGGCTCATGGCAGGACTGGTCTTCGGCTTCGCACCGGTGCGCAGCCCGCTGGTCTCGTGGTGGACGCCGGCCGCGCTGGGCCTGGTCCTGCTGCTGTGGCGGCGCAGCGCATGGCGCGGGCTCCTGCAGCCCCAGCGCGGCGTGCGGGCCCTGTGCTGGTGCGGCCATGCGTTGACGGTGGCGGCCGTCCTGCTCCTGCTGGCCGCCTCCAGCCCGCTCATGGCAGACGTCAACAGCCTCGGCCTCGGCCTGCTGCTCGGCCTGCTGCTGCTGCCCCTGCCCTTCCTCGGCGCGGCCGCCTGGCTGTGCCAGATCGTCCAGCTGTGCAAGCCGGCCTTGCCGGCGCCGGGCGGCGTTCACAAACATTGACAATTTCAGGCCCCGACGCAAGCCGCGACTCCGGCGCCCCATGAAAAAATTCGCGCGCGATGGTGGCCGGGGCCCGGCTGCCCGCCCATGACAAGACGATTCGGGGAGTGACATGACTTCTTCTTCCACGCGCGGCCGTCTGGCCGGCACAGGCCTGGCCCTGCTGATGGCCGGCGCCGGGCAGGCCGCCCAGGCGCAGGCCGCGTCCACCCTCACGCCCTTCCCTCGCGCCAGCGAGTACGTGCGGCACGTCAATCCGCTGGAACAGGGCACGCTGCCCATCTCGCCGCCGGAGCGCAAGTCCGGCGGCGGCCGGCAGAGCCGCTGGCGCATGAGCTACGAAGGCGCCGTCAGCGTGGTCCAGTACGACCACAAGAACGACGACAGCCCCCTGCTGATCGCCCGTCACTACGCCGGGCAGCTGAAGGCCCAGGGCTACGAGCTGGTGACCATCTGCGACATCCCCTGCCAGGCACCGGATGGCAGCGATGACAGCTCCCAGAGCTGGCGCAACGAATTCGACATGCTCGGCAAGAAGCTGGACCTCTACCGCTTCGGCCACCACGGCCTCTATTTCATGGCCTACAAGCCCGATGCCGTCGCGGCCGTGCGCGTGGGCCAGTTCGGCGAGCGCCCGGTGTCCACGGTCAAGCTGGTGCAGTCGGCCAGCCTGGACCTCGGCCCGCTGAAGGCCTGGATCGCCCAGCAGCAGGCGCCGGCGTCCAGCGCCGCCCTGCCGCCGCCGCCTCAGCGCAGCGCTGCGGCGGCGCCCGTGGCGGAGCCGCCCGCAGGTCCGCCGAAGATCGTCGACATCGCCCCCAAGGACCTGGAGAAGTGGCTGGCCGAGCACCCCCGGCAGCGCGCGGTGCTGCAGGTGACCAGCTTCGATGCCAACTGCGTCCACTGCGTCCGCGCCAACCCGGTCTACGCCGCGCTGTCCAGCCGGCCGGTGCCCGAGGGCACGGTGTTCCTGCGCATGAGCTTCCAGCCCTGGCAGAGCGTGGGCCAGAGCCCCGTGGGTCAGCAGCTGGGTGTGAACGGCCTGCCCACCTACCTCGTGATCGAGGGCGGCAAGCAGACCCGCCGCAAGAACGGCGACTGGGACGAAGCCACGCTGCGGCGCGAGCTCATCGACTGAGCCCCGGCCCGCCGGCCCCGGTACAACGCCGCCCCGCTGTCCTGCCGGACACGCGGGGCGGCTTTCTTCAGGCCGGGCGGACGCCGCCGGACGCCGTTCAGGGCTGCCAGTTCACCGTCACCGTCGCCGTGCCGCTGGCCGGTGTGGTGAAGGTGTGATTGGCGCCGCCTTCCCAGGTGACCGCGCTGCCGTTCTTTTTGATGAACTTGAACTGCAGCGTGGTGCTGGCCGGCACGCTGACGTCGTAGTACCAGTTCGGGTAGCTGGTGACGACCTGGTTGAAGGCCGGCCCCACCGGCGTGCTGCTGCTCCAGTTGCTGAGCTCGAAGCGGTCGCCGGTCAGGTAGACGTTCTCGCCCAGCGCCGTCGTGGCATTGGTGACGATGAATCGCACCGTGACCTGCGGGCCGCTCAGGAGCTGGTAGCCGGCATAGGCATTGCTGTCCACGGCGCTGGCGTTGCGCACCTTGACGGCGTAGCGCCCCGCGGCGATGGCAGGCACGCTGACCTTGATCTGCGTGTCTTCCCAGCTGAGGATGCTCGCGCCGGTCACCGCCGTGCTGCCGAAGAAGACCGAGCCCTTGGTCGCGCCGAAGCCGCGGCCGTCGATCGTCAGCACATTGCCCGGCTTGCCCATCATGGGGCCCACATGACCCAGCGTCGGTGTGCTGATGGCGGGTGCGGCCTGCCACACGGCCACGGCGCCGGCACCCAGCACGAAGTTGGGGACCGCACCGCTGCTGCCCACGCTCAGGGAGCCGCCGCCCAGCAGGCCGCCGAGCACGTCGGTGTAGCTGCCCGCCGGCAGCGCCGTCACGAGGCCGCTGATGGTGGTGGCGCTCGTGGCGCTGCGGTTCACAGCCACCAGCACCACCTGCGAACCGAACTTGCGCTCGTAGAGGTAGACGTCCGGGCTCAGCCAGCGCTCCTGCTGCGTGCCGTAGGCCAGGGCGGCATTGCTCTTGCGCAGCGCGGCCAGCTTCTTGATCAGCTGATAGGCGGTGGTGCCGGTGCCGAAACCGCTCATCATCGCGCGGTTGTTCGGGTCCCCATTGCCCGCCATGTACTGCTCGCTGCCGTAGTAGATGGCCGGCACGCCGCGCGAGGTGAGGGTGATGGCCAGGGCCTGCTCCAGCCGGCGCTGCGGAGCGCCGGCCTGATGGAAGCGGTCCATGTCGTGGTTGTCCACGAAGGTGACCTGGTCGATCACCTGGCCGTACTGGCCCGCGGTGTCGACGATGGTCTGGTGCAGGTCCTGCATGGTCTTGCTGCCGTCGCGCAGCACCTGGCGCACGCGCTGGGCGTACTGGAAGTCCAGCAGGCTCATGCCGCTGCCGTTGGCGAAGGCGTGGTTGGCGGGGTCCACCTCGTTGACGCCCAGGAACCACTCGCCGAAGGTGAAGACGGGCTTGTAGCCGTGGATGTGGGCCATCCAGTTCTTCTGCCAGCCCATGGGCATGTGCTTGACGGCGTCGACCCGCAGGCCGTCCACGCCCAGGTCCAGCCAGCCCTGGATGGCGGACTTGAAGTAGGCGTCCACCGTGGCCTTGTTGTGGTTGAGGTCGGCCAGGTCGAAGAGGTTGCGGTAGATGCCGTCCTCCAGCGAGGAGAAGTTCGTGCCGCCGTTGTGGTGGAAGAGGCCGTTGGGGTCGCTGCTGTAGCTGGCCAGCAGCGTGCCGTTGTCGTAGAGCCGGCCGTTCTCGGCGAAGGCGCTGTTGGCCGGGTCGGCGGGCGAGCTGTGGTTGGGCGCGAAGTCGATGATCACCTTGATGCCGGCGTTGTGCGCGGCGGTGATCAGCGCCTGGAAGTCGGCGATGGAGCCAAAGGCGGTGTTGGCCCTCTTGAAGTCGCGCGCCCAGTAGCCGTGATAGGACGTGCTGTTGGTGCCCGAGTAGTTGATGACGGCGCTGATGTTCTCCACCGGCTGTGAGATCCACAGGGCGGTGATGCCCATGCCGGTGAGGTAGCCGTCGCTGATCTTCTGGGTGATGCCCTTCCAGTCACCGCCGCAGTAGAGCTTGAGCTGGGTGCAGCCGGCACTGAAGGCCGCGCCCGCGGGGTTGTTGGCGGCGTCACCATCCTTGAAGCGGTCGGTGACGATCTGGTAGACCACGTCGGTGGCAAAGCTCTGCTTGTTGGACACGTGGGTGTCCGGGCTGGCAGCGGCGGCGAGGGCCGTCAGCGCGGCCACGGTGAACAGGCTCAGGCGGAGCCCGGGCCGCAGGCGGCCGGCATTGGGGGTCAGCATGTCTCTTGTCTCCTGTGTCGGGCCTGTGCCGGCCCGTCCTTGCGTTGGATGAGGGATCCCTCACGCCCCCGATCGCCCTGTGGGCGCCGGGATTGCTTTCGTAGTATTGCTACATCATCACGGCAGCAAATCCGTACGAACACCAGGACAACGCCTAGAAACCTGCCTGAAACTTCAACAAGCCTGCCTCAGATTGGGAAAAGCTCGCGACATTTCCGTCATCAAATTATGTATTTTTGATACACACCAACCATGGAAGCGGGCGGCTTCCGCCCGGACCGCTCGGGCGCTGCGCTGCAGGAGGCCGGAGCACGGGACAATCGCTCCAAAAACACAGGGAGCGCCCCATGATTCGAAGACAAGACCTGACCCCGCCGCCCGAGCGGCTCGCTGGCCACGCCCGGGCGGTGGCCAGCCTGGCCCTCGCCGCGGCCCTGCTGCTGTCGGCCTGCGGCGGCAGTGGCGGTGGTGGTGGCACGAGCCCCGAAAAGCCCCCGGAGCCGCCTGTGCAGCCCGAGCCGCCGGTCCTGCCGGTGAGCGGCCCCGGCGAGCTGAAGTCCGCCAAGGCCCTCCAGCTGATCAGCAGCCACGACATCCAGGCGGCCATCACCGCCGCCGGCCCCAACGCGCCCAGTCTGGTGCCACGCTATGCCGTGCAGACCTGGCGCCTGACCTACCTGACCGTGGACGGCAGCGGCGCCAGCGTGGAGGCTTCGGCCCTGGTCTGCGTGCCCGTCAAGCCCGCGGGCAGCCGCAGCCCGGTGCTGAGCTACCAGCACGGCACCACCATCAAGGATGCCGAAGCACCCAGCAACCACGCCACGGCCGACGAAGCCGCCGTGGTGATGGCCTCCGCCGGCTATGTGGTGCTGGCCGCCGACTACGTGGGCTATGGCGCCAGCAAGGGCCGCCCCCACCCCTACCTGCAGTCCGCGCCCACGGCCGCGGTGGTGAACGACCTGCTCACGGCCGCCCGCTACTGGCGCTACACCCAGGGCATCAAGGACAACCAGCAGCTCTTCCTGGGCGGCTACTCCGAAGGCGGTTATGCCAGCGTGGCGGCCTACCGGGCCTTGCAGAACGGCAGCAGCGTGCACAAGGCCCAGCTGCAGATGACCGTGGCCGGCGCCGGCCCCTACGAGGTGGACCGTGTGCTCGACGATCTGCTGGCCAAGGTCAAGGACGAGAACAAGGTGCTGGGCCTGCTGCTCAACCCCGGCTTCCTCAAGCTGCTGGGCGACGGCGACCGCCGCAAGGTCCGCGAGCTGCTGCTGAGCAAGGCCGTGGGTGATGATGCCGACGTGACCTTCGACCCGACCTTCCTGGACCTCTACCTCATGGATGATGTGGCCGGCATCGAGGCCCGCAGCAATGTCTACGACTGGAAGCCCGCCCTGCCGCTGTGGCTCTATCACGGCCGCCAGGACGCCACCGTGAGCTACCGCGCCTCCACCGACACGCTGACCGCCATGCAGCAGCGCGGCGCCGGCAGCTTCGTGAGCCTGACCGACTGCCCGGCCCAGCCCTCAGGCCACCTGGACTGCGTGCAGCCCTTCTGGAACTTCATGCTGCAGAAGTTCGGCACGGTGGCCAAGGATCTGTGAGTTGACACGGGGGCGGTTCACGCCCCTCGCCGGCGGGCCGGTTCAGGGCCGGTTCAGGGCCGCGACAACGCCCCGGCCAGCCCCCAGCCCTCCAGCAGGGCCTGGGGCCACTGCCCCTGCAGCAGCAGGCGCGTCATGGCCTGCGCCTCGGCCTCGCAGGCCAGGCCCTGGGCCTGGCGCCAGCTGGCGTCGTGGTAGCTGTGACGGTAGCGTTCGCCGCTGTCGCACAGCAGCGTCACGACCGAGCCCTGCTCGCCGCGCTCAAGCATCTGCTGCGCGCAGGCCAGGGCCGCGAGGAGGTTGGTGCCGGTCGAGGGGCCCACGGGGCGGCCCAGGTGCTCGCTGAGGGCCAGCGTGGCCGCCAGGGACCAGACGTCGGGGAGCTTCACCATGGCATCGATGACCGAGGGCAGGAAGCTGGCCTCCACGCGCGGACGCCCGATGCCCTCGATGCGCGAGCCCTGCTCGATGCGCAGCGCCGGGTCGCGGCTGAGGTAGTGCTCGTAGAAGACCGAACGCTCGGCATCGGCCCCGCAGACCAGGGTGGCGTGCCGCGAGTAGCGCACGAAGCGCCCCATGGTGGCCAGCGTGCCGCCCGTGCCCGCGGAGCAGACGATCCAGCGCGGCACCGGGTGGGCCTCCTTCTTCATCTGCTCGAAGATGGATTCGGCGATGTTGTTGTTGCTGCGCCAGTCGGTGGCCCGCTCGGCGTAGGTGAACTGGTCCATGTAGTGGCCGTCCAGCTCGCGTGCGAGGCGCTGGGACTCCACATAGATCTGCGTCGGGTCCTGCACCAGGTGGCAGCGGCCGCCCTGGAACTCGATGGCGCGGATCTTCTCGGTGGACACCGTGGCCGGCATCACCGCAACGAAGGGCAGGCCCAGCAGGCGCGCGAAGTAGGCCTCGGACACCGCCGTGGAGCCGCTGGAGGACTCCACCACCGTGCTGCCCTCATGCAGCCAGCCATTGCACAGCGCGTACAGGAACAGCGAGCGCGCCAGGCGGTGCTTGAGGCTGCCGGTGGGGTGGCTGGACTCGTCCTTGAGGTACAGGTCGATGCCCGCGAAGCCCGGCAGCGACAGGGCGATCAGGTGGGTGTCGGCGGAGCGCTGGAAGTCGGCCTCGATGCGGGCGACGGCCTGGCGCACCCAGTCCTGCGGGGAGGCGGTGGTGAGGGCGGCATGCATGCGGGCACTGTAGCAGCGCGGGCGCTGTGGCCGGCCTGGCGATCAGGCGGCGCCCGGCCCCGCCACCAGGGCCTTCAGCCGCGCACGGCTGCTGCGGACCCAGCCCAGCAGCGCTTCGCCCGGCATGGGCTTGGCGATGAGATAGCCCTGGGCCGTGTCGCAGCCCAGCTCGCGCAGCAGGTGCCAGTCGGCCTCGGTCTCGACGCCCTCGCCCACCGTGGCCACGCCCAGGCGGCGCCCCATGTCCAGGGAGCTGTTGAGGATGGCCCGGCGGTTGGCGCGCTCACTGGCGCCGTCCACGAAGACGCGGTCGATCTTCAGCTCGGTGAAGGGGCTGCGCGAGAGGGTCTGCATGCTGGAGTAGCCGATGCCATAGTCGTCCATGGACAGGCCGTATCCCTTGAGGCCCAGGCGCGCCAGGCTCAGCATGGCGGCGCTGCGCATCACCATGGTCTCGGTGACCTCCCAGGTGAGCGAGGACGGCGCCACGCCGTGCCGGTTCACCAGCTCGGTGAGGCGCTCGATGAAGCCCTGGTCCGCCAGGTCGTCGGCGGACAGGTTGACCGACAGGGTCAGGGAGGGCATGGAGCGCAACCACGGCACCAGCTGCTTCAGCGACTGCTCCACCATGGCCAGCGTGAAGCGCGCCATCAGCGGGCTGCCCTCGATGCGGGCGATGAAATGCTGGGGACCCAGCAGGCCGCGCTCGGGATGGAGCCAGCGGGCCAGGGCCTCGACGCCCTTGATCTGGCCCGTGGCCAGGCTCACCTTGGGCTGGAAATAGGGCACGAACTGCCCGCTGTCCAGCGCGGCCCGGATGTCCTCCAGGCAGGCCGCGGGCGTGGGGCCGGCGGCAGACCTGTCGACGGGCCGGCCCTTGGCACGCTCCAGCAGGCGCTGCAGGCCGGCCAGGGTGACGGGCTTGGGCAGGGTGCCCAGCAGGCGGGGCACAAAGTCCGTCGCATCCATGCTTTCCACGGTTTCCAGCAGGCGCGGATCGCGTGCGCTCATCACGATGAGGTTGTCGACCCGGTAGCGCTTCCCCAGCTGGCTTGCCAGGCTGGCGCCCAGCGACAGCCCCGCCGCGGCCCCCAGGGGCGCCAACGCGAGAAAGCCTCCCACCAGGACACCATGCAGAGCCGGGGCGAACCAGCCGGCGATCAACGCCGCGCCCAGGGCGCTGAAGCCCGCCTCGCCCAGGCCCAGCAGCATGCGCGCGCCCAGCAGCTGGCCATAGCTGCCGGCCCCCATGGCCAGCACGCTGGCCAGGCTCCAGACGGCTGCCATCGTCGCGACGGTGCGCGCCCTGCCCCACCGGTCGCCCAGCAGGGCCATGGGCACCGTGAAAAGGGCCACCAGGGTCGGGACGATGGAAGTCAGCAAGGCCAGCTGCGCATCGCTCAGCGCCCATAGCCCGGCTAGCTGCGGGAACAGGGCAACGACCAGCTGCCGATCCATGTGGTTCAGCAGCATCAGGGCCAGCAGCAAGGCATAGGCAACCCAGGGGCGGGCCGGCAGGCCCGCACGCTCGTCCCGCGATGCGTGCATTCGACTGTGCATGGCTTGCGCTCGCCAGACGGTGGATGGGCTGCCGCAAGGAGCCTCGCCGGCCTCGCGGCAGAACTTGCCTTGATGAATCTGCCTTGATTCTTGCGCCCGGATCCCAAGCACGAGACACATTGGGCGACAGCGGCTTACCCTGGCACGACAGCGCATGCCGAGCCCGGGGCCCGCATCGGCGGGGCGCAGGGCGTCGCAGGCATGCAGGCATTCGGGGACTGCCTGGAACCGCCGTCCAGCCCGTGGCCGCCAGGGCCAGGTCATCACCGGAAAGCAGGGCGGCAGGCCTGCGCCGGTCCAGGCAGCGGGACCGGGGCAAGACCTGACCCCTCAAGCCAGACCCAGCTCCGCCATGAGGCGCGCCACCTGCGATTTGAGCAGGTCGACCTCGGCGCGCAGGGCCTGCAGCTCCTCGTCGCGCCGTGGTGCCTCGCCGCCGCTGCCGGCGGGTGCTGCGTCCATGGCCACCGGGCCGGCCAGCAGATGCGCCCAGCGCTGCTCGCGCGCGCCAGGCGCCCGCGGCAGCTTGACGGCCAACGGGGGCTGACGCTCGGCCAGCTCGTCCAGAAAGCCTTCGACGGAGGAGATGTCGGCGAAGCGGTGCAGGCGCTCGCAATTGAGGCGCAGCTCGGCGGCGGTCTGCGGACCACGCAGCATCAGCACGGTCAGCAGGGCCTCGGCCTGCCCGGGCACGCCGTAGACGCGCCGCAGGTTGTGCTCGAAGCGCACGACGCGGCTGCCGCTCACCTCCTGCACCAGGCTCATGCCCTTGAGCTCGTTCAAGGCCTCCAGCACCTCGGCCTCGCTGAGGTTCATGACCGGCTCGCGAGCGGTCTTCTGGTTGCAGCCCTGGGTCAGGGCGTTGAGGGACAGGGGATAGCTGTCCGGCACGGTGTGCAGCTTCTCCACCAGCACGGCCAGCACACGCGCCTCGGCGGCGCTCAGGTCACGCAAGCTCATCGATCAGACCCCGAAACCGTCGTCCGCCTGGATCACGGCACCGTTGATGAAATGGCTCTCGTTGGCGCACAGCATCAGCAGGGTGGTGTCCAGGTCCTGGGGTTGACCCACGCGCTTGCGCGGCAGCAGCTCAATGAGTTTCTTGCCCTGCTCGGTGCTCCAGTGGTGGTGGTTGATCTCGGTGTCGATGTAGCCGGGGCAGATGGCGTTGACGTTGATGCCGAACTTGCCCCACTCCAGCGCCATGGCACGGGTCATGTGGATGACGGCGGCCTTGCTCATGGAGTAGACGCCGATCTGGCTCAGCACGCGCAGGCCGGCCATGGAGGCAATGTTGACGATGCGCCCGCCGGTGAAGGTGCCCGGCGCCGCGCCGCGGGCCCGCGCCAGCATGCGCTTGCCCACCTCCTGCGCGACGAAGAAGGCGCCGCGCACATTGGTGTCCATCACGAAGTCGTAGTCGTTGACGGTGACATCGGTGAGCTTCTGCGTGGTGCTCACGCCGGAGTTGTTGACCAGGATGTCGATGGTGCCCATTTCGGTCTCGGCATGGGCGACGGCGGCCTTGATGGAGTCGAGGTCGGTGACGTCCAGCGCCACGACGTGGGCGTCACCGCCCGCGCCCTCGATCTCGGCCCGCAGGTCCTTGAGGCGCTCGATGCGGCGCCCGGCCAGCACCACGCCCGCACCGGCCCGGGCCAGCGTGCGCGCGAACTGCGCCCCCAGGCCGCTGCTGGCCCCCGTCACCAGGGCCACGCGCCCTTCCAGATCAATGCTGTAGCTCATGGCTTGCGTCCTTCATGCAATGTCCGGGGGATGTTAAGCCCTGGCGACGGCCCCATGGCGCCTGCATTGCCAGGGAGGCAGACGTACGGCCTGCCCTGCACGACAACATCGGGGACAACACCCGGCTAGAGCGGCGTCTCTAGGGTCTGGCGCCACAAAAATAGCACGATCGTTCTATTTTCAGGGCACCCCAGTAGAATGCGCCGCAATTGTGCCGAAACGGGGCGAGCCCGAGGACGGCAAAGCCCATTACAAATCCTGAAGGACACCCGATGACCAGCGAAGAACTTCTGGCCCAGTTCGGCCCGCGCGAGAACATGGAATACGACGTGGTCGTGGTGGGCGGCGGCCCGGCCGGCCTGTCCACCGCGATCCGTCTGAAGCAGCTGGCCAACGCCAAGGGCCAGGAGCTTTCCGTGGTTGTGCTGGAGAAGGGCTCGGAGCCCGGCGCGCACATCCTCTCGGGCGCCGTGATGGACCCGCGCGCCATCACCGAGCTCTTCCCGAACTGGAAGGAACTGGGCGCGCCGCTGAACCAGCCGGTGTCGGCCGACGAGGTGCTGTTCCTGTCCAAGGACGGTGCGCGCGACACGCCGCAGTGGCTCATCCCCGAGTGCTTCCACAACCACGGCAACTACGTGGTCGCGCTCGGCGCGGTCACCAAGTGGCTGGGCGAGCAGGCCGAGGCCCTGGGCGTGGAGATCTTCCCCGGCTTCGCCGCCGCCGAGATCGTCTACGGTGACGATGGCAGCGTGCGCGGCGTGGCCACCGGCAATGTGGGCGTGGGCCGCAATGGCGAGCCGCACGACGGGTTCCAGCTGGGCATGGAGCTGCTGGGCAAGTACACCATCTTTGCCGAGGGTGCCCGCGGCCACCTGGGCAAGCAGCTGATCGCCAAGTTCAAGCTGGACGCCGGCAAGGATCCGCAGTCCTATGCCATCGGCATCAAGGAGCTGTGGGAAGTGCCGGAAGGCCAGGCCAAGCCGGGCCTGGTGGTGCACACCGCCGGCTGGCCGGCCGACCACGAGACCTACGGCGGTGGCTTCCTCTACCACCTGGAAGGCAACAAGGTCACGCTGGGCTATGTGGTCGGCCTGGACTACAAGAACCCCTGGCTCTCGCCCTTCGAGGAAATGCAGCGCTGGAAGACGCACCCCAGCATCCGCAAGCACATCGAGGGCGGCAAGCGCATCGGCTACGGCGCCCGAGCCATCACGGCAGGCGGGTTGCTGTCCCTGCCGAAGCAGGTCTTCCCCGGCGGTGCGCTGGTCGGCTGCGATGCCGGCTATCTCAACGCCGCCCGCATCAAGGGCAGCCACGCCGCGATCAAGACCGGCATGATGGCCGCCGAGGCCGCCTTCGAGGCCATCGCCGCAGGCCGCCAGCACGACGAGCTGAGCGCCTACCCCGCCGCCTTCGAGAAGAGCTGGCTGCACGAAGAGCTGGACCGCTCGCGCAACTTCAAGCAGTGGTTCAAGAAGGGCAATACCGTCGGCACCCTGATGACGGGCATCGAGCAGTGGCTGCTGCCCAAGCTGGGCTTCAAGAGCCCGCCCTGGACCATCCACCGCGAGCTGCCGGACCACGTCTACCTGCGCCCGGCCGCTGAAAGCGCCAAGATCGAGTACCCCAAGCCCGATGGCAAGCTGACCTTCGACCGCCTCTCCTCGGTGTTCATCTCCAACACCAACCATGCCGAAGACCAGCCGGTGCACCTGACGCTCAAGGACGACTCGGTGCCGGTCAAGGTGAACCTCGCCCGCTTTGCCGGCCCGGAGAGCCGCTACTGCCCGGCCGGCGTCTACGAGTTCGTGAAGAACGAGGACAACAGCGAGCGCCTGCAGATCAACGCCCAGAACTGCGTGCACTGCAAGACCTGCGACATCAAGGATCCGACGCAGAACATCGTCTGGATCACGCCGGAAGGCGGCGGCGGGCCGAACTACGCGGGCATGTAAGCCTGTTCCATCCCCAAGAGGAAAGCCCGCCGATGCGGGCTTTCTGCTTCTTGGCCGCTCCGCCGGGGGCATCTCGCCCTGGCTGGAGCCTTCAGGCCATGGCGGCGAGCCTGGCCTTCACGGCGGGCCATTCGCTGTCGATGATGGAGAAGTAGACGGTGTCGCGCACCCGCCCCGAGGCGCAGACCATGTGCCGGCGGAAGATGCCCTCCTGCACCGCGCCGATGCGGGCGATGGCGTTGCGGGACTTCTCGTTGAGCGCGTCGGTCTTGAGCTCCACGCGATGCGCGCCGAGGGTCTCGAAGGCATGGGTGAGGAGCAGGGTCTTGGCCTCGGTGTTGACGCCCGTGCGCTGATGGCTGGCGGCCACCCAGGTCCAGCCGATCTCCAGACGGCGGTCCGCGGCCGAAATGTTGCCGAAGCGGGTATTGCCCACGATGCGGCCGCTGCTGCGCTCGCGGATCACGAAAGGCAAGGCCTGACCCCGCGCCTGGTCCGCCAGCGCGGCCTCCACATAGACCTGCATCTCGGCCGGCGTGCTGACGCAGGTGGGGATCCAGCGCCACAGCGCCGGGTCCAGGCCCTGTTCGCACAGGCCGTCCACATGGTCGAGGCTCAGGGGCTCCAGCTGCACCAGGCGGCCGGTGAGGGTGACGGGACGGACGTCCAGGGGGTCAGGTCTTGTCATGGCGGGAATCCAGGGTGGTCGGGGTTGATTCGGTGCGGATCAGAGGCCCAGCTGGCGCATCCAGCGCGCCATGGCGGGCGAGGCGCCGGCGTCGAAATGCTCGATCAGGCGCTGCCGCTCGCCGGCCGCCCGGTTCTGGCTCAGCTTGGCCTTGGCCCGGACGGACGTCAGCTCCACCCGCAGCCCGACGATGGCCGAGAGCAGCCGCTGCTGGAAATCCTCCGGCAGGCCCAGCCACTGCGGGATGTAGGCCGGATCGCGCGGCTGGATCAGGCGCTTGAGCAGGCGGTCCTTGGCCATGGGCTCGTCCACGAACTGCAAGCGGCCCTCGACCTCCAGGGCCAGGTAGTTCCAGGTCGGAACGTTGAGCGGGCTGTCGTAGTGGGCGGGTGACACATAGGCGTCCGGACCGGTGAAGGCCAGCCGCAGCGCCTGCCCCTCAGCCAGGCTGGCCAGATGCGGATTGCCGCGGGCCAGATGCCCCTCCAGCCACGACTGTCCCCCCTCCTCCACCCACACCATGGGCAGGTGAAGGGCCAGTGGCGGCGCTGCGGGGTCCTGCGCGTTGGCGGCGACCAGCAGGGCGAGAGGATGCTCCGCGACCAGCTGGCGCTGCAGTGCGGGATCGTCGAGCAGGAAATGCTTGGGGGTGTACATGCGGTGATGGGCGGTTCATGCAGCAGGGAGACTTCAGCATAGAAGCAGAATTGGTACGATGAAAGATCCAATTCCGTGCAATTCAATGAGACCAATGCCATGACTGACCACCACGGCAAGGCTGCCAGCCCCGCCCTGCCCTTCGACATCGCCGGCATCCGCCTGGACGGCTCGGGGTCGCTGACCCGGCAGCTGGTGGAACAGCTGCGCCTGCGCATGCTGCAGGGCCGCCTTCCCGCCGGCGCGCGCATGCCCACCACGCGCGAGCTGGCGGGCGCGCTGGGCCTGTCTCGCAACACGGTGGTGCGGGCCTACGAACACCTGCTGGACGAAGGGCTGATCAAGAGCCGCGTCGGCGACGGCAGCTATGTGACGCCGCCACTGGCACAGATGAGCCCGGCAGGCGCGGGGCCCGCTGCGCCATCGGCAGCCCCCCTGCCGCAGACGCCGCGCTGGCTCGGCCTGCAGGCGTTCACGCCTTCGCGCACGCCGGCCGGCCCGGTGCGGGCCTTCCGGTGGGGCAGCCCGGCCATGGACCTGTTCCCCGCCGCGCTGTGGTCCCGCCTGCAGTCCCAGGCCTGGCGCCGCCATGACACGCGCGAGCTGGCCTATGGCGATCCAGCCGGCCTGCCCGCTCTGCGCGAGTGGCTGGCCGACTACCTGTGCAGCGCGCGCGGCCTGGCCTGCCATGCCGGGCAGATCCTGATCACGGCCGGAGCGCAGCAAGGCATCACCCTCGCCGCCATGGCCCTGCTGGGGCCGGGCGACGAGGCCGCCCTGGAGTCGCCCGGCTACCGCTCCGCCGCCGCCGCCCTGGCCCTGGCCGCCACCAAGGTGCACCCGGTCCCGGTGGACGCCGAAGGCCTGCGGCCCGGCGCTCTGGAGGCCTTGGGACCGCGTTGCCGCCTGCTTTACGTGACGCCGTCGCACCAGTTCCCCACCGGGGTCGCCATGAGCCTGCAGCGCCGCATGGACCTGCTGGCCTGGGCGCGCCGGCAGCAGGCCTGGATCCTCGAGGACGACTACGACAGCGAGTACCGCCACGTCGGCCTGCCCCTGGCCCCGCTGTCCAGCCTGGACAGCGCCGGCCGCACGCTCTACGTGGGCAGCCTGTCCAAGCTGATGTTCCCGGGACTGCGCCTGGGCTACCTGGTGGCGCCACCCGGCTGGCTGCCGACGCTGGCGCGGCTTCGGGCCGTGCTGGACCGCCACAGTGCCTGCATGGACCAGCAGGTCATGGCCGACTTCATCGCCCAGGGCCATTTCCTGCGCCATGTGCGCCGCATGCGGCGCGCGGCCCGGGAGCGACGCGACGCCCTGCTGGGCGCCTGGGCGCGGCACATCGAGCCTCTGGGCCTGCCCTTGCCCGCGCCCGAGGCCGGCCTGCATGCCTACCTGCCCCTGCCGGAAGCCGGGCTGGAACGCCGCCTGACCGAGGCCGCCAGCGCGGCGCAGCTGGAGGTCGGCGCGATGCGGCACGTGGGCGGCCTGCCCGAGGTCTCGGCACGCGCGGGCCTGGTCCTGGGCTTTGCCGCGCTCCCACCGGCGGCCACCCGGCGCGCTGTGCAGACGCTGGCCCAGGCCTGGCGACCCGTCCTTGGCTGAGCGCCTGCTGAAGACAGCCCATCGCTGGTTCTCCGGCAGGTCCCCCCGGCAGGTCATGCCGGCATCGGGCCCACCCATCCGCGTGCCGCTCCCTGTGGACACTAGCACGGGCACCTCAGCACGGGCACCTCAGCCGCCGGAGGGCCTGGCAAGGACAACGAGCAGGCGCCTGGCCCCGCACCTGAGCGGCCAGCGGGGCGATGCTGGTCAAGGCAGACGTCTTGTGAGACCATCATCCACAGCACCGCGAAGCGGGCACCCGTAAGTCTCCGGAGCGCCGGAGCAACTGCAGTTCTCGGAGGTTGCAGTGAAAGATGTACTCACCTCGGCCGCCCTGGCCCTTGTGCAGCAGTCTTCGTCGTCACCGGTGTCGCCGTCGGCGTCTTCATCGGGGTCGCCAGCGAGGAACGGCACCCGGCCCCCGCTCGAGCGCGGCCTCCATGCCATTCGTCGGCACCTGGGCATGGAGGTCGCCTTCATCTCGGAGTTCATCGACGGGCGCCGTGTCTTCAGGCATGTGGACGCCGACGCGGCAGATGGGCCGGTCAAGGCCGGCGCTTCCGACCCGCTGGAAGAAAGCTATTGCCAGCGCGTCGTGGACGGCCGCCTGCCTGAGCTGATCACCGATGCCTGTCTCAACACCGAGGCGCTGAGCCTGCCCGCGACGCGGGCCCTGCCCGTGGGCGCACACCTGAGCGTTCCCATCCGGCTGGCGGACGGGCAGCTCTACGGCACCTTCTGCTGCTTCAGCCGCTCGGCCGACCACACCCTCACGCGCAGGGACCTGGACATGATGCGGGTCTTCGCGCAGATGGCCGCCGAGGAGATCCAGGACGCCCTGGCCGCCCAGGAGGCCCGCCGCCTCGTGGAGGACAGGATCGAAGCCGTCTGCAATGCCGATGGCCTGAAGATGGTCTACCAGCCCATCGTCGATGTGCGCAGTGCGCGGGTCGGCGGCTTCGAGTCGCTGGCGCGCTTTTCGCTGCAGCCGCTGCGCTCGCCCGATGTCTGGTTTGCCGAGGCGGCGCATGTGGGCCGGGCCGTCGAGATGGAGACCAAGGCTATCCGCCTGGCCCTGGAGGCACTGACGCAGTTGCCGCCCGACATCTACGTGACGGTGAACACCTCACCCGAGACCATCGTCAACGGGCATTTCGCCTCGGTGCTGCAGGGCTACCCGCTCGAGCGCATCGTCGTGGAGGTCACTGAACACCAGGTGGTCGAACGCTACGAGGACATCGCCGCCGTCATGCTGCCCCTGCAGTCTCAAGGCCTGCGTGTGGCGATCGACGATGCAGGCGCGGGCTATGCGAGCTTCAGGCACATCCTGAACCTGCATCCGAACATCGTGAAGATGGACTACAGCATCACCCACTGCATCGATTCCGATCGCTCGCGCCGCGCGCTGGCGGCGGCCATGCATGGCTTTGCCTCGGAAACGGGCTGCCACATCGTGGCCGAGGGCGTCGAGACGACGGCGGAGCTCGAGACCATTCGCCGCCTGGGCATTGGCCGCGCGCAGGGCTACCACCTGGGCCGGCCGATGCCGCTGGAGCAGGCGCAGAGCCTGGTGGGGCACCGGCCTCACTGAGGCCTGCCCCGGCGGCGCGGTCGCGCTCCGGCGAAGTTCAAGCGAACTTGAGCCTAGCTCAGGCGATGGCCGGGTAGTGGCCCAGGCCGTCCGGCCAGGTCGTCAGCACCTCGAAACCGGTCTCGGTGACCAGCACCATGTGCTCCCACTGCGCCGAGAGCGAGCGGTCCTTGGTGACGACGGTCCAGCCGTCCTTCATCTCCTTCACCTCGCGGCGCCCGGCATTGATCATGGGCTCGATGGTGAAGATCATCCCCGGCTGCAGCTTGAGGCCTTCGCCCGGGCGGCCGAAGTGATTGACGTGAGGGGCGTCGTGGTAGATGTCGCCGATGCCGTGGCCGCCGTACTCGCGCACCACGCTGTAGCCATCGCGGAAGGCGATGCTCTGGATGGCATGGCCGATGTCGCCCAGCGTGGCGCCGGGCTTGACCTGGCGGATGCCGGCGCACAGGGCCTCGTAGCAGGTGTTCACGAGCCGGCGCGCATGGAGCTTGGGCTCGCCCGCGAAGAACATGCGGCTGCTGTCGCCGAACCAGCCATCCTTGATGATGGCCACGTCGATATTGACGATGTCACCGTTCTTCAGGATCTTGGACGGCGTGGGGATGCCATGGCAGACCACCTCGTTGACCGAGCTGCAGATGGTCTTGGGAAAGCCGTGGTAGCCCACGTTCGCCGGGATCACCTGGAGCTCATTGACGATGAAGTCATGGCAGATCCGGTCCAGGTCCTCGGTGCTGACGCCCGGCTTCACATGCTCGCCGATCATGGCCAGCACCTGCGCCACCAGGCCGGCAGCCTCGCGGGCCTTGGCAATCTCCTCGGCATTGCGGATCTTCACAGGCGGATTCATGACGGCAGGCTCCCCACGTGTTGGTCCACGTGCATTCTGATGTGCAATTGAACGGCCGCGGCTCGGGCCATCACGGATGGATGAAAGGCCCGAAAGCAGGCCATACCGAGGGCTTCAGGCCGCGGGGCCCATGACCGATGACTGCGGGGACAGGCCCAGGCAGAACAGGCAGCGGCCCATGAAAAAACCCGCCACAAGCACGCTTGGGCGGGTTTCTCAATACTGTCTGGCGGAGACGGAGGGATTCGAACCCTCGATGCAGGTTTTGCCCACATACTCCCTTAGCAGGGGAGCACCTTCGGCCACTCGGTCACGTCTCCAGCAGAGCCTCGCAGTATAGCAGTGCTTTTTCAGGCTCCGCTACAAATTCCTGATTTTTTATCAGAGGGCTTTCAGGCGGCGTCCTGGTCCAGATCAAAGGCACGGTGCAGGGCGCGCACGGCCAGCTCCATGTACTTCTCGTCGATGACGACGCTGGTCTTGATCTCGCTGGTGGAGATCATCTGGATGTTGATGCCTTCCTCGCTCAGTGAGCGGAACATCTTGGACGCCACGCCCACGTGGGAACGCATGCCGATGCCCACGATGGAGACCTTGCAGATGCGCGGATCGCCCAGCACCTTGGCCGCACCGGTGGCCGGTGCCACGGTCTTCTCCAGCAGCTCCATGGTGCGCTGGTAGTCGTTGCGGTGCACGGTGAAGCTGAAGTCGGTCTTCCCGTCGTGCGAGACGTTCTGGATGATGACGTCAATGTCGATATTGGCTTCCGCCACGGGACCGAGGATCTGGAAGGCGATGCCAGGCTTGTCAGGCACGCCCAGCAGCGTCACCTTGGCCTCGTCGCGGTTGAAGGCAATGCCCGACACGACGGCTTGTTCCATGTTTTCGTCCTCTTCAAAAGTGATCAGGGTGCCGGACTTGGCTTCCTCGTTGATGTCGATGTCCCAGGGCGTGAAGCTGGACAGCACGCGCAGCGGCACGCGGTACTTGCCCGCGAATTCCACGGAGCGGATCTGCAGCACCTTGGAGCCCAGCGAAGCCATCTCGAGCATTTCCTCGAAGCTGATGCTCTTCAGGCGGCGCGCCTCGGGCACCACGCGCGGGTCGGTGGTGTAGACGCCGTCGACGTCCGTGTAGATCAGGCACTCGTCGGCCTTCATCGCGGCGGCGATGGCCACGGCCGAGGTGTCGGAACCACCACGGCCCAGGGTGGTGATGTTCTTGTGCTCGTCGATGCCCTGGAAGCCGGTGATGACTACCACCTTGCCGGCGGCCAGGTCGGCGCGCACGCGCTTGTCATCGATGCTCTCGATGCGGGCCTTGGTATAGGACGAGTCCGTGGCCACGGGCACCTGCCAGCCGGTATAGCTGACAGACTCCAGGCCTTCCGCCTGCAGCGCGATGGCCAGCAGGCCCACCGAGACCTGCTCGCCGGTGGCGGCGATCATGTCCAGCTCGCGCATCAGCGCCGGGCTGCTGCTGGCGGGCGAGAGCTCCTTGGCCAGGCCCAGCAGGCGGTTGGTCTCGCCGCTCATCGCCGAGGGCACCACCACCATCTGATGACCTGCACGCGCCCACTTGGCGACGCGCTTGGCCACGTTGCGAATACGGTCGGTCGAGCCCATCGAGGTGCCGCCGTACTTATGAACGATCAATGCCATGGTTGTGAGATTGCGCGGAGTTGGAGGGGGTTTCTTGCGCCGCGGTCGCAGTGAGCGATTCTACGGTTGGCCTTGGCGAAGCACGAAGCCCCGCCCGGCCAGCGGCCTGGGCTTCAGCCCCTCGTCAGGGAGCGTCCGGCCGCCAGCTCAGGCGCAGCCAGGGCCCTTCACCCTGCCCCGCGAAACGCGCGTCCAGGCCCAGCGCCGGTACCCACAGCAGCGGCGCCTCCTGCCCCGCTTTCCCAGGGAGATCCAGAAAAACAAGGGGCCCGCCGCGCGCCAGCGCAGGCACGCCCGCGGCCTGCCAGGACTTCTTCAAGGACCTCGGCGGCGTGCCGCGCGCCCGCTGGAATTGCTCGCTGCCTTCGCGCGCACGCAAGATCACATTGCGCAATAGCGATGAACTTACGGCTTCTGACGAAGGCTCATTCACCACATCGACCTGGAAGCACCCGCGCCAGGCCGGGCAGGCATGCAGACCGGGCCGGCTGAGGTCCATCCGGGAGGCAGCAGCCCGCGGCACCTCCTGCACCGGCGCCGGCAGGACCAGCAAGGCTCCCCGGTGCTTCTGGATCACCCGGCTGCCGGCTGGCCAGGCCGCACCGGCGGGCGCCTGCGGCGCTTCACCGAGCAGCCGCTCCACCAGGCTGGCCGGCGCCGGCCGCCCCAGGCGCTCGCGCAGCCAGTGCCGCAGCAGATTGCTGAGCCGCGGGCGGGACAGCGCCGCCCAGGCCGAGAGATCCAGCCCGGCAGGCGGCTGCGCCCAGGTCTCCAGATCCTGTCCGGCAATCTCGTTGAGCAGGTCCCCGGCCTCCTGCGCCCAGCGGGCTGACTGGGCCAGTGCGGCCTCGGCACCGGGAAAGCCGGCGTTCAGCAGGGGCCACAGCTCCAGGCGCAGGCGGTTGCGGGCAAAGCGGGGGTCGGCATTGCTCTCGTCCTCGACATGGGCGAGGCTCAGGGCCTGCACATAGTGCTCGATGCGCTCCCGCGGCTGATCCAGCCAGGGACGCGCCCACACCAGGCCCTCGCGCACCTGCTGCCGGGGCATGGCGGCCTGGCCCGCGAGGCCGCCCCCCCGCAGCGCCTGCAGAAGCCAGGTTTCCGCCTGGTCGCACCGGTGATGCGCCAGCAGCAGCAGAGAGGCTCCCGCCTCCTGCGCCATGGCCTGCAGCGCGGCATGGCGGCCCTCACGCGCCCAGGCCTCGACGCTGTCCCCCGGGGCCGGCGCTCCGTCCAGCCGATGCCAGCGCAGCGCCACCGGCAAGCCCTTCCCCGCCCAGTCCATCACCTGCCGCTGCAGCTGCGCCAGCCAGGCGTCCGCATGCGGACTCAGGCCATGGTGCACGTGCAGGCCCAGCACCCGCAAAGCAAAACCCTCATGCGCCAGGGCCTGCGCGCAGCGCGCCGTGGCATGCATGAGGGCGGTGGAGTCGCGGCCGCCGCTCCAGGCAACGGCCACGCAGGCGCTGTTGGCGCCAGGGTCGGGCTCAGCGGTTCTTGGTGTCGCTGAATCGGCCATAGGCCTGCAGGCGCTCGTAGCGGCGGTCCAGCAGCTCCTTGGGCTTGAGGTCGGAGACCTGGCGCAGGGCATCGGACAGGGCGCGCTTGAGGTTGGAGCACATCTGCTTCGGGTCGCGATGGGCACCGCCGACGGGCTCGTTCACGATCTTGTCGATCAGGCCCAGGGCCTTCAGACGGTGAGCCGTGATGCCCAGGGCATCGGCCGCGTCAGGTGCGCGCTCGGAGGTCTTCCACAGGATGGAGGCACAGCCTTCCGGCGAGATCACCGAGTAGGCCGAGAACTGCAGCATCAGCACCTGGTCGGCCACGCCGATGGCCAGAGCACCGCCGGAGCCGCCCTCACCGATCACGGTGGCGATCACGGGCACTTCCAGCTGCGCCATCTCGAAGATGTTGCGGCCGATGGCCTCGGACTGGCCGCGCTCCTCGGCCCCGATGCCGGGATAGGCGCCCATGGTGTCGATGAAGGTGAAGACGGGCAGGCCGAACTTCTCGGCCAGCTTCATCAGGCGCAGGGCCTTGCGGTAGCCCTCGGGGCGCGGCATGCCGAAGTTGCGCAGGGTGCGCTCCTTGGCGTCGGCGCCGCGCTGGTGGCCCACGACCACGCAGGGCTGGCCGTTGAAGCGGGCGATGCCGCCCACGATGGCGGCATCGTCGGCGTAGTGGCGGTCACCGTGGAGTTCCTGGAACTCGGTGAAGACATCCTTGCAGTAGTCCAGGGTCTGCGGGCGCTGCGGATGGCGGGCTACCTGGTAGGTCTGCCAAGGCGCGACGCTGGAGTAGATGTCCTTGGTGAGCTGCTGGCTCTTCTTGGAGAGGCGGTCGATCTCCTCGGAGATGTCGACGGCGGACTCGCTCTGCACGTAGCGCAGCTCTTCGATCTTGGTTTCGAGCTCGGCAATGGGCTGCTCGAATTCGAGGAAATGTTTCTTGCTCATCAGTCGTCCTGATTTCAAAAAGCCCATCGCGCAAGCCCGGGCTGCAAGCCTGGGCGGCACCTGGGCCGGGGCTGCGGCTACCCCTTCGTGGGGGCAGGCGCGGCCGGTACGGGATGGGCTAGTACTCCACTGGTAGCGGATCGAGACTTCTCCAAATGTACCATGTGGCTACCGAGCGGTAGGGTGCCCAGGCCTCCCCGACTTCCCGCGCCTCGGCTCGCGAAACAGGCTCGCCGGAGAAGTAGTTCTCGCTGATGCCCTTGAGCAGACCCAGGTCGTCCAGGGGCATCACATTGGGGCGCATCAGATGGAAGATGAGGAACATCTCGGCCGTCCAGCGGCCGATGCCGCGGATGGCAACAAGCTCCTCGATGATGGCTTCGTCGTCCATCTGCGTCCATTGGCGCACATGCACGCGGCCGGCCTCGAAGTGCTCCGCCAGGTCCCGCAGGTACTCCACCTTGCGGGCGGACAGGCCGGCGCCCCGCAGCGCCGTCACCTCCAAGGCCAGCACGGCGGCCGGCTGGATGCGATGGACGGGCCCGGTCACGAGGGCCAAAAACTTGTCCCAGACCGACTGCGCCGCCTTCACCGAGATCTGCTGGCCCACGATGGAGCGCGCGAGCGTGGTGAAGGCATCGGCCTTGCTCTGCAGGCGGGCCTCGCCGAACTGCGGGATGAGCTTCTTCATCACCCGGTCTCGCTTGACCAGGTGCTTGCAGGCCTCGTCCCAGTAGTCCGGGGTGACCCCGGCGGCAGACGAGCGCGCCATCAGGCCTTCATCCAGCTCGTGCCGGAGGGCGAGTCCTGGAGCACGATGCCAGCATCCAGCAAGGCCTTGCGGATGCGGTCGGCTTCAGCGAAGTCCTTGGCAGCCTTGGCCGCAGCACGGGCCTCGATCTGGGCCTGGATGGCCGCTTCGTCCAGGGTGCTGCCGGCCTGCAGGTAGGCGCGCGGCGCCTGCTGCAGCAGGCCCAAGGTCGCCCCAAGCGAACGCAGTGCTTGAACGCTACGGTGCAACACCTTCAGACTTGTCTCGCAAAAATCGCGGTCAACATTGCCGTGAACCAAACCATTCCGGATGGCCCCCACGTCGCTCGCATACGCGAACAGCATGGCCAGTGCCCCAGGCGTGTTGAAATCGTCATCCATGGCCGAGACAAACTGCTTGGCAAGGTCGTCGAGTTCGCAGACCTGTTCCAAGGAAACAGTGCTTGCGGCCGGGCGTCCATGCGCCGCTAGCAGGGCATCGCCAATTTCCAGGGCGTTGTACAAGCGCCGAAGAGCGGCCTTCGCATCTTCAAGGGCGGCGTCGCTGTAGTTGATCGGGCTGCGGTAATGGGTGCGCAGCATGAAGAAGCGCACCGTCTCGCCGTCGTAGCTCTTGAGGACGTCCTGGATGGTGAAGAAGTTGCCCAGGGACTTGGACATCTTCTCGTTGTCGACGTTCAGGAAGCCGTTGTGCATCCAGTAGCGCACGAAGGGCTTGCCCAGGGCGCCCTCGCTCTGGGCGATCTCGTTCTCATGGTGAGGGAACTGCAGGTCCAGGCCGCCGCCGTGGATGTCGAAGGTCTCGCCCAGCACGGCGCAGCTCATGGCCGAGCACTCGATGTGCCAACCGGGGCGGCCCGGGCCGTAGCGGCCGTCGTACTTGGCATCGGCAGGTTCGTCGGCCTTGGCGGCCTTCCAGAGGACGAAGTCCAGCGGGTCATGCTTGCCTTCGTCCACGGCCACGCGCTCGCCGGCGCGCAGCTCGTCCAGGTTGCGGCGGGACAGCTTGCCGTAGCCCTCGAACTTGCGCACGGCGTAGTTCACGTCGCCGTTGGCGGACTGGTAGGCCAGGCCCTTTTCCTCCAGCAGGCCGATCATGTCCAGCATCTGGCCCACGTATTCGGTGGCGCGCGGCTCGTGCGTGGGACGCTCGACGCCCAGGGCACCGATGTCGCGGTGCATGGCGGCGATCATTTCGTCCGTCAGCTGGCGGATGGTGATGCCGCGCTCCAGTGCCCGCTTGATGATCTTGTCCTCGATGTCCGTGATGTTGCGGACATAGGTCACCCGGAAGCCCGAAGCCTTGAGCCAGCGCTGGACCACGTCGAAGGCCATCATCATGCGGGCATGGCCCACATGGCAGAGGTCGTAGATGGTCATGCCGCACACATACATGCGCACATGGCCAGGCTCGAGGGGGACGAAGGGCTCGACCGCGCGGGTCAGGGTGTTGTAGATGCGCAGGGACATGGACTCGCAGGGCGAAAGAGTTGACGCCGGACAGGGCCTTCACCGGCAGGGGCAAGGCTGTGCAGGGCCAGCTTATAGAATCGTTCAGTATACCGATTGGGCTCCCGCCACCTCCGCCCCAACACATGAAGTCCTGCCACCCCGCCCTGCCCCGACTCCTCGCCCTCCTGCTGGCCGCCGGCCTGGCCTGGAGCACCCCGGCCTTGGCAGCCGGCGAGCTGGAGAAGGCCCAGCAGCAATGGCTGCAGGGACATCAGGCCGAAGCCAAGAAGACCCTCGAGACGGCCCTGGTCGAGGACCCCAACAACGCCCGCATGCGCTTCGCCCTCGCGCTGATGCGCATGGAATCCGGCGAGACGGCGCAGGCTGAGACGCAGCTGCGACGCCTCACCGAAGATTTCCCGGACCTGGCGGACCCCTTCAACAACCTGGCGGTCATCCTGGCCGCCCGCGGTGACATCGACGCGGCCCAGGAGGCCCTCCAACGCGCGGTGAGCCTGCAGCCCGAGCATGTCCAGGCCCAGGAGAACCTGGGGGATGTGCTGCTGCAGCTGGCCGCGCGCGCCTACGCCGTCGCGGCAAAGCCGGGCCCGCAGAGTTCGGTCAACGCCAGCCTGAAGTTGCGCCGCACGCAGGAACTGCTGCGCGGCCTGAACACCCCCGCCCGCTGAGCGAGAATGCGCCGGTTGGCCGCCCACGGGCGGCCCTGGTCCTCTCCACTCTGGAAGCTCGTCAAGGGAGTCCTGCCACCATGGCCTTTGCCACCCCGCTTCGTTCCCATCCGCGCCGGCTGCTCGCCGCCTGCACCCTTCTGCTGGCCGCCGTGGGCGTCCAGGCCCAGGTCGTCAAGCTGGCCACCAGCCAGGGAGACATCCGTATCGAGCTGGATGCCGAGAAGGCGCCCAAGACCGTCGCCAACTTCCTGCAGTATGTGAAGTCCGGCCATTACAACGGCGTGATCTTCCACCGCGTGATCGACGGCTTCATGATCCAGACCGGTGGCTTCACCGAGAAGCTGGTACAGAAGCCCACCCGCCCTGCCATCCCCCTGGAAGACAAGTCCGGCCTGAAGAACGAACGCGGCACCATTTCCATGGCCCGCGCCGCCTTCCCGGATTCAGCCACCGCGCAGTTCTTCATCAATGTGGCCGACAACAGCGGCCTGGATGCCGAGAACACCCGCGATGGCCGCGGCTACGCCGTGTTCGGGCGCGTCATCGAGGGCATGGAGGTCGTGGACAAGATCCGCGCCACGCCGGTCGCCGCCCAGGGCATGTTCCAGCACCTGCCGACCACCCCCATCTTCATCAACAAGGCCACTGTGGAGTCCAAGCCATGAGCAAGTTTGTCGAAATGACCACCAACAAGGGCGTGATCCGCCTCGAACTGGACGAGGTCAAGGCCCCCGTCACCGTTGCGAACTTCCTGAACTACGTCAACAAGGGCCATTACGACGGCACCATCTTCCACCGTGTGATCAAGCGTTTCATGATCCAGGGCGGCGGCTTCACCGCCGACATGGACCAGAAGCCCACCGATGCGCCCATCCAGAACGAAGCCAACAACGGCCTGAAGAACGCCCAGTACACCATCGCGATGGCCCGTACCAACGCGCCGCACTCGGCCTCAGCCCAGTTCTTCATCAACACCGTGAACAACGACTTCCTGGACTTCAAGTCCGAGTCGCCCTCCGGCTGGGGCTACGCCGTGTTCGGCAAGGTGGTCGCGGGCGCCGAGGTGGTGGCCGAGATCGAGAAGGTCGCCACCGGCAACAAGAACGGCCATGGCGACGTTCCCAAGGAGGCCGTGGTCATCGAGAAGGCTGTTGAAGTCCAGGGCTGACCCCCTGCCCTGCCTGGATGTCCTGCCAGGCGAGTGGATCGCCCCGCCCACGTGGCGGGCGGTCGATCTCATCTCGGACCTGCACCTGGCCGAGAACACCCCCGGCACGCGCGCGGCGCTGGCTCACTACCTGAGCCATACGCCGGCCGATGCCGTCTTCCTGCTGGGCGACGTCTTCGAGGTCTGGATCGGCGACGACGCCCGGCACCAACCCTTTGAAGCCGGCCTGCTGGCGATGTTCGCGCAGGCCTCGACCCGTACCGCCCTCTTCTTCATGGCCGGCAACCGGGACTTCCTGCTGGGCGACGCCATGGCCCGCGAAGCCGGACTCACCCGACTCGCCGACCCCTGCGTGTTGCAGGCCTTCGGTCAGCGCTACCTGCTCAGCCACGGTGACGCCTGGTGCCTGGAGGACCGCGACTTTCAGGCTTTCCGCGCCCAGGTTCGCGGCCCGGCCTGGCAGCAGGCCTTTCTCGACAGACCCCTGCAGGAGCGTCGGGACATCGCCCGCGGCCTGCGCGAACGCAGCATGGCGCAGAAGGCAGGGCATGCGGATCGCCCCGAACTGTGGGCAGACCTCGATGCCGACAGCGTCCGCGCCGCGCTGCATGCGCAGGCCTGCCAGACCCTGATCCACGGCCACACCCACCGCCCCGCTGCACACGCGCTGGGCGAGGGCCTGAGCCGCGAGGTCCTGAGCGACTGGGACCTGGAAGCACCGGTGCCTCGCGCCGAAGTGCTGCGCCTGGACGCCCGGGGCCTGCAGCGATGGCCCCTGGCCGCCGCCTGCGCCTGAGCATGCTGCACCGACTGCTGCAGACCTGGCAGGACAGGCGCGAGCGCCGCCAGCTGGCGCGCCACGCCATTCCCGATGCCCTGTGGGCGCTCACGCTGGCGCGCTACCCCTTCATCGCCCGCCGCAGCAGCGCCGATCTCAGCACTTTGCGGCGCCTCAGCTCACTGTTCCTGGCCCGCAAGGAATTCCATGGCGCGGGCGGTTTCCAGGTGAGCGACGAGGTCGCCGTGGCCGTCGCCGCGCAGGCCTGCCTGCCCGTCCTGGCCCTGGGCCTGGAGGTCTACGACGGCTTCGTGGGCATCGTGATGCACGAGTCCCAGGTCAGGGCCACGCGCGAGTTCATGGATGAGGACGGCGTGGTCCATCAATATGAGGAGGAACTGGCCGGCGAGGCCATGGAGGGCGGCCCGCTGATGCTGGCCTGGAGCGAGCTCCAGCCTGACCCCGCACTGGGCGCCGGCCCGGTCTACAACGTGGTGATCCACGAGTTCGCCCATGTGCTGGACATGAGCAACGGCGCCATCGATGGCATCCCTGCCCTGCCGTCCGCAGAGGCCACTCAGGCCTGGATCGAGGTCATCGACCCCGCCTGGGAGCAGTTCTGCGAGCGTGTCGAGGCCGGCGAGGACACGTTGATCGATCCCTATGGCGTCGAGTCGGTGGACGAGTTCTTCGCCGTGGCCTCGGAGGCCTTTTTCGTGGAGGCCGTCCGCATGCGGCAGGAGCACCCGGCGCTGTATGCGCTCTTCACGAGCTACTACCGCCAGGACCCGGCAGCGGGCTGAGCCGCGCGCGCGCCCGGGGCGCCTCCAGGCTCCGCGCCATTCATTGCCGAGACCACACGCTCCCACGGGGTCCCCGGCAACCGGGATGGAGGTACGCGCGCTGGCACCAGACCCTCTCACCGTTGCTCAGCCCTCCTCTGGACAGGCACAGGCGCGCACCTCCATCCCGGCCGCAGGGACCATGCCAGGGGCCACCTGGACGTCGCGGCACATCCCGCTCACTGCCCCCCCTTACCGCCCCCTTACCGCCCCCTCACCACCTCCTCACGGCCCGCCGGACCCGGCCGGGCCGCCCGAGGGGCCTAGTCAAGCGCATCCGACGTGCAGACCAGCAGACGCGCCAGGACGAAGGCCAGGTCCTCGGGCGACAGCACCGCCACCACTTCGCGCGCCGTCTCCAGGGCCTGTGCGATGTTGTGGTCGCCTGCCAGCACACAGCGCAGATGCTGGAAGACCTCGAAAGGCAGGACGTCATAGGCATGCGCCACACGCAGAACCTGCCGGTCGATCCGCAAGGGCTGGGTGGCCGGCAAGGGGCAGGTGTCCATGGTCAGCGCTCCTGCTTCAGGCCCAGCGCCAGGGCCACGCGGTGCCCTTCGCCGTACAGGCCCTTGTTGACCCCCCGGATGACCTCCGACACCGTGCGGTACTTGAAGCCGTGCATGCGGGCGAATTCGCTGAGCGTGAGACCTTCCCGCTGAAGCGTGCGCTTGGCAGCTGCAGGCGAGGCCTGGGCGTGCAGATACCGCTTTCCACCTTCCGCACCCAGGCCATCCGTTTGTGGATCGTCCATGATGGCCAATGAAACCTTGTTGAATGGAGGTCTATGGTATTTCAACGAATAGAAATTGCTAGGCATAAACGCGAGTACATGTTTCCATCTGTGAAATCAATGGACGATGCATCCCCTCAATTGAGGAAACAATGACAGCTGGTCATCCTCGTTTGTTGATGCGACACTGCCGCAAACCATTCACCGTCAAATCACAGTGAAAAACACCGACGCCGACCAGGACTCCACAAATGTTGGCATTGGCGAACGCCTCCGGGCGGAACGCCAACGCCTGGGCTATGTGCAGGCAGACTTCGGCGCGGCCGTGGGTGTCAGCAAGACCACGCAGTTCAACTACGAGGCCGGCGACCGCACGCCGGACGCCCGCTATCTGCGCAAGGCGGCTGCCCTCGGCATGGACCTGCTGCACGTGGTCACGGGCAGCCGGGACGACAGCAGTGCGGACCGCCCTGTCCGCATCCCTGCGCTGGAGGCCCAAGGCCGCGACGGCACAGCACCGCTCAAGGAAGATGGCGCGCCCTACGAGGCCACCGGTCTGTGCTTCAGCCAGGACTGGCTCGAGGCTCGCCATCTCTCCGCGCCCCAGCTGAGCGTCGTCACGGTACGGGGTTCGTCGATGGAAAGCGTGCTTTTCGACGGCGACCTGGTCCTGGTCGATCAGCAGGATCGGCGGCCGCGCAGCGGTTTCGTCTATGTGCTGCGCCAGGGCCAGGAGCTGCTGGTGAAGTACTGCCAGATGCTGCCCGCGGGCATCCTCCGCGTGACCAGCGCCAACCCCTCCTTTGCAGCCTATGACGTGGACCTGGCCCGCACGCCGGAGCTGGAGGTCATCGGCCGCGTCGTGGCCTCCCTGCACGAGTGGTGAGGCCGTCGGCGGCCCCTGCACGGGTACTGACAGGCAGGCTCGCCCAATGAAAAACGCGCCCCGAGGGGCGCGTTCTTGCGGCGGCGGAATGCGGGCTGGGCTCAGCCCGCCGTCGCCGCTTCGGCCTTGGGCGGCTTGCTGTCCGACTTCTTCCCGCTGGGCAGGATGTCCAGCTGCACTTCGCCGGCCGCATCCACGTCCACCGTCAGGCGGCCGCCATCGACCAGGCGGCCGAAGAGCAGTTCGTCCGCCAGCGCACGGCGGATGGTGTCCTGGATCAGGCGCTGCATGGGTCGCGCGCCCATGAGCGGGTCGAAGCCCTTCTTGGCCAGCTGCTTGCGCAGCGCGTCGGTGAAGGTGACCTCCACCTTCTTCTCGGCCAGCTGGCTTTCGAGCTGCAGCAGGAACTTGTCCACCACGCGCAGGATGATCTCCTCGTCCAACGCACGGAAGGACACGATGGCATCCAGGCGGTTGCGGAACTCGGGCGTGAACAGACGTTTGATGTCGGCCATCTCATCACCCTGCTGACGCTGGGTGGTGAAACCGATGGTGGACTTGTTCATGATCTCGGCGCCCGCGTTCGTCGTCATGATGATGATGACGTTGCGGAAATCGGCCTTGCGCCCGTTGTTGTCCGTCAGCGAGCCGTGGTCCATGACCTGCAGCAGCACGTTGAAGACGTCCGGATGGGCCTTCTCGATCTCGTCCAGCAGCAGCACGCTGTGCGGCTTCTTGGTGACGGCCTCGGTCAGCAGGCCGCCCTGGTCGAAGCCCACATAACCCGGAGGCGCGCCAATCAGGCGGCTCACCGCATGACGCTCCATGTACTCGGACATGTCGAAGCGGATCAACTCGATGCCCAGGATGTAGGCGAGCTGCTTGGCCACTTCGGTCTTGCCCACACCGGTGGGCCCCGAGAAGAGGAAGCTGCCGATGGGCTTATCCGGCTTGCCCAGGCCGGAACGCGCCATCTTGATGGCGGCGGCCAGCGCATCGATGGCAGGGTCCTGCCCGAAGACCACGCTCTTGAGATCGCGGTCCAGGCTCTTGAGCTTGCCGCGGTCATCGCTGGACACGCTGGCCGGCGGAATGCGGGCGATCTTGGCGACGATGTCCTCGACCTCGGCGCGGGTGATGGTCTTCTTCTGCTTGCTCTTGGGCAGGATGCGCTGGGCGGCACCGGCCTCGTCGATCACGTCGATGGCCTTGTCCGGCAGGTGGCGGTCATTGATGTACTTGGCCGAGAGCTCGGCCGCCGCCTGCAGGGCACCCAGCGCGTACTTCACGCTGTGGTGCTCCTCGAAGCGGGACTTCAGGCCCTTGAGGATCTCGATGGTCTGCTCCACCGAGGGTTCGGCCACATCGACCTTCTGGAAGCGGCGGGACAGCGCGGCGTCCTTCTCGAAGATGCCGCGGTACTCGCTGAAGGTGGTGGCGCCAATGCACTTCATCGCGCCGGAGCTCAGCGCGGGCTTGAGCAGGTTGCTGGCGTCCAGCGTGCCGCCCGAGGCCGCACCGGCACCGATCAGGGTGTGGATCTCGTCGATGAAGAGGATGGCATTGGGCTGGTCCTTGAGCTGCTTGAGCACGGCTTTCAGGCGCTGCTCGAAGTCGCCGCGGTACTTGGTACCGGCCAGCAACGCGCCCATGTCCAGGGCGTAGACCTGGGCCTCGGCCAGCACGTCGGGCACGTCGCCCTCGGTGATGCGCCAGGCCAGCCCCTCGGCGATGGCCGTCTTGCCCACGCCGGCTTCACCCACGAGCAGCGGGTTGTTCTTGCGACGGCGGCACAGGACCTGCACCACGCGCTCGACCTCGGCTTCGCGGCCGATCAGGGGGTCGATCTTGCCGTCCTTGGCCTGCTGGTTGAGGTTCTGGGTGAACTGCTCCAGCGGCGAGCCCTTGCCGCCCGCGCCGGCGCCCTCGCCCTCTTCGCGTTCGGTCTCGCTGCCGCCACTCTGCCCCTCCTGACCCTTGGGGGGCTCGGGCGGCTCGCTCTTCTTGATGCCGTGGGCGATGTAGTTGACCACGTCCAGGCGCGTCACCCCCTGCTGGTGCAGGTAGTAGACGGCGTGCGAATCCTTCTCGCCGAAGATGGCGACCAGCACGTTGGCACCGGTCACCTCCTTCTTGCCGCTGCCCGTGGACTGCACATGCATGATGGCGCGCTGGATCACGCGCTGGAAGCCCAGCGTGGGCTGGGTGTCCACCTCTTCGGTGCCACCGACCGTGGGCGTGTTGTCCTTGATGAACTGCGAGAGACTCTTGCGCAGATCGTCGATGTTGGCAGAGCACGCACGCAGCACTTCCGCGGCGGACGGGTTGTCCAGCAGCGCCTGCAGCAAGTGCTCAACGGTGATGAATTCGTGGCGCTGCTGGCGCGCCTCGACGAAGGCCATGTGCAGGCTGACTTCAAGTTCTTGGGCAATCATGCGGCCTCCATAATGCACTGCAAGGGATGGCCGGCACGCCGGGAGGCGGCCAGCACCAGTTCGACCTTGGTCGCAGCTACGTCCTTGGTGAAGACACCGCAGACGCCGCGGCCTTCGTGATGGATCTTGAGCATGATCTGGGTGGCCGTATCCAGGTCATGGCGGAAGAACTCCTGCAACACCATCACGACAAACTCCATGGGGGTGAAATCGTCGTTGAGCAGCAGCACCTGGTAGAGGCGCGGCGGCTCGGTTTTCTGAGGAACTCGTTCGAGGATGACGGTCCCGTCCGCATCGTCACGGCCCGGCACCGCGCCGGGCGGCTGGCCCGGCGGCATAGGGGGCTGGTTGGGAAGATCTGGCATGGACCGATTCTATAGAGAGCCATATGGCCACACATGGCGCTGGCTTGATCATGATTCAAGGACCCCGGCTTGAAAAAGTGATGTGCGGGGCCCTGCGCCCCATATTCGCGCCAAATGCCACGGCCGCCTCCGTTTCAGACCCTCAGCACCTCGGGGGAGGCCCCGAATTGACACGCAGGCGACAGAGCTTTGAGAATCCGCCTCGGTGCGATAGACACCGGGATGGAGAAGGAAAATGCAACAAGGAACCGTAAAGTGGTTCAACGATGCCAAGGGCTTTGGCTTCATTGAACCGGAACAAGGCGGCGAAGACGTGTTCGCCCATTTCTCGGCGATCCAGATGGAGGGTTTCCGTACCCTCAAGCAGGGCAGCAAGGTCAGCTTCGAGCTGGTCGCCGGCCCCAAGGGTCAGCTGGCCCAGAACATCACGCCGATCGGCGGAGAGGCGGCAGCAGGCTGATTCACTCGACCCGACGCCTGCGCCACGCCCGGCTCGCGCCGGGCGGCAGGCCCGACACACCGAGCCGCCAGCGTCGCAGCACGGCACCCTGCCGCCTCTGAGGCGGGTTCGTCGGCCGATTTAACTGGCTGGCTCGTTGGCCTGTTCGTTGGTGATATTCGTTGGTGATATTCGTTGGTGAGCTCGCTGGTGAGCTCCTTGGCGAGCCTCGTTGGTCGAGTTCTTAGACCGGCCCTCAAGCCACCACAGCGCGCCCTGGCTCCAGGAGCGCGCTATCGGTGCTTGTCCGCCGCCCCACGCGACACCGGCAGCGCGCCCCTGCCCGCATCAGGGACGGCCCTCGCCAACACCCCGCCACAGGCCAGGGCCTCGTGCGCACCCCCAATGAAAAAGGCACCCGAAGGTGCCTTGATGTGACATGCGGCGCGAGCGCCGCAGCCATCACATGTGGTCAATCACAACATGGACATCAAGCTGAACCCCGCAGAAACACTGACATCTGCATCCTAGAGCGGTGCGACCCTCCTCCAATTCAGACTCCATCCTCCTGGGATGTCGTGAAACGGCGGGGGCGCGACCACGGACTGCTACGCGTAGGCCCGAACCAAATTTAGCATGATCTTGCTTTGGTCAAGTGATGCAGCCGAAATCCGCAGAGGTATATCCATGTCTGCAGGGTGGCCTTCAGAGCTGCCCGCGAACGGATGCAGCTCTGCATTTCAACTACATCTCGCGACCACTAGATCCTTGGTAGCCACATGCCCAGGAAGGCACCGAAGACGCCAGCCGCAGTTGCCAGGGTCAGCAGTGCGAGCAAGGCCGCGACACCAAAGCGCAGCGCCGCTCCGCGCGTAGGACGCTGGGCGAAGAAGTAGAGCTCCAGCATGGCCAAGGGCAGCAGATACTGCGCGAACGACAGGAAGCTGAGGTAAGGACCAGCGAAAGTCTTGGGGTCGAAGCCGACTGGCCGTTGCCAGACCAGCAGCCACAGCATCAGGCCGATGCGAAAGAACCAGACACCGTTGGCCACCAGGAACAGGCGCAGCGCCCACCGACGGTGGACATCGAACCGCCGTCCGATCGCATGGCGCCAGGCGAGCAGGCCGCATACGATGATGAACACGGCATTGATCGTGATCGCGACGTGCTGGGTGAGGTCTCCGACGGTACCGCGCGCCCATACCAACCAGGTGCCACCGAGGCTCGTCACCGCGACGCCGATCAGGTAGATGCGGCCGATCCACCGATGGACCCTGGGAACCGCCGAGCGGATCTGAGGCACCAGCTGCAGAGCGCCGCCCAGCGTGACGAACACGGCCAATGCCAGATGCACAGCCAGCACGGCATTGCCCAGCGGCTCGCCAGCGACATAGCCCTTGGGCAGCACCTTGTTCCAGCCGGCCGGATCGCCGCGCAGCACGGCGCCGCCGTAGAACAGAGTGACGTAGACCGCGAACAGGGAAAGACCGATCGCGGCCACGGCGAACCACCCACGCGCGGCGAGGCGCAGGGCCCCCGCGGCGCGGCCGGCAGTGCTGCGCGATGCAGCGACGGGGGACATGGTGCCGGGTCTTGTCCCGGTGGCGATGGAGCTGTCCATGCATGAACTCCCAGGCGACCCCAAGCCACGCGGCGGCCCGCGCGGTCACCAGCGCCTCGAGCTGCGCACGATTGTTCGCGGCGCATATGCGGGAGTCATGCCAGCTGCGACGAAGCGATCAATCGCTGGGATGCTCGGGACTGCTGGGCGATGAAGCGCGAGGCCGCAGATCCCGAACCGCCAAGGCCAGCGTTGAGTTCCCCTTGTTTTCGGTGCCGAAGCACGGGAGAACAAGTACATCGTGCGATCGAATCAGCCGCTCCGCGAGGTGAGATGCAACGGAAAAACAACGTTTCTCCCGATGTCCCTAGTCGAGTATTCATTCGCTACCCAAAGCCTTTGCTGAATGGACTCGTGACAATTGCAAGGTCTTCACTACTGTCAGTGGTGCCAGCGAAACCAGTGGCGCTCAGCAACTCGACCTGGCACAACCAGGCAGTGCGCTTCACTCTTAGATAAATCGTGCCAAGTGGTTCTACCCGGCAGTACCCCACGACCGAAGCACTGGAGCAAGTAGGGCACCACTTGTCCAGTAGTCAAGCCAAACCGCTGCAGGAAAACTGCAAGGTGCAAACCCGTGCATCCAGACACCTTACGGCTCGGGCTCCGACTCGGAGATAAAGTCGACCAGCGTAGGAACTCTGTCCTTTGCATTCAGGATCATTGTCTTAGACCACAGGATGGAGTGCTCGTAAATGCTTGAGCAGACGATCTCGCCTTCTCTGTCGAACCAATGTGTGGCCTCCGGCAGCAATTCGAAGGGTACAGGGTTCCGCGCAAAGGGGTTGTGGAAGACCTCCAACTCAGCCGACCACGGCTCACTCCCATTCGGCCACAAACGCAAGTATTCCTCGCTCGATATGTCAAGACAGAACGGAATAGCTTTCAAGGCTCCCGGGGTCCGATCAAAACACTCACCAATACGCATGTAGCGCAAGCCATCTGGCACCCCAAATCTGGTAATTGCAACGCGATTGAATTTGGCGAGCGAGCATGCGTTCGAGAAGATCACGGCTGAAAGTTCACATTGAAGGTCGTTGGCAAACAGACCCGCAGGGAAAGCCGATGGCCCTTGCAGGTGCGTTACTGGGAACGATCTAGCCTGCTTTCGGCCATCGACTTCGATGACTTCCACGCCTTCGCCGTACAGGTAGCCAATCAAGCCTTCCCTGCTCCACAGCATCGAGCCTGGCGCCTGGAAATCAGCAATTGCAATCATGAACGGCTGGTCGGCTACGTGCGGCAGATCGTGATAGCGACGCTGAAGCTTACTTCTGAGCGTTTTGGCGAACCGCAATGCGGCGGGTCCAAAGAGTAACTCTTCGCGGGCGTCCGGTGGCTTGCTTTGAGTTGAGTTGACATGGTTGTAGGCGACGCTCGGATTGGCGGTCACTGCCTCGACCCAAGCTACGTCGCCGCGGCGGTTCTCAATACGAAAGTCAGGGGACTCGACTGGTTGAGTAACGAGTAGGCCTTGCTCGCGAAAACAGGCAAGCAGTTGCGCCTCCCACAGCCGTGTATGGAAGTTGCCGGTTTGGCAGTCGCCAACCCAGTTGGCGTCTGGGTTGGGCAGCGCCAAGTAGAGCTGATTCAGCATCCATGCAGCTGGATGATGGGTGGGAGAGCGCAGCAGGTCAAAAATCTCGCTGGAGGATCGCTGCTGAAGATCGTGGAGTGCAGGCCGTCTGCGCGCACCTGCCGGCAGTGGCTCGGGAGGCGCGCCTTCGAGCAGCAACTCAGCGATACGCGCCTTCGCCGCGGCTTCATTCGCAAAGCCCCACTCGTCCGATGTGACGGTCCAGACGTCATCGACACGTCGCCTCATCACCATGATTCCATGGCTAGCGTCAACGTCATCACAAAGGAGTATTCCGCATGTGATGCTGTCCTGAGTCGTCCAGGCATTTCGCGGTGGACGCGAGCCAAAACCGTGACCGCGCGGCAGCGAAAGTGCATAGATCCTGAAGAGGCTCTCGGGCAATTCCTTCAAGTCGTTCTCCCGAAAAACGAGGGCTGGTCAGGCATCGGCTGAAGGTCGTACAGCGAATCCAAGGCAGGGCCGATCAAAAACTGAGATCTACTCTAACCGCCTCCAGAGGGCGATTGCTAGCCCGAAAACAGCCCAACGCTGTCGCGGGATGCCAAGCGCACGCGTGTGTCTATCCCGTGCTAGATTGCATCTCCAAGCAAGCAGCAAAGCGGACAGCAGTGAAACGCGTATCGAGACAGCCAACGAGGCTTGGCGCCATAGATTTTGCAGCGGAGATTGGGCACGAGCTCAATCTTCCGCTGGACCGCATTGGCGAGCAGTTCTCTTTCGACGCCGCCACCAAACTTGGCCTCAAAGACATGCGAATGTTGATCGGGCGAAGAGCCGAGAGAATGTTTGAATATGTGGTGGCTTCGTTAGGCCACGCAGAACTTATCCAGCAAGAGGACGCAGCAGCCCCGCTCTATGCCGGTGCAGAGGTTCAAGCCCCTGATTACTTCGTAGCGCTCAAGAGTGGCGAGCGGTACTTCGTTGAGGTGAAGCACACTTGCGCAGACCCGGCCCGTGCACCGGTGAGTTTCAGCAAGAACTACCTCGCGCGCCTCAAGCGGTACGCCCACCTGAAGGGGCATTCTCTGACCATTGCCGTTTACTGGCGAGCAGTCAATCAATGGACCGTCAACAAAGTGGAGGACTTTGAAACCGCCAACGGAACGATAAACCTACGATTCCCGGATGCCCTGAAAATGAGTATTGCTGGAGACTTCGGCGACCGCATGATTGGTGTTGTCCCTCCGCTCATTTGCCGACTCCATGCCATGCCGGATTACCCAAGCACTATCGATCAAAATGGCGTTGCCAACTTCCTCATCGGTGCAATCAACTTTTTCTGCGAAGGCCAGGAAATACTCAGTGACCTCGAGAAGCAGGTGGCTTTCTATCTAATCTTCCATTCCAGATGGGATCCAGTCGATCCAGTAGCCACGATGGACAGGGACAGGGTGGACTACATTGACCTGATTGCCCAACCGCCTGAGCGCAATGAAGAGCAGGAGTTTGAATTGATCGGATCAACCGCCGGCATGGTCTCCAGACACTTCGAATGGCTCACCACAGCTGATGAGCGTATCGTTCGCCTAACACCTCAACTCACCCCAGCCCAAATGGCCCCAGCCTTTGATGAGTCCTACAGAGGTCAGGTTCTACGTATGTGGCAGTTCGAACTTCGGCCCAACCCTGAGCCGCTCATCCGCAAGGTTGTGTAAGCCTTAAAGGCGCTGATACTGCCGACCCTTGCCAATCGGCAACTTCTCGATACCGGGTCGCGATGACTGCGCGGCGGCGATTCAGTCGCCGCTCCGGCAAGCTTGCAACCGTGCAATGCGCCAATCGGATGCCCGCCATCACTCAATCCAGCCGACGACTAGGACGATCAGCCATCCGTGATGGGTTCGAGGAACACGTCTGCTGCGCCGGGCGCAAAGACAGACGAAGGAGCACGCTGTGCGCCAGTCACAGGGGATTGAATCGACTGCGACTGCATGTGCCCTGCGCCAACGTGAATACGATCGGCAGCTCCATCATGAGCGAGCAAGCGAAGCCGGGTCACCCGCTTCGTCCCCTTTTTGAACCGGATGAGATCGTCGTAGAGCAACGGATCATCTGCCCGATCCAACTCCAGTAGCAGACGGATCGTTTCAGGCATGGCCACCTTGGTATCGTCCATCGGGCACCTCACTGCAGCGCGGGAGAACCGGTCTCCTGCAGTTTGGCTGCATGGTTCATCCCAGCGACCTGGAATCCCCTGACATTGGCGTACATGGGCTCCTTCACCTCCAGGATCCTATGTTTCGGGAACGCCTCCTTCACCGCCTTCTTGAAGAGGTAGGCACCGCCACCAACCAGGATGATGTTCTGGAAGCTGTAGCTCGCTGTCACCCACCGCATCATGGCCGCCACCGCCTGCTGCGCGATGGAATGCGCCATCGGCATGGCCCTCGAAATGTCGTAGGCCTTCTGAAAAATCACCGGGTTCTTGCCCGTTCGCAGCGCCCAGTCGATCGCATCAATGTCGTTGTAGGGCGTACCAATGTCTGCGCTGATCTCCGCTGCGATCGCCTGCAGCATGTCGGACACACCTCGATTGACGGAGTGGCTCTTGTTTTGAACCCAGCGCATGCCGCGCGCGACCAGCCAATCAAACGTGCGGGATCCAGGATCGATAATGAGGCTCTGCTCCCGCTCGATGGTGGCCAGCTTCTGGTGCTGAACTGCAAAGTCGACCAGCGCGCCTTGGGGCTGTGCAATCGCCAGCGCCTTCCGAACGACCACCGTCTTGCCACCGCCAATGTCGTGCTCGCCAGCCATGGCCTTTTCGAGGGCCGCCTTCCTTGTCGCGAGACTCGCAACTGGCAGGCCCACCACCAGCAGGTCGATCGCCGGCACCTTCATCATCGCCAGCGCACCGCGCGCCAGGGCGAGGTACTCGGGGCTCTCGCTGTAGCGGTCATGCAGTTGTGTCGCCCGGAACGTGTCCGCAGCCAGCTCGACATCCGGGCCGACCTCGTAGAACAACCCGTTGATGGGAACGGCCACCGTCTTTCGCCGCTCGAATCCGGGCAGACTCGACGGCTCACGCATGCTCGGGTAGGCGATGGAAGGAAAGCTTGCGCACCGTATCTCGCCGCTGACGATGCTGCTGATGTACTTGGTGTTGCCGGAACCGACATCCACCGCTCGAACGACAAAGCTCATTGGAAACTCCTGTGTGATGGGCTCAATGGCCAGCATCGCTACGGCGATGCTGGCCTTCCACACGGAATTCGCCAGTGAACCTAGAGTTCTCGCGATCAGCTCGACCTGCAGTCGCATTCGACTCCATCCCGAACCCGACCACGGATCGATTTCGCAAGTGTCCAGATCTGAGCGCCTTCCGTGTCCCTCCACGGTCTCACCGGAACACGGTGGGTCAAGACCTCAGTCGCAGCAGGTGCAGTGGCATGGACCTCGGCAGCACGTCGAAACGCTGCCGGTCGAAACCAGAGGCCAAGCAAAAGCAAGTCAAGCCCTCTCGCAGCCTGGCTCCAGCGCCCTTTTGCAAGATAAACGCCCCTGGAGTTGCGATTTCAAGTGCCACCCGCAAGTCCCGCCGCCGCGGCTACCAAGGGGTGGACTGCCGTTGACCGCCCTCGCCTGCCCGGTGTCAACTACAGACTCCCGAGGCCTCCTGGCCTGCTCCATCGCGGAGCGAAAAGCGTAGCGGACGTTACCCGCCTCTTCAAGCCCTGGCCCCTGAGCCAAGGCTCGGCATGATCCCGAGAGCTCATGCCCGAAGCTGTTCAACCCGTAGAGCATTGCAGCGCACGGCTGGCAACCCTCTGCCAGACGCTTCCAGAAAGCGAGCCCTGCATTCGAGCAGTTCAAGCGGCCGGCACCCGATGCCGCGCCCCTGTTCCCGCCATCCTTTCGAGCGCGCGCACTGCGCAGCACACGGTTGTGTTTGCCCCGACGGGCTCCCCGTGTGCCTCAGCTCGTGAACCTGGCACTGCCCTGGACATTCGGTCAGGGGCGGACCCATGCAGGTGGATGGCGCTACGTATCGAGGACTGATCCCCCAGCTGCGCGCAAGGCATGACCTTGGCGCCGATGTTGCCCGAGCCCTTCGAGACCGGACCTCATCCCAACCCCCGACGAACGCAGAAATGCGAATGCGGGACGGATCAACGTGTTCATTTTTAAGACCGACCGAGCTGCACGGTGCGCATCTGCACGCTGGCGGCAAACCCTGGGTAGGCATCGCATGGCCGTGGCCGCACGCCTTGCCGAAGTACCCGGCCACGCTTCGCCCGCGCATGGGAGTCCGCGCTCGCGTCGATCCATGGATTCCTCCTCATCCTTCCTGTGTGCTGCCGGGACAGCGCAAGGCTTCAACCTCGGAGCAACGTCATGTCGATCCCCAACCAACGCCCCACTGCTCGCAGCAAGCCCGGCGCCATCCCCCCCAGGCGGAACGCCCGTCACCAGCCCCCGCGCACGCAGCACGCAGGCCTCCACCCATCCAGCCCGGTGATCGACCACCACCGCCCTGGCGAGGTCGGCCCGCTTCAAGTGCTGGACCTCTTGATCCGGTACCACAACGCCCAGCACACCGCGCTGGAGAAAACCGTCTCCCACAAGACGCGCCAGGAGCGGGCCGACTTCCTGCATCGGTTCTTCCGCGACCTGAAGCTCAAGGCCGGATTCAGGACGGTGCCCGATCCACGCAACCTGGGGGACCGACACATCCGGGCGATGGTTGCAATCTGGCAAAGGGAGCAACTCGCCCCAGCGACGATCCAAACTTACCTGAGCTTCCTGCGAGGACTGGCGCTTTGGCTTGGCAAGCCGGGCTTCATCCGCAAGCCCGCGCACTACGGGCTGGCCCCGGAGGAATACCAGCGCCACGAGTACGCCCAGCGGGACAAGAGCTGGACGGCCGCTGGGATCGACATCGACACCTTGATCGGCGAGGTCTGCCGCTATGACCGCTTCGTCGGCGCTTCGCTGCGGCTGATCCGTGTGATGGGCCTGCGGCGCAAAGAGTCGGTGATGTTCCGCCCCCATCGGAACGTCGTTCCTTTCGAGGCGACAGGATTCCCTCCGGATCGCCGAGAGGCAGACCTGTACGTACTGATCAAGGAAGGAGCCAAGGGAGGGAGACCGCGCTACGTGCCCGTCAACACGCCCCAGCGGGTTGCGGCACTTGAGTTCGCCCAGGCCGTGGCTCAGGGGAGCGATGCGCACTTGGGTGACCCACGCCACAGTCTCCAGCGCAATCTGCGGCGCTTCGACTACGTGATGGCGCGCTTCAAGATCACCGAGGGTGGCCTGGGGGCCACTGCTCACGGCCTTCGCCACGAAGCGATGATCGACCACTACATCGGCAAGTCCGGGGGTGAACTGCCTCCCATCCGGGGTGGCTGCGGGTCGGGGTCACCCGGGCTGGATCAGGTGGCGCGGAAATCGGCTGCGGAATTGGCCGGGCACCATCGCATCCGAGCCTCCGGCGCCTACCTCGGTTCGCCGCCTCTGCGACCGCGTGGTCCGCGTGACAGCGCGGATGCTGGGGATGGGAGCCCTCCAGGTGAGCATCCCGATGCCAGCGGGGGCACCTGACGGAGACGCCTTCGCCCGGGCCGGCAAGCGCCTCGATCAGCGACACGGCACGCTCAGTTGCTGGCGGAGGAGTCCACCGGGCCACTTGCATTCACTGCACTGTCCCGTGCGTCCAGCAAGAGGCAACTGTGAGCAGGCGATGGATGTCCCGAGCGCAGGCCACTGATCTGAGCTTGCCTCACGCCGCAGCGACCGTATCGCAGCTCAACGTCAACAAGACATTCAATGGGTAGAACGCCGATGGCCCGGCTACCTGCATGGGCGCCGGGCCATTGACGTGGTGCGGTTCACGCCGTATGCATCAAGCCCGCTTCCGGACCTGGCACGGGGGCATCGTCGTCGTCCATATGCTCGCCGGATACCTCCTTCACCAGCATGCCGGCCGCCCCACTCGTGTCCTCGTCCTCGTCGCCACTACCAGCTTGTTCGTCGCCAGGATCGACGTCCTTGGCATCCCTTTCGTCGGCTTCGGTTCCATCAGCAGGCACCGCTGGCGCCGGATCGCGTAGGCGAAGAACCGAGGGCAACCACCCGGTGGCCGCTACGACTTGCTCGGCCCGGCTTGCAGCGGCATCCTTCTTGAGTGTTTGAAGCGACGCTGCGGCCTCGACACCCACAGCTTCGACAACGACCTCGGCGATGCGCGCCTTGGAAACATGATTGAAGTAAGCCGTCGCGGTAGGCCTCCACCATTTGCTGAAGTCCACCCCCATCGCCAGCGCAATCCCATCGGTGCGCTGTTGCGTGGACTCGGTCCCATAGACACCCGTGACACTGAGTGCGACCAAGCAGGAGAACAGCTCCGATAGAGAGGCCGAGTCCAGCTGAAGCACCCAGGGCAGGACCGCATCCACTTCTCGCGGCACCAAGGCCAGCCATTTCTGCCGCTGAACATCCACCACCTGCCAAGCCTCGCAGTCTCTGATGTCGTCGGCTTCATCCGGCAGCGCCGCGTGGGTGTCCATCACCGTCAGGGTGAGTGGATCACCGCAGCTATGCAGCCGAAGAAAACCATCCAAGAGCAGCTTGGTCGCCAGCTGAGCGGTCACAGTCGCGACCGCCACATCGGGGCGCTTGAGCAGCTCCGCCTGGATGGCTGCCACGCGATGTGCGGTCAGGTTGCGCATCAGCCTCTCGGAATGCACCGGCCTGGTCTTGGGAGAAGGCAGAGACACCAGCGCGGTCGCCCCTTCGCCTGCGGCATCCTCATGCGCGTGGGCGTAGGCCCTGGCGGTCCGTGCAAGCGAGGCGATTTCCGTGCGGTCGTCAGGGCGGACCAGACCGTAGCGAACCGCCGGAGCAGCGTCGCTCCCAACGTAGACCACGCAACCGGCCTGGGCCACCAGTTCGGGCGGCCACACCGACAAGGCCACATGAAGCGCCGTGATGCGAGCCTTGAGCTCTCCGCACTCGGCGTCCAAACGCAAGTACTCGTCGGCGAGCGAGGAATCGTCGTCCTCGTCAGCGGAAATCTCATCCATGCGCTCATTGCGCTGCGCGACCTGTGCTTCCAGGCTGTCGAGTTCTGCGCTTTCCTCGCTGCTGGCCTCGCGTCTGCCCTTGTGCAACTCGCCGTGCTTGGCGTATTCGTCGTTCACAAACCGGGCGCGGACATCCACCCATTTCCAACCCTCGGCCATGACTTCCTTGGCCTTGCGCTGAAGCTTGCTCACCGCCAACTGGTCGAGCAGCGCCGGATCGAGCAGGTAGAGCTTCTTGTCGTTGTCGCTGAAAAGATCGCGTCGACTTGGCCCCCCGGCTTTCTCGTAGGCCTTGACCGTCACGTACTTGGCGACCGGGCTTCGATCAGACTCGATTTCACCTTGGGTGAGGAGGCGGCGCAGGTGATCCGGATGCCGATTCCAGGTGGCGGTGGCCGCCCAGGCCTGTTCTTGTCGCTCATGATCGTCCACCGACGCCAGCACCATGAGGCACTGGAGGTCAATCTCTTCCTGTCGGTACTGCACCAGCAGCTTGGGCGACACGGCCGCGAGCTTCATGCGACGCTTGACCACCAGGGGCATCACACCGAAGAGCGCCGCAACGTCCTCGACAGACTTGCCTTGGTCGATGAGCTTGGCGAATGCGATGAACTCGTCGGCCGGATGCATTGGAACGTGAAACGTGTTCTCGGCCAGGCTGGCAGCCAGGGCACGGTCGGCGGGTACGACAAGAACAGGCACCGGGTAGTTTTCGGGAAGATCGCCAGCAGCCACCAACAGGCCGAGGGCCTCCAAACGGCGACCACCCGCGCAAACCTCGTGCAGGTTGCGGGTCCCCTTCACGCAGATGAGGTTCTGCAGCAGGCCACAACCTTTGATGGAGGCTGCCAGTTCCGGGATGCTCATGCGGGGCTTTGCGCCCCGAATGGGGGTGTGCGGCCTGGCTTGATAGTCGCCCGAGAGGACGAGTTGACTGTAGGGAATGAAGGTGCGCGTCGACGCCTTGATGACGGCCTCGAACTCCGCTTTGGAGAATTTCATGGGCACTCCTTGATGAGCTGAACGCGGACGGCATCACGCCAGTCCGTGTGTTCAGGTTCTCATTGAGTGGCCGCAGCGCAAGGGCACCGCCGGATCATGCGCATCGTGAAGGACCCGGCGAGTGCCGTATAGAGGTCCCTGAGGCTTGCCGCTTCGCCTAGAGACGCGTCAACTGACTAGGCCAGGACGCACCGTTGCGAGGCCAGCGCACCAGCAGGAGGTACCCGCACCGATTCAAGCGCGCAGATCTTCTTCGGACTTTCCGTTGGCCAGTGCCTCGACAAGCCATTTCGGTCTGGGGCCAAAGCCTGACCACGTGTGTCCGGCATCGTCCTTGTATTTGACGCGACTGGCTGCGGGCTTGGCCTTGAGCCCCACACCGCGTCCTGCCCGCTTGGGCTTGGGCGCTGCGCTCAATCGCTTTCGCACACCAGTGCCCAGCCCCAAGTCCTGCGCCGTGATCTGATAGTAGGCAATGGCCTCCTTCATGCGTGCCACGACTCCAGCCCGCTCGGCCGAAAGAGCATGCTCACGCTCCTTCTGGAGCCTCGCGATTTCCGCGTCGATTTCCTGAGCCGTGCGTTTGCGAGCCATATCAGCCTTTGCATGGAAGAGCGAGTCGAGGCGCAATGCCGCAACTCCACTCGAGAGTGTCCGGGAGCGAGTCTATAGCAGGCGTGCCCATTCCCGAACGCCCTGCCCGCTTCGCCACATCCGTCGCCAGACGCCGATCGCTCGTCAGGATGCCGGCCACCAGCCGTTGCGACGCAACCCCGTACAGGTCCAGCCAGTGGATTGTTGAGCTAAGCTCATCGTCAATGGCCCCAGCCAGAGGGCCGCCTCAGATCGGAGTCATCACAAGCATGGGAAAAGGCGTCAAGATGCGATCCGCCATGGATCGGCAAGGAGTGCTTTACACCGTCGAAGGTCTTCAGCAGATGGAGGATGCGAGCACCGCATTGCCAACGCTGGTGTGCGACGACCCAGGCTGTCAGTGCGAGGTGCGCTTCGTGCCGCGTCACCTGCAGAATCGCGCGAACCGCATTGAGCCCGTCGAAGTTCAACCCTATATCGGTCTCAGGAGCCATGCGACCCACGCCACTGGCTGCCGGTACGACGCTGAAGGCAAGCTGAAGATCATCGCCGCCGACTCCGATCCGGACTTCCTCAGCGCCCTGGAGGACGGGAAGCGTGAACTGCGGCTGCTGGCTCTTCACAACGGCCTGCGCCGCCGCAGCCAGCCCGGACAACCTGCAGGCGCCCCAGGCATTCGCTTGGCCTCAGGTGGCGGCAAGGTGGCCACCGACATCGAGACCTCTGAAAAGAAGCTCGACCGCTATCTGCGCACCACTGCCGATCTGCTGGCCCTGCGTTCGGTCTGCGAGTCCGATGAAGATCTGGCCGGACACCTCGTCCTGCGACTGGGCACCAAGCGCATCCCCTGGAAGAACTTCTACTTCGAACGCAAGCACTTCGACGACGCCTGGGAGTCGATTCGCACGCTGGCTGCGAACGCACACCCCATCGCTATCGTCGGGGTTGTTAGGGCTCTACATACGCCCAAGGCGGGAACATCCCACAAGAACAGTTTCCTCAACTGCTTGTCGATGTATCGCAAGACGGATACGCCCAACCTGGTCGAGACCTTCGAAGTCAGCGTCGCGCACGAAGACAGCGCTTGGCTCGCCGGATTCCCCGTGGGCAGCGAGATCATCATGTTCGGACTCTGGAAGGCGGCCGACGCTGTGCCGAACACGGTCCCCGACAAGCAGGCTCCGGGCAAGTTCGTCACCTACATCACGCACAAGCTCACGCTATGGCCGCAGTTCCGCAAGCAGGTGCTGAGGACCACCTGAGCGATAGCCAACAAACCTTCGTCCGCCGTGGTCTGCACTTCGCTCAGGTACGCACCACGCCCTCTTTTCATTTCAAACACCCCATGCTTCGCATACCCATCACGCTTGCTCGCCGACCAGGCTATGAGCAAATTCCCAATTCCTATGTGTCGCCAGTCATCTCGTTGACCATCGCTGGAATACCGGAATTCCCTGTCGGAGGCATTGCCACCCCAACTCTGGCGCAGCCGATCCGAGCACTGCTCGATACCGGGGCAGACATTGGCTATGTTGATGAGCAACTCCTTCAGCGCCTTGGCGCAACGAGTCTCGGTCAGGACTCAGCACCAACCAAATCTATGCACGGCGAGCGCACCCATGGCAACTACCTCGTGAACCTCCAGCTCCCGGGCATGCGGCGTCCGCTGGCGGCGCAGGTCTCAGGAGTGCCGCTGTGCGATGGCACTCGAGCGTATGAGGCCATACTCGGCATGGAGTTTCTGAGACTGGGCCGGCTCGTACTGGATGCCACCGGGGAGAGCTACTTCGAGCTGCCCAACGAAGGCTGACGAAAGAACGTAAAACCAGAGGCGTTCGAAAAGTCGGAGCAATCCGGATGTCGCCCCAAATGCCTATCTCATGCGAGAGCCAGCCTAGAAGGCAATGGGCTTCCGACCACCCAAGTTCGCCGACCGGCTCGTGTCTTCAAGAGCCCCGCGCGCGGAGCCGCGCACTCACCAGACGCCATGCGAAAGCCGCCTTAGCGTCTGCCATTTGCGCAACGAACGGCATCGCAGGACTTGCCGACACGCTGTCGTGCTCGCACCATGGAGCGTCCACCGCTTCCTTCGGGAGCTCCCCCGGCTTTGTCGGGGCGCCGCAGGCGTTACCTGCCTTGGCCCGAGCGCGTCGCGCGCTCGCTCATTCCCCCGGGAACACCGCTTCCCTGGGGAGGTGTGTGTTCCCTTATTCCCTGGAGAACAACATGCCATCACCTGACACCGCCAGCGCGCTAACCGCGCCGGTCCGGGAAGCCATCGACATTGAGACCCTGCTCGGCGACAGCAATGCACAGCTAGTGATCGAGGGGCTGTACCATCAGCACCTGAATTGACCGCCCCTGGCTCGAAGATGCGACCAGCCGCATTCATGGCCCAGGACTTGCCACATGCCTCGCATGCCTCAGTCCAGGTCTCGATGCTGTGCCGGCACAAGGACTTCGATGCACGCGGACCTACAGCTCGACGTCCAGTTGATCCATCATTTTGACTAGGTGGCAGGCAAACGCCCAAGGGGTCGAGTCGGCTTCGTCCCCTTCAATCGCGACCGCGGTGTCGTCCTTACCCCCGACGTTGATACCCACCGCAGCGCCAAACCGATCAAACCAGAGCGCGCCAGAATCCCCTGGCTGGGTAAGCGAGTCCCCTTCGGTGACGGGTCGCAGTTGAAATCCAGGAACGTTGAGCGTCAAGCCATCGGCATAGGTAATCGGCTTTTGCCCAACCCAGTCGACCTTGCCCACCGTCAAGCCACTGAATGCGCCCGACATCGTGAGCCGGTCGTCGAGCCGAACGTCCCTCACACGCCCGATGACAAGGTCCGTCCCATAGGGCCGATTCTCTGCGGCCCTGCCGGTATAGGAAGCGATGCCTGCATCCCCCAGCGATCGCTCGACCTGCTCCACCGAGATGGTCAGCCGCTTCGCAGCTGAGCTGTTCGGCTGAAAGACCGTGGTGCCACTTTGAAGCATGACGTGACCTGCCCCCAAAACGTAGTTCTCCCCGGAGGTGCGGCCACGCACCATCAATGCAACGGTTCCCAGGTCGCCCCCCTCCGTCTTGAGAAGCACGCCCGGCCGCAGCGGGATGGCCGCCGTGCGGCGACGTGCCTGCACCTCCTCCTGCGACAGGTGAGGCCGCAGGTTGGCTTGGACCACATCGACCCGAACCCCCAGCAAGGTGCGAGGAAAGCGCTGGCGCGCGCTCAGCTCGCCATCGGGGAGGCGCTTGCTCACATGGACCGACAACGCAAGCTCCCGCGTTGGTCGTCCTCCTTTGCGGGCGTAGCCAATACCAAGCCCGGTGACGTAGCTGCGCCTGAGCCAGGGCTGCGCAGCCGCATAAGCCGCCAAAAGACGGGGATCAGAAACGCCAGGCAGCAGCTCTGCCCGGCCGACCGGACGCGCAGAGCGATCACCTCCAGAGGAGCTGGCCACTGCCCTACTCCGTCGCCGAAGTGGACTTGCCTTCCCGGAACTTGTCCAGATCCGCCTGCGCCTTTTCCAGTGCCAGCTGGGCGTCTATGAGCTTCTTCTTGGCCGCCAGCTCGGACGCGCTGGCCTCCAGCTTGCTCGTTTCCTGATTGCGCTTGGCCTCACGGAACTTCATGAGCGCGTCCGCCGAAGACTCGAACACCTCGGCAGCCTTCGCCGCCGCCGCGTTGGACTTGTAGGCCAGTTTGGTGAGGGCGCCGCTTTCTGCGAACGACGCTGTGATCGTGTTGTTCTGGAATGGACCGTTTTTCAGCGGTAATACCGCCAAGGCTCCCAACTGCGGTACGTCGACAAGGGACGAGACCAGCACGACGTCTGGCGTCGCCACGATAGCCCCTCCAGAGGTGCAGACCTGCGCCTTGCAGACCAACAAGGTACTCTTGAAGGGCTGCCGATAAAAGACCCCCACCTCGCCCACGTCGTTGCTGCGATCGCCAGGCAGCGACGGGGCATACAGCGCAACCTGTGCGGACATGGCTGCGGCCAGACGCGACCGGTCAGGATGCACGCATTGCTTGTCACCCTTGCAAGGATCGGGTGCCAGCCAAGCCTGAAGTGCCTCGACGGCCCCAGGCAGATCCTGGCTCAACACGGCCGGCGTTGGCCGGAACGTCGTTGAGCTCATCACGGTGAGCGCCTTGCGCACGGACGCCAGGCGCGTGACAACCTTCGCCGCCGCCTGCTGAGCACCCGTGAGCTTGGCTTTGGCGTCCAGCACCTGCTTTGCTGCGAGCTTGGAATCGCTCTCGGCCTTGGTGACCTGCGCTTTGGCCTCGGGACGCTTCGGGTCGTTCTCGTCCAACTCCTTCAACGCGGCCTGCGCCTTCTCCAGCGCCGCGATGGCCTTGACCTGCTCGTCATTGAGCTTGTCGACGTCCTTTTGCAGCGCAAGAGAGGTCTCGGCACCGGCCTCGGACTGGGCTTCCAGTCCATCCCTCTGATAGAGCTTCCATCGAATGTCGGCCTTGCATGCAACGGCGCGCTCGGCCTGGGCGTCCTGCCAGTCGCCGAACGACTGGAATGGCACGGCCTTGGCAGCATTGGCCGTGGGAAGGGGGAAGCCGCTTGCCGCCGCTGTCAGCTTCGTGATGCCACCGATCGCGCTGAGGATGGCCGGGCCGGTCTGGTCGTCGATCGTGACATTGACCGACTTGAGAGTGCCACCCGGATACGTCTCCACCGTATAGTCGGTGGCCTTCAAGCCCTCTGCCATCGGCGCGTAGTCCAGCGAATAGGCATGGCTGGCATCGGGCGCAAAGCTCGGAACGACTTGCGCCGTCACATCGACTTCGAGTTTGAGCTCGGGTCGCAGATTCAATTGCCGAATCGCCGCGCTGAGCTTGTTCAAGCCGTCGTCGCTGACTTCGCGCGTGTCCTTGGCAGCTTTTCCCTTTTGCTTGGAACCGGGCTTTGGCGGTTGCGCTGCGGCAGTCACCACCACGCGCTGCAGCCAGTTGGAACCCAGCACGGCATTGATCCCCGGCTGCACATCGCCTCGACTCAATACTGGGTCTGCCACGATCGCGTCCATGATCTTGAGCGCATCTTCCGGGGTGTCGGCCCCTCTCGCCGACTGAAGCTGGGCGCCCAGCCAAGCCAGGGCAGCCTGCGCGTCATCCTGATAGACCACGTTGCAGGATTTCAACTCCCGGGAGAGGTTGACCTGAAACTCGGCTCGCGGCAGGTAATAGACCTGCCCCTTGACGACCTTGTCGAAATTGCCGACCTTCGAGGCCGTCAGCGTGGTCGTACAGGCACTCAGTCCCATCAACGCCACGAGAGCCAAAAGAGCCAGGCCACCTGAACGCTTGATATCTCGCCGCATAGTCCCCTCCATTTCGGTGTCAGGGAATAGTAGCGTCAAGCGTTACATCTGGTAATACCACAAACGTGTGATGCCGCTTTCCACGTGGCTGAGGTATGCGCTGATTGACGCGGTTTGGCGTTACAAAACGTATTGCGAAATTGACCAATGCTCTGTTTAATTGCGCCGAGTCAATTGCGCCTATTCTCAAGCCGCGTTGTGCCGGTCGACCTGCTCGGAGCAGGCGTGGTATGCCGCGGCGCCGAGGGCCAGGGGGTTCATAGGGGACCTCTAGGCAGGCGAGTCGGCGGTAGAGAGAACATGACATGGCAACCAGCTTATTCACCTGGGCCAAGCTCTTGGCCAGCTTGTATGACTTCTATGACACCGCCTCCACAAGCTTGGATTGGCTGGCGTGGAGCCAAGAAGCCACCGGCAACGTAGCGCTTGGGAAAGCCCCACCGCCCTCCCCTCAGTCGCCAACGGAGTTCCAGGAGGCGCTGGATCAAGCGAGGAGGCGCATCAGAGAACTACCTACTCCAACTTTCGACGCTCGGCTTCCCGACTCGGGCGTCGTGCCCACAACCGGCTTTGACGCAACGCGAGGGGCGATCAGGCTTCGAATGTCTGATCTGCTCGCCTGCGTCTCCGAAGTATCTGACGCGCGGAGCGCTATTGCGTATTTTGCGACGGTGGAGACCGCCCTCAAAAGTCAGAGGGATATGCTCTCCGATCTGGCCAAGGTGATGTGGAAGCTTGCTGAGACGTATCCGGTGGCGATATTGAGCGAGACGCTCGCCTTCCAGGCGCTCGACGTGGAGAACTCATACATCCCGTTCGTCTCAGGGACGTTAGACCAGCTAGAGACCAAACGCAATGCCGCTACGGTTGCCATGACGGCCCGCGTGAGCGAGGTCAGAGTCGCCGCGAACGAAATCAGAAACGTCCTTACGGTCGAAGCCATTGACCTCCGAGCCGCAGTGGAACGCCTGGAGCAGCTTGACGTAGAAGTCCAGCAGCTTCAGGAAGCCGTCGTCAAGGCCATATATGCCCGGGACAAGGCGACAGCAGATGTCCAACGGCAACAGACACTGCGGGACGCCGCGGAGATGGACGTCGCCGAGGCCGAGGAGCGTCTCTCGGCCGCCCAAACTGCCGCAGCCAACATCCGCAACAGCATTCAGCAGGTCACAGAGGCAATCAGTGTCCCGTACAACTGCCCGATTTCCCATGTTTCCTGGAACGAATGCGACAGCGCCGATCACGTCCAATACAAGAACGCGTACGTGCAGAACCAACAGCGTCTGCGCAATGAGTTGACTCAACTTCAAGCAAGGCTGACCAGCGCCCAGAACGCGGTCGTGACGGCATTCAATGATCTCAACTCGACAAGGAACACGCTCGCCACCTTCGAGAGCGGACTGGATAGCGCAAAGACGATGCTTCAGACCGCCGAGAGTGAGTTGAAGCAGGCTCAAGAGCTTTGGAAAGCCAAGGCTCGCTTTGCGCAGGAGGAAAAACAGCGGCTGCGCGCAGACATCTTTGCCTCGGAGAACTCGAGTGATCAAAATCAGGTCCAAGATGTGATCACCCAGCTGGGAGCAACTCCATGAACCGGATGGTGCTCATCGCTTGCTGCCTCTGGAATGCCGTTGCAACGGCGCAGCCCCATCTGACGCCGCTGGCGCCCGGAGGCATCCCACATGGAGGACTGGACCTCTGCGAGATCAATTGCACCTGCAGCCCCAAACCCGGTGAGGTGGACAAATGCTCTGTGTACTGGACGTTCAAGTCGGGCCCTGGTGGCAGCATCGTCCGTGTGGTCAACCCTGACCCCAATGCCTGCACGACTGCGGTCAATGCCAACGTCACTGCACTCACAACGCATTTCGGAAAGGGCCCAGAAGTCAGCCTGCCTACGAAGGAAATGGCGACCCAGGCTTCGACGTTCGCTCCACCATCTCAATCTTCACTTCCGTACAGCCGTCTGCTCGATACAGCGGCACCGGTGGTTCTCAACGATCCGTTGGATGTCCAGATCTCTGCAGAGACAGTCAGGGTCTTGGCACTCACTGAGGACGCGCGATCCTACGGGGCGGTCGGGGGGGCAGTATCGCAATGGCAGTCAGCGAGTGCCGCGTCGAAACGGATTATCGCCAAGGTCGAAGGCGCTGAGAAGTCACTGTCCTTGGCAAAGCCTTGGCCCGAGTTGCGGGAATTCGCCCCGATGGTGTGGGATCTTCGAATATGCACGCATAGCAAGCCTGCCGAAGTTGCCGACCTTGCAAGCCGCATAGCCAATAAGGACGACCTCGCCTGGAACTTTGCCTTCTTGGACGACTGGATCGTCCTGCAGAGTGCGTTCAACGCGACCTCTGGTGCGCCGGCAGGAACCGGAACATCCAGCTTCGAAACCATCCTCCGACCATTCTTTGCTGAACCTGCCACCCGAGTGAAGGAGAGAACGGAGAAGTCACTGTTCACCCTTCTTGAACTGCGCACTTTTCGATCCGCTGTCACTACAGCAAGCACTGCTATCGACTCCTACAGCCAGGATTTGAACGGCAAGGCAAAGGCGCGCCGCGACGAGCTGGAAAAGGCCATCTCCAATGAGCTGGCAGCAGTCACACGAATTCGTGAAGTCTTTAGCTCGGAAGTGGCTGCGGTCGCGAAGCTAAAGAGTGCTGTAGAGGCGACAGTGGCCGAGAAGGGGAAGGTGCAAGCATCTATCAACTCGACGAACTCTGAGATCTCCAGCAACACGTCGTCCCTGCAATCCCGGACTTCTCAACGCGACCAACACCGTCAGGCGCGATCATCCGCTCAGGCGGCTCTGACGTCCAAGCGAACTGCTGTCGACGAAGCTCAAGCAATGCTTCAATCCGTCGAGCTGCACTGCGGTGACAAGCCATACGATGTCTGCCCTGACCAAGCGGCTAAGAAGGACTACGACAAACGCCGCTACGAGGCAAACAAGGCGGTCGCAGTGGCTCGATCCGCGTTGGTCAAAGCGCAAGCCGATCTTCAGCAAGCGGATGGCGATTTGCTGGTAGACGACAAGGCCATCTTGGAGCTGCGCGGGAACATTGCGTCTATGAGAACACGCTTGAAAGCCTTGCAGGTGGCACGAGAATCCGTCGAGAAGAACCTCGTTGAGCTTGGGGAGAAGTTGCAGGCTGGAGAGGTTGGCCTGAGCACGCTGACTGGCTTGTCCGCCAAGCTTGACGAGGCCGTCGTGGCACTCGGCAAAGCTCGTCCGAGCTAGTGTCCCGTCCCGCCAAGTGAACGCCCCTTGTCAGACATCGACCACGAAAGCGCTGGAGCTGTAGCGCTTCGGCATTCCGCCATTGGGTGCCTTGACAGGCTCACCGGAGACGACACACGTCAGGTTGATGTCGTGCCGATGAAGATTTCTCAGGTTGATTCTGAATCAGTTCTTCCTCCACCGCTATCTCCTGTCAAGGCCGCTGCGCTGAGCCGCGGTCCACGTGACCAGGCCCCAGATACTCCAAATTGAACTTGCCGAGATCGCCGATTGAGGTCGCGACGATCAAACCCGTGGAACTGGGCGTCCAACCCCTGATACAGCAACGAATAGGCTCGCGCCGAAAAGCGCCCCAAGTGATAGGCCGCCGCAGCGACGAGGCGATGGAAGTCGCGCTCCGCGCTGGCCGCCCCTCGCGCAACAACGGCTTCGAGCGCTTCGGCGGCCACCTCGAAGGCCTTGCGGGCCGTCTCCCCATCGCCGCCCATGTCGATGTAGCGCAGGCCATGCTGCAACAGCGAGTAGCCATAGGCCAGCAGGTCGTCCGATAGCTCGACGCCGAAGTTCGGTGCGTCCTGCGGCAGAGCGCCATCGCGCCAGATCATTGCGCGCGCCTGGCCGCGGGCGAGGAGTCGAGCCCGGTATCCAGGCACAATGGCCGCGTCGATGTTGGCTCTCAGTTCCTCAAGCGTCGCAGCCATTACTTGCCTCCCGTGCCGATAGCCGCGAAAACCGCCTTGATGAAGTCCTGGTGTCCTTCGACACGAAGGCCGACATAGTGCTGCGGGACCGGCCCGGCATAGGACTGCAGGTTGGCTTTCAGTAACTTCAACGGGTCGTTGCCGGAGAACGTGAACAGCATGTGCGAGACCTGGGAGGCGCGAATACCGTCCATGAGCAGGGCCTTGTCCAATGCATTGCTGAGCACCGTGTCGCCGGCCTCGTTCGAACGGTCGGCGACGAACGCGAGCGCATGCGGCGACGGGAGCCCGCTGTTGGCACAAAGCGCTGCTCTGGCTTCATTGATGACGGCCGTCGTCATGCCAGAGCGGCTCTTGACCTCTGCCTTGAGGATGTTCAGGCCGCCATTCTTCGGGTCCAAGATGAGCCTGCTGGCTGCAGGGGCCTCGGAGGGCCAGGTGCGCCTCCCGAACTTGCCCCCTATGGCGTGAGCATGTTCGGGAACGCCGAGCTACTCGCTAGGCTGATCTGGTCGCCCACAGCTGAGTCGTGTAGCGCTACGTTTTCAGGTCTGGGCAGCACCGCGAAGGTCCGGCCATGGCATCTACTGGATGTCCCCATAGGAGCGGCAAGCACCCGGCGCGGTGACAATCAAGCATTCCCGCGCACCGCCCCCCCTTTTCCATGCCCGTCCGGTACACCGTGCTCCAGCTGTTCAATGCCGCCCATGGCTGTCTTGTGGAGATTGAACTGGTGCAGCTACAGGCGCTCGTCGACGGTGCTCGGCAGTGGCTCTGGATCGAAGGCAATATGGTCACGGTCCTACAGCTACTAGACGGAAAACTGTCCGAAAAGCGGGTGTTTGATCGTGCCGTGCTGACATTCGATGGTGTGCAGGGACAGCTGTGTTGGCCCGGTGGCCCGCCTGACGTCCTGTCGATCGATGCCTCCGGCACGCTGCGCCCCGAGTTCCAGCGGCTGCTGCATCAGCATCTGAACTGAGCGCTTCACGCCGTCTGCACCTCGGGGAAGCCACTCAGGGCGCAGTTGCCCGCATCACCGGGCAACGGACGACGTCATGGACGAACCAGTACTTGCTGGCAGCCCGAACGGCTTCGCGATTTACCCGAGCCACTTCTTCCAAGGTCAGTTCCGCGTCGCTGGCGCCAGCGGCGAGACAGATGCCGGGCGCCACCGGCAGGATCGGCTGGTCGATGAAAGCGTCCGGAACCAGGAATTCCAGCTCGCCACTGGAGAAGACGCCCCAGCGCATGGCATGGGCACCGCTCTCCCAGTCACTGTCAATGGCGCTCTGCAGCATCATGCCCGCCACTACCCGTCCTGGCAGCGTGCCATCGGGCTTGATGAACATCACCCGGCTTTTTTCCAGTTGCTCCTGAGCGTCCAGATCGAGATCAGGATTTCCTGTCACACCGTTGATAGCTAGGTCTGGCAGCGGGTCGCGGGCGCGAAGGCATCGGTACCGCCAAAGCAGGTACATCTCCGTGATCGCACCGTGCATGTCCGCAGCGAGGCTCGTCAGTGATCGGCTGACGAGGCGATCGGCGATGACCTGGTAGCCGTCCTCAATCGCTTTGCCAAAGCCAGACTCGGCTCGCTGATCCCACGACCTCATCGTGCAAAAGAGATGGTTGTCCGGTCTGAGCCGAAGCTCGACGGCCCGCTCGGACAAGCGCATATGCACCAGGCCGTCGCGCCCACAGAAACGCGAGATGGTCCGACTGGGCAGCAGGTGCTGCCGGATGGTCAACTGGTGTGGATTGCCGGGCTGGGTTCGTTCGTATCGCGCCATGTCATCTTGCTGAGAGAGTGTCTTGCGGGAGAAGACCCGCCTGATTCCCAGGTTTGAACTAGGGCATCCCCTTGCCCGGCACGATGTCCACGCCAATCCGATCAGCCAGGGTCAGTAGCCGCCCATAGCTCTGCTCGTCCGTCAGCAGGCTGCGCGAATCGCCAACCTGCTGCAGCGCACCCTGGGGGATCCTGTCACCGAACAGCATCACCGCGCGAGCCGAATCGTCCTGGCGCGAGATCCAGGACAAGCCCTGGATGTCCGGATGCTGGGCATGGATAGCCTCGGCCCAGCGTTGCGTCGCCGGGTACTGGTCCTTTTCGGTGTCAATGAGCTGCTTGCGCTGCACACCCAGCTTGCGCAACGGCACGCTGCTGAGGTCGGCGAGGTTCAGCTCGCGCTCGACCTGAAGCTCGGAGTGCATTTGCCCTTCGAGCTTGCGCTTGTCGTAGTGCTTGAAGCCGGGTGCATGCGAGACATCATGAAACACGGACTCCATGGCGGCCGCATCAAAGGTGACCGCGGCATAGAGGGTCGGGATGTGATCGCCCTTGGCATCGTGGATCGGACTGAAACGCGCGTTGCCCTTCAGCCCCGGATTGAACTGGTCGGCTCGGTACTGGTCCTGATGCACACGGTGCAGCACCTGTTTGGCGGGCAGTGTCCACGCAGTGATATGCAGCGTCGCCGGTGGCGCCGGAGTTGTGGTGCCGCCGCCGTCCGCGGGAGATGCCTGAACGGCGGCCGAGGCGGTTTTGCGCGGCTTAGGCATGCACAACGCCCTCCATCTCGTCGCTGGCAGCAGCAACGACCTGCTCCGGCTGGGTCGCCAGCACATCCTGCGGGCGTCGGCCACCCAGGAAGCTGTTGGCCGAGAGGAACCAGTAGGCCAACCCCCAGCCATCCTTCTCGTCGCCAAAGACCTCCAGGACGGACTTCAGGGCTTTACGTGGCCTCCAGTCGGTTTCCGGGTCCAGGCCATAGCCGGGAAAGTAATCGACGCCGTTGTGATGGATCGCAAAGATCTGACGCTGGCGCTTCCACTTGTTGGGCTGCGTGCTCGGATTGCTTGCGCTCAATCCAGCCAGTTCGGCCAGCTTTGCAGCGGTCAGCCAGTCCGCACTTGCCAACACGGCCTTGCGCGAACGTGCGAGCATCGCCGCTTCGCGAAGCAAGGTCGGCTCGGGAGGTGCCTTGGGCACCACGGCGTTGACCAAATCCTTCAGGGTCTGCTCGTTCTGTTCGCGCAGCGCCTCGTTGATGAACGACATGACGCTGACGAGCGTCTGGGCCAGCACGCCTGCATGCTCGGCGTCCGCCCGTGCTACGGGCAGCACGATCACCTGCTCGGCTTTGACCTTGTCGAGCCGGCTGCGCACCTCGCTTGGGGTGCCCACCAAGGTAGCGAAAGCTGCAGTGTCACGGATGGCGGTCATGGCGTGCTCCATAGGAAGATTACCAAGATTATCCTATTTTTTAATACTTCATGTAATTACACGGCACAGGACCTGCAGCAGCCTTGAGCGAGGGGGCCGGCGCTCCTATAGGCGCGCCCCTGCATCCGCAGGATCGTCAGAGCCGATACAGCCCCACATCCTCAGCAGACAAAGAGCCAACTCCAGCCACACATCCCCCGATCACGGCGCATTGCGGCTGGCTTCCTGCCTTTCGGCAGTGAGCACGCTTGAGGAAGCTGAGACGCCTGCCCATACTGGGATGGCTCTCGCGGACATCGTGTCTGCACAGCCTTCGTCGCCACCCTTCATTGGGGGCACGAAGTCCAGCCCAGCTGGCGTCGCGGTCGTTACCCGCCTCCTCGTCCCCCAGGTGGCGTGCTTCGGCCTTTGAGCCAGCCGCCGCCCTACCCTCGTCGGTTCGTCCGATCTGGAGCCTTTCAGTCCTGAGTCCGCCCAGCTGCCACCCGGCATGCAGGGCCTTTGCGGCACGCCCCTGTGCGTTGCCACTGAGCCTCTTTGCCCTCACGGGCGAAGCCCCCCCATGGGAACACTGTTCCCATGGGGGCGAGGTGTTCCTCTTTCTTCAAAGGAGAACACCATGTACGCATCGATCACCTGCAGATCGCTGAGCGCACGCACCTGCGTGCTGCTGGGAGGATCGGGCCAGCCCCGCCCTTCCCTGGCGCAGTCGCGGCCTCTGGCCGCGCTGCTGCGTCCGCTGTCCCCGTCTTCGGGCGCGACCGCGGACGCCGAGACCCTGCGCAACGCGGAGGGCTGAGCATGCTCGGCTACCGCTCGCGCATCGCAGCCCTGGCGATCCAACTCGCCAAGGAAGACCCTCAACTGGTCAAGGAAGTCATTGCCCGTCTTCGCAAGTCGGGCGACATCGAGGCCGACGATCTCGTCTACTTGGACACGATCGCCGACCGCTGGATCAAGATCGCTCAGGACAACCGCACACGGGGCCAACGACGCTGAGTCGTGGAGGTGGTGACACCTCCTTGGCCCTGGCCAGTTCCAACGCGATCTTCTCCAGCAGATCAGGCCGCTCTTCGTCGAGCACGCCCGTCCATTGGACCAGCGCCGTCTCGACGTCGGTCTGTGTTCGCACACCGTCGAAATCGATTCCGAGCGATCGGAACTCCTCGATTTCGGCGGGTGTGAACCTGAGTGAATCACCTGCGCGCAACATGCTGGTCCTTCCTGAAAGGAGAGGCCTCCAGCGTAGCCACGTCGTGCAGACATGCAAGCCCGGGGAGCCTCATTCGTCTCCCCCTGGGAACGGGTGCCCCCCTGTCAACAACCAGGAGCCCACCATGTCCCCAGAGAAGCGTCCTCGCCCCCGGCGCCCCAGCGTCATTGCCGAGGAAGAGAAAGCCTGGGTCGAGTTCTACCAACGCGTGCGGGAGGATCCCACCCTCGCCCAGGAAGTCCTCGCCCAGTTGGAGCGCGATGCCGAGATGAAAAGCGCCCACCTGGCGCTCTATCTCTCGTGCAAAGAGTCCTTGCGACGTGCGCACGCAAGGCAGGAGCGCAACGAGCGGATCGGCGCCTTCGTGCGCTGGTTGCTGCACTCACTCTTCGTGCTGCCGTGGCAACAGTTGCGCCGTGTGGCAAGCACGACCGGCGACATCGCGGTCGAAGCACTGCCGGTCGCCGCACTCGCAGCAGTGCCCGCCGCACAAGCCAGCGCGACGCCCGCGCGTCGTAGCCGCAAGCCGCCGTCGGATGTCCTGGCCATCGTCCCCGCAAGCCCGGAGAAGGCCACATCGGCTTCCACCTGAGTCGCTCAAGCCCGTGTGACCTGGCTCCCCTTGATCCAGTTCCGCGTGGCTTCGCCCCCCAACTTTGCTTTCTGCTCACACAAAGGAGCCCCGATATGAGCACCACCTCTGACGCATTGCGCTCCATCGAGCAGCGCGCTGAACGTGCCATCGCTCAGGAACTTCGTCTGATGATGAAGGAGATCCTGAACATGCGCACGGGCCTGACGCTCGAAGACCGCGCACATGCAGACGCGCTGTTGCTGAAGCTCGATCGACTGCTCGACGACCAGGTCGTCCGGCCGATCGATGCGAGCCAGCAGGCCGCGCCGGCCCTGCCCTCGCCAGACGAATGGCCACAGCTGCCGCCCGGGCGCTACGAGGTCCGCTTCTACAGCCGTGACTATGGCGATCTCGAAGATGTGGCCACCGCCGACACCTTCGTGATGGCCCTGCAACTGGCGAGCGAAGGGCACCAGGCGCAACCGACGGACCAAAGCGATGCGCTGTGGACCCGGGATCGCGGGGTGCTCACGGTCCGTTCCCGCCTGGGCACGGTGCTGCTGCATATCGAGGCCGTGGACCTGACGCCCGCGGTCGTGCAACCCCACGTTGCACGCGCGTGCCAGGCTTTGGAGAAGGGTGAGCCGGCCTTGATCCAACAGCTCTTCACCGCACTGCGGCAAGTCGCGTGAATCGCACCGAGGACTTGACCGCCTGAGCCACGAGCCCTGCCGCCCTTACGGGCGACAGGGCTCCAGAGCCGGCATCGTCGATCGCCGGCGCCCCCATTGGAGACCATCATCATGTCCGATCAAACGTCCATATCGGTCCGCGTCGAGCTCACCTGCATCGGTACTGCCACGCTGTACCGGCCCGACAGGCTGGACCTCAGCTTCGATGCCCCGCTGCTTGTCACCATTTCGCAGGCCCTGAGCGCGCTCTCGGCGCTGAACCAGTTCGGTGCGAGCGTCATGCTGCCCTTGCGCGATCTCGATAGCTACTTTCGTCAGGGTCGCCCCTGGCAAGTCCGGGACATCTCGGAGGGAAGGTTCGCTGCCGCCTGCGCATGGCTGCATGTCGAGCCAGAACGCTTCCATGTGGAAGTCTGGGAGGCCTGCGGTGACGACGAGCTGCACGGTCTCGTTGAACTCTCCGAGGCGCCCCGGCTGCAGCAGGCCCTGCAGGCACGCCAATCCATGGCCCGACAGGAGTTGTTGCTCCTGCTGCAGCGGTCCTCGGCTCGCGTGTCGCAGCAAGCCAGGCTGCCGACAGATCCGCAAGAGGCCAGAACTCCTGCGCCCCAGACTTTGCGGATGCCCGCGCTGGACGCAACACGCAGCGAGACCCAGCCATGAGCCGGCACCTCACCTGGACCAGCCGTGAAGGCCAGCCCGTCCTCGTGGTCGCGGGCTATGACCGCCCGTTGCGCGAGCTGTTTCTGCACGTCATTCACCAGGCCGCGGAGGCCTCGCCTGCATGCTCAGACGAAGTCTTCGTCTACAACAGCCTGAGCGAACCTGAAAAGGACTGGCAGGACATCCGCACGATTGGCGACACGCTGGAGCAGCTGAACATCCGGGTTCCGCAGAGCTTGCTCGAGCAGATCTACCTCGATCAGTGCCTCAACGTGGGAAACCGCTGCATGGAACACGTGACCGTCGACGTCGGCCAGGCGCGGCCCCGCTGAAGCAGTTGGACCCGCAATGGAAGAAGCCAGCCACAAACGGCTTTCCAGCTGATCGAAATGGGTTGAGCACCCTTTCCTGAGCAGCACGGTCAGCCTCCGGAATGCAAAATTCAGCCTCTCGCTCACTCCTTCATGGAGTCGCTCCCGGCCATCCGGCGTCGCAGTCGTCACCTGCCCACTTCCGTCGGCAGCCCTTGTGGCTGCTGACACCCTCTTCTTGGGACACCTGTCCCTTGAGAGGAAGGGTGTTCCGCCACGTGGAGAACACCATGAGCTACATCCGCATTGGCTTCCGGCCAGCCCTTGCCCGGACCTCACGCCGAAGCAAGCGCCCGGCGGCCGCACCGGCAGCCGGGCCATCCCCTGAACTGAAATCGCCGTCGGACCTCAGCAACGCGCAACTGCTGGCAGAGCTCCTTGGGCCACCCCCAACCCGTCTCGCTGTCGAAGGTGGCGCCGCCCCTTCTCCAGGCATACCCCAAGGACTCGCAGCAGGCCTGCCAGGGATTACCTCGCCCGAGGTCGAGGCGGCGGCTTCCCGGCGCCTACTCGTCGCGCGTGAACTGCTCTGCCGCAAGCTACTCGCCCACATGCAGGGTCGACCGCTCGTGAACAGTCGAGACGCGTTGGGCGAATGGCTGCAGCTGCATTGCGCAGCGCTGGACTACGAGGTGTTCCTCGTGCTGTACCTGGATGCGCAACTGAGGTTGATCCACGCGGAACAGCTGTTTCGGGGGACGATTGCCGAGATCATGGTCTACCCCCGTGAAGTCCTCAAAGGCGCGCTGGCCCATCAGGCGTATGCCCTGGCCTTCGCCCACAACCACCCAGGCGGAACGACAGTGCCCAGCGCTTCAGATCGACGTTTCACGGAGCAGCTCAAGGCGGCGCTGCAGACCATCGGTGTTAAGGTGATAGACCACTTCATCGTGGCGGGCCAAAGCAGGTACTCCTTCGCGGAGCATGGCTTGCTCTAAAAACCTCCGGCGCGCGATACGCACCTGATCCTGCCTCCAGCGTAATGCCATCGCAAAGAGAGGCGATTCGCGGAAAATGAGGGTATCCACTCAGCAACCTTGGCAACAGGTGGATATCTCGATGGAGACAATGAAGCGTTCGTTGATCATCGCGATCGAACCTCCCTGCGGGCGTCTTCCCATGCGCCCGCTTTTTCGCCGCCTCGGATCCCGAGGCGGTTTTTTTTGACTTCCTCAAAGCGCGCCTGCGTGCCCCCCTTCCAGTCCGCTGTTCGGACGGCAATACTGCTTGCCTCGGTGGAAATTTCCCTAGTACTGATTGGGATTTTTGAGCCAATGCTCTCAGCGTCCCATACAGAATGGCTCATGAAGAAAACCCACGTCAACCATCACTTCGTTCCTCGATTCCTGCTTGAACCATGGGCAGGCGATGACGGCAAGTTAGGTGTTTTCAAGCGACTCCCAAATGGAGATGCGAGATACGATCGATTGTCGCCAAAGCGTGTCGCCTTCAGCGAGCACCTTTATTCAATAAAGGGAGCTGAGGGAGGACCTGATGTCTTCGTCGAAAAAGAAATCTTTGGTCAACACATAGACGATATCGCAGCACCTGTACACAAGCAGCTGCTAGCACGAGGCATAGCGAGTCTATCGGAAGAGCAACGAGCAATATGGGCAAAACTTCTTCTGGCTGGACTATTCAGAATTCCTCCCATGGTTGAGCACTTCCGGACGATGGGGAAGAAAAGTTTTATAGAGCGTCAACCCTTGCACTCTTTAACCGATATCGAGCTCATGGACGAGGGGTTAAAGCTCATGATCCTGACAATTGGCTGCCCCAAAAACAATCAAAAGATGCTGGCCGCCGAATGGTCGCTTTTCAAAGTTCCTCCAGGAAAACTGGATGCCTTGACATCTGACGTCCCATTCGCATACTTCGGCGACTTCTTCGGGGAAGAGTTTGGTTTAGTTGTACCAATCTCTCCAAGTTACTTCTTCGTCAGTGCCAGTGGTACGTACGTGAATCGTTTCAGCACAATGAACCTCGCTTGGATGACGAAGGCAACGAACACCAGGTTGGTTCAACACGCTCAAGAGTTCGTTTTCACGACTGACAAGCGACACATGGGACTAATCAACAAATGGCTTGGCAGCGCCCAGAAAAAGCTCCCTCCATCCGATGATGCTTGACGGACTTCTATCACCTTCACAGCAAAATCCACGCTTAAAACAAATGAGGTAGACGTGAGAGGAGCTCGCAACTCCGAAAAGGCGATGGCCGCCAGGGCAATGCCAGAGTGGGCCGTGAATACCCAACGCGTGGACCATCGCGCAGAGGCACGAGTGAATTCCACCCTGCGCGGGAACCTCACGCGTGGGCAATATCAGGGCGACAACAGACCATCGCGTCCAGATCGATCACTGCATCAGCCATCGCCGTCAGTTCAGGAGTTTGCGAAACGAAGAACTCCCGGGCATATCCACCCAGCCGCAATACCTCGCGTTTCATTGCGATGAAGCTCCTCTTGCGCTGGGGGTCCAAGGCCCCGTCTGCTTCGTCACAGAAGAGCGTGCCGTAGCAACGGCCATCGTTCTGCGCCAGGTACAAGGCCACGGCGCGGACAAGGCACTCGTTGATCCAGACCCGCTCGCCGCCACTCATCTGCTCCACGGGCTTGCTCACACCCGTATCCCCGTCGTGCACCTGAATGGCAAACCCCTCCCGCTGATCACCGCGACGGGTTTCGACCTGGGTGAGCAGCGAGACCGTGAACCTCGGGCCGCAACTGGCCAACAGCAGGTCATTGGCGAGTCCCGACAAGGCCGGGCCCGCATCGTCAATCGCCAGGGCGATCAGTCCGTCGCTGCCCAAGCACTTCACCAGCAGATTCCAGTTCCCCAGTTGCTCTGCGACCCCGGCAATGCGGTCGCCCAGGGCATCCTGGTCTCGCTGACGTTCCACGATCTGGCCCTCGAGCGCCAGCTTGGCCTCATCATCCCTCACTGCCCGCAGGTACACGTGCTCGGCCTGCGCGACAGCGAACTGCGCGGCATCCAGCTGCCGCCGCGCATCCGCCAGGACCTGAGCGTCGAAAGGCGCTGGCAACGCGGCCAAGGCGTCCAACAGGCGATTCAGCCCCGCGCGATAGTGCTGCGCCTGCTGGCCCTGCTGAGCATCGAGAACCTGCACGGTAGCCTCGATGTCGAGACGCTCCACTCGCTCGTCTTCCGTCTCGTCTTGCTGGACGCCCTGCCCCGCCAATCCCGCCAGCTCGCGGTCGATGTCCGCAAGCCTGTCCAGCGCCTGCGACATCTCCCCCATACGGGCCGCCAGCCGGCCATACCTGATCGCACGATCACCGCTGGCCACCGCTCGGCGCTCCGCGAGCATCAGCACCTGTGGAGCGCCGGCAAGGCGCTTGCACTGTTCCTGCTGATCGTCTATCTGAGCTTGAACTTCCTTCTTGTCCTTGGCCAGCTTGCGAATGGTGCCCTGGGCGCTGGGCATCAGCACCTCAGCGTCCCGCGCATCACCCAGCAATTGGCACCGCCCCTGCAGGTCCATCTCCGCGCAGGGCACCTCACGCGTGAGTCCAAATCGGCGCGCCAGGTCTTCGGCCCTCAAGGCCGCCTGACCGGCCTCGCGTTCAATAGCCGCCAAGCGTTGCTGGCTCGACTCCAGGGCACTCGTGCACAGATGGAGCTCTTGGACTCGAAGTCGGACCTGCAGGGATCGCTCCGCCCGCAGGCCCGCCACGGCCTTGGCCGCCTCCAACCGGCGTTGCGCGTGCCTGACCGCGACCTCGTCCTCTAGCACGCCTTCACATTGCCGACGGCTTGCCGCCAGCGTCTGGGAGCGCGTGGCCCACTGCGCCTTGCGCAGATCCACTCGCTGGGTCAGACGCTCCAGTCTCTGTTGCTGCCCAGCAATCTGGGCCTTGATGCCTTCGATCACCTCCCTGCCCGTTCGAATCAGCGCGACGCGCTCACCGTCCAACTGCGCGCGCTGCGCATCGCCCCCCTGGGCTTGCTCGCTGGCGGCCTGCAGCTGCGCGAGGTGTGCCCGTGCTGAATCCTGGGCGCGCTGGGCGTCTACCTTGGCCTGCGCCAGAATGTCCACCTGCGCACTGGCGCAGTTCAGGCGGCCATGCTCGCCGCGCAGGCGCTCAAGTAGCTCATCCTGCGACCCTCGCTGCTGGCGCATGGCGACCAGCCCGACCTTCAGCTGATCCACCACCTGGGCCGCCTTCTGGCCTTCCTCGCGAAGGCGCTCCTGCCCCAGCAGGTCGGCCAGCAGGCGCTTGATCTCACTGTTCGGATAGGCGCTCAGCTGGCGCTTGCACTGGGCGCTGAACACCGATGTGAAGAAGGTCTCCGGGCTACCCAGGAGGTGCTCGACGCAGCGGTTGTAGGTGCTGGTCTTGCCGTCCGACACGGTCCCATCGGGCAATCTGACCGGCTTCCAACACCCTTGCGGATCAGCCTCGAAGAGAAAGGCATCCGTCGTCCGCCGTCCATTGCAGCGGATCACCACCTGCGAGCGGAACCGCCGCCCGTCGTGCGACCAGACCAGGTCCTTCTCGTTCTCCGGCAGCACCACGTGATCGTAGAAGGAGAAGCCACCCGGCCCAGCTTGCGCTGCACGCGAGGGCAGCGTCAGGAAGGGATGCAGGTTGTCCAGCACCGTGCTCTTGCCGCGGCCGTTGGCTCCGGCCAGCGCGACGAGCTGGGCATCTCCCGCCAGCCTCTCCAGGTCCAGGGTAAGTACATCGAGACCCAGGCCGTCGCGAATGCCGCGAAAGCCCGAAAGGCGCAGTGAAAGGGGAAACATCGCAGGCTCCGTTGATCAGAGCCATCAGCATCTCTCGCCTCACCGAGCATTCAAGTCCTGCCCGAAGCCCCATTGCATCGATGTCGTAGTGGAAATGAGCGGCAACGGTCTCTAGCGCACGGCCTGGGCAGCGGCCGGGGCCGATGCTGACGCCTGGGGAGACGATGCCGCAAGCGGCGCTGTGCGGAACGAATGATGTCCACGACGTCCTGCACACTGCAGCCGTTCACGATGCCTGACCGTGTCCCGCAGTCGGCGGGACGCTTGAGCTGAGCCACCAGCGCGTTGCGCGTGGTGGATGCCAGTTGCCACCCCAGTGGGATGGGGATCGCGTCCACCCCGATCTGGAACTCCACATAGTCCGACAGCACCCCGTTGTCTTGCATCGTGGTGATGTTGGTCTTCAAGGCCTCAGCAGCCAGCACGCCGCGGGCCGTGCGCGTGTTCGCCATCGTGCGAACCGGGGACAGCAGCTCACCAAGCCCCATCGACGGTTTCTGCTCCTCCTGGGCCTCTTGGGTGGCCTTCTTGTTTTCCGTCGCCGCCAGCATGCTGGGCGAGTTGCCAATGCGGATGACCACGGGTCGGATCGCGATCTTGTAGAGGGCGGCCATCTGCATCGCCACGTCCACCGCCTCCGACAGGGTTGCGGCGCCGGAGTTCTCGAAGTAGCCGCCATCGACGAAGCGCTGCTTGCTGTCGCCGTTGGTCAAGGCCGCAGCAGGCGTCACCAGGGGGAAGCGCGCGCTGGTCACGGCCATCGTGCTGATACGGTACTCCGTGAAGGGGGCGAAGTCGAAGAAGGTGGTCAGGCGATGGAAACGCTCCTCGATCGGATAGACCGGCGAAGCGACCGTGCGATGCCCCGTCTCCACGCTCGTGGCGTTGAACATGAGGATGGGCACATTTCTTTCGGGCCGCCAGTACGTGTACAGGCCCCGCTCCATGAAGTCGCTCTTGAGCTCGGCCTTGAAGCTTCGTTCCACCGTTTCCTCCAAAGTCCGTGCGCGGTCCCATGCCGGCACGGAGAACGGCAGCAGCCGTTGCAGCGCATCAGGAAACAGCAAGGTCGCCACCAGCGGCCCCAGGTAGTCGGCCTTGAGCACTGCTTCCGCTCGATCGGCATAGTGGCCACGGTCCCCGATCTCGCCAGCGCATCCCAGGTCGTCTTTCGCGTCCGCTTCCGCTGACGCGTCCAAGAGACCGGCGAAGGTCGCCGCCCCGACGCTCCCGCCAGAGACGCCCGAGACCACGAACAGGTGGCGAGCGAACGCCGGGCATCGGTCCTGGATGGCCGCGAGTACCTGCGCCGTGAAGTACGCCGCCCGAATACCACCGCCCTCCGCCGCGACGAACACGACGGGGTATGGATCGACGTTCCCCGGCTGCACTCGGGTCGACAACCACTCCCGGAAGGCGCCGCCGTAGCCAGGCGACTTCACCCCCTTCTCGACCCGCGCCAGTTGGCGCAACTCATGGTTGTCGTTCAGGTCCAGCCAGCTCCAGAGCGCGGCCACGAGGAACAGCAGCGTCAGCCAGTGCCAGCGCGGCACCCATGGTGAGGCCGTCAGCCAGGTCAAGGCCGGAACCAGGGCCACGCAGGCAGCGAGCAACACCGCGATGGCGCCGAGCCAGCCGCCCAGCTGCTGGGGGGCCACGGCGGCAGCGACGAAGAGGACGAACCCCAGGCCCAGAGACACCGTCAACCAGTCGCCCTGTGCAAACACCACCCTGCCGATCCGAGCCCCGTTCGGTTTGGCGGTCAACGAAGCGTTCGCCGCTTGATGCCGGATCGTCGCCCGTCGGCGCTTCGAGTAGTAGGTGAAAACAGCACCCAGTCCCAGCATGACGAGCACCCAGCTCATGAACTGAGCCAAGGCCTGCGGGCTACCGGAGAGACCGCTTCCCGCCTTCGCCATCGCCACCGCGCCGCCCACCCATGGCAGCAAGGCCAAGAAGGACGGAAGCAGCCGCAACGCAGCCCGCAGCACTGCGTTGTTGGCCAGGGGCGATGGATAGCGGTTGACCAAGGCGTACCGCGACCAGAACAACTGCGTCCAGCTGAGCAGGAACAGTCCGGCATAGATAGCGCCAAGCTTGAGCCACACGCCATTGCCGCCTTCGGGGTCGTCGGCGTTGAGCACGTAGACCCGCACCACCTCCTGGACCTGGTCGGCAAGCGCGCCCGCGGCCAAGACGATCAAGCCAGCCAGCAGCGGCACTCGGCAGACGTACAGCATGAACAACAGCCGGGTGCCCGTCCGAAACCGCGGGCGCGTCCCCGTCGACAGGGACGCAGCAGGTGCGGCGATGACATCGATATCTGCTGCGGCTTTGCCCATGGCACCTCCTGGAACTTCAACTGCCCCTCCAGGCGATGTCCCGCGACACCACCTCTGATCGATGCAGGGTGTACTACGGGTGGGCCTAGCTGGGCAAGTCCTGGCACGTATCGTCGCTCGCGATGACGTTCGAACCGTCCTGCAGGAGCCCTTCAGCGATCGCCGCCGGGGTTCCCTGCTGCAATGCAGCGAGACAGCCCAAGACACACTCGGGGACCACGCCACTGAGATCCGCCCAGCGCCGCACCTTGTCCGCCAAGCTCCCCAGCTGGCTGATGCCCGGTGCCCGGGTACGCACGACAGGCATGATCCGCCCCTCCAGCTTCACCTGAGCTGCGCCCGCCAGCAGACGCATGATCGCGGCCCGGTCCACACAATGCCGGTCTTCGTCCGCGACCACCCATCGCACGCGCACATGGGCCCCTTCCAAGGCATGGCGCTCGACCGCTTCGCGCAAGGTCTCCAGGTCGGGCCTGCCTTCGAACTCGATGTCCACGGTCCGGCGCGCTGGCGTCGGCACCAGCTCGCACCGAGCGGCACCGGCAACGACATCCCAGAGCAGGAAGCCCTTGTCGCCATCCTCACCGTAGTGGAAGCGTCCGATGGACCCAGCGTAAGCAATGCATTGCAGTCCGCAGGTACCGTCCCTTTCCCAAGACTGGTGGCGGTGGATGTGCCCCAGCATCACGGCCTGAGCTTCTGCGCTGAAGAGCGCCCCTGTGTTGAACTCATGATCGAACCCGGCCATCGGCACGCCGTGCTCCGACAGGCTGCCGAACACCGTGCCATGGGAAACCGCGGCTGTCGGAATCCCCCGCGCCCTCGCCTCCCGGTTGATCGGTGCGAACCCGGCGAACAGCAGCGCCAGTTGCTCGCCTACAGCTTGCGAGGCATCGACCGCCCCGACGGCAGCGGCCACGGCCGCCTTGTTGATGGTGGGCACGCAGGAAACCACCAGCTCCACATCCGCGGGCACTGCCTCAAAGCACCAGCCCTGCGAAGCCTGCCAACGCCTCACACCCCAGGCATCACGCACGAGTGCCACCTGCTGGATGCAGGTCGCGACGTGCACGGGGTGGCACGCCCCCACCAGCGGGAACACGGCCAGCCCCCCCGGCGGTTCATGGGAAAACGTCCCCTGCAGCATCAAGACCGGGCAATGGTCTGCCAGCCGGCGCACCTGGGACAGCAGGTGCAAGGTGGCGGGCTCGTGGAGGCTCAGCGCGTGATCCGTGGCATCCCCAGAGATCACCGCAACCGCCACCCGCTCGGCAATAGCGCGGTCGATAGCGGCACCAAAGCACCGATCCGCCTCGTCCAGCATGGCCGTCCCGTAGTGGAGGTCAGAGAAGTGGGCGATGCGCATGTCACACCTCGCCTGCGATGGAACCCAAGGCCTGGTCGATCTTGTCGCTGTAGCCCACTGGATCGTTGGCGTAGCGCTCCAACTCGTCCCAGGCACGGCCACGGCCATGAGGATTGATCTTCCATCCTCGCCCCCAACGCCAGTCGGCGTAGCGTTGGAAGCGTCCGGGTTCCAGCCCCATCGCTCCGGCGCGTCTCAGCAACTGCTCCAGCGTCGGGTGGCCGGGGCGCAGGGGTAGCTCGGTCACGGTTTCAGTGCCTGCGGCCAGCTCTGCGTGGCCGGCATCCATGGAGTGCCCCACTGACGCACCCTCCAGTACTTGGCCGGCAGCTCGGGCCTGCATGATGGCTGTGTCAGCCTCTTCGTCATCGCGCAGCAGCGCCGTCACGTCGATGGGCGCTTCCAGTTCGATGATCCACTGCGGAACCCGGACCGCGCGGCCAGCCTCATCGATGAAGGGCACCTCCTTGAGGACCTTGGTCAGGTAGAAGGTCTCGCGCCCACCGCCGAGAAAGCCTGAGATTCGACCGCCACGCATATGGCCGATGGCCTGGAAGCGCTGGATAGCGTTGCTCATGGCATAGAAGCTCGTGGTCGGCAACTCCAGCGCGTTGATCGTCCGAATCCCCGGAATGAAGAACAGGAAGCGCCCAGTCAGGTTGCACTGGCGGGCCTGGTACTCGGGACAGGATTCCGGATTGCAAATTCCCCCGTTGTCCTCCCGCAAGACGGTCTTGCGACCGCCAAAGAGTCGGATGCTGCGGCGCCCCGTGGGGTCCATGGGCACGGGGGCATGCTGCATGCAGTGCCGCACCGTGCTGTCGACAGAGTACTGCGACCAAAAGCGCTTCTCGTGCGCCCCCCAAGCCGCCAGCTCGTGCGGCATAACGCTTTGCCACTGGTCGGCCGGGAACACCACCGGAAAGCGGTACAGGCGGTGGCCCTTGCCGCGGTCCTCGCCGTAGGTGCTCAGAATCTGCCGGGCCACCTCGGGGTTGGGAAAATCTCCGGCGCGCACGGTGAACCAGGGCACGTTGCGTGGGACCAGCGGCGCCTGCAACTGCGGCATCGCTTCACGCAAGGCCCGCTCGATCTGCTCGAAGGACTGGCCATCGGCCACGCCCTGCTGGTAAATGGCCTTGGCCTGGTCCAGCGCGGCGGCCTTCTTGGTCAGGACCATGATGCCGGGCCGAATTTTTCCGCCCGTAGGGATGCGGACCGGTCCGCTGCCAAGCAGGGTCGGCAGCGACCCCGTCCCACCTTGAACTGTCACGATTGCATTTGCCATGGCTGAACTCCTGAATGAACGTCGGTCGCGCCGACAGTTCAGGATCTCAGCCAGTGCAAGGCAATCAAGAGGTGGGGCACTGGCGTGTGCCTAGGCACCCGCCCCCGCCTTCAGCCACTGCTGCGTACTTCAGGTCCTCGTGAGCAGCGCTTTCAATTGCGACGGAACAAGCGCTTCAGCAACACGCGAGCGCCAAATGGGCGACGAAGGCCTGCTACTGGAAGCTGCCAGTCGAATTTGCAATACCAGCAGCGCTTGACCCTGAGCGCCTCCGCCGAATACAAGCGACAACGCCACATCCTTTGAGATGCTCGTGCTGCCGCCAGCCGCACGGGTGCTAGCCTCTAAGGCAAGTTCAAAGCACACTCAACGGATTTTTTCTGGAGGCTGACAATGGTTAATAGATACAAGAAAAGTCTTGACCAATTCACGATGATGCTTCACGTCATCAGGACGCAGAAAAATTTGCCGGCAGCAGCAATCGTAGATTTTCAATTATTGCTTTTGAGAAAAATCAAAGATGGCGAGAAAGCAATTACCCGCACAAAAGAGGCAATTCAAAGCCTGCGCCTTGAAAAAGCAAATGGCAGACCCACCAGAGAACGCTCCAAAAAAATAACAGACCTCATCAAGAAATCAGATAATAAAATAGAAACCTACAAATACATCATCTATATTTGGAAAATGTATGGCGATAGCATTGCCTTCCATTTCTGCGACAAGTATGCAATCAAGCACCTTCTTTACGATGACAGCTATCACGAAAAGGAAACCTCCGGATTTATTTCCGGGAAAGAAGGCACAAAAATGGAGATACGACTACTAAAGGCAGCAGCTCAAAAGAATGTTCCCGCTGTACTTTGCGACCTCACAAATACGTTAAGACATGGTGATGTATGCCTGCTAGGTCGCAGCGATCCTTATCCCATTGAGGTGAAAAAATCGGGGAAGCTTGACAAAAGAGGTGAAAAGCAAATTAGAAACATACGAGAAATAAACAGCTTTTTCACAAAAGATGAAGCTGAAAATTTCCGAGGTGCCGGCCCTGTAGTAAGGCATGAACACATAGGGAAGGAAAAACATCACTTGCAAGCCATCAATAATTGCATAGATAGATCCTATCAAGAAGGCACAAGCCATGCCTCACCAGAGAGTGGGATTCACTATCTAGCCATAACAAAATTCAAGCAGGGAATTTTTGATCAAATACCTGGGAAATACATTCATATGCTCAACCTAAACGACTACAAAAGAGCAATGAATTGGCACCCCTATACCCCTTTCCATCTTTCACTGAGCCCCGATCACCTCTACCGCTTCATCAACGGAGATTTGAGCATTGTAGTTATTTTTGATTTGCAAGTGATAAAGAGAAGGTTTAAAAATAATGGGCTGCATATCACATTCTTACAGGATGAACATTGGTACGCTCAAATTTCAGCCGCAGGAAATATTTTAAATGGGGGCTTCAGAGTATCAACACAGTCATTCCTGCGAATTGCCTTTGAGTTCCAGAGCTTGGCATGGGCAATTAAGCAGCACAAAAAGCACTTGAAGATATTTATGGAAGAGAGAGACATGCCTGGCAGAGCCATGGAAATTCCGCCAGATTGGATTACAGCAACAGACCCTATTCCATCGTAGAGAATAAAGGGGCGCCTTTATACAAACACCTTCACCAAAATCATTCTTGCTACTTTTAAAACTTGCTATGCACTTAGCTCCATCAATCGCCAAGCCCCGGTAGAGTCGTGTGATGTTATGAAAGCCCTATCTCACAGGGGTCAGCGATGAAGAATGGAGCTTCGCCCCCAAATAGCTAACACGAATGGCCCGAGTGTCCCTAAGCGTGAATATGCCCTGTGCGAAGTCTTCAACCTATTGCATTGGCTGGATGCGGGCTGCTTCGAGGCCATGGGCTGCGATCTGCACTCAGCTATTTGCGCAACGCAAGCCCGTTAAAGTCACCCGTCAGATGCCCTTGATTGGAGCGGGCGAAGCAGTGGCCGCGCTGACTAACCTGGGACAGGCCAGGCGTTACGCGGCGCTCTCGCGGACATCCTATGGCATGCCCGTATGCCCTCGAAGAGCTCGGCAAATGGTGACGTAGGGCGAACCGAAGGCGAAATTTGCGTCTTGCAAGAACAGACCTTGCGCGTACCTGGGCGCTTCATACACTGCAAAGGACCCTAACTCCTTGCAAAGCGGTCTTTGCTGGAGTGACGCCAATGAGGTCCTCGCCCCTGCCACTCTCTGCGTTCTGCCTTCAATTGGCTTATTGGTATAGCAGGCGCAGACCCAACCCTGAACCGAGCTATCAGTATCCACGTCGACTCAAGGCGCCGGCACAACTTTGCTTTCTGGCTCCAGAGTTTGACGGGCTTTCCCGAGCCCATCGCAACACCTCTTGCGCCTTGCGCCGAGGCCCGTACATCGCTCATCCAGTCGTCAGCTACCATGACATTCACCTTGCGGCCTGCAGGTGCTTGACGATGGCCGCCTTGTCTTCCAAAGAACTCCTGTTGCGCCGCGAACTCCACCTCGCGCTCTGACTCGAGTCAGACACTGGCGAGCTAGCAACTCTCAAAGCTTGGAATCAGATCATTGAAGTCTGCCAGCCTTTTGACTGCCAACAAAGGGAAGCGTCTGTTCGCGGCAGCGATGAATGCGGCGACCGGCGGCAACTGATGCTTGCTCCCCCGCACCGGCAGCATCGCGTCACCGGCAGCCAAAGTGGAATCCAAGAGTTCGACCTGCTCCTTGGCTGCTTTTGCGCGTTCCACCTCGTGCCGGGTTGCGCAGTACAGCAGCCAGTAGTACAGCCACAGGAGCACCCGGCCGCGAGCTTCTGGAACAGTCGTCGCTTCCGGCTTGTAGAGCCAGGCCTCACTCCCAACGAAGGGATGGGCAAGGTTCAGAGTCTCAGCGGGCTGAATTTCGTCGGCGCCCCAATCGAAGAATGAATTTAACAATGGCCGGCGCGAGATGACCACAGCTTTGTCCAGAAAGACCACCAACGTGGGTTTCTGCGAGTTCTTGCTAAACCACGTAGCGAACGGACCCGCCTTCGCGTCTCTGGAATTCGCGTACAGCAAAACCGAGCCCACTCCTTCAGGCATTGCGGTCTCTGCACGAAGCTCCCCCAGCGCAGCACCCATCTCTGCAATGCGCGTGGAAATCTTCGCAGCTTGACCAAGCTGCTTGGTCACGTCGCCGGTGGAAGACTTGATCTCGACGTAGGCCCTACAGCTGGTAAACGGCGCATAGATTGCCTCTCCCTCCGCATTCATCATGGGATAGTTGTCCGCTGCACTTAGAACCATTGCGTCCACCTGCGGGGTGCAAGTGGACTCAAGGTCGTACAGGTAGCCGTGCGCCATCTGCGCTTGCGGAGGAAGGCGCCTGCCAATGATTTGGCGAAAAGTCGATTCAAGCAGAGCACCGGAGTCTCTGATGTTGTGGGTCTTGTGCAGGATTTGACCGCGGTCGGCCGCCTGCAACAGTGCTGCCGCCTCGGCCTCGAAAAGACCGACGATGTTGATTTCGCCAAGCTTCGGAGCCTCGGCACGACGCGCCTTGGTCACCTTGGTCGCGGACACCCTATTCATAAGTCAGAGATATAGAAAGCAAATGGGAAGCATATATGGAATTGCTATCAACCAACGATCCATGAAACAAGACATGCGCACATTGGCCCATGTCAATGTCCGCTTCGAGGAGCACTGAACCATGTCCCGCTCCTGACCGCGAACGGTCGGATGACTGCCTCCACGGGGCGCTGACAACCGCCGCGCCATGACCGTGTTGCAAATTCGATGTGCACTGCCGCAAATGAGCACACACAGCCAATGTCGTTCGTAGTTCAGTTCAGCAGGCCCAGCGCCATTGCACGGACTACTGCTGCGATCTTGTTCGGGGCTCCCAACTTGGCAATCGCATTCTTGATGTGAAACTTAGCGGTATCGACGCTGATGGCCAGAATCGTCGCCGTGTCCTCCGTCGTTTTTCCTGCAGCAGCCCACTTCAGCACCTCAATCTCGCGCTGTGTGAGCGAAGCCTTCGGTTCCCAGAAAGATGCGGGCGCCAATGCCTTCGTCAGCGATTCATGGGCGACCGATACCAACCAATTCAGCGCGAGCGCCTTCCCGCGCAATTCCGCGTCTGACAGCGGCTCAGCAGAGCGAGCCAGGGTGAGCAGGCTGCCGATCCCTTGAGCATCAAAGCGTGACTGGGCCCATCCGACACGCAGCCCCATGTCCTGAGCCTCTTGCCACAAGCCCACGGCGCTCGAAAACAAGGTGTCGCTCCACAAGAACGGAAGCTGTGAGCGGTCGGCTCGTGCGATCGTGGGGTCGATGCTGAGGTAGTCCGCCTGGTCATAGCGCAGACGCCACGACGAGGGGTAGTTGTTCAGCAGGGACACAGGGATCTGGGACGGGAATCGATGGAAGCGGACGCCGAACGCACACCATTCGAATCCAAGCCGCGCCGAGGCCGCTTGGATTGCGTCATACACACCTTGAGTTCCTCTGGCTCTTTCAAGCGCCATGAGCAGGTCTTGCGCCCACTTCTGCATGCTGATCCCACCACCTCTGGGTCGTCAATCTCTGATCTGCCACTCCCCAGGAGTGGCCGCCCGTTTGAGCCTTGCCCTTATAGCGTCAAGCGCATCGGTCGTCGATGGCAGAGCAAATCTTTGTTACGAAGAAGCCGTTGACGCAAGGCGTCATTCGCAGCAATCCCGCATCACCTGCGTCGCGACCTCACCAAAGGCAGCTCACTACTATTTCGGGTAGTACAACGCAACTCCTTGCCTGCATACGATGCGGCTCCAAGAGCCCGCGTCCTCAGCACCCGATTCAACGCATCAAGACGGGCCCCTTGAGCAAGAGGAGAACGTTCGCCATGCGCAAGACTGACATCGCAGTCATCGGCGGCGGAGCCGCATGCGTCGCCTTTCTTCACCATCTCGTCACGGCAGTGGATTGCGCCACCGCAGCTCGGGTTCGCGTCCGCATCTTCGAACCGAGGCCCCGTCTCGGACCGGGGCTAGCGTACCAAGGAGACTGCGCAGCCGTGCTGCTGAATCGAGGGGCACAGACCATGTCCGCGTCGGCACATGAAGCGGGGGCCTTTGCGTACTGGCTCCGCTGGAAGGCCATGAATGCTGAAGACCTCCGCCCTTGGGTGGCGAGCGACCTGGGTTCGGCCTACGTGCCCCGTCCCGTGTTCGGCATGTTCCTGGAAGACTTTGCGGTTGAGGTCCGCAAGAGTGCCCTCAAGAAGGGCCTAGAAGTCCAGGTGGTCCACGAGGAAGTCGTCGCTATCGAGAAAGGCGCCCGCTTTCACGTCCAGTCATCGGAGGGCTCCATCACGGCGGACCATGTCCTCCTCGCAATGGGCAGCGCAGGGTCCTTCGATGCCTACGGTCTAAGCAGTGCTCAAGGGTACATCCACAACCCCTACCCCTTGCAGCCCAAGCTGCCCGCCCTGCTGAAGTCCTCAAATGTCTGCATCATCGGAACGGGATTGACGGCAGTGGACGTAGCCGTAGCGCTAAAGAAGGCCGGCTATGAAGGCCGCATCGACATGCGCTCTCGCAGCGGACGGCTTCCCTGCGTTCGAGGACTACAGGTCCGCCAGCACACCCTGCAGGAGGCGACACGATGCGCAGTGATGACGTTGGCGGCAAAAGGACCTGGCAAAGCTTCGCTGCGCGAGCTTCTCCGGCTGCTGCGCGCGGAACTGCGATCAGAAGGTGCCTGCTGGAAGCACCTCTTCGCGCGACATCCTGATGCTCAGTCGCGCCTGCGCTCACAGCTGACGGCAGAGAACCAGGTCGTTCCATGGCAGCTGGTCTTGGCCTCGACCAACGAAGTGATCGAGCAAGCGTGGCATTCGCTCTCCCCAGTCGCCCAGCATCTTGTGCTCCAGCGCTTCCACGGCGATTGGATGTGCCGGCGAGCTCCCATGCCCTGGGTCAACGCGAAGCTCCTCCTGGACATGATGGACAGCCGACAACTGCGCATCTTGAAGGGAGGAGCGAGTTTCACGGTCGTCCCCGCGCAAGGCCTCATCGCCTGCGATCACCTCGATTCCGAGACGCGAGACCACTACCAGACGGTGATCAATGCGACAGGTGCAACCAGGCAGATTTCTTCTGATCAGGACTCCGCATTGCTGCGAGGCCTGCTTCGGGACGGCCATGCGCAGGCCGACTGGCGCGGCGGCCTTCAGGTCGATTTCGCAACGAGTTCGTTAGTCAATGCCCAGGGGGTACCGGATCCCCGCCTCCGGGTCATTGGCCATCTGACTTGCGGCACCTACTTCTTCGTCCCTTCGCTGGAGATGATTGCGAAGCGTGCACAGTGCATAGCAGAGCAGATTCGCGATGATCTCCAGCGGTCTTCGGCCGCCTCTGCAGACTACGTCAGCGAGCAGCCGTGATGAGCTCTTCACCAAGCTCAACGTCGCGCCAAGTTGCCTGGACCTGGACGCTTTTTCTGCTGGGCGTGGTCTGCCTCCCAAGGGCCACGATTGACATCTACCTCCCTTCCCTTCCGGCCATTGCAAGGGAACTCGGCGCATCGAGCTACGAGCTGCAGCTGACCATGACGGTCTACATGGTGGGCTATGCGATCTCGATGCTGGTTTGTGGCCCCCTGGCGGATCGATTCGGCCGACGCACCGTGCTCATTGGGGGGATCGGACTCTACTTCGCGGCGTCCGTCGTATGCACCGTCGCCAGCACTGCAACAGGCCTTATCACTGGCCGATTCCTTCAGGCCCTCGGGGGCTGCTGTGGAACGGTGGTGGGACGCGTCATCGTGAGGGACAGGTATCCACCACATCTCCAGACGGGGGTGCTCAGCACCCTCTCAACGGGCATGGCCTTGTCCCCAGTCATTGCCCCACTCATAGGCGGGATTGTCGAGGTCGGCATGGGGTGGCGCTGGACCTTCGTTCTGCTGACCGTGTCATCCGCGGCCCTGCTGCTGGCTCTCGATGCATGGATTCCCGAGACTCTCCCCGCAGGCAGCAGGCCTTTGGGTCTCAGGGACCTGGCCCGGCTCTATCGGAAACTACTATGCACACGCGAATTCTTGCGATACGCCTTAACCATCAGCCTCGCCTACTGCACCTACTTCCCCTTCGTGATGGACTCGTCCAACATCTTCCAGCGAGGCATGAACTGGTCTCCCATCGAATTTGCCATCGCCTATGGCACCACCGTTCTCGGGTACCTGCTCGGCACCACGATCTTCCGTCGACGAGCCGGGGCACTGGGCGCCGACGCCCTCATAGGGTGGGCGATACGCCTAAACGTCGCTTGCGCCATCACCATGAAGTTCTGGGCGATCTGTTCGCCGGCCTCCGCGTTCGCGCTGCTCGTCCCGATGGCCGTGTTGATGCTCACGGTTGGGATGATCATTCCGGCATGCCAGTTCGCGGTGCTTCAACCGTACCCACATGTCGCAGGTGCAGCCTCGGGCCTGTTCTTCTTCGTCCAGATGGGAATCACGGCAGCGTGCAGCTGGATTCTTGCTCAGCTCGCAGATGGTACCTCTTCACCGATGGCATCCATCACCCTCACCGCGAGCCTGCTGACGGCATGGGCTTGGCGTCGGCTGCAAGCGCCAGGGTCTCCGACGCTCGATCGCGCATGAGCTGACGCGAACCGAGCCGACGTCCCCTACACATGCGCGTCATTGATCGAAGCGAATCTGCTGCTGCTTGACAACACGCCGCATCTTTTCGAGCTCGGCACTGATCTCGACAGCGAACGCCTCCGGTGAGTTCCCAACGGGTTCTGCTCCACTGTCCTGCAGCTTGGTGCGAACCTCCGGGACAAGCAGCACCTTGCGCAAGGCCTCGCTAAGGCGCTGCACCACCGCGGCCGGCGTACGTGCAGGCACAACCACCCCATACCAAGCGGGCTCATTCACTTCTGGAAGCCTCAACTCCTTGAAGGTGGGGACGCCACTCATGCCCGGTATGCGCTGTTCTGAAGCGACAGCCAGAGCACGGATGGAGCCGGCCTTGATGTGGCCGATGGACGATGGCAGGTTGTCGAACATGATCTGGACTTGGCCCCCCAGCAAGTCGTTCAGCGCCGGCCCCGCACCTCGGTAGGGGATGTGGACGATGGCGGTACGGGTGAACACCTTGAACATCTCTCCCATCATGTGCATCCCGCCGCAATGGCCCGTGCTCGCGTAGCTGTACTTGCCAGGCCCGGCTTTGACCAGCGAGATGAACTCGGCATAGGTCTTGGCCGGAAACGCATTGTTGACGGTGAGCACATTGGCCGTGCGCGCCAGATTGGAGACCGGCACAAAATCCGTGAGCGGGTCGTAGCCCAGCTTGGGGTTGCAGGCCGGATTGACCGCGTGCGTGCTGACCGTCGCCATGCCAATGGTGTATCCATCCGCTGTAGCGCGCATCAGTTGCATGGTTCCGATGCTGCCTCCTGCGCCCGCCTTGTTGTCCACCGTGACGGGCTGTCCGAGCTCGCGCCCCAGGCGGTCGGCTACGATGCGGGCCACCACGTCGGTGGTGCCACCGGGAGGAAATGGCACGATCCAGTTGATGGGGCGCGTGGGCCAAGCTTGTGCCCATGCCGCATTGGACATGGGAACGACCATGGCCACGGCCCAGAGGAGATTGCTAAGACGCATGATAGCTTCCTTCAAATGACAAGTTTTGGTTTGAGATCCACGCCCAGCAAGGTCAGCATCCGCTGCAAGCCGCTGACGGGCATGGATGGCGATTCAGTCGCAATGCAGCGGATCTGCCCCGTACCGCTGGCAACGTAAGGACGCAATCGAGGGATCAAAGACTCAGCCGGATCCAGGAAATCCACGTCCGGGGCAGCCAAGGCAAAGAAGGGGGCAAGCCAAGGCAGGTGCGTTGACGACAGCGTGCACACGTCGAGGCCAGGCCGATCCTGGCGCAGCTCCTGGATGAAGTGTTGGACGGCCTCCAGCGTCGCCCCCGGGTTGGAGAGAAAAGTCCCCTCCTCCACCAGTTGCACGAGCGGAGATGCATTGACCAGGCCTACATCGAGGCCTCCGGCCTGCCTGGCCACATAGGCACGGATCTCAGCGCTCTGGATGAGGGACTCAACACCGAGCACGGCAATCTGACCCGATTGCGACCGCGCCAACGCATCTGCGACAGGTGGGTAGATGCCGAGAACTGGAACAGGTTGCTGAGGTCCCAGCTCGTCCAGCACCATCACGGAAGGCGCGTTCGATGCCAAGACCACGGCATGCGCGCCCATCTCCGCCAGTCGCGCAATCGCGTCGCGAATCGACTGGGCCAGCGCTTCCTTGGTCTTTCCCCCATAGGGAAAACTCGCCCGATCGGCGAAGTACAGCAGGTCTTGGTCGGGGTAGTGACGGTGTATCAACTGAACAATGCCGTAGCTGCCAATGCCTGCATCAAACACGGCGATGGGGGAATGCAACGGACCAGGAACGACTTCTTCATGCACAGCATGCCTCTCTAGGAATCAGCGGTACCCAGAGTCTAGGAACGCCCCCCTGCCCGTCAAAGGGCCACTTGGTCGCAGTTCCGTTGGGCCACTTTCTGGCGGCAGCAACTCGTTTTCCGGCCGTGCGATTTGATGCGCGCCACAATGGCGTTATGTCACTACGTTCAGGTTCCCGCTTCGCTGCAGATCTGGCTTCCCTCCCCGCCCTCGACGGTGAAAGCAAGCAGCAATGGATCTACCGGCAGTTGGCCACCGCCATCGACAATCAGCTCCTGAAACCTGGCGATGCCGTGCCGTCGACACGGTCGTTGGCTGAGCGCTGGGGCGTGTCACGGGGGGTCGTGGAACTGGCCTTTGAACAGTTGAGCCGCGAGGGCTACGTGTCCGCTGTCGTTGGCCGCGGGACGCATGTGGGCTTGGCACCGCCCGAGCGTTTTCTTCAAGCCGACGTCCAAGAGACCTCCAACGACATCTCGCCTGGGCGCAACAGGGGCGGACGATCCCCGCCAGCGACGGCGACGGGCCAGGACGGCGAGGCCATGCCAGCGAGCGCGCCGGTCGGTGCCGGGCAGCCCTTCATTGCTCGCCTGCCCGACGTTCAGACCTTCGGTACCCGCGCATGGCAAGCTTGCATTGCGAAGGCTTCGCGCGCGCTTGGACCAGCGAATCTCGGTGACGCCGATCCTCGCGGACTGGCCGACCTACGCGAAGCGATCTGCGACCATCTCGCACTCAGCCGGGGGCTTCGCTGCGCACCGCAGGAGATCATGGTGGTCACAGGCATCCGTCATGCCGTGGACCTGTGCGCCCAGGTCGCCATTGGCGATGGGGACGCCGTGGCCCTCGAAGATCCGGGCTACTCGGGTGCAGAAGCGATCTTCCGATTGCGCGGCCGCCGGACGGTCGGCATTCCCGTCGATCAGGACGGCATGGATGTCAGCGTGCTTCAACAGGCCAACGTTGCCATGGCCTACGTCACTCCGGCACACCAGGCTCCGACCGGCGTGCTGATGTCACCGGCTCGACGCAAAGCGTTGCTGGCATGGGCCGACTCCACCAGCAGCTGGATTCTCGAAGACGACTACGACAGCGACTTCAGCTACGAGCGTGCGCCGTTCTCCGCGCTGAAGAGCCAGGACCGCTCGGATCGGGTCATCTTCTGCGGCAGCTTCAACAAAACGCTTTTCCCTGGACTGCGCGTGGGCTACATCGTCGCCCCGGCCAGGCTTATGCCGAGCTTGATGGCAGTGCGGGCAGCGACAGGCCGCTCCAACTCCGTCCTGGATCAGCTGGTGCTGACCGAGTTCATGCGCACCGGCGCTCTCCTGCGCCAGCTGAAAACCGCCCGAGTCGCTTACAAAACACGTCGAGACCTCATCATTCGGGAGCTGAAGGCAAGCGGCTTTCGTGATGAGGACTTTCAGGGACTGCACGCCGGATTCCACTTCGTTCTACGACTCGCTCCTAACGCACGCGAAGACGCAATGATCGCGCTGGCCAGGGAGTCCGGAATGGAACTCCAAGGCCTTCGCTCCTTCTGGCGGGGAACAGGATCCGCACCGCAGCCCGGCTTGGTCTTGGGATACACCGCATTGACCAATGCGCAGGCGAAATGGTCCGCACGTCAGTTGGGCATTGTTCTGACTTCGACGGCATCCAAACACTCATTGCGGCCCTTCGAATAGAGCCTTCGTGGTCCGATGCTGTGCGGAGCGTGATCGGCCCAAGCACCCCATCACGCCTGCGACATCAGTCCTGGCAGGACCACTCAACTACTCGCATCGTCTTCGCCGAAAAGTGAGCCGAGGATGGCCAGGATCGGGAAGTAAAAGTTGGCGAAGTCTGGATTGAACGCGTACTCGAATTGGGCAGGCGCCTTTGTCGCGTTCACATAGGCCAGGATGGGTCCGTCGAAGCGGCGAGCGGCAAACTCCAGCCGGCAGTGGCAGAGCCTCCACAACGTGCGTTCTATCTCGCGGACTTCGATCGGCATGCCAAGCTCCGTCAGTCGGCAGCCCATGCGGGCCTCGAGCGATTCCAGCGAGCATGAGACCAGCGCGCCACACCGCATTCCACGCGATGCCATGATGAACGCCATCAGCAACGTCTGATCACAGCTAACGCGCAGCTCGTCCCCCTGGTAGGCCATGGACTCATCATCAAGGCTAAACACGGGCCCACTCTTGGCCTGGCGTGGACCGATCTCTGTCACGGTGAACAGGGAACACGTGACCAGGCTATTCGGCCAAGGAACGTCTCTGTCCCCTTCAAGGGGCAAGGGGAACTTCTGACGCGTAGCGGGAGGCAGAGAGCCCCAGACGCGAGGCAGCGCGAGCCGCTGCACCCACATGGTGTCCTCGGCCGCCAAAGACTCGGCGAGAGCCTGAGCCTCGAGCTCCTTGATTCGGTCCCTCAGCGAGTTGTAGGTGAACCCCAGTTCACTGCATAGCTCATCCAGCCACTGCATGTAGCTGAGAGAAGGGTCTTGGCGCGCCTTGTCTTTTGCAGACAAGCGCAGTTGATCCAGAAAAGCCTGGTTGAGAGTTGGTTTCGACACGGCATGCTCCTAAGCAGTGGCCGCAGGCGGACCCCCAACACCCAGCGAGCCACTATGTGGCTTGGAGAAATTCGTGCGTAAGACTGGCAGGCGGTGAAAACTTTGCGAAGGGGGTCGCAGGCTTCCGCGAAAGCCTTGGCCTCAATTGTAAAGGCATCAAGTCTGATCCGCCTTGGCGAAAACCAATGCAATCGGTCTGCTACATTGCCTCGCTAGCTCAGTTCTTCTCTGCCCCTTCGCATGTTCAGCTTCCTTGTAACCTCGATCAGTGGGGCTTGGGATCGCCCAGGCTATGAGTACGACCGCAGTCGGTTTCTCGAGTACACAAGCGACGAGATCGCCACGAGTTTCCGGGAGCTTAAAGCGCCGCAGATTGAGGCACTAAAGGAGTTGCCGTGCCTGTTCGCCTACGAGGGGACAAGCGAGGCCATGCGCGTAGGGCGGCTAAAAAGTGTCAAGGTGCGCAATGACGGACGGCAGCTGTACGTCGAACCCGAGCTGGACTTGGGCATTCCGCCGGTCCCCTTCGACCGCATCAGCGGTCTTCAAGCGGCCCTGGACATTCGCAGCTGGGAGCTCAATCGCACCCATTGGGCGATCAAGGATGAAGACCTATTCGAAGTCCTAGCCCGGACAGGGATCATCCCGGGTGCCACGGAAACTCGCAAGGTGGAGAAGGAACAGCTTCCCCCCATCTCACCCCCTGAGTTCCAAGCGGACAGCGTCGGGGCGTTCGTGGAGCACGTCCTACGCATGGATCATGACGGCCGTGAGGTGTTCTATCGCGGACATTCGAACCGGACCAAGTACCGGCTTGAGCCATCCATTTTCCGAAAGGACAAGGACGGCAACTTCATCTACCGCGACGCTGAAGACCGGATGTACCGTGAGTTGCTCGTCTCAAACTCGATGGACTTTCCAGGCGATGTGTACACGCTGGACCGCCTAGTACGCATGCAGCACTACTCGCTGCCCACGCGCCTGCTAGACATCACTTCGAACCCACTCATCGCGCTGTACTTCGCTTGCAAGAGCAACTTGAGTGAGGATGGCGAGGTGATTGTCTTTTCCATGGAGCGCAATCAGATTCGGTACTTCGACTCGGACACGGCCAGCTGCATCGCCAACCTGACTCGCCTGTCTCAGGAGTCCAAGGAATCGATGGACTACAGCAGCAACGACGTTCGCAAGTTCAATCGCCAAACTCCGGTGAAGCGACTGCTGCACTTCATCAAAGAAGAGAAGCCGTTCTTCGAAGGTCGCTTGGTGCCGCGAGACCTCCGCGCGGTCATCTGCGTCAAGGGAAAGCACACAAACAGCCGCATCGCTTTCCAGTCAGGAGCATTTCTTCTATTCGGTCACGACGCAACACTTGACGAAGGCGGAACGCCGGAGATTTCCGTAAAGCGGATTGCAGTAAAGAACAAGGGTGCCGTGCTTTCTCAGTTGGATCAGCTGAACATCAACGACAGCACTGTGTTTCCCTACATCGAGAACTCCGCAAAGTACATCGCACAGAAGTTCGCATTCAAAGCCGAGTAGTAGTTCGGTAGTCGTTGGAAAGTACCGTTCGGTGTCTCCTGCTACGGTCGATCAACGAGCCCCCCTCGCCATATCGGGCAATGGCGGCATCGGTTGATCCGTCCACCAGGTCCAGACATCGGGCTGCCGAGCAATAGCCTGCAGCTTGGCCTTGCGCTCCTTTTCATCAACGAACGCGCTGATGACATGCAAGGGTGCAGCCTCCGCACCAACGTCGAGCAGCAAGGCATTGGGGAAGCCCCCAGCCCTCTTGGCGTCGTAGCGTAAGAGCTTGATGAAGCGCCGTTGCTGCTCCACCAACCGGTGTATCAACTCGATCTCGTGCGCCCCATCAATGGGAATCCACTGCTCGGTGGTCAGCATCAGGTTCACCACGTCAACCTCGTAGACATGCTCGCGCTTGGCTCGAATCAACGCGCTCAGTACCAGGCGGGGCCGCAGGTGTGCATGGGCATCGAGCATCTGGAAGCTGGCGGCAAAGACTCGCAGTGCGCGCTCCCAGCTCTTGTCAGCGATCAGCAGCGGTGCATCCGGCATGTGCCGAATCCACAGCCTGCGACCGAAGGCTGTTCGCTCGCACGTTTTGAACTCACCGATCACGATGGCCAAAGGGGCCTGGCCGTCTCGAGGCTGCAGGATGGCCAGCTTGGCGCGGCGTCGCTCAGCTACCGAAGCCTTGGCGGCCTCGCTGAATGGCTCGGGCACATAGAGCCGCTGGGCGAGTGGCTGCCCCTTCACCCAAAGCTCTGCGGCCGCATCCAGCAAGTACCTACAAATCACGCCCTGATTGCGCTTGCCCGCCATCGCCGGCGACCATCGATTGAAGCCTGCGCGTTCGAAGAGGAAGTGGGTCAGCGCACGCAGGCTCATTCGCTGGCGGGGCACCTGCACCTCGCCAGGATCAGCTGCTTCAGCAGGTGCCGTGCGACGGCCTGCCATCCGCAGCCAGGGAAAATCCACGAACAGCTCGGTGGAACCAGAGTCCGTTTCGATGATCGCCTCTCCCATCAGCTCGCCGAGGCCTGACTTCTGAGCCTCGGGCTCATAGGATGGGCATTGGGGTTGATGCTGAAAGCCTGTGCCCGGCATCCGTTTGACGACGAAGCGCTGATGGTGGCGTGCGACGTACATTTCGATGCCCCCCTCAACGCACAGACACCGGGGACGCGCACCCTCCGTGTGCGCCCCGGCCAGGGCGCCTTGCCACTCAGGGTCTAGTGCGTCGTAGCTGGTCCCAGCCAGACGAAAACGCTGTACGTCCATGTGGAGCCCTAAATGGAGCATCGTCGGCCCGCACGATACATGGAGCTACCCGAAAATGCCGCCCTATCTCGTCGGATTCACCACCAGCCGCGAGTCCCACGCCTACTTCCGCCTGACGCTATTCAGCTTGTTCAGGATCCATTGCACCAGGCTGGCATTGCGCCGAACGTCGTAGCCCGCCGCCGCCCTTAGGAAGACAAACGCTCCATTGGCAAAGAACATGAGGAGGCTGCCGTACACCAGGAAGATCCAGGTGAACAGAAGGCCGTCCACCGGTGACTTCTGCGCAATCTCGAATCCCTTTTGAACCGTGGCGAAGGTGCCTGGGTGAACGATCTGGATTGCGCCAGCAAACGGCAGAGCAAAGCACGCGACAAGGAACAACCCCACCCAGACCACGGGCGGCGTGCGCTTCTTCAGGCGATACAACGGAATCGTTGCGTTGCGTGCGTACCAGTCGGGATTCTTGAACATGTTCACCTTACAAGTTATTGATCATGCGACGCAGTGTATGAACTTGGCGTCTCATCGGGTGAGCCACTTTTCAGGTCAGGTGGGCCTCTCCCTGAATAGCTTGGCTAGGGAAGTGCCGAGCCGAGATTGTGTGGCTAGTTGTGGTCGCTGGCATCGGTCAGCGTCTAGCAGCACAACACGGTCATCGAAGCGTTCGTCGATGCCCATTCCGCTCACGTGCTCAAGGAGCGGCATGATGGTGAGCGCGAAGGCGTTCAAAGGGCGCTGGGGATTTTGGAAGCCTTACACGGAGGGAAACTGTTGGGCATGCCCGGACAGGCATTGGCGCTTTTGTCAGGACTGCTTCCCGCCTTCCTGCTTGTCACTGGCTTGCTCATGCGCAGACGTCGGACGCGTGCCGGGCCGGGTCATTGAGCCCATGCCGTTGCAGGGGCGACTTCATCGTCGAAGCCAAGTCCCGGCCTGCGTCATGCGACTCAGCCCACATCCAGAAGGAATGGCCCGACGCGGTCATCGGGGCTGTCCAGCAGCTCAGCGAGGAGGTGCGCAAATGAGAAGCCGGCTTTCATGCAGATCGCGTGCCTGCCGCTGGGAACAGCATCGCTCGACCTCTGATCAGCCGAGGACTACTGGAAACGCTGACAGCTCCGCCGACGGACCATAAGGAACCGCCTGAGGGCGATGAACCAAGCAACAGCCCCTTAAGACCCCCTCCAGCATCAATCCCCCAGCGCGTCCCGGACGCCCGACAGCACCACCATGACGTCCTTCACCATGAAATTGACCAGTGTCGCCGAGACGCCCAACTCGACCGCGATCTCCCGCTGCGACAGGCCGTACAAACGATGCCGCTCAAACGCCCAGCGGGCACGCTCGGGCACCGTGGCCAACAGCGAGTCGGCCCGCGCGATGGCCCGACGCTGATCCAGCCCTGCAGATGCGGGCAGCGCCCCCTGGGTGTCCGGCAGTTCCCCGTCGGGCGATGGCACGATGCAGCGAAGCTCCGTGGCTCTGCGCCGGCTGTGGTCCAAAGCGGTATTGCGCACCACCTGACAGCAATAGCCGAAGGGGTTCTTGACCTCACGCCGAGGTCCTCGCCTGATCAGCTTTAGGTAAGCATCCTGGAGGACGTCTTCCACCAGCTCAGCGGATTCCACCAACCGAAATGCAACGCCACGCAACTCGTTGCGCCGCGCGATGAACACCGTGTCGAGCTCATTTCCCGATGGTTCTGCCGTCTTCAAGACTGCCCCTCCTCTCCCTCGGAACCCATGGCCGTCGCATTGGCCCATGGCCTCTTCGATGTGTTGTACCCAGCATCCATGCGCACGAAATGCCCAGACTCTGCAGGCCGGGACGCCGGGCATAGCGAAGCCGCCTTGCCTTGACGCCCTGCCGCCCGACTTCGCCGTGCACTCCGCCTTCGCGTTGCGCTCCTTCAGTCGTTGCGCTGCATCGGGACCTCGATCCAGCAGGCGAAGAGCGGGAAGCCATCGATGATCTGGGGTGGTGCAGCGCGGTGCGCCAAGAATCCGGCCCGGCGCAGCAGGCGCTCGACCCCTAGCGGGGAAACGGTGATGAGACGTTCGACACGGTGCTTGGAGGCGAGGTGCAATGCCGCGCGGAGCAGCTCCACCGCAATGGCTGAAGAGAACTGACGGGTGGCATCGACCCCGGCCAGTCCACCGTCCAAGTCGACCGCAGTGAAGCGGGACAACTCCCACACTGCAGGATCCCGTGGTAGTGGATGTGGGCCCATCAACGCCGGGAAGACCTCTCCCAGCAAGTACGGACGAAGCGTCGGGAGCAATCTCGCCGTCCCCACGACCCGCGAATCTTTGAAGGCCACCAGGTAGACCGTGTCCTCTCGGTCAAACTGATCCAGCTCCATGCCATCGCGACATGGGAGATCCCAACCCAGCATCTCGACAAACACCTGGTAGCGGAATCTGGCCTGAAACGCCCCGGCTTCCGCGGAGGCCAGTTGGTTTAAGTCAGACGGTCGCGGCCTGACCAGCGCGTTGGCGATGGTAATTGGCTTCGAATTCGGCGGGCGGGACATAGCCCAGCGGCCCCAT
>NZ_JBDPZC010000006.1:0-376258 GCF_039872765.1 Roseateles flavus | reverse complement strand
CCGGCCAAAAAAACGGGCTATCAGCCCGGCCCATTTATTGGGAACGTCGCGTGCGAATCTCATCACGGCCTGGCTGCAACAGCAGCCCACTTGCGAGAGGCCGAATACATTTGTGCGAGCTGATTCCGCCTGAAACTTGAGCCTTGCAACCGCGGGGCGGACCATACATTTTTGCGTTGATCTCTTTCAGGATCGCGTTGTCCAGCGTGGCCTCGGCCAGCAACTTCTTGAGCCGGCTGTTCTCCAGCTCCAGGGCTTTGAGCCGCTTGACGTCAGCGACCTCCAACTGGCCAAAGTGCTTGCGCCAGGCATAGATCGTGGGCTCGCTCACCTTGTGCTTCTTGGCGGCCTCTGCGACGGATGTTCGATCTGCCTCGCGCAGGATCGACACCATCTGCTCTTCCGTGAATCGACTCTTCCTCATGGGCTCCTCGTGAATTGGAGCCATCTTCTCTTGGAATCAGTGTCTCGGAGAAACCGGGCAGGTCAGTCCCAAGGATGGCGGTCAGGGGGGGGCGGGGCACAATCCGGACCGGTCGCCCGCGTGATGACAGCGCGTTCATTCCTCTCTGATTGAGGCGGCCTTTCAGTACTGCCATTGCGGCCGGTGCTTTCTTCTATGCAGGCCTCTGACCACGATTGGCCTGCCGCAGATCTGCGGACCAAAGCACAAGGCGATGAGGGCGCCTGCGCCTTCTGGCAATCCGAAGACTTGACACCCTCATAGAGGCCCCGCCACGCCAAGCTCTTTACGGAGCCATCGATGGCTTGCCTACGTGACTAGCGCGGCGCGGCGTGGCAGTTAAAGCGTGCTGGTGCCCGCGTCGGGATGCGCGCTCTAAACTTGCTTGTAAATAGCAATTTGTTGCATATGCAACTCCCCCCATTGGTGGTGGGCTATCGATGCAAATGCCTAATGACAATCAACATGCAAGGAATAGAAATGGAAGCCATGTATTCATGTCCAAAATGCGGTCAGGGAAAATTCCCGCTGTTTAAAGTAATTTCTGTGCGGCAGCCTGAAAAACTGAAATGCGAAGCCTGCGGGGCTGATCTGACGGTGTCTCAGCCGAGCGTAATGTGGGTTGCAATTCCTTTTTTTCTATTCGCCCTTGCATTCATTACTTCTCACTTGGGGTTTTGGGTGGATCTTGTGTTGCTTCTGATATTCATCATTTCTTCAGTGGTGATATTGGGGGTGAAAACTAAGATATCGGAAAAATAAATATGAACAAATTATTTATAAATATTGCGATGGCGCTTATAGGGGGCTTTGCTCTTCAGGCTTCTGAGGCCGCGGAGCGAGCGCCACGCGATGAGGACTTTAGCCCCCCCGCCATCGCTCAGATCTTTCGCAACTGTGGGGCCTTTAAGCAGCAGCCCGATGCGAAGGCGAAGGCAACCATTCGGCTCGATAGCCAAGGACGCGCGGCGGCGATTGTTTCCGAGAATGGATTCGAATACGTCATTCAATACTCGATGGAAAAAGGAAAACTGCCATCCGGCATTGTTGGGCCAGGTGTGAATGTGCAATTCAGCGACTCGCCTCCACCTTTGGCAGACATTGAGAAACATCTAGCGAATCGTCTGAAGTTCTATCGGATGGCAAAGGCAATTTGCACCGGTGGGGCCATAGGCTCAGGTGAGCTCACTCAGTCGTTGATCATCGGCTCACCATCAGGCGGCAGCTCTGAAGATGGGTACCCCGCGGAATACACGGAATCCTCCTTCTGGGAAGCGAGTTGGAGCCCTATGATTAATAACTATGGTATCCAGGCAGCGTCGAACTGGGCTGCCGATGCAGCTGCGCATCGCGCAAGTTGCATGAGCACGTGCAACGACGGCTGTGACTTTGGCGCGGATGCCGCCGCTACGGGGTGCACCTGGCTTGCGGTGGGTTTGGCGAGTACAGGAGTAGGCGCAGGTCCGTCACTGACGATCCTTGCGGCTTGCGGTACTGGCGTGTTCGCGGGGAAGTACTGGTGCAAATGGAAAACTTGCCCGGGCAACTGCGGTGGTGGCTGAGGGTAGCTTTAGAGAAGGGCAAGAGGTCCAGCTTGCCCGTGAGTCACGATCACTTTGAAGAGCAGGGGCAGGTCAAGACATCAAGCGCTTGCCCGGCGGCCCCAGACGAGCAGAGCTGCCCCTCCAATTTGTCCTTACCACATACCCAGACCAGGTATCGCGAGGGTGCCGAAATGCCATCGGACAGTCGGTCATAGCCGGCACAGGTGGTTAACGTTGCCGCTCCCGCAGGGCGCTCGCCGGCGCTTCTTGTCCTGTGCTGTCCCGCTGCCGCAGATCAACGGTGCAGGTCGACGGCGCGCAGCTGGGTGTATCGCATCAGCTGCTTCGGATCGCGATGCCCCGTCACCAGCATCATCTCGGGAATGCTGTACTTGCCCGATTCGGCCAGGCGGGAAATGGCTTCGTGCCGCAGGTCGTAGAGCTGCAGATCCTCGATTTCGAGCTTCTGGCATGCCCGGGGAAACACGCTGCTCCAGCTCTTCCCGTTCAAGGGGAAGATGAACTCGCCGTCCTGGGGCTGCCTGTCGATGATCTCCATGCACCTGCCCAACAGTGGTACTCGCTGGTGGTTGCCGATCTTCTTCTTCGGGTCCTTCCGGTCGCGGATGAGGATCGTGCGGTCCTCGCGGTTGAGGTCGGCCCAGCGCAGCCGGCAGATCTCGCTGGGAGGCCAGAAGCAGCTGTCCAGGATGAAGTCAAAGGCGTCCATGGTTAGGCTGCGCGAGTGGAGGCGGAACCATGCGCGCAAGGCGTCCAGCTCGGCTTGGGTGGGCCGTCGATTGCGCTCATTGCTTCGAGCCAGCATGCCCATATGCATGAGAGCATCGCGGGCATCATCGACCACGCCGCGAGGCGAGTGAATGCGCCAAACCGATCGTGCCACCTTCAGCACCGATCCAAGGTAGGTCAGGTCAATTGAGGCTGTCACGCCTTTCACGCGGCGGTCATCCACGATGTACTGGATGATTCGCTCCGCAGTGAGTGCGTTGACCGCCACGGCACCGAGGCCGGCTTTGCGCTCGGCCATCCGATTCAGGACCCACGCCTTGTTTTTGCCGAATGGCTTCGCCTTCGAGACCTCCTCGGTATAGCGCTTGATCAGGTCTCCCACCGTTGTCTTGGAGCTGGGCGACACGAGGCCGGCCAAGCCGGCCTCGACGTCGGTCTCAACCTGGCGGGCCCATGCCTCGGTCAGAGCCTTGGTTGCGAAGGTCTTGGTCTGTGTCGGGACGCCCTTGCGGCGCACCTGAGCGCGCCATTTGCCGTTCAGCGGGATAATTGACGCCATCGCCTGCAAGGCCTCCCTGAATGAATTTGCTACGAATCGCCGCTGGTGTTGCGGCCGTAGCACCAACGAAGCGCCGAGAAAGTGCATCCCAAGGGAAGTGCGTGCATTTCTGTGCTGCGGCGAAGCCAAGAAAATGACTGAAATCACAGATAGATCAACAGCTTGGAGTCCGTGGCGGCTGTCCGTTGCCCCCATGCTGGACTGGACCGACCGCCACTGTCGCTACTTCCACCGCCTCCTGACCCGCCAGACCCTTCTGTACACGGAGATGGTCACCACGGGCGCCTTGTTGCACGGTGACCAGCCGCGGCACCTGGATTTCAATGACGAAGAGCATCCGGTCGCCCTGCAGCTGGGCGGCAGCGAGCCGGCAGATCTGGCGGCCTGTGCCAGGCTGGCCGAGCGCTGGGGCTATGACGAGGTCAACCTCAACTGCGGCTGCCCCAGCGAGCGGGTGCAGCGCGGCGCCTTCGGGGCCTGCCTGATGGCCGAGCCCGAGCTGGTGGCCGACGGCGTCAAGGCCATGCGGGACGCCGTCAGCATCCCGGTGACGGTCAAGCACCGCATCGGCATCGACAAGATCGAGAGCTACGACTTCGTGCGAGATTTCGTGGGCCGCATCGCCGAGGCGGGCTGCGAGGTCTTCATCGTCCATGCGCGCAATGCCTGGCTGAAGGGCCTGTCGCCCAAAGAGAACCGCGAGGTGCCGCCGCTGCGCTATGCCCTGGTGCACCAGCTCAAGCGCGAGTTTCCCCACCTCACCATCGTGATCAACGGCGGCCTGAAGACGGACGACGAAATCGCCGAGCAGCTGCAGCACGTCGACGGCGTGATGGTGGGACGCCAGGCCTACCACGAGCCCTGGCAGATGGCCGGCTGGGACCAGCGCTTCTTCGGCACGCCGGGCCCGGCACAGAGCCGCGAGCAAGTCGAGCAGGCCTGGGTGCAGTACCTGGAGCGTGTGGTCGAGGCAGGCCGCCCCTGGCCGCAGGCCATGCGCCATGCCCTGGGCCTCTACAACGGCCTGGGCGGCGCGCGCCGCTGGCGCCAGATCTGGTCTGATCACAAGCTCAAGGGCCTGCGCCCCGGTGAGGTCGCGCTGCAGGCCAGCGAGGTGCGCTCGCAGCAGGCCGGCCTGCGACCGACGAACCTGCTGGTGGCCTGAGAACGGGCATGGGCTCCAGCATCGAAGGCGGGGAGGGCGCCGAAGCAGGCGGCCTGTCGCCCTTGCTCCAGTACCTCTGCTTCGACACGGCCATCGGCCTGTGCGGGCTGGCGTGGTCGGGGCAGGGCATCGTCGGCTCGCAGTTGCCGGAGGCCAGCCGGGGCGAGACGCGCGACCGCATGCGCCAGCGCTTTCCCACCGCCCGCAAGGCGCGCGAGGGCGACGCCGTCCCGGCCTTCGTGCAGGACGCCATGGCCTGCGTGAAGGCCCTGGCCAGCGCGCGGCCGGCGGTGGTGAGCCATGTGGTGCTGGACGAGCGCGAGCTGACGCCCTTCCAGCGCGCCCTGTTCACCTTGGCCCGCCAGATCCCCCAGGGCCAGACGCGCAGCTACGGCGAGCTGGCCGCCCAGCTGAAGATGCCGGGCGGGGCCCGTGCCGTCGGCCAGGCCATGGGGCTGAACCCCTTCGCGCCCATCGTGCCCTGTCACCGCGTGCTGCCGGCCGCTGGATCCCGGGCCGGCCTGGGCGGCTTTTCCGCGCATGGCGGAGCCGTGACCAAGGCCCGACTGCTGGCGCTGGAGGCGCGTGCCACCGGGCAGTGGGTGGGGCAGCAGGGCAGCCTGGACCTCGATCATTTCTGAGGGCCTGCGGACCGGCTGCTGTGGTCAGGGCCCCCAGCTAGGCGAGGGGGCGATAAGTGGCCGGGAAGTGGCCGGGAAGTGGGCGGCGCTCCCTTGGACGCGGAGTGGGAATGCATCGCCACGCGCACGCCCTTGATCTGGGTAAAGGTTTCGCAATTGCGAATTGTTATCATTGCGCTTGCTAATCCAAGTGCCAACCATGCCCCGCTACGCTCTGATGCGCCTTCAGCCTTCGTCGCTTCGCGCTGAAAACGCCCCGTCCCCGCAGAAGAACTCCTTGCTCACGATGGCTTCGGCGCTCCTGCTGAGCCTTGCCCTCGGTGCCTGCGGAGGCGGCAGTGGCGCGAGCGACGCTGGCGCACCGTCCGCGCCCATCGAGAGCAGCCTGAGCAGCCGCGCGCAGCTGGGCGAGAAGATCTTCAAGGACGTCAGTCTTTCGGGCTCCGGCCAGCAGGCCTGCATCAGCTGCCACACGCCGGACACGGGCCACGCCGGTGCCCTCAATGGCAAGGCCACCGAACCCGGCGGCGTGATGATGGAGCTGGAGGGGGGGCGCACTGCTCCGGGCCTGCGCTACCTGGCGTCCAACAAGCCGTTCAACTTCGACAAGGAAGGCACGCCCAACGGCGGCTTTTTCTGGGACGGCCGGGCCACCAGCCTGATGGACCAGGCCGGCAAGCCCTTCTTCAATCCCAAGGAGATGGCCAACGCCAGCGTCGAGGACCTGATCGCCCGCCTGGGCCGCGCCAGCTACGCCGCCGAGTTCAGGAAGGAATTCGGTGCCGACATTCTCAAGAACCCGGCGGAGGCCCTTCAGCGCATGCAGCTGGCCCTGCAGGCCTACCAGCTTGAAGACGGGGAGTTCCGCTCCTACAGCAGCAAGTACGACGAATTCCTGCGCGGCCGCACGGCCCTCAGTGAGCAGGAGCTGCGCGGCCTGGCCCTCTTCAATGCCAAGGACAAGGGCAACTGCGCCGCCTGCCACCCCTCCGCCAAGGGCGCGGACGGCAGCTTCCCGCTGTTCACGGACTTCAGCTACGACGCCCTGGGCGTGCCGCGCAACACCGCCCTGGCCCAGAACGCCGACCCGGCCTTCTTCGACCTGGGCCTGTGTGCCCGCGAGGGCGGTGACCTGCAGGCGCGCCAGGACCTCTGCGGCGCCTTCAAGGTGCCCTCGCTGCGCAATGTGGCCCAGCGCAAGGCCTACTTCCACAACGGCCGCTTCGGCAGCCTGCGGGAGGTCGTGAGCTTCTATGTGCAGCGCGACATCTTCCCCGAGAAGTGGTATCCGCGCCTGGCCGACGGCAGCCTCGACAAATTCAACGACCTGCCCCCGGCGCTGCGCGGCAACGTCAACACCAGCGAAGGCCCCTACAACCGCAAGCCCGGCAATGCGCCGGCGCTCAGCGAGTCCGAGATCGACGACGTGGTCGCCTTCCTGCGCACGCTCAGCGACGGCTACGCCCACTGAGCCCCTCATTCAAGACCTTTCGAAGTGCCCCACATGAACAAGAAGACCTTGCCCCTGCTCAGCACCCTGAGCCTTGCCCTGATGCTGGCCCTGCAACCCGCCCAGGCCCAGACCGCCACGGAGCAGGAGCTGCTGCGCCGCGTGGACCAGCTGGCAGCCGAGCTGAACAAGCTGCGCGCCGAGCTGGCCCAGGTCCAGCAGCAGCGTGCCGCCGAGGCGGCCAAGCCGGTGGCGCCGCCTTCGCTCCCGCCCGCCTTTGCCGAGGCCGAGCGCCCCGCCGCCGCGCCGGCCACCGTGCTCAGCGGCTATGCCGAGCTGAACTACAACCGCCCGACGAAGAACAGCAAGGACGCCCAGGCCGATCTGCGCCGCCTGGTGCTGGGCTATCAGCACCGCTTCGACGAGAAGACCAAGGTGGTGACGGAGATCGAGGTCGAGCATGCCGTGGCCTCGGCTGATGACGCCGGCGAGGTGGCCATCGAGCAGGCCTATGTCGAGCACCAGTTCCACCCGAACTGGGCCGTGCGCGGCGGCCTTTTCCTCGTGCCCATGGGCCTGATCAACGAGAACCACGAGCCCACCGCCTACTACGGCGTGGAGCGCAACTTCGTCGAGACCGCCATCATCCCCAGCACCTGGCGCGAGGGCGGCATCCAGCTGGTGGGCCAGCTGGACAGCGGCTGGACGCTGCAGGGCGGCATCTCCACCGGCTTTGACCTGAACAAATGGGATGCCGGCAGCAGCGAGGGCCGCGAATCGCCGCTGGGGGCCATCCACCAGGAAATGGCCCTGGCGCGCTCGCGCGACCTGTCCTTCTTCGGCGCGGCCAACTACCGCGGCATTCCGGGCCTGCTGCTGGGCGGCTCGATCTTCACCGGCCAGGCCACGCACAAGCAGCAGGCCAACGAGTCCCGCATCACCCTGTGGGACCTGCATGCGCGCTGGACCCCCGGCGCCTGGGACCTCTCGGCCCTCTACAGCCGCGGCACCATCTCCAACACCGCCGCCTTGAACCTGCCCCTGGTGGGCGGCGACAGCCTGATCCCCTCTCGCTTCGACGGGGCCTACGTGCAGGCTGCCTACAAGCTCTGGGAGCAGGGCAGCTATGTGCTCAAGCCCTTCGTGCGCTGGGAGCGCTTCAACACGGCCGCCGCCTATGCCGACCTGGGCGCCGGCCTGACGCCCGAGGTGCTGGCGGCCGAGCAGGTCTACACCCTGGGCGCCAACTTCGAGTTCGCGCCGGGCGTGGTGCTCAAGGCCGACGTGCAGCGCTTCAAGCAGAACAAGGACCAGAACCGCCTCAACCTCGGCCTGGGCTGGAGCTTCTGATGCGCCTGAGCCTGGCCGCCACCGCAGCATTGGCCCTGGTCCCTTCAGGCGCCTTTGCCGTGGACTACATGACGGCCGAGGCCGCGGCCAAGCTGATGTTCGCCGAGGCGGATCGTTTCGAGATCCGCGACTGGCAGCTGGACGCCGCACAGGCCCAGGCCATCGCCGCCCTGGGCGTCAAGCCGCGCAGCGCGCAGTGGAAGCTGCGCCTGGCCTACAAGGGCAGGGAGCTGCTGGGCGTGGTGGTGGCCGACGAGGTGCTGGGCAAGTTCGAGCTGATCAGCTATGCCGTGGGCATCGGCGCTGACGGCAGGGTGCGTGGGGTGGAGATCCTCTCCTACCGCGAGAGCCACGGCCATGAGGTGCGCACGCCCGCCTGGCGCAAGCAGTTCCTGGGCAAGGCCCAGGGCGCGCCGCTGAAGCTGGGCGAGGACATCGCCAACATCTCGGGCGCCACGCTGTCCTGCGGCCATGTGACGGAGGGCGTGAAGCGCATCGTCGCGGTGGTCGAACAGGCAAGGCGTAGCGGTGTGCTCGGCTGACTTCACCACGGCAGGCCTGCAGCGGCGCGCTCAGCCGGCGTTGGGGACCCTGGTCGAACTGGGTCTGCGTCATCCGGACCCGGCAAGGGGTGCGCAAGCCCTGGAGGAGGGCTTCGCCCTGCTGGCGCGCCTGGAAGGGCAGCTGAGCCGCTTCCAGCCCGCCAGCGACATCGCCCGCTTCAATGCCCTGCCCGGCGGCGCCCAGCTGGCCCTGTGGCCCGCTACGCAGCGTGTGATGGCAGCGGCAGACTGGCTGCGTCAGCGCAGCGCCGGCCGATTCGACCCCACGCTGGGCAGCGGCCCGCAAGGCTGGCAGCTGCGCGGGGGCGTCCTGCACAAGACGCAGGCGGGCGTGCAGCTGGACCTGGGCGGCATCGCCAAGGGCTTTGTCGTCGACCGCCTGGTGGCGCAGATGCGCCGCAGCGGCGCTGTCTGGGGCAGCGTCAATGCCGGGGGGGACCTGCGCGTGTTCGGCCCGGACCCGGTGCCCCTGCTGCTGCGGGACGATGAACGCGGCGGCCTGCGCGAGTTCGGCCAGTTGGCCGACGGCGCCTTTGCCAGCAGCCACTACGCGCCGGGCAGCCGCAGCCAGCTCCATGGCCTGGAACCGGACGACGCGGTGCAGGTGGCCGTCGCCGCGCCCTCCGCCCTGTGGGCCGACGCGCTGTGCAAGCTGGCCGGCCTGGGCGCACTGGCGGCTTCCGGTGCTGAGCGAGAATCCGCGCTGCTCACGCGACTGCAGGCCCGGGTCTGGATCTGGCGGCGCTGAGCGGCCCGATCCCTCCCGAGTCCCCATGCGCGCTCCTCTGCTCAAACTGCCCGGCTGGCACAAGCGCTGGCTCTACACCAGCTTCACCGTCCTGGCCGCCACCGGCCTGGCCTGGCTGCTGCTGCACTACGGGCGCGAGGCGGACACCCTGCCTCCACCGGCCGAGGCCTGGCTGCTGCGCCTGCACGGCCTGGCCAGCATGTTCGTGCTGATGGGCCTGGGCATGGTCGCCGGCAGCCATGTGCCCGCCGGCTGGCGGCTCAGCGGCCAGGCCGGCCGCCTGGGGCAGCGCCGCAGCGGGCTGTGGCTGAGCGCCGTGTTGACGGCCGTGGTGCTGACGGCCTATGGCCTGCTGTACCTCGTCCCCGAGGCCTGGCACGAGGCCACGGGCTGGGCGCACGCCGGGCTGGCGCTGAGCCTGGCCCTGCTGTGGGCCTGGCACCGCCCACGGCGCCATCGCCCGGGCGCCTGATCAGTCCCAGGGGGCGGGTTCTTCGGAGCCGGCCGCCGTGGTGGCCGTGGCGGGCAGGGCCGGCTCCTTCTTCAGCTGGAGGCTCACGCCCTGCAGCGCGGCCGCCGCGAAGTCGTGCTCGCCGCCCAGGCCGTAGATCAGGTCCGGCAGCAACTGCGAGAGCTCACCGGTGGCCAGGGCTGCGTCGGCGTCGAAGGCCTCGTCCTTGCTGGGCTTGTCACGGCCTTCGAAGACGATATCCAGGAAGGCGATCTTCTTGATGGACAGGGTGTCCGTCAGCAGGAAGGAGACGCGGTCGCGCCAGGTCAATGCCAGCTTGGTGGGGCGCTTGCCGGCGGCCAGGTGCTGGCGCACCTCCTCGATGTCCAGCGGGTGGCGGGCGTAGCGCACGACGGACTTCATTTCGTCCTCGCTCTTGAGCTCGCACTCGCGGTCCACGGTGAAGCCGGCCGGCGGCACGCCGTCCGAGAGCCAGGCGGCCATGCAGGCGGCAGGCGTCTCGGCGGTCTGCAGCAGCTGCACGACCAGGCTGGGCAGGCACTTGACGAGCAGGGTGATGAGCTCGTCCGCCTTGCTGACCGAGCCGGCATCCACCATCAGCAGGCGCTGCTTCACATCGATCCAGACGCGCGTGGCGCCCTGCTTGGTGAAGGCCTGGGGCAGCAGCTCCTGCGTGACCTGCTCCTTGAGCTCGTTCTTGACCTTCTTGCCGGGCTTGCGACCGGTTTCCTGCTCGATGCGCTCGCACAGCTCGTCGACCCGGCGCCGCACCACCGAGCCCGGCAGCACGCGCTGCTCGACCTGCAGTTTGAGCAGCCAGTGGCCACCGACGTCCTCGATCAGCGGCGCATGCGCGATGCCACGCGGCGAGACCCAGCCCGCCGAGAGCGGCTGCGTGGCGCCACAGGGCACGAAACGCTCGGGCTCCAGGGCCTCTTCGATCTCCTCGATCGTGGCCTGCCATTCAGGCGCGATGCGGTACAGCAGGAGATTCTTGAACACGGACGACCTCTCTCAAGCAAAAACGCCCCGGCGGGGCGTTCAACGATTCATTCCCAGGGCCGCGTGCCGCGGCCGACCGGAGGGCATTGTCGCTCAGCCGGACGGCGGCTCCGCCTGGGGGCGGCCCCCTTTACAAGCCGTGGCAAATGCAGGCGAGGCTCCGAGGGCGCGGCTGAGGGCCCAGCACCTGCAGGAGCTCAGGCGCCCGCGGCCTTGGCTTCCTCGGCAGCGATCTGGCGCAGGGCCTGGGCAAAGACCTCCGGCGGCTGGCCGCCCTGCAGCAGGTAGCGTTCGTTGATGACCAGGGCCGGCACCGAGCTGATGCCCTGCGCCTGCCAGAAGGACTCCTGCTCGCGCACGGCCTCGGCATGGGCATCGCTGTCCAGCACGGCCTCGGCGGCGGCGCGGTCCAGGCCGGCACTTTCGGCGGCGGCCAGCAGCACGTCGCGGGCACCCGGGTTGCGCCCCTCCGTGAAGTAGGCGGTGAACAAGGCCAGCTTGAGCGCCTTCTGCTTCGCCAGGTCGGTCTCGCCGGCCCAGTGCAGCAGGCGGTGGGCGTCAAAGGTGTTGTAGATGCGGTCCCGCGCGCCCTTGGTGAAGCTGAATCCCAGTGCGGCACCGCGCTGGCGGATCTGCTCGCGGGTCTGCTCCAGCTGGGCGGGGCTGGCGCCGTACTTGCGGGTCAGGTGGGCGTTGATCTCCTCGCCCTCGGCCGGCATCTGCGGGTTCAGCTCGAAGGGCTGAAAGCGGATCTCGGCCTGCACTTCGGGGACCTGGCTCAGGGCCTGATCCAGGGACTTGAGCCCGATGGCGCACCAGGGGCAGGAGACGTCGGAGACGAAATCGATCTTGAGCATGGCGCGATGGTAGTGCGCAGCGGCCTCGCCTACCGGCATGGGGTCTTGCCGGCCGCGACGGCGTCAGGACGCGTAGCCCAGGCTGCCCAGCCATTGCAGGGCGTCGGGCAGGTCGACGCAGTCTTTGCGGGCGACGCGCCTGGAGGTCTCGCGCCGCAGGCCCTCTGCCATGCTGGCGTGCAGGGTCGTGGGCATGGCCACCGCGTAGGCGCCCAGGCCATGGGCCACGGCGTCCAGGAAGAAGTCCAGCCAGGCCTTGAGCGCCTCGGGCGTCGCGCCTTCCCAGGCCTCGAACAGGCCCACCATGGCCCAGGGCGCCGGATGCCGCGCCCACAGCGCACTCGCGTCGCGGTGCAGGTGGCGCGCCGCGACCTCGTTCCAGACACCCTCGTAGCGGATCACGAGCACATCACCCCGCCACTGGAGGTGGAAGCTGCCGTGTTGATTCCAGTCCATGGCCTGTTCAGCGAGCTGTTCCTGCGGCGAGTGTAGAGGGCTGTGAAAGCGATGCCATGCCCTGGATCACACCGGACGCTCGCTGGCCCGGGCCCAGAACACCCATTCGGTGCCGACGGCGGCCTTCTCGTCCGGGAAGACCAGGCGGCCGTCGCCCGGCGCCCGCACGGCCTGCCCGTCGTGGCGCCAGCCGATGCATTCGCCGGCGCTGACCGCCTCGAAATTGCGCCAGGCGCGGGCGAAGCGGTCCTGGGGATGCTGTCGATCGAAGACCTCCAGCATCTCCAGCAGCTCGGGGGCCGGGGAGGGCGGAGCTTCAGCCTCGCCCGGATCGATCATGTCCAGCAGGGCCAGCGCCCGCCGCACGGCGCGAAAGGCGACGCCCACGGCCGCCGGGTCCGCATGCTGGCCGCACTCCAGCGTGACGCCGTAGCCACCCGCCCGGCGCATGGCCTCGGTCGTGCCGATGGCCTGGGCGATGCCGGCCGGGTCCGCGCCCCGCTGCGCCAGCCCGCGGGCATAGCAGCGCATCCATCCTTCGACGATGCGGGGGGCGCCCAGGGCCCGCGCCAGCCGGGCCTCGGCCGCGGCATGGGCGAAGGGCTCCAGGGGGCCGCTGTTGTCTGGCGGGCCCAGCATCACGAAGGGTTCGCCTTCACCCTGGAAGGAGTGCAGGTCCAGCAGCACCTCGTGCGCCGCCAGCAGCGGGCACAGCGCTGTGGCGATGCGGTCCTCATGGTTTGCCGGCTGCGGCGAGGGCATCAGCTGGCGGTTGAGGTTGCGTTCGCCCTGGCGCTGACGGCGCTGGTAGGCCAGGGGATTGGTGACGGGCAGCAGCGTCAGCTGGCCGCGGCGCAGTGGCAGCGCGCCGGTGTCGAGATCGTCCATCAGGCGAGACAGGGCCTGGGCACCGCAGGTCTCGTTGCCATGCACGGCAGCGGTGACCAGCAGGCGAGGGCCGGGCTCCAGCGCGAGGTACTGGTGCAGGCGTAGATGGCCCAGAGGCACGGACTCGGGTGGCGGGAGCCCCATGCGAGTGGCGCTCAGGCCAGGCTGAGGCGCTCGGCGGCACCGGCCATGCGGGGCGGCAGGTCGTCCTGCTCGCGGCCGGCCAGCCAGCGGGTGAGGCGGTACAGGGTGGCGAAGCCGAAGGCTGGCGGTGCGGTGCCCGCGCCGGCGATCATCTCGCCGCCGCGGCGCACGTTGTCGGCCATCCAGGCCGGCAGGCGCAGGTGGTAGGGGTTGCGGGCGACCTCGCCCACATGGCGGGACAGGGCCTGCACCAGGCGTGCCAGGTCTTGCCTGGAGCTCTCCACCATCAGGTTGGCGCCGGACTGCGGTGCCCAGTATTCGGTCTGGGCCACCAGGCCGTTGTAGCCCGCGGCCTGCAGGGCATCCAGGGCCAGGCGGTGCACGCCCATGTGGGTGGCGATGCCGTCGCCCTCGTGCGGCAGCAGTACCAGGGCCGGCTGCTCGCGGCGCAGCAGCGCGGCAGCCTTGTCGACATGGGACTGCCACAGCAGGGGCTGGGCGATGGGGGTGTCGGGGCGGACCTGCTCCAGGCCGCCGTCCGCCAGTTGCAGGGTTTCGAAGTCCAGCAGTTCGCAGGCTTGGCGCAGCTCCTGCCAGCGCGGCTGGCGCCGGGCCTGGTTGCTGCCCAGCGTCACGGCCACATTGCAGACGCGCCAGTGCGACTCGCGCCGCAGCCGCAGGGGCAGGGCGCCGACGATGCATTCGTCATCCGGATGGGGCGAGAAGATCAGCGCCAGCGGCGTGTGGCCGCGGCGCTTGCGGGCCGGCGAGGCTTCGTCGCACGGGGGGAGCTGCATCAGGCGGGCCCAGTCGTTGACCCAGTCCAGCCAGGCGGCGAGTTCGCGGGCTCGGGCAGTCTCAGTGGCGGGCAGACGGCCCTGCTGGGCGTCTTCGGCTTCGAGGGCTGGGGGGCGTGGAGAGGGCATCGAGAGTACAGCGGCGACGGTCCAGTCAATGGTAGGGCATGGAGCGGGCACCGTGCGCCCGCATGCCGCGCAAATGCCCCCAAACTCAGGGATTGCCCTGCCCTGGCGCGACCAGGGCGGTGGGTCGCTCGCCACGCTCGGGCCAGGTCGCCAGCAGCACGCCGCTGAGCGCCAGCCCATAGGCCAGGCCCTGCGTCAGTTGCAGCTGCTCCTGCAGGAAGGCCCAGCCCACCAGGGCCGTCGCCACCGGCAGGAAGACCATGAACACCCCGGCCTGCGAGGCCGGCACCGCGCGCAGGCCGCGCATCCACAGCACCACGGTGACCATGCTGGCCGCCGCGGCATAGAAGAGCAGCAGCGCCCAGTGCGGCAGGGGCACCGCGCTGAAGTCGAAGCTCAGCGCCTGCCACAGACCCAGCGGCGTGACCAGCGCCAGGCCCCAGAGGTTGATCAGCGCGCTGATGCGGCGCGGGGCCAGGTCTTGCGTCAGGCGCTTGCCGATGACGACGTAGCAGCCTTCACAGACCACCGCCGCCAGCACCAGGCCCAGGCCCAGGGGTGTGGATCGCGCCGCGCCACCCTGGCGCTCCAGGGCCACCAGCGCGATGCCCGCCACGCCAAGCACCAGTCCGGCCAGCACCTGCGGTCGCAGCCGCTCCTTGAGGAAGAGCGCGCTGAGCAGGGCCACCGCAGCCGGGATGCCCGCCATGATCACCCCGGCCGCCATGGCCGAGCATTGCTGCAGGCCGAAGAGCAGGCAGATCGAGAACAGGAAGTTCCCGATGAAGCTTTCCAGGAAGAGCAAGCCCCGCGTGCGCGGGCTCAGGGGGGGCGCCCCGGCCGGTGCCTTCACCCAGCCCGCCATCATTGCAGCGGCAAAGCCGAAGCGCAGCCAGGCCAGCAGGAAGACCGGAAAGCTCAGCAGCAGGATCTTGGACAGGCCCACGTAGCTGCCGACCAGGCTGGTGCTGGCGGCGAGGCTGAGGTAGGCGGCGAGGGGGATGCGGGCTGTCGTGTGCAGGGACTTCATGCCGGCATTGTGGGCCGCGTGAGAGAGTCAGGCCCTTCTCGATGTGCGCAGGGCAGCCTGCCCCGCCACACCCGTTCAGGCTCCGTTGATGCGCAGCCAGGTCGTCTTCAGCTCCGTGTACTTGTCGAAGGCGTGCAGGCTCTTGTCGCGGCCGTTGCCGGATTGCTTGTAGCCGCCGAAGGGCACGGTCATGTCGTCTTCGTCGTACTGGTTGACGTGGACGGTGCCGGCGCGCAGGGCGCGGGCCACGCGGTGCGCGCGGTCGAGGTCGGAGCTCCAGACGCTGGCCTGCAGGCCGTAGCTGGAGTCGTTGGCCAGGCGCAGGGCCTCGGCCTCGTCGTTGAAGCGCAGCACGCTCATCACCGGGCCGAAGATCTCCTCGCGGGCGATCTTCATGCCATTGCTCACGCCGCTGAAGATGGTGGGTGCGACGTAGAAACCGCCGCTCTCGGCTCGGGCCTGCGTGGCGCCGCACAGGGCGCGCGCGCCCTCGGCCAGGCCGGACTCGATGTAGCCCATCACCGTGCGCAGCTGGCCCTCGTCGACCAGTGCGCCCATCACGGTGGCGGGATCCAGCGGGTCGCCCGGCTGGTAGCGCGGCGCCTGCTGGGCCAGCAATGCCTCGAACTCGTCGGCGATGCTGGCGTGCACCATCACCCGCGAGGGCGCATTGCAGCTCTCGCCCTGGTTGAAGAACATGCTGCCGGCCACGGTGCGGGCGGCGCGGGCCAGGTCCTTGAAGTCGGGGAAGACGAGGAAGGCGCTCTTGCCGCCCAGCTCGTTGAAGACGCGCTTGAGGTTGGAGCGGCCGGCGTACTCCAGCATCTTGCGGCCCACGCGCGTGGAGCCGGTGAAGCCGATGGCGTCGACGTCCATGTGCAGGGCCAGTGCTTCGCCGGCCTCGTGGCCGTAGCCGGGCACCACGTTGAACACGCCCTCCGGCAGGCCGGCCTCGACGGCCAGCTCGGCCAGGCGCAGGGCCGTCAGCGGGGACTTCTCGCTGGGCTTGAGCACGACCGAGTTGCCCGCCGCCAGTGCCGGGCCCAGCTTCCACGAGGCCATGATCATGGGGTAGTTCCAGGGCACGATGGCGCCGATGACGCCCATGGGCTCGCGGGTGATCAGGGCCAGGGCGCTGGGGCCGGTGGGGGCGATCTCGTCGTAGATCTTGTCCACCGCCTCGGCGTACCACTGGATGCAGCGGGCCGCGGCCGGCACGTCCACACTCAGGGCGTACTGGATGGGCTTGCCCATGTCCACCGTCTCGAGCAGGGCGAGCTCGTCCCGGGCCGCGAGGATCCGGTCGGCGAACTTCAGCAGGATCTTCTTGCGCACGGCCGGCGGCTTGGCGGACCAGCGGCCATCCTCGAAGGCCTGGCGCGCAGCCTGCACGGCGGCGTCGATGTCCTGGGCGCCGCAGCGGGCGACCTGGCCGATCACACGGCCGTCGATGGGCGAGATGCAGTCGAAGTGCTCGCCCGCCACGCTGTCCACGCGCCGGCCCTTGATGAAGGGGCGGCCGTCGATCTGCAGGGCCTGGGCACGCTGGTGCCAGTCAATGGTGCTCATGGGTCATCCGTGATCGTTGGCGGGCCCGGCCGGGCCTTGCAGGCCGGCCGGACCGCGGGCTCAGAAGCTCAGCACCATGGAGGTGCCCAGCAGCTGGTTGGTCTTGGTGAAGCTGCCGTCCTTGGTGTTCAGGAACACCGGCAGGCTGGCGCCATCGTAGCGGTACTCGAGCTTCCAGATCGTGTTCTGGTTGAGCAGGTAGCTGAGACCCAGGCTGAGGGCGTAGCGGTTCGCGCCCTTGCCGGCGGTGTCGGGGTCGGGGTTGGCGTCGTCCCAGAAGAAGCCGTTGCCGCGGCCGATGCCGTTGTGGCTGTCGTCGTAGCTGTAGCCGAAGAGGCCGCCACCGTTCTTGCTGTTGCGCAGGTAGTCCAGGCGGCCCGTGACTTCCCAGCGCGGGATGAACTTGTAGGCCATCAGGGTGGACAGGCCGCTCCAGCTGGCGTCGCGCAGCTGGCCGTCCTCGTTGAAGATGGCGGCGTGGCGCTGGCGACCCCAGGACAGCTGGCCCTGCCAGGTGAAGTCGCCGCGGATGAAGTAGGCGTCGAGCTCCAGCATGTCCACGCGCGTGTCCTTGCCCGCCTGGTCTGCGAAGCGCGGGGCGCCGCTGCCGTCGAGGGCGTCGGTCGCGTAGTTGTAGGCCTTGCCGTGCAGGCCGGTGAAGCCGAAGCCCTGGAACTCGCCCTTGGCGTAGTCCACGCGGTAGACCAGGGCCGGTGTCTTGTTGCCGGCGCTCTTGCGCGAATTGTTCACATTGGCCAGGCCGGCCTTGATCATCCACTTGCCGCGGGTGATGTCGGCCACGGCGCCGGTGTAGGCGGTGGGCGCGGTGTAGTCGAAGAGCAGGTTGTGGGTGATGAGCTTGTTGAGGGGCGGGGCGGTCATCTCGTAGCCCGTCCAGTCGGGGATCTGGCCCACCCAGAGGCGGGTCTGCAGGTCGCCCAGGGGGATGTTGACGCTGGCCTCATGCACGATGGAGCCACCATTGAAGACCGAGCCCGTGCCGCGGTCCGGCGCCAGGGTCAGCTTGTAGCGGGTGCCGCCGTCCATCTCCTTCTGGAAGTCCAGCAGGGCCATGCCGAAGTAGCCTGAGTCATAGGCGTAGGGGTCCTTGTTCAGGAGCTGGAAGCCGGCGGTGTTCTGGGCCTTGTTGGCGATGAAGGTGGGATCGATGAAGCCGGTGATCTTGAGGTTCTTGAGGCCCAGCGCTTCCTGGGAGTCCTCCAGCGCCTCGGTCTTGACGGCGATGCGGTTGAACTCGCGCACCTGTTCGGGCGTCATGCCCCACTGGGCCTCGGCGGGCTTGGCCGCCTTGCCTTCGGCAGCCTTGAGCTTGTCTTCCAGCTGGGTGACGCGCTCCTTCAGCGCGCGCAGCTCCTTGAGCAGCTCCTCATTGCTTTGAGCCTGAACGGGCCCGCCATAGGCCAGGGCCAGGGCGGCGGCGAGGAGGGCCAGGGTGTGCTGCTTCATGGGGAGCTCCTGAGGTTGTTGTGAGTCGTGAGTCGGATGCGTTGACAGGGAAGGAAAGGGGAGGCGGTGACCGTGGGCTCAGCCACTGTCGCGCTGCGCCGCGGCGAGTTCGCGGGCCAGGCGCCGCTCGCGCCGCGCGATGGCCAGGCTGGCCGCGACGATGCCCAGGGACACCACCACGATGACCACCGTGGCCACCGCATTGATGCTGGGCGACACGCCCAGGCGCGCCCGCGAGAAGATCACCAGGGGCAGGGTGGTGGAGCCCGGGCCCGACAGGAAGGCCGAGAGCACGACATCGTCCAGCGACAGCGTGAAGGTCAGCAGCCAGGCCGAAAGCAGGGACTGCGAGATCATGGGCAGGGTGACCAGGAAGAAGACCTGCAGCGGCCGCGCACCGAGGTCCATGGCGGCCTCCTCCAGCGAGGGGGGCAGGTCTTGCAGCCGCGCCTGGATCACGACCGTGGCATAGGCCAGGCCCAGCAGCAGGTGGCCCATCCAGATGGTGAGGCTGCCACGCTCCGGAAAGCCCAGGGCCCGCTGCACGGACACCAGCATCAGCAGCAGGGACAGGCCCACGATCACCTCGGGCATCACCAGCGGCGCATTGACCATGCCCGCGAAGAGCGTGCGGCCCTTGAAGCGGCGGTACTTCACCAGCGCGAAGGCCGCGAAGCAGCCCAGCAGCACCGAGGCCGAGGCCGTGAAGAAGGCGATCTTGAGCGAGAGCCACAGACCGGCGAGCAACTCGCGGTCCTCGCCCAGCTGGCTGTACCAGTTCAGCGTGAAGCCACCCCAGACTGAGGGCACGGGCGAGGCATTGAAGCTGTAGATCACCAGGGCCAGCAGGGGCAGGTAGAGGAAGGCGAAGCCCAGCAGCAGCCAGGTGCGGGCCACCGCGCGGCTGCTGCGCGGGCCGAAGATCGCGCGGCTCATGACCTGGCCTCCTGGCTCTCCGCCTGGTATTTGTTGAAGAGCGCCAGCGGCACGATGATCAGCAGGATCACGACCACCGCCACGGCCGAGGCCATGGGCCAGTCGTTGTTGCTGAAGAACTCGTCCCACAGCACGCGGCCGATCATCAGCGTCTGCGGGCCACCCAGCAGCTCGGGGATCACGAACTCCCCCACGCAGGGAATGAAGACCAGCATGGAGCCCGCGATGATGCCGGCCTTGGACAGCGGCACCGTGATCTTCCAGAAGGCCGCCCAGGGCGTGGCGCCCAGGTCCGCCGCGGCCTCCAGCAGGCGCAGGTCCATCTTGGAGAGGTTGGCGTACAGCGGCAGCACCATGAAGGGCAGGTAGGTGTAGATCATGCCCAGAGCCAGCGAGAAGGGCGTGTTCAGCAGCATGCCCGGCGCGGGGATCCAGCCGGCGGCGGCCATGAGCCTGTCCAGGCCGAGCCCTTCGATGGCCTGCGCCACCCAGCCCTTGTCGGCCAGCAGGCCCTTCCAGGCATAGACGCGCAGCAGGAAGCTGGTCCAGAAGGGCAGCATCACCAGCATCAGCAGGGCCGGCTGCAGCGTGGCCCGGGCCCGCGCCATGAAGTAGGCGAAGGGGTAGCCGATGAAGAGGCAGCCCAGCGTGGTGATGCCCGCGTACTTGAGGCTGTTGAGGTAGGCCTTGAAGTAGAGCTCGTCCTCGGTGATGAAGAGGTAGTTGCTGAGCTTGACCGTCAGTGTGGCCACGCCGTCGGCGTAGCGCAGCAGGTCCTTCACGTGCACGGTCTCCATCTCGGAGACGCTGATCTTCAGCACGATCAGGAAGGGCAGGGCGAAGAAGACCAGCAGCCAGGCATAGGGCAGGGCGATGACGGCACTGCGACCGCGCCACCAGCGGGGACGCCAGGCAAGAAGCTTGGAGGACGTGCTCATGAGGGCCTCATTGCGTCAGCACGACCTGCGCGCTGTCGGTCCAGTGGGCCCAGGCCTCGTCGTCCCAGGACAGCACCTCGTCCGGATGCCGCGCCGTGTTGGCCTGCGAGACCTTCAGCACCGCCCCGCTGGGCAGCGCCAGGTGGTAGACGGTGTAGCTGCCGAAGTAGGACATGTCGCGGATGCGGCCCCGCACCGCATTGACGTCGGTCCGCACCGGCGGCGTGCGCCCCAGCTGGATCTTCTCGGGCCGCAGCGCCACGGCCAGCTCCATGCCCTTGGTGCCCGTGATCCCGTGACCGACGTAATGGCGGCAGTCCGCGCACTGGATCTCCACGTGGTCCGCCTCGTCCACGTCCAGCGTGCCCTCCATGAGGTTGACGTTGCCGATGAAGTCGGCCACGAAGCGGGTGGCCGGGGTCTCGTAGATCTCGCCGGGCGGGCCCACCTGCAGGATGCGGCCCTCGCTCATCACGCCGATGCGCGAGGCCATGGTCATGGCCTCCTCCTGGTCGTGGGTCACCATCACGCAGGTCACGCCGACCTCCTCGATGATGTTGACCAGCTCGATCTGCGTCTCCTCGCGCAGCTTCTTGTCCAGCGCCCCCAGGGGCTCGTCCAGCAGCAGCAGCTGGGGCTTCTTGGCCAGGCTGCGGGCCAGGGCCACGCGCTGCTGCTGGCCGCCAGAGAGCTGGTGCGGCTTGCGCTTGGCGTACTTGCCCAGCTGGACCAGCTTCAGCATGGCCTCGACCCGGGCCTCGATCTCGGCCTTGGGACAGCCGTCACGGCGCAGGCCGAAGGCGATGTTGTCCCAGACGCTGAGATGCGGAAAGAGCGCATAGCTCTGGAACATCATGTTGATCGGACGCTCGTAGGGCGCGAGCCCGGCGAGGTCCTGGCCGTTGAGCACGATGCGGCCGCTGGTGGGCGTCTCGAAGCCCGCCAGCATGCGCAGCAGCGTGGTCTTGCCGCAGCCGGAGGAGCCGAGCAGGGCGAAGATCTCGCCCTGCGCGATGTCCAGGGACACGCGGTTGACGGCGACGGCGCCGCCTCCGAAGTCCTTGAGTACCTGGTCGATCTGCAGGTAGGGCGTCGAGGCGGCGCTGGGGCTCATCATGATGCGGGCGTGCTCCGGAGGGGGATCAGATGCCGGTCTTGAACGAGGTGTACATGCGGGTCATCTGGCGCCGCACGTCGTTGTTGATGGCATCGGGCGCGGCCATGCGCTTCATGTCGGTGTCGCTCAGGAAGACCGTCGGGTTGCTGGCCACCTCGGGCTTCACGAACTTGCGCGCCTCCTTGTTCGGGTTGGCGTAGAAGACCTTGTTGGTCAGGCCGGCGTGGATCTCGGGGCGCAGGATGAAGTTGATGAACTTGTGCGCATTGCCGGGGTGCGGCGCATCCATGGGGATCACCATGGTGTCCATGAAGATGATGCCGCCGGTCTTGGGAATCAGGGCCTCGATCTTCTGGCCGGTCTTGCCGTCGATGGCGCGCTGGCGGGCGATGTTGATGTCACCGGACCATCCCAGGGCCAGGCAGATGGAGCCGTTGGCCATGTCATTGATGTAGCCCGAGGAGCTGAACAGCGTCACATAGGGGCGGATGGCCTTGAGCAGGGCCGGCACGCCGGCATAGTCGGACACGCTCTTGCTGTAGGCCGGCTTGCCCAGGTAGTGCAGGGCGGCGGGCACGACCTCGGTGGCGGAGTCCAGGAAGCTCACGCCGCAGCTCTTGAGCTTGGAGATGTATTCGGGCTTGAAGACCAGGTCCCAGGCGTTCTCGGGCATGGGCGTGCTGCCCAGGGCCGCCTTGACCTTGTCCACATTGATGCCCACGGTGGTGAAGCCCCACAGCCAGTTCACCATGTACTCGTTGCCCGGGTCCAGCTTGGCCAGCTGGGTCTGCACCTCGGGGTCCAGGTTCTTGTAGTTGGGGATCAGGCTCTTGTCGATCTTGCGCAGCAGGCCGCCGTCCGCCTGCAGCTTGGCCCAGTAGGAGGAGGGCACGACGACGTCATAACCCGTCTTGCCCGCGACCAGCTTGGCATGGACGATCTCGTTGTTGTCGAAATTGTCGTAACGCACCTTGATGCCGGTCTCCTTCTCGAAGAGCTTCAGCGTGTCCTCGGCGATGTAGTCGGACCAGTTGTAGACGTTCAGCACCTTCTCCTCCTCCTGCGCCTGGGCGGCCGGGGTGAAGAGGGCGCCACAGGCCGCCGCCAGGGGCAGCAGAAAGCCGGGCAGGGCGCGAAGCAGGGACTGTGGAAGGGACCGGGTGGGCTGCGACATGGAAGAACCTCCTGGAAAACGAACAGAACCAGTGGACGCTGCAAGAGCGCGTGTCATGAAGCGCTGGGGTCAGGTCTGAACCCCTGGGCAGGAAATGGTGCGAGCCAGTCTAGGCGGCGGGCCAGCCGCCAGGCATTCGCCAAAACCCGTGCTGTGGCGCGGGCCCGCCGTCACAGCCAGCCCTTTGTCTTGAGTTCGCTCAAGCTGAGGTCCAGGCAGTGGCGGATCAGGGCCATCATTTCGTCGACCTGATCCCGGCTCATCACGAGCGGTGGTGCGACGATCATGCGGTCGCCCACTGCGCGCATGATCAGCCCATTGCCGAAGCAGTGCGCACGGCACAGCATGCCCACCTCCAGCGCCGGGTCGAAGGGCTGGCCGCTGGCCTTGTCCTTGACGAGCTGGAGCGCGCCCATCATTCCGCAGGTCTGGGTTTCGCCCACCAGGGGATGGTCCTCGAGGCTGGCGAAGCCTGCAGCCAGCTGCGGGCCGATGTTCTGGCGTACATGGTTGACCAGGTTGAGCTGCTGGATCAGCCGGATGTTGGCCACCGCCACCGCGCAGGCCGTCGGGTGGCCGGAGTAGGTGAAGCCGTGGTTGAACTCGCCGCCCTGCTCGATCAGCACCTTCGCCACCTTGTCCGACACCATCACGCCGCCCAGGGGGATGTAGCCCGAGGTGACGCCCTTGGCGAAGGTCATCAGGTCGGGCTTCGTGCCCATGGTCTCGCAGCCGAACCACTGGCCGGTGCGGCCGAAGCCGCAGATCACTTCGTCGCTGACCAGCAGGATGCCGTAACGGTCGCAGATGCGCTGGATCTCCGGCCAGTAGGTGCTGGGCGGCACGATGACGCCGCCCGCGCCCTGCACGGGCTCGCCGATGAAGGCGGCCACCTTCTCGGGGCCGATCTCCAGGATCTTGGCCTCCAGCCAGCGCGCGGCAGTGAGGCCGAAGTCCTCGCGCGACTGCCCGCGCCCCAGCTCGAACCAGTGCGGCTGCTCGATGTGCACGATGCCGGGAATGGGCAGGCCACCCTGCGCATGCATGCCGCTCATGCCGCCCAGCGAGGCGCCGGCCATGGTGGAGCCGTGGTAGCCGTTCTTGCGGCCGATGATCACCTGGCGCTCCGGCTGCCCCAGGCTGGCCCAGTAGTGCCGCACCATGCGCACCACGGTGTCATTGCCCTCGGAACCCGAGCTGGTGAAGAAGACCTTGCTGAACTGCGGCGGCGTGACCTCGGCCAGCAGCTCGGCCAGCTGGATGGCAGGCGGCGTGGAGGTCTGGAAGAAGGCGTTGTAGAAGGGCAGCTCCTTCATCTGCCGGGCCGCGGCGTCGATCAGGGCCTGCTGGCCGTAGCCGACGTTAACGCACCACAGGCCGCTCATGGCGTCGAGGATCTTGTGGCCTTCGCTGTCCCAGAGGTAGATGTTCTCGGCGCGGGTGATGATGCGGGCGCCCTTGCGTGCCAGACCGGCGTGGTCGGTGAAGGGGTGCATGAAATGCGCGCTGTCGGCCTCCTGCCATTGGCGGGTGCTGCGCGCAGCGGCGCTGATGGGGGCTTGCACGGTGCTCATGGGGTGTCCTTCCTCACGCCGTGGCGTGGAATGGGGTCACTGGAATCTTGTCGGTGTAGGCTGCGGCAGAGGGTCAGGTCTTGCCTGCCCGGCCGGAGCCGGGTCAGGCGGGACAGACTCAGACGTGCAGCAGCAGGTGCTCTCGTTCCCAAGGCGAGATGACCTTCATGAACTCGGCGTACTCGATCTCCTTGATCTCCGAGTAGACCGTCACGAAGGACTCGCCCAGGACCGAGGCGAGGTCCGTCTCGGCGCGCAGCAGGGCCAGGGCCTCGCCCAGGCTGCGCGGGAGCTGGTAGTCGCCCAGGTAGGCGTCGCCCTTGCACTCGGGCGTGGGCTCGATGCGGTTCTTGATGCCCAGGTAGCCGCAGGCCAGCGTGGCGGCCAGGGCGACGTAGGGGTTGGCATCGGCGCCGATCACGCGGTTCTCGACGCGCCGCGCGGTGGGCGGCGCCACGGGAGAGCGGATGCCCACCGTCCGGTTGTCGATGCCCCACTGGATGTTGATGGGGGCGGCCGTGAAACGGGCCAGGCGCCGGTAGCTGTTCACATAGGGCGCGAACAGGGCCATGGCCGCGGGGATGTAGCGCTGCAGGCCGCCGATGTACCAGTAGAACTCCTGGCTGGGGCTGCCGTCCTCGTTGCTGAAGAGGTTGCGGCCCGTGGCCTTGTTGATCACGCTCTGGTGCACATGCATGGCGCTGCCCGGTTCGCCGGCGATGGGCTTGGCCATGAACGTGGCGAACATGTCGTGACGCAGGGCGGCCTCGCGCACCGTGCGCTTGAAGAAGAAGACCTCGTCCGCCAGCCCGAGCGGGTGGGCGTGGAAGAAGTTGATTTCCATCTGCCCGGCGCCGATCTCGTGGATCAGGGTGTCCACGTTGAGCTCCATCTTTTCGCAGTAGTCGTAGACGTCCTCGAAGAGCGGATCGAACTCGTTCACCGCGTCGATGGAGTAGGCCTGGCGCGAGGTCTCGGCGCGGCCGCTGCGGCCCACGGGCGGCTTCAGGGGCACGTCGGGGTCGGTGTTGCGGGCCACGAGGTAGAACTCCAGCTCGGGCGCCACCACCGGATCCCAGCCCTCGGCCGCGAAGAGGTCGCAGACCCGGCGCAGCACCGAGCGCGGTGCGAAGGGCACGAGCTTGCCGTCGCGGTCGAAGCAGTCGTGGATGATCTGCGCGGTCGGGTCCACGGCCCAGGGGACCAGGCGCACCGTGCTGGGGTCGGCCCGCAGGTGCATGTCCATGTCATTGGGGCTGATGACGTCGTAGTAGGGCCCCTCTTCAGGAAACTCGCCGGTGACGCCCATCGCCACCACCGCTTCGGGCAGGCGCATGCCGCGGTCCTCGGTGAACTTCTCGCGCGGGAGGATCTTGCCGCGTGCCACGCCGGTCAGGTCGGGCACGAGGCATTCCACCTCGGTGACGCGATGCTCACGGAACCATTGTTCGAGCTCGCTGAACGTGATTTCTTTTCTGACCACCATCGTTGCCTCATCTTCTGGTCTTGGCCCCGGGTCATACCCACCGGGGCTTCGGATTGCTAGAACTCGGTCGGGGGTCAGCGGCGCTAGGTCTCGGGGTCGCTCTTGAAATCGTGGCGGGGCTGGCGGATCTCGTTGCGGTAGTCGCGGAAGGCCGCACAGGCTTCGCCGAAGGCCTTGAGCATCTTCATCGAGACCGGATTGCTGGCCGCCTGCCATTCGGGGTGCCATTGCAGGCACAGCGAGAAGCCCCGGCTGGCCTCGACGCTGAAGGCCTCGACCAGGCCGTCCGGCGCCACGGCCTCGACGCGCAGGCCCGGGGCCAGCGTCTTCACGCCCTGGCCATGCAGGGAGTTCACGCGGAAGTGCTCATGACCCAGCAGGCCCTCGAGCACACCGCCGGGCATCACATGCACCTCATGCTGCTCGGCATAGGCAATCTCGGGCGGCTGGCCCTCCGGCGCGCGGTGATCGTTCAGGCCCGACTGCTCCTGCACGGCCTGGTGCAGCGAACCGCCGAGCGCCACATTGGCCTCCTGGAAGCCGCGGCAGATGGCGAACAGCGGCATGCCCATGCGCAGGGCCCTGGGGATCAGGGGCAGGGTCCAGGCGTCGCGGTCCGGGTCCAGGGGCAGGGCGGGGTTGTGGACGTCCTCGTCGAAATGGCTGGGATGCACATTCGAGGGCGAGCCCGTCAGCAGCACGCCGTGGGCGATGGCCAGCAGCTCGTCGATCTCCTCCGGGCTGGCCGAAGGCACCACCAAGGGCAGGCAGCCCGCCAGGCGCACGGCGTCCACATACTTCTTGCCGGCGATGTGGAAGGGGTGCTCCCCCACCTGGCGATTGCAGGCGGGGACCAGCACGATGGGCTTGCCGGCCGGGCCGGCAGCGGAAGGCGCGTCGCGGTGCATCACAGCAGGTCCCTCAGTCGGTAGTACGCCATGCCCAGCACCAGGGCCGGCGTACGCATCAGTGTGCCACCGGGAAAGGACCGGTGGCGCAACTTCCCAAAGCAGTCGAAGCGGCTGGCATCGCCATGCATGGCCTCGGCCACCACCTTGCCCGCCAGCCCGGTCAGCGCCAGACCGTGGCCGGAGAAGCCTTGGAGGTAATAAACGTTCCGATGATCGCCCAGGCGGCCGAAGTCCGGCGCGCGGTTCATGCTGATGTCCACGAAGCCACCCCATGCATGGCTCATGCCAACATCGGCCAACTGCGGGAAGGTGCGGACGAGGCGCTCGCGCATGCTCTGCATCAGGTCCCGCGGCGTGACCAGGCTGTAGCTGACGCGGCCGCCGTAGAGCAGGCGGTGGTCGGCCGTGGGGCGGAAGTAGTCCAGCACGAAATTGGTGTCGCAGACCGCGCTGCGGCTGGGGATCAGGGCCTGCAGGCGCGCCGGGTCCAGGGGCTCGGTGCAGACGATGTAGGTGCCGACCGGCATGATGCGGTCCGCGAGGGTGGGCGCGAGCCCGGGAGCCAGCGCCTGCAGGTAGACATTGCCTGCCAGCAGCACCTGTCTGGCGCGCACGCTGCCGCTGCTGGTGCAAAGCAGCTGACTGCCGTCGGCCTTCGCCTCCATGCGGTGCACGGCGCTGTGCTCGTGCAGGGTGGCCCCCGCGGCCCGTGCGGCGCGGGCCAGGCCCAGGCAGTACTTCAGCGGATGCAAGTGGCCGGAGCGGGCGTCGTGGATGCCGGCATCGAAGCGCGGGCTGGCGATCCAGTTCTGCAGCTGCCCCGGCGGAATCCAGGTCAGCGGGTAGCCGTAATCCCGCTCGACCCGGTCGGCCCAGGCGCGCAGCTCCACGGTCTTGGAGGGCTTGGTGCTGAGACCCAGGAAACCGGACTGCCACTCCGCCTCGATGCCATGGCGCTGGCAGCGCTGCTGGATCAGGTCCAGGGCCTCGAGGCTCATGTCCCAGAGGCGGCGGGCGTCGGCCAGGCCCAGCTGGCTCTCGATCGTCGTGTTGTCACAGGCCAGGCCGTGGATGGCCTGTCCGCCGTTGCGGCCCGAGGCCCCGCCGCCGACCAGCCCCGCCTCCAGCAGGCGCACGTCCATGCCACGCTCAGCGAGCTCCAGCGTGGCGGACAAGCCCGCCAGGCCACCGCCCACGACGGCCACGTCCGCCTCCACGGCCTCGTGCAGCGGCGCGTAGCCCTCGGGGCGCGGCGCTGTGGCGGCGTAGTAGGAATCCCGGGCGAGGTCCTGGTCAATCCGGAGCAGGCGCATGCAGCAGCGATCAGGCGAGGCCGCGGCCTCAGGCCACCCGACGCAGGGCGGTGCGGATGGTGTCGACCAGGCGGTCGATCTGCGCGGGCTCGATGATCAGGGGCGGCGACAGCGCGATGGTGTCCCCCGTGGTGCGGATCAGCACGCCCTGTTCCCAGCAGTCCAGGAAGACGTTGAAAGCCCGCTTGGCCGGCTCGCCGGGCAGGGGCGCCAGCTCGATGCCGCCGACCAGGCCCATGTTGCGGATGTCGATCACATGGGGCTCGCCCTTCAGCGAGTGCAGGGCCTCGGCGAACTGGCCCTGCAGGGCGCTGGCACGGGTCAGCAGGCCTTCCTCGGCATAGGTCTTGAGTGTGCCCAGGGCGGCAGCGCAGGCCAGCGGGTGGGCCGAGTAGGTGTAGCCGTGGAAGAACTCGATCAGGTGCTCGGGCCCGCTCATGAAGGTGTCGTAGATCTTCTGCTGGGCGAAGACGGCGCCCATGGGCACGCAGCCGTTGGTGAGACCCTTGGCCACGGTCATCAGGTCGGGCGTGACGCCGAAGGTCTGGGCGCCAAACGGGTTGCCGGTGCGGCCAAAGCCGGTGATGACTTCGTCGAAGATCAGCAGAATGCCGTGCTTGTCGCAGATGTCGCGCAGGCGCTGCAGATAGCCTTGCGGCGGGATCAGCACCCCTGTGGAGCCGGCGATGGGCTCGACGATCACCGCGGCGATGGTCGAGGCATCATGCAGGGCGACGAGGCGTTCGAGATCGTCTGCCAGTTCGGCGCCGTGGGCCGGCTGGCCCACCGAGTAGGCATTGCGCGCGGGGTCGTGGGTGTGGCGGATGTGGTCCACGCCACCCAGCATGGTGCCGAACATCTTGCGGTTGGCCACCATGCCGCCCACGGAGATGCCACCGAAGTTGACGCCGTGGTAGCCGCGCTCCCGCCCGATCAGCCGGGTGCGCGAGCCCTCGCCGCGCACGCGGTGGTAGGCAATGGCGATCTTCAGCGCGGTGTCCACGGACTCGGAGCCGGAGTTGGTGAAGAAGACCTTGTTGAGTCCTGCGGGCGTCAGCTGCACCAGTTGCTCGGCCAGCTCGAAGGCCTTGGGGTGGGCCATCTGGAAGGGCGGGGCGAAGTCCAGCTCGGCGGCCTGCGCCTGGATGGCCTGCACGATGTGCGGGCGGTTGTGGCCGGCATTGACGCACCAGAGGCCGGCGATGCCGTCCAGCACCTGGCGGTCGCGGTCGTCTCGGAAGTACATGCCGTCGGCACCGGTCAGCAGGCGGGGCGCCTTTTTGAACTGCCGGTTGGCGGTGAAGGGCATCCAGTAGGCATCCAGCGCGGCGGGATTGAGGGTCATGAAAGGGCTCCGGGTGATCGAATCGGCTGCGTTTCAGTGCGTTCAGACGCAGCAGGCAATTCACCCAGTCTAGGCATTCCGTCACGCAATAGGCTTGCAGATGCGCACCGTGCAAACCCTTGGATTTGCAATTCCATGCGGTAGCATGGCCTGCAATTCGCATTGGATTCGAATGATGAGCTCTGAAGTGCAATTGGATTCGATTGACCGCGCCATCCTGAATGAGCTGCAGGCGGATGGCCGCCTCTCCAACCAGGACCTGGCCGCGCGGGTCCACCTGTCCCCCTCGGCCTGCCTGCGCCGGGTCAAGCGGCTGGAGGACAGCGGCGTGATCTCGCAGTACGTCGCCCTGGTCAACCCCAAGGCGGTGGGCAAACAGGGCACCAGCTACACCATCATCAACCTGGAGCGCATGACCACCGCCGCCCTGGCCGCTTTCGAGCAGGCCGTGCTGGACAGCCCGGACATCCTGGACTGCTTCTATGTGGCGGGCACCAATGACTACGTCATCCGCTTCGCCTACAAGGACGCCGAGGACCTGGAGCGCTTCCACACCCATGTGCTGATGCAGCTGCCCGAGGTGGCGCGCTCCAACAGCATGCTGGTGCTGCGAACCATCAAGAAGACGACGGCATTTGGGCTGTAGGTTCACCCCCTACCGGCTTCGCCCGCCCCCTCACGGGGGCACAGCCGACGGCCCGGCAGAGCCGGGTCCGCGGCAGTCGCGCGGAGCGAATCCCATCGGACTGCGCCGATGGGATTCTTTGCGGATGTCGATGGGGGTGTCTGAAAAAGCAAAACGGACCGCGAGGGTCCGTTCAGGCAGGGCAGGTGGGCAAGAGCGCCCACCTTGAGAGCCATGCAGCGATCAGGCTGCCAGCAGGGCGATGACAGAGCTGAGGCCGAAGAAGGCCAGCATCGCGACGATCATCGCTTCCTCGACCTTGCCGGCCGAGACGGGTTCGAAGGAAGGGGCGCCACCGGCGCTCACGGCGGCGGGGCTGGCGGCCACGAAGGAGGTGGTCACCGGGGGCAGGAACTTCTTGAATGCAAACATGGAGCTTCTCATCGTGTCTGTTGGACGGTGGGGTGAGAAGACCTCGTGAGTGACCCTACAGCTGTCACTCTCACCAGCCGGATGGGCACGTCCACATGCGACATCCGCCTGGCGTGTCGGCACCGGGATCTGTCCAGCGCCTTAGGCCTTGTGATGCCCTCCAGGGCGTCACAGGAAGGAGTATCGCAGAGATCCGTGAAAACCCTATGACAAGTTTTCGGGTTAACCCGAACATTTCTGCATGGATTGATGTCGCGGCGTCAGAAACGTGACTATTTGAAACGGAAAAGTACGTTAATCGAACTTTGAAGTGTCAGACGCGATCTCGCCTCAGGGTCGCCAGCATGGGCAGCATCTGCACGCCCAGCATGCTGACCAGGATCAGCCCGCAGCCCGCCAAGCCGGCCGCACTGAGGCGGTCGCCCATCAGCAGGTAGCCGAAGGCGGCCGAGAACACGGTCTCGGAGGACAGGATGATGGCGGCGTCCGCCGCATGCGAATAGCGCTGCGCCACCACCTGGGCGGTGAAGGCCACGCCCACCGACATCACGCCGGTGTAGAGAATGGCGCCGGTGGCCTCGCGCAGGCCAGTCCAGCTCCAGGGTTCGAAGGCCAGGGCATAGGCCAGCGCGGCCAGGCCCACCAGGAAGAACTGGCCGCAGGCCACCGAGAAGGGCGCGTTCATGCGGTCGGCCACCCGGCCCACCATCAGCACGTGCACGGCCCAGGGCAGGGAGGACGCGATCACCCAGGCGTCACCCAGGCCGATCTTCAGCTCATGGGCACCCGACAGCAGGAAGGCGCCCACCAGGCAGGCCAGGCCACCGGGCCATACGGACCAATGCGGCACGTGACGCAGCAGCAGCCAGCCCAGCACCGGCACCAGGGGCACGTACAGCGCCGTCAGGAAGCCGGCATTGGTGACCGTGGTGCTGACGATGCCGATCTGCTGCATGGCCGCCCCCATCAGCAGCAGCGAGGCCAGCGCGGCGATCTTGTGCCAGTCCCGCGGCTGCAGTGCGGCGCCCTGGGCGGCCAGCTGGCGCTGCTCACGCCAGGCCAGGGGCAGCACGACCAGCGAACCCACCAGGAAGCGCACGCCGGTGAACATCATGGGCCCGATATGGGCCATGCCCTGGCTCTGCGCCACGAAGGCCGAGCCCCAGATCAGGGCGATGACGGTCAGCAGCAGATTGGCTTGGATGCGGGTCACGGGCGGGAGCCTCTGAGGCGGCCAGGGGAACCGCGCATCATAGCGAGCGGTACCGGTGGACTTCCGGGCTCAGCTTCGCAGGTAGTCCAGCTCGGCTTCGCTGAAGCCGGCGGCGCTGCGGGCCTCGAAGTTGAAGGGCGGGCGCAGCCGGGGGGCCTGGTAGCGATCGACCAGGGCCGGGTAGCTGGCGACGGGGTCCATGCCGCGCTCCAGGCAAAGGTGGCGGTACCAGCGGTTGCCGATCTCCACGTGGCCGATCTCGTCGCGCAGGATGATGTCCAGGATGGCCACGGCACGCTCGTCCCCCGCCTTGCGGAACTTGGCCTGCAGGGGCGGCGTGGCGTCCAGGCCGCGGGCTTCCAGGGTGCGGGGCACCAGGGCCATGCGGGCCAGCACGTCGTCGCGGGTGCGCTCGGCCATGGTCCAGAGGCCGTCGTGGGCGTCGAAGTCGCCATAGCGGTGGCCCAGGGTCTGCAGGTGCTCGTGCAGCAGGCTGAAGTGCAGGGCTTCCTCGGCGGCCACCTGCAGCCAGTCGGCGTAGAAGTCGCGCGGCATGCCGGGGAAGCGCCAGACGGCGTCCAGCCCCAGGTTGATGGCATTGAACTCGATATGGCAGATCGCATGGATCAGCGCAGCCCGGCCCTCAACCGTGAAGGGCGAGCGGCTGGGCACCTGCAGCGCTTGCTTGAGCGCGGGGCGGGCCGGGCGGCCGGGCAGGGGCGGGGTGGGCGTCAGGCGGGCCACGGTGTCCAGCGGCGCGCCGGCCAGAAAATCGGCCCGCAGTTGCGTGGCCGCGGCAGCCTTGCGGGCCGGATCGGGCTCGACCAGCACGGCGAGCGCCCTCATGCGTGTTTCCATCCTTAAAATTATCGCTTTGCCGTCAGGCCCTTCGGTCTGACGTCCCACAAGAGAACGGACGGCGCCCGCGGAGGGTGGCTGGACAAGGAGTGCCTCGATGGCGATCTATCAGCTGGGCGAGCATGTGCCCGAGGTGGCCGACACGGCCTGGGTGGCCGACAGCGCTGAGGTCATCGGGCGGGTCAGCCTGGCCGAGGACGTGAGCATCTGGTTCCAGGCCGTGCTGCGCGGAGACAGCGACACCCTCAGCATCGGCCGTGGCAGCAACATCCAGGACGGCTCGGTCCTGCATGCCGACACCGGCTTTCCTCTTGTGCTGGGCGAGAACGTCACCGTCGGCCACCAGGTCATGCTGCATGGCTGCACGGTGGGGGACAACTCGCTGATCGGCATCGGCGCGGTGGTGCTCAACGGCGCGCGCATCGGGAAGAACTGCCTCGTGGGCGCCGGCTCCCTGGTGACCGAAGGCAAGGAATTCCCGGACGGCAGCCTGATCATGGGCCGCCCTGCCACGGTGGTGAAGGAGCTCCGCCCGGAGCAGATCGCCGGGCTGGCCGCCAGTGCGCGGCATTACGTGGGCAACGGCCAGCGGTATGCCAAGGAGCTGAAGCGCCTGCGCTGAGCGTTCTGCCGGGGCGCTTGCTTTGAGCGTGAAGGGCCCCATATGCATCGTTGCCGCGGGGTGCAAGCGCCGCGGCCGTCCCGTCGCCCAGGCGTCGGGATTTTGTTTTTCTGCAACCTGCAAGGACGCCCCCGGCCCTCCATGAAGGGGCTGGAGGGGCGCAAGACCATGAGTGAACTGCACAAATTCCTGTTCGAAGGCCTGCCCGTGCGCGGCATGCTGGTGCGACTGACCCACAGCTGGAAGGAGCTGCTGGCCCGCCGCCCGGGCGACAAGGCCTTCCCGCCGGCGGTGCGCAGCCTGCTGGGCCAGATGTCGGCGGCAGGCGTGCTGATGCAGTCCAACATCAAGTTCAACGGCGCCTTGGTGCTGCAGGTGATGGGCGACGGCCCGGTCAAGCTGGCTGTGGTGGAGGTGCAGCATGACCTGAGCTACCGCTCCACGGCCAAGGTGATCGGCGAGGTGGCAGATGACGCGCCGCTGGAGATGATGGTCAATGTGCTGGGCCAGGGCCGCTGTGCCATCACCCTGGACCCCAAGGACAAGATGCCCGGCATGCAGCCCTACCAGGGCGTGGTGCCCCTGCATGGCGACCAGCGCGAGCCGCTGCACAAGATCTCCGAGGCCCTGGAGCACTACATGCTGCAGTCCGAGCAGCTGGACACCCGCCTCATCCTCGCCGCAAATGACGAGATGGCCGCCGGCCTGCTGATCCAGCGCATGCCCGTGGAGGGCGAGGCCAATCTGGAGGGCCAGCCCGGGCGTGGCGAGAGCATCGGCGAGCACGAGGACTTCAACCGCATCGCCATGCTGGCCGCCACGCTGACCAGCGAGGAGCTGCTGAGCCTGGATGCCGAGACCATCCTGCGCCGCCTGTTCTGGGAAGAGGACATGCGCCGCTTCGAACCCTTGCGCCCGCGCTTCGCCTGCACCTGCTCGCGCGAGCGCGTGGGCCAGATGCTGGCCGGCCTGGGCCGCGAGGAGGTCGAGGGGGTGGTCGCGGAGCGTGGTGAGGTGGAGGTCGACTGCGAATTCTGCGGCGCCCAGTACCGCTTCGATGCCGTGGACGTGGGCGGCCTGTTCGCGGCGCCCAGCGCCGGCGGGAGCCAGACGCTGCAGTAAGCGCCCTGACGCTCATGTGAAAAGGCCCGTCGATGACGGGCCTTTGCCATTTGCGCACGCCAGTTCAGCGCGCCTGCACACGATCCCGCGCTGCGGGCTTGATGCCCGGATGGGCCTGCAGATAGCTCACCAGCGCCTCGTGGTCCACGACGCTGCGCTGCAGGATCTTGCCTTCTGCAAAGGCCGGGAAGCCATCACCGCCGGTGGCCAGGAACATGTTCATCCCGACCTTGTAGCTGGCCTCCATGCGCAGGGGCCGGCCGCGCAGCTGCAGGCTGCCCGGCAGCACACGTTCGCCGATGGGCCGGGTGGCGTCGTAGGCGTAGCTCAGGCCTTCCGAGAGTTGCAGCGGGCGGAACTTGGGCTGACCTATCCATTGCTGCTCCAGGGCCGCCTTCAGCTGTGCGCCGGTCAGCTGGATCACGACGAGGTTGTTGTTGAAGGGCTGCGTGGTGTAGACCTGCCCGAAGCTCACCGAGCCATCGCCGCTGAACAGCAGACTGGAGCGCACGCCACCGATATTGGTGATGGCGAAGTCGGCGCCCCCGTCCTCGGGCGCGCGGGTGGCTGCCCAGTGGGCGTCTGCCACCAGCTGGCCCATGGTGGTGGCCCCGGCGGCGTCTTCCTCGCGGGTGAAGCTGGCGCCGATGCGCCCCACGGGGCGGTCGATGATGGCGGTGGCCTTGGACTCATAGGCCGCGATCAGTGCGGTCTGCGAGGCATCGCGGCCGTACTGGTCATGTCGCACGATGCGGTTCTCGGCCGCGGTGCTGACGATATCGCGGGTCCTGCGGTCCAGCTGCACGTCGATGGCGGTGACGATGGTGCCGTACTTGTCACCGCTGGTCACCAGGCGGCCACCGATGCGGCAGTTGTAGGCCCGGTGCGTATGACCGCTGACCACCAGGTCCACGGCCGGGTCCAGCTGCTTGACGATGTCCACGATGGGGCCGGAGATGCCCGGGCATTCGTTGTAGTCGCCCGCGGGGAAGCCGCCTTCGTGGATCAGCACCACGATGGCCTTCACGCCCTGGGCGCGCAGCTGGGGCACCAGGCGGTTGACGGTCTGGGCTTCGTCGTCGAAGCGCAGTCCCTTGACGCTGCTGGGCACCACGATGCCCGGCGTGCCCTTGAGCGCCAGCCCGATGAAGGCCACGGGGATGCCGTCGAAATGGCGGATGGCATAGGCCGGGAAGATGGGCTGGCCGGTGGCCGTCGCGATGGTGCTGGCCGCCAGATACTGGAAGGCCGCGCCCTTGAACGGCGCGGGCCCCTGGCAGCCCTTCTCGGGGTGGCAGCCGCCGTGCTGGCGGCGCTGGAGCTCCTCGAGCCCGGCATCGAACTCGTGGTTGCCCACGCTGCTCAGGGCCAGGCCCATGGCGGACAGGGACTCGATCGCCGGCTCGTCGTTGAACAGCGCCGACAGCAGCGGCGAGCCACCGACCAGGTCACCCGCCGCCACGAAGACGTTGTTGGCGTGGCCGGCGCGGGCCTGAGCCACGGCGGTCGAGAGGTACTCTGCACCCCCGGCTTCGACGTCGACAAACGCTTGCGGGCGCTGCGGATCCTTGATGCGGATGCCGCCGGCGGGCGGCTTCAGGTTGCCGTGGAAATCGTTGATGGCCAGGATGCGCAGCGGCACGAGGTCCGTGGGCGCAGTGGCCGCAGGAGGGGGAGTGGGTGTCGGCGGCAGGGGCGCGGTACTGCAGGCTGCCAGCCCCAGGCCTGCCAGCGCGGCGGCCAGGGCGGGGCGCCAGGACGGGCGCTGAGGGGCGGAACGGGAACCGTGCAGGGCAGCTGGGACAGTCATGGAACTTCGTGAATGCTCAGGACAGGGGGAGCGGGCCTGCGCCAGGCACCTCTCGGAATGCCAAACGTTTGCCGCATGCGGCGGCCAGTGTGCAGGGCGAGCGCCCAGGCGTCAAGACGCTGGCCGGTTGCCACCTGGGGCCGGTGGCGCGGTCTTCAGGGCATGCTCGCAGCCCGGGTCGTCGCAGAGCTCGCAGGTCCAGCGCGTGCTGCCCGGGAGCCGTGACTGGCGATCCATCAGTCGGCTGAAGAGACCGTCCGAGGCGCGCGCCGGCCCCTGCGCGTGCTGGATGCCGGCCAGCAGGGGGGTGATGGCGTCCAGGGCCTGCTGCAGGCGGCTGTCGCCCTGCCCCTGGACCACCACGAAGGCGTGGCCCGCCTCGCGCAGCCAGCGCCGCAGCAGGCGGTCCACCGGCGCCTGGGCATGCGGGCCATCGCGCATGCCGTCGGCCACCCAGGGCAGGTCCGTGCCCATCAGCAGGCTGAGGTGGTAGCGCCGGTGCGCCTGGTGGGCCCAGGCCGCCAGGCTGCTGTCGGCAAAGAGGTATTCGCTGTAGATGGCCGGCATCAGCGCGGTGGTGTCGGCGATCAGCAGTTCATGGCTGGCGGCCAGCGCGTCGGCGCGGCGCTCCTGCTCCTCGATGATGGCCCGCTGCTCGTCGGCGCGCGGCGTACGGCCTTCGCGCTCACACCATTCGCGCAGGTACTCGTCCACGCGGGCCACGCGCAGGCCGGTGAGCGACGGCAGCGTCTCATGCAGGGCGCGGGCGAGCGCGCTCTTGCCCGTGCTCTCGGCGCCCAGCAGAGCGATCCTCAAGGCAGACATCGCAGCGTCTCAGCCCGCCGGCTGGGTGCGCAGCTCGCGGGACCAGGCCCGCCAGCCCGCGACGGACATCGGGATGAAGCCCGCATAGAGCAGCACCGTCAGCCAGTAGCCCTTGAAGGCGAACAGCGCCACCGACACCACATTGACCACCACCCACACGCCCCAGTTCTCCTGGTATTTGCGGCCCAGCAGGTACTGGCCCAGCAGGCTGGCCACGGTGGGGAAGGCGTCCCAGTAGGGCAGAGGGGAATCGGTGTACCGGGCCAGGTAGAGCCCCAGCAGGGGCCAGGCCAGCAGGGTCAGCCCCAGGGCCTGCAGCAGGTGGCGCTGCTCCAGTCGGCGCACGAAGAGGGCTTCACCGTCTTTCGTCCTTCCGCGCAGCCATTGCAGCCAGCCCCACAGGGCCAGCACGGCGAAGACCAGCTGCAGCGAGGCCTCGCCGTAGAGCTTGCCGGACCAGAACAGCAGGAAGTACAGCAGGGAGCTGACGAGGGCCAGAGGCCAGCCCAGCACCTGCACCCGCATATTGCAGATCACCATCCACACGGCCAGCACGAAGGCCACCAGCTCCAGCCAGGTGATGGGGCTGCCGAAGGCCTCGAAGGCAGGCAGCAGCAGGGGGCTCAGCCAGGCGAGCAGGGCATCCATGGGCAGTCGGGGATCAGCGGTGGACCTGGACGTAGATCTCGTCGGGGCGGACCATGCTCAGCTCGAGCCGGGCCTTTTCCTCGACCATCTCCAGGCCTTCCCGCAGATCGCGCAGCTCGGCCTGGATCAGCGCATTGCGCGCCTGGGCCTGCTCATTGGCCTGCTGCTGCTGGCGCAGCTCGGCGCGCAGCTGCACGCCACGGGCCAGGCCACCTTTGCCGAACCAGAGCTGGCCCTGGATGGCGATGAGGAAGGCGGCGAGGATGAGCGCAAGGACTTTCACGAGGGGCGAGTGTAAGGCAGTCCGCGGGCCCCGGCCTTGCGGGATGTCCATGAAAAAGGCCCCGGCACCAGGGGGTGCGGGGCCATATGTGGCATCAGGTGGCATCAGGTGGCCTCGGGCACGAAGCCCGACGTCCGCACGATGCTGGGCAATCAGCGCAGGTTGTAGAAGGCGGCGCGGCCCGGGTAGACGGCGATGTCGCCCAGGTCTTCCTCGATGCGCAGCAGCTGGTTGTACTTGGCCATGCGGTCCGAGCGCGACAGCGAACCCGTCTTGATCTGACCGGCGTTGAGGCCCACGGCGATGTCGGAGATGGTGGAGTCCTCGGTCTCGCCCGAGCGGTGCGAGATCACGGCGGTGTAGCCGGCGCGCTTGGCCATCTCGATGGCGGCGAAGGTCTCGGTCAGGGTGCCGATCTGGTTGATCTTGATGAGGATCGAGTTGGCGATGCCCTTGTCGATGCCTTCCTTCAGGATCTTGGTGTTGGTCACGAAGAGGTCGTCACCCACCAGCTGCACCTTGGCGCCCAGGCGCTCGGTGATGTGCTTCCAGCCGTCCCAGTCGCCTTCGGCCATGCCGTCCTCGATGGAGATGATGGGGTACTTGTCGACCCAGGTGGCCAGCATGTCGGTCCACTGCTCGGCCGTCAGCTGGATGCCGCCTTCGCCTTCCAGCACGTACTTGCCGTCCTTGTAGAACTCGCTCGCGGCGCAGTCCAGGCCCAGGGCGATCTGCTCGCCGGCGGTGTAGCCGGCCTTGTCGATGGCTTCCAGGATCAGCTGGATCGCAGCCTCGTGGCTCTCGACGCTGGGCGCGAAGCCGCCCTCGTCACCCACGGCGGTGCTGATGCCCTTGTCGTGCAGGATCTTCTTGAGGGCGTGGAACACTTCGGCGCCCCAGCGCAGGGCCTCGCGGAAGCTCGGGGCGCCCACGGGGATGATCATCAGCTCTTGCAGGTCCAGCGAGTTGTTCGCGTGGGCGCCGCCGTTGATGACGTTCATCATCGGGACCGGCAGCTGGTTGCCGCCCATGCCGCCGAAGTAGCGGTACAGGGGCAGGCCGCTCTCTTCAGCGGCGGCGCGGGCCACGGCCATCGAGACGGCCAGCATGGCGTTGGCGCCCAGGCGGCTCTTGTTCTCGGTGCCGTCGAGGTCGATCAGGGTCTTGTCCAGGAAGGCCTGCTCGGAGGCGTCCAGGCCCAGCACGGCTTCGCTGATCTCGGTGTTGATGTGCTCGACGGCCTTCAGCACGCCCTTGCCCAGGTAGCGGCTCTTGTCGCCGTCACGCAGTTCGATGGCTTCGCGCGAGCCGGTGGAGGCGCCGCTCGGCACAGCCGCGCGGCCCATCACGCCCGATTCCAGCAGGACGTCGCACTCCACGGTGGGGTTGCCGCGGCTGTCAAGGATTTCGCGTCCGACGATGTCAACAATGGCGCTCATTGAGAAGGTCTCCGGTAGGAAGTTGGTAACTTAGTTACGTTCGGCGCGCATGGTGCCAGCAAAAGGTTACGCGCGCTGAACAATCGTGGTCATCGGGCCGGCAGGGGGGCTCAGACCCCGTCCACGATCAGCATGCGCATGACGCCCGCGTTCTCGCGCAGGGTCCGGGCATGCCGGTAGGTCTCGGAATCGTAGAAGGCGCGGGCGGTGGCGTGGTCGGCGAACTTCAGCAGCACCAGGCGGGTGGGCTGCCAGTCGCCTTCCAGCACCTCTACGGCGCCACCTCGCGCGAGGATCTCGGCCCCATGCTCCTCCATGGCCTTGCTGCTCCATTCCCGGTACTTGGCCATCTGTTCGGCATCGGTCACGGTCACGTCGGCAATCACGAAGGCGGCGGGCATGGGCATCCTTGAAGAAAAAGCGGCGCGGTCTGTGCAGGCCGCGCCGGGGGGTGTTCAGGCTCAGGCGGAGAAGTCGTTCTCCAGCAGGGGCTGGCTCTTGACCACGCGGTCCAGGGCCACGAGCTGCTCCAGCAGCGCCCGCATGCGGTTCAGCGGGACGGCATTGGGGCCGTCGGAGAAGGCCTCGGCCGGACGCGGGTGGGTCTCCATGAAGAGCCCCGCCACGCCCACGCCCACGCCGGCGCGGGCCAGCACCGGCACCATCTCGCGGGCACCGCCGCTGGTGGTGCCCTGGCCGCCGGGCTTCTGCACCGAGTGGGTCACGTCAAACACCACGGGGGCGCCGGACTTGCGCATCTCGGCCAGGCTGCACATGTCCGCCACGAGGTTGTTGTAGCCGAAGCTCACGCCGCGCTCGCAGGCCAGGAAGCTGTCTTCGGGCAGGCCGGCTTCGCGGGCAGCTTCGCGGGCCTTGTCGATGACGTTCTTCATGTCCCAGGGCGCGAGGAACTGGCCCTTCTTGATGTTCACCGGCTTGCCCGACTTGGCCACCGCGCGGATGAAGTCCGTCTGGCGGCAGAGGAAGGCCGGGGTCTGCAGCACGTCGACTACGGCGGCCACGGGGGCCACCTGGGATTCGTCGTGCACATCGGTCAGGATGGGCAGCCCGAGCTGGCGTCGCACCTCGTCCAGGATCTTCAGGCCGGCGTCCATGCCGACACCGCGCTTGCTGGTGCCGGAGGAGCGGTTGGCCTTGTCGAAGGAGCCCTTGTAGATGAGGGGGATGCCCAGGGCCGAACAGGCCTCCTTGAGCTGGCCGGCCACCTCGATGGAGAGCTCCAGGCTCTCGATCGAGCAGGTGCCGGCGATCAGGAAGAAAGGCTTGTCGATCCCGACATCAAAGCCGCACAGCTTCATGGACAGCGCTCCTTCAGGCCTTCTTGTGGCTCAGGGCCGCCTTGATGAAGGCGGTGAACAGCGGATGGCCGTCCCAGGGGGTGGACTTGAACTCGGGGTGGAACTGCACGCCCACGAACCAGGGGTGCACCTCGCGTGGCAGCTCGACGATCTCGGTGAGCTTCTCGCGCTGGGTGATGGCCGAGATCACCAGGCCGGCCGCCTGGAGCTTGTCGAGGTAGTGCTCGTTGGCTTCATAGCGGTGGCGGTGGCGCTCGGTCACGACCGGGCCGTAGATCTCGTGGGCCAGGGTGCCCGGCTTGACGTCCGAGCTCTGGGCGCCCAGGCGCATGGTGCCGCCGAGGTCGCTCTTCTCGTCGCGCTTCTGGATGGTGCCGTCGGCGTCCTGCCATTCGTCGATCAGGGCGATGACCGGGTGCTGGGTCTCGGGGTCGAACTCGGTGGAGTTCGCGCCTTCCAGGCCGGCCATGTGGCGGGCGTACTCGATGGTCGCGACCTGCATGCCCAGGCAGATGCCCAGGTAGGGCACCTTGTGCTCGCGGGCGTACTGGGCCGCCAGGATCTTGCCCTCGACACCGCGCTTGCCGAAGCCGCCCGGCACCAGGATGGCGTCGTACTGCGCCAGCTGGGCGATGTTGTCCCTGCTCAGCTGCTCGGAATCGACGTACTCGATCCTGACGCCGGCATGGTTGTGGATGCCGGCGTGGCGCAGGGCCTCGTTCAGCGACTTGTACGAGTCCGACAGGTCGGTGTACTTGCCGCACATGGCGATGGTGACCTGCTGGGCCGGGTTCTCCACCTCATGCACCAGGGTGTCCCAGCGCTTCAGGTCGGCCGACTTGGTGTTGAGCTGCAACTTGGTGCAGATCAGCTGGTCCAGGCCCTGCTCATGCAGCACGCGCGGCACCTTGTAGATGGTGTTCACGTCCCACATGGAGATCACGCCGTACTCGGGCACGTTGGTGAACAGCGAGATCTTCTCGCGCTCGTCATCCGGGATGCGGCGGTCGGCGCGGCACAGCAGGGCGTCGGGCTGGATGCCGATCTCGCGCAGCTTCTGCACCGTGTGCTGCGTGGGCTTGGTCTTGAGCTCGCCGGCAGCGGCGATCCAGGGCACATAGGTCAGGTGGACGAAGGCAACGTTCGTCGGACCCATCTTCAGGCTCATCTGGCGGGCGGCTTCCAGGAAGGGCAGGGACTCGATGTCGCCCACCGTGCCGCCGATCTCGACAATGGCCACGTCGACCGCATCCGGCGTGCCGTGACCGGCGCCGCGACGGATGAACTCCTGCATTTCATTGGTGATGTGCGGAATCACCTGCACCGTCTTGCCGAGGTAGTCGCCACGGCGTTCCTTCTCCAGCACCGACATGTAGATCTGCCCGGTGGTGAAGTTGTTGGCCTTCTTCATCCGCGTGGTGATGAAGCGCTCGTAGTGGCCCAGGTCGAGGTCCGTCTCGGCACCGTCATCGGTGACGAAGACTTCGCCGTGCTGGAAGGGGGACATCGTGCCCGGATCCACGTTGATGTAGGGATCCAGCTTGATGAGGGTGACGGAGAGGCCGCGCGATTCGAGGATGGCAGCCAGAGAGGCCGATGCGATGCCCTTGCCGAGGGAGGACACCACACCGCCGGTGACGAAGACGTACTTGGTCATGTCTTGCAGCGTCCGATGCAAGAACGCTGTGGTGGTAAAGCGCGATTATAGCGAGGTCGCGCCGGGGGCCGCAGCCTCCGCTTCCAGCCGGTCCAGCAATTGCAGCACGAGGGCGGCCGTGTCATCGGGCCGCTCGAAAGGATAGAGGTGGCCGCCATCCATCCAATGGAAGTTGTGGCCGGCCAGGCGCTTGCTGGCCTCGGCCCCGGCCTGGCGCAGTTCCTCGGACTGCGTGCCCGCGACGAAGGCCACCGGGCAGCGCGGCGGGTGCCGGCGCATGATGCGGTCGAAGGTGTGCGGCAGCGTGTTGTAGATGCGTGTCTCGACCTCGCGGCGGAAGCCCAGGTGGACCTCGCCCTCGATCTCATCGAAGCCGCTGGCGATGTAGTCGCGCAGCACGCGCTCGTCCCAGCGGGCAAACTTGTGCTTGCTGGCAAAGTGCTCGAACACCGCCTCGCGCGAGGGCCAGCGATGGCGGCGCTGGCTGGAGATCTTGCCGGGCGACACCCGCTCGATCAGCCCCGTCAGCTTGGCCACATGGATGCTGTGCGCCTTCCAGCCCGAGACCACGGGCGAGTCCAGCATCAGCAGGCCGCGCACCAGGTCCGGCCGCCGGCAGGCCGCGAGCAGGCTCACGCCGCCACCCAGCGAATGGCCAGCCAGCATCACCGGCCCAGGCGTCTTCATGCGCGGGCGCACCTGGCGCTCGATGAAATGGATCAGCTGGTCCCGCAGGTGCGGCCAGTTGCTGGTGACCGGGTACTGCGGGTCGTGGCCCAGGCGCGGGATGGCATGCACCGTCCAGCCGGCCCGCTCCCAGGTCTCGAACAGCACGCGGTAGCAGCCCGCGGGAAAGCCGTTGGCGTGGGAGAAGACGAGGTGGCGCTCGGCCGGAGGAGTCTGGGGCATGAGGTGTCGGTTGGCGGCTTCAGGCGCGGGCCAGCTGCTTCAGCTTGTAGAGCTGCTCCAGGGCCTCGCGCGGGCTCAGGGCGTCGGGGTCGAGATCATGCAGGGCGTCCAGCAGCGGATGGGTCGCCTCGGCGACAGCGGCCACCGGCTCGGGCGGCGCCGCGAACAGGTCGATCTGCGATTCGGCCTCGCCCGCCTTGGCTTCCAGGGCCTCCAGCGTGGCGCGCGCCTGTCGCACCAGACTGCCGGGCATGCCGGCCAGGCGGGCCACCTGCACGCCGTAGCTGCGGCTGGCGGGGCCGGGCTGGATCTCGTGCAGGAAGACGATGTCCTCGCCGCTCTCCGCCGCCGAGACGTGCATGTTCACCGCCTGCGCATGTTTGGCCGGGAACTCGGTCAGCTCGAAGTAGTGGGTGGCGAAGAGCGTGAAGGCCCGGCACTTGTCGTGCAGGTGGCTGGCGATGGCGCCGGCCAGGGCCAGGCCGTCGAAGGTGGACGTCCCCCGCCCGATTTCGTCCATCAGCACCAGGGACTGGTCCGTCGCGCCGTGCAGGATGGCGGCGGCCTCGGTCATCTCCAGCATGAAGGTGGACTGGGCATTGGCCAGGTCGTCCGCCGCGCCGATGCGGGTGTGGATGGCGTCCATGGGTCCCAGGCGGCAGCTGCGCGCCGGCACATAGGAACCCATGGCCGCCAGCAGGCAGATCAAGGCCACCTGGCGCATGAAGGTGCTCTTGCCGCCCATGTTCGGCCCGGTGATGACCTGCATGCGGGTGCGGGCGTCGAGCCGGCAGTCATTGGCCATGAACTCGCCGGCGCCGGTCTCGCGCAGGCGCATCTCGACGACGGGATGGCGGCCGCCTTGAATGTCGATGCAGGGCTGTGGCACGAAGTCCGGCCGGGCCCAGTTGAGGGTGGCGGCACGCTCGGCCAGGGCCGCGAGAGCGTCCAGGCTGGCCAGGGCGCGGCCCAGGCGGGTGAGGGCGGGCAGCTCGCTGGTGAGCTCGTCGATCACCAGCTCGTACAGCGCCTTCTCGCGGGACAGGGCACGCTCCTGGGCCGACAGCGCCTTGTCCTCGAAGCTCTTGAGTTCGGGCGTGATGAAGCGCTCGGCGTTCTTCAGCGTCTGGCGGCGCTGGAAGTCCATGGGGACCTTGTCCAGCTGGCCCGTGGTGACCTCGATGTAGAAGCCATGCACCTTGTTGTACTGCACGCGCAGATTGGCAATGCCGGTGCGGGCGCGCTCGCGGGCCTCGAGGTCCAGCAGGTAGGCATCGCAGTTCTGGCTGATGCCCCGGAGTTCGTCCAGCTCCTCGTCGAAGCCGGGGGCGATGACGCCACCGTCGCGGACCAGCACCGCCGGCTCCTCGGCGATGGCGCGGCACAGCAGTTCAGCGAGGTGGGGCGAAGCCAGGAGGCCTTCGCCCAGGGACTGCAGCAGCGCGCTGCCGGCAGCGGGCACCTGCGAGCGCAGCGCCGGCAGGTTCAGCAGCGTGGCGCGCAGGCCCGCCAGCTCGCGCGGGCGCACCTGGCGCAGGGCCACGCGGGCAGCAATGCGCTCCACGTCGGACACCTGGCGCAGGGCCTCGCGCAGGCCCTCGAAGCCCTGGGACAGGAAGGTGGCGATGGCCTCGTGCCGCGCCAGCGCCTCCGCACGCTCGCGCCTTGGATGCAGCAGCCACTGGCGCAGCGCGCGGCTGCCCATGCCGGTGCGGCAGCTGTCCAGCAGCGAGAGCAGAGTGGGGCTGGTTTCACCGCGAAGGGTCTGGGTCAGCTCCAGGTTGCGCTGGGTGGCCGGCGGCAGGTCCAGCAGCTCGGAGGCGCGCTGCACCTGCAGGCTCTTGACGTGAGCCAGGGCCCGGCCCTGGGTGTGCTCGGCATAGCTCAGCAGCGCGGCCGCGGCGGCTTGGGCGGCCGTCAGCTCCTGCGCGTTCAAGCCCTGCAGGCTGGCTACGCCGAGCTGCTCGCAGAGCTTGCGCAGGCCCAGGGCGGTGTCGAACTGCCAGCTGGGGCGGTTGGTGATGGGCAGGCGCGCGGCCAGCACGCCGGCGGGCTGGCGCTCGCGGTCCACCAGCACCTCGGCCGGCGAGAGGCGGGCCAGCCACGAGGGCAGCTCCTCCGCGCTGCACTCCGCCAGGCCCAACTGGCCCTGGGTGAGCGAGAGCCAGGCCAGGCCCAGCGTGGGCCTGGCGCGCGCACCGGTGCTGGCCACGGCGAGCAGGATGCTGTCCTGCTTGTCGGCCAGCAGTTCGGTGTCTGTGACGGTGCCGGGCGTCACCACGCGGACGACCTTGCGCTCCACCGGCCCCTTGGTCGCTCCCACCTCGCCGACCTGCTCGGCGATGGCGACCGCCTCGCCCAGCTTGATCAGCTTGGACAGGTAGGACTCCAGCGCATGCACCGGCACGCCTGCCATCACCACGGGCTCGCCGCCGCTCTGGCCGCGCACGGTCAGGGTGATGTCCAGCAGCGCGTTGGCCTTGCGGGCGTCGTCGTAGAAGACCTCGTAGAAGTCGCCCATGCGGTAGAAGACCAGGGTGTCCGGGAACTCGGCCTTGATGCGCAGGTACTGCTGCATCATTGGGGTATGGCGGGAAATGTCTGCTTCCGTAGTGCCTTGTTTTTCCTGGCTATTTTCGGTGTAGGTCATTGATTCTCTTGACATTTCTGGCCCGGATTGCCGCCCTTAGTTCGCTGCAAAAGTTGCCCGCACGGTGCCTGCACGCCATCGGCACTTGGTGGGATGGCGTAGCTTCTGGCGTAACATTCGCCCGGATTTCAACCAGGCGTAGGTTCTACCGGAGGGGAGGCGGATGGCGACCTTTGACGCGCGGGCGGCCAAGCAGTTGGCAGCCGGGCAACATCTTACGGTGAATGACGCTCCAGGCCTGCGCCTGGAGGCAACGGGCAGCACCCGGACCTGGGCATACCGGTACAAGAGTCCGATCAACGGCCTGATGAAGCAGCTAAAGCTGGGAGCATGGCCCGAGATGGGCCTGGCCCAGGCTTTCGCCGCCTGGGGCGATGCCAAAGCGGTGCGGGACGCTGGCCGCTGCCCGGCCTCGGAGAAGCGCCTGGCGCGCGCCACGGAGAAGGCCCCCGAAAAGGCAGAGCAGGTCCTGACGGTGAAGCGGCTCCTGTATGCCTACATCGACCGCAAGCTGGAGGGCAACATCACCCGGAAGCACCTGGTGGAGGCGCGCAGCGTTGCCGAGAACCAGCTGGGGGATCTTGCTGACGTGCCCGCGGCCGGCGTCACGCGGGCCCAGGCCTACGACCTCATCGACGCCAAGCGTAGCTTCCCGGTGGCCGCGGCAAACCTACGCCGGCTGCTGGGGGCGGCCTGGGAGTGGGGCCATGACTCGGGCCGGCTTTCCGAGGAAGTGCCCAACTGGTGGCGCCTCATCTTGCGCGGGCAACTGAAGTCAAAGGGCAAGGTCTACACGCAGGGACTGGATGGCGATCATGAACACCAGGGCCGGGCAGAGAAGGTGGTGCTGACCCTCGATCAGGTCGGGGTGCTGCTGCGCTTCCTGCCGAACATGTCGAGACTGGTCGAGGAGTTGCTGACGCTCTACCTGTGGACGGGCACCCGGGGCGTGGAGATCTGCATGATGGAGGCCAAGGAGCTGACCGAAGAACCTGACGGCCTCTGGTGGACCATCCCCGCGGCCAAGCAGAAGATGCGCCGGCATGAGCTCGCGATGGACCTGCGCGTACCCTTGCTCGGCCGGGCCGCTGAGATCATCCGGCGTCGCCGTGGCGCCGCCGGTGAGGGCGGATGGATCTGGCCAGCGGTAAACAAGTCGGCCAAGGTGCCACACGTGCAGCAGAAAGTGATCGGCGTGGCGGTCTGGCATCACCGGCCGAACAACACCAGCAGGCCGGAGCATCGCCGGGCGAGGTTTCCGCATGACTTCCCAGCCTTCGGGCCTCACGACTTGCGCCGGACGGTGCGGACGCACCTGTCGGCCATGGGGTGCCCCGAGAACGTTGCGGAGGCGGTCCTGGGGCACATCCAGTCTGGCGTGGCCGGCGTCTACGACAGGTACGGTTATGACAAGGAGCGGCGGCACTGGTTGGGCGAGATCGCCGCGAGGTGGGAGGCCTCAGCTGCCGCGGCCAGGCCCTAAGCCTCTGCCTTGGCCTTGCGCTTGCTGGCGCCAGTGTTTGGCGGCGGTGGCAGGTCCGATTCGGGCAGGGCCTCAGCTGCGCGCTCCAGGTCCTTTCGGAGCCAGCCAACCCGATTCGCGGAGAGCTTCCTAGGCCTGGGATACAGGCCCTGCCGGACGCCCTCCTCGAAGGTGGAGAGCGCCAGGCTCATCGCCTCAGCGGCCTGCTCCCGGTTGAGGATGATGTTGGCAAAGCTCATCGGCCTTTCTCCTTCTTTGGGCGGTAGTCATCGGGCGGCTGCATTTGCCCCACATGCAGTGATGTAGAGTGGGTCGCCATGCCCTCGCCGCAATCCTCCTCCATCGCATCCAGGGAGCGGGGGCGGGCCGTATCTTTGGAACTCGAGTCCTGGGCAATCATGGAGTCCCGATTCACTGCAAAGGACTCATCATGACCCACCCCGCCAAGATTGCCTTCGCCGCCGTCCAGCTGCGTCGCAAGCGCCTCGTCGACGTCTGCAGGGCCAACCCCATGCGCATGGACTTCGCCAGGCTCAGCAGGCAAGTCGCCGGCCTGCGCCGAAGGATTGATGTGCTCATGCATCTCGGTTCTCCAGCTTCTTGAACTCGACCACCCAGACCCAGGGGTTCGCGGCCCAGGACTCCGTGCCGTTGATCTGCTCCCAGAGCTTCCGAAACGCCCCGGCCGCGCTGTCTGCAGCGCAGCCGCCCAGACCGGGCACATGGAAGGTGCCGCCCTCACCTGGGTCGTAAACCACGCCCTCAGCCATCGCATCAGCCTCGCTGATGTCATGCAGCAGCTCCGCACGGACGCCCTGCACCTCCAGCGAGATCCTGCTGGCCCGTCTCAGCATGAACATGCCGGGACGCAACTTTCCCCAGGGCTCGCTCAGAGCCTCCCGTGTTGCCGTTCCGATGCGCTGGTAGCCGTCCGCCTCGTAGCGGACGTTGACTGCCCTTGGGAGGTCGCGCGGCGCCACCTGATCGTAGGCAGCAGGCACTCGCCACGCTTCGGTGACCCAGAGGCAATCGCCGCGGCGGCCGTAGGGCGTCCGCAGTTCGTCCACGTCGAAGCTGCTGCCGCGGTGCTTGCCCGCCGCCACTTCGATTTGGCCTGCGAAGTCCTTGCCCCAGGTCAGGCACTTCGGGAGGTTGATCCCGCGCCTGGTTTGAAGCTTGGTCCGGTTGAGGATGGCCAGGACCATGGCGCGGTTGCAGGGGAGGCGATTCCAGATGGGCTGAAGGTGCCCACCGATTGCGAGCGAGTCGCCGCCTGCCGAGCTGCTCACGTTGCTGTCGAATTGCATGGTTGAAGGCGGCCGGTCGCCCGGCCGCTGGGTTATCAGTTTGCGATGGGCTTGCTCAGCACGGTGATACGGCCGTGGGCCTCCTCGGGCCGTGGCAACGCGCTTGGTGTCCAGCGCTTTCCGCCGTCCTCGGTGCTCTCCCACTTGCCATGCTCGACGAGCGTCTTCCAGTAGAAGTCGGCCTCGCGATGGCAATGCAGGGACGGGGCCTGGGCGGTCAGCCAACGGCGGAGGATCTCGGCGCCGACGTGGGCGGTCATCAGGCCCGCGGTTTTGTCGCCCGTGGGGGCGGGGTTGGCCTGGCACAGGTGCCAGAGCTGCGCGAGGTGCTCGTCGGTGTAGTTCTGCAGGCGTTCCGTCTCGAACTTGATGGTGACGCTGTACTCGCTCATGCCGCCTCCAGCGTCGGGCGCGGCTCGGACCAGATCTCGACCTGGCCGCCCAGGGGCAGCAGGCGGTAGCGCAGCAGCGAGGGGTTGTCGGCCACGCGCTGGGCGCCGGTGACCATGTGCGGGTGGCCGTTGTAGCGCACGCGCTGGCCGATCTTGCTGTGCCAGACCATGTCCGGGAGCGGCGCCGCCGGCGCCGTGAAGGGCGACAGCAGGGCTCGCATCAGGCCCAGCACCGCGCGGCTGCGAGCACGCCGGCCCGGGCGTGGCAGGGGGCTGGCATTGGAAACGAACTGGCAGGCGGCCAGGGTGCGGGGCGTGGTCAGGTTCGATGCCTTCATGGGGGGCTCCTCAGTGGCTGGTGGTGGTCACGGCCTGGCCGTGGACGATGCAGTTGCGCGGCGTCTTGCCGGCGTTCACCTGGCGGATGAACTCGCGCACCTTGTGCTTGGCGCGGTCCAGTTCACGGCGGCTGCAGTGCTCAAGCTGGACGCGGAAGACGAAGCGCATGTCATTGATGCGCTGCAGCTGGTCGGCGTTGGCCGCCCAGACGCCGGTGGCTTGATGGCTGGCGATCAGCTCGGCGATGGCGGCATGGCCCTCGTCGACCATGTGGCGCAGGTTGCCGGCGATCTGCAGCTCGGTCAGCATCTCGCTGACGTTGGCCGCGTCCGCCAGGTGGCGCCACTGTTGGATGCTGAAGTCGCCCAATGTGAGCGCTGCGAGGGCTTTCTCGCTGGGGACCAGCTCGAGCTGGCGCTCGTGCTCCGACAGCTTGCCGGCGCCGTGGGCGGCCTGCGCGAGGGTGGGAATGCTGCTGAGGATCTGCAGGTGGTTCATGGTGCACTTTCAGTTGGCGGCCTCGGCCATCACCTGCTGCACCGCCTCGATGGGCAGGCACAGGCTGGCTGCGGCCAGGATGTGGATCTCGTCCGGCTCGAAGCCGTAGTTCGCCTTGGTGATGCGCTCGACCTCGCGGCGCACTGCTTCCTTGGTGACGATCGTCATTGCGTGCCCTTCCATTCGAGGCGGATGCGGGCCGGGCCAGGCGTGCCCGTCGCGTGGATCACGAAGGCGCGCTTGCCGTCGGGCGACGCGCCCAGGCCCAGCGCCCGGCACTCGTCCTGCATGACGGCCGTGGCGGCGCCCACGTCGGCGGCTTCGATGAGGCAGACCAGCAGTACGCCGGTCTTCGGCATGTAGTGGGCCTCGGTGCGGATGCCGGTGGCGTTCAGCGCCGACATCAGGCGCTCCGCGATGGCGATGGCGGGCTCGGCGTTGATCACGTCGCGCAGGCGGTTCAGGAAGGTTTCGGCCGTCGACTTCAGGGCATCTGCAAACAAGCTACTCATGGCGGTTCTCCCGTGGTTGATTGGTGGTGGTCGAAGCGAGCAGGGCAGGCGGGCCCTGGCCGTAGGGCCGCCGTGTCATGGGCGGGCCGCGCGGTGGCGCGGGTCTTGAAACACCCAGCACTTGAGGGTCTTGGGCTTCACCCCCTCATGCCGGCTGCGCTGTTCGTTGAAGCGCTCGTGGATGGCGCTGTTGACGGTCTTCACGTCGATGAAGCGGCGCTCGCGGCTGGTCTTCAGTACCCGCTTCAGGTCGGTCATCGACGGGATCTGCTGACGACGCTCGGCGGCCAGCTGCACGTAGTGGTTGAGGTTCACCGCGATCACGTCGGCGGTGCGGCTGTGGTTCAGCATGGCCTCGCCGGTGCCGTCTTCGTTGGTGCCGTCCAGGTAATCGAACGACTCCCAGAATTGCTCGACCAGCGGGTGCTCGCGGGCCAGTGCCTTCTCGCGGGCGAGGGCCAGCTGCACCAGCATGTCTTTCGCCTCGTCGACCTGTGCCGTGGTGACCGGCGCCGCGGCCTTGAGGGCGTCCACGCAGCACATCAGCTGGGCGTGGTTCTTCTGCACCCGCAGGTTCTGGACGCCTGCCGTCGCCAGGCGCTTCTCGTACTCGCGCTGCATCGCCTCGAGCTGCTGCAGCACCGGGGCCTTGGTGGTGGCCTTCACGAGGAAGCCGCTCATCTCGGCGGCCGTCGTGCGGGCCAGCGCAATGCCCGCTTCGCGGCCGGCATCGCTCTGGCGGCTCTTGTCGAAGTAGACGTGCACCAGGCGCTCCATGATGGCCGCCGAAGCGCTCACAGGCGCGTTCTGAGCGATCACCAGGGCCGCGCGGAACTGCGGCTCATAGGTGTCCAGGCCGCCGGACTTCACGCCGGTGGTGCGGAGGTTGCCGCCGTTGTAGAGGCTCTTCAGGCTGTCCCAGTGGAAGGCCTGTTTGGGCCGGCCCTGGGCGTTGTCGCCATCGTCGGAGCGGTCGGACTCGATCAGCACCACGGGCAGGTTCGACACCTGGGCCATGCTCCGCAGGAAGCCCACCATCGAGCCCTTCTGCGGATCGAAGCCTTCGTAGCCCTCGCGGCCCAGCAGCTTCCACAGCGTCTCGATCAACGTGGTCTTGCCAGAGCCGGGCTCGCCGACGATCTCGACGAAGGGCCAGCTCTCGAAGCGGTCGCGGATCTGCTCTGCGTACAGCGTTCCCAGCCAATAGGCCAGGACCACGATGCCCCGCGGCCCGTAGCAGGTGTAGAGCTTGTCGAGCCAGTCGGTGCGGTGCGCCTTCAGGTCCGGATTGATGGCCAGCTTGACCGACTTGCTCAGGCTCTTGATGGCCAGCTTGCCGATGTCGAAGTAGTCCTCGTCGTTCTGCTCGATCACCTTCTCGCCGGCGATCGCCACGTCGGTGAAGATGTAGGCCTTGTGCTCGGCGCTGTAGCCGATGAAGTCCACGGTCTTCACAGTCTTGATGCCGGTGGTCCACTGGCTCAGCAGGCGGTCCAGTTGGCCCGACGTGCCCTCCCAGATGGCGCCGGCGCCCAGGTGCAGCAGCCGCTTCTTGAACTCGGCCGGGGCGCACAGCTGGCCAGCGCTGAAGGTGCCCTTGACGCTGGGCCCGTCGTGGGGGAAGTCCACGCGGAAGTAGTACCAGGCCTCGTCGGTGACCTCGTTCTTCAGGTAGTACAGGGGCTCGGGCTGGCAGTTGCAGATGCTGCGGACGCAGTTGGCTTCCTTGAGGGCCATCTCGCGCAGCTCGTCGCGGCCCAGGTCCGGGTGCTTCTCCTCGATCGCCTTGATCGACTTGTCGAAGGCGTCCAGGTCCAGCTTGAACCAGTACAGCTTCTGCTCGAAGGTGAAGCTGAACTGGACCGCGCCGGTGCGCGAATAGATCAGGTTGGCCTTGACCTGGGCCGTCTGGGCGATCAGCAGGGCGCCGTGGTACAGGTACTCCTCGATGTTTTGCTCATCGAGCCTGTCGGCCTGCAGCAGGTCATTCCAGTCGCGCTTCTTGCCGCGGTAGGTGGGGATCTGCGCGGCCGTGGCCGTCCAGCCCTCTTCGCGGCAGCGCGTGACGTACTTGCGGGTGAAGCTGCGGCCGGCCTTGTCTCCGTCAAAGCCCCAGACCAGTTCGGGGCGACGGCCGCCGTTGAGCTCGATGGCCTTGGCCAGCGCCTCGAGCGCATCGCCCGGGTAGTTGTTGGTGCTCATGGCGGCCACGGCCGCCTCGCCCTTGTGCACCAGCGCGATGGCGTCGAAGATGCCCTCGACGATCCAGATGCGCCTGATATCCGGGTTCGCCAGGTTCACGCTGGGCGGGCACCACCACATGCCGCCATAGCTGCCGCGGAAATTGGCCTTTTGCTTGCCGAAGCGATAGGCCTTGTCGATGAAGCGCTCCCACCAGACGCCCTGGCCGAGCTGGAAGCGGACCGTGGCCGTGCCGATGTTCTTCTCGCGGTCGAAGAAGGACTCCTGCGTGTACCAGCCCTTCAGCGTGGCGATCTCGAAGCCGCGAGCGTCGCGCATGTAGGCATCGGCCGAGGCGTTGGGGTTCTCCGGTGCCGGCGGATAGCGATCGGACCAGGACTCGAACAGGTCGCTGTACAAGTCCTTGATGTGCTCCTCGTGGCCGCAGTGGTTGATGCGGTTGCAGCGCAGCACCCAGGGGTGCTCCTTGCTCGTGTACAGCTCCTTCTTGTGGCAGGACGGGCATTCGCCCTGCTGGAGCCAGTCCTTGTTCTCTTTGAACTTGAAGTCCCGGTCCAGGCGCTCCAGGATCTTCTCGCGCAGCTTGGGTTCCATCTTTCAGCTTTTCACAGGCAAAGCGGGGCCCGCACGCCCGCTTAACGGGCGTGTGGGTGTGGCGTGTGGTATGGGGGCGGTGCGCGCCTAGTTGGGCGCTGAGACAGCCTCTTGGCTAGGCTGCTGGGCCTTGCGCGGGCTCATTGGGATGTAGACCGCGGGGTTCGGCGTCTGGCTCGGCACGATCGTCCGGGTCACCTCGAGCACGGCCGAGAAGGTGTGGCCGCATTCGACGTTCTGGCATTGGAAGTACAGCTCTCGGCAGGTGGGCGTCATCTGGCGGCTGGTGCGGATGGTGGCGCTGGAATCGCAGTGAGCGCAGCGGATGGTGTTGCAGCGCATCAGGCCTTCACCTCCGGTCGGCAGAAGACCGCGAAGGTCAGCTGGTTCACGCGGGTCACCTTGGTGCAGATGGCTTCGCGGATCTCCTCGAGGCGGGCACGCTCGCGGGCATCGACCTCGCCGTCGGCAGTGACGTCGCGCCATTCGCGTGCCAGGCGGCCGACCTCTTCGACCAGGTCCATGTAGACCGCCTGGATCTCCTCGTCGCCCGGGATCTCGAATTCGGGCACCTCGATGAAGACGCCGCCCGACTCTGCTGCGATGGCCTCGGCGAACAGCTGGGTGCCGCTGTTGGCCTGCATCTGCAGAGCCAGGTGCACATCCACGGACTGGCCCTTGCGCTCATAGACACGGTTCTCGAGCGCGTCTTTGCTCAGGCCCAGGCTGGCGGCCATCGTGGTCCAGCCGCCCGCCATGGAGCGGCACATGGCCTGATAGGAATTCCGGATTCTGTCCACTGATCGATCCCGCTGTTCGGTGGTAGTCAAGATGAGGGCTTAGGCCGATGCTGTGGCTTGGCTTTCTGGCGCATCCCAGGTCTGAAGACCATGCAGGAAGACCAGGCGAGCCATGCTGCTCTTGGAGCGCGACTCGGAAGAGGCCAGGCGCTCAAGGGCGGCGTGCTCCTCGGCGCTCATCCGCAGCGGGACCGGGGGCTTGGTGCGGTCCCAGATGCCGTTGGGGGTCCGAGAGGGAATGTCAGAGCGGCTCATGGCTGGGTTAGATTCCACTGTGAAACACGACATGACACGGATGGTAAGCAAATGGTGTCCACATGGCAATAGAAAAGCGCAACATCTTGCTAGAAATCGGCCAGCGCCTGCTCGCCGAGCGGAAGCGGCTCGAGATGACGCAGGAGCGCATGGCGGTCCTGGCAGGGGTGTCGAAGCGCTCGCTGACTGGGTACGAGGCGGGGGAGCGCCCGATGGACGTCACGACGATTACCGGGCTGCAAGAGGCCGGCGTCGACGTGATGTACCTGCTCACGGGGGAAGTCGACGCTGGGAAGTTGAGCCCAGTGGAGATGGATCTGGTCGTGAACTTCCGCACGCTCGATGACCGAGGGCGCGCAGGGGTGCTCGGTATGATCCGCGGTTACAACTTGGCACAGCCGCCCTCTGACGAGGGACGGGTGCTTATCAAGGGCGATGTTGGCCAGACCATCACAGGCGGCCAGGTCGACCAGAGTCAGGCCTCTTTCAGCGTTGGAGGGGGCCGCCGCAGAAGATAGTGCTGCCCGACACCGCCCGGATGGAGGCGCGCCACCCGGCGCGCCTTTGTCATTGGGATTCAAGGTGCGATGAGAGAAGACAAAGCAGCGCCATCGATTGAGGCGACGAACGTTGGGCAACTGGTGGCGGGCGGGACGGTCCGTTCGATCGACCGCTCGATCAAGATCACGAACATCTGGTCGGAAAAGCCCACGCCGATGCTGACCGCCTTGCAGCGTAAGGCCGTGGCCGACAAGGTCGGTCAGACGTGCGAGGCAACGGGCCTGTCGAGGCTTGACGTCTACAAAGTGGTGCTGGCCGAGTGCGGCTTCGAGCGCATGGACGATGTGCCGCGGCAGCAGTTCGGCGAGGTGATGGGCTTGCTCGATGGCCTCACGCGGCAGGCTGCGGGCGAGGACGCGCCGGCCCCGGCGCCGAGTCGCTGGCCGCCCTTTGCAAATCGATGGACCGTGAGCCTGGTCTTCTCGGGGGCTGCCATAGTCACTTCGCTCGGCACCGCGTCGCGGCCGGTGGCCGCCGACCAGCCGGCCACATGCTCACTCGGAGGGCGGCAGTACTCGGTGGGGAGCGTCGTCGTCATGGCCGATCGCTTCGTGCGCGAATGCGTTGAGGTCACCGAGGAGGGGCATTGGCGAGAGGTCCCATCCACCCCTTGACGTTATTCGTCGACCGCCTCGGCGGGACGCTCGCTGCCCTCGTCGATACCGACCGGTTCGGCGTTGCCGTCCTTCGGCAACCGCAGCTCCATCTCGAGCTGGGAGGTGTAGCCGTTGTCGTCGAGCTGGTGCGTCACCTTGCTGATGAGCCATGAGGCACCATCGATGCCTGGCTTCCAGCCCGTGAGCGTGGCCGGCTGCTCGGTGGTCAGCTCGCCCTGGCCCTGGGCCAGGTTGATGTGGAAGGTCGCTGCGCTACGCTGGATGCGCGCCAGCTCGGATTTGGCGGCGCGCACGGCGTTGGCCTTGGTCGCGTACTGGTGGCGCAGCACCTTGGTGCTCTGCGAGTCCGGCTTCGCACCCTTGCCCAGTTCTCGGTAGCCGTTCTTCCCCAGCTCGACCAGCACCTCGCCCTTCTTCGCGCCTTTGGAGTCCTGCCAAGTGGCGACGACGGCCTTGTAGCTCCATCCATCGGCCACGCAGAAGCGGTGCCGGTCACCGTCCGCGCGTTCGATGTGGGCCACCGGCAGCGGGGAGCCTGAGGCACTGAGGCTCGCGCCCAGCGGCAGGAACAGCAGCGCGCCGTTCTTCACCGTGGCCAGCGCGTCGAACTGCCGCCCCAGCCGGGTGAGGAAGGACAGGTCCGATTCGCTGGTCTGGTCCATGTGCGGCACCGGCTTTTTGGCCAGGCTGGCCGCGACCAGGGGCTTCAGCTCGTTCTCCCGGGCGAGCTTCGTGATGATGGCGCCGACCGTCGTCCTGTGCCAGGAGCGCTCGTGCCGGATGGTCAGGCTCTTGCGTAGGTCCGCGCTGCGGGCGCGGATGCTCAGCAGATCGGGCGGGCCGCTGTGCTCGACCTCGTCCACGATGAAGCGGCCCTTGTCGACCAGGCCCTCGTCCTCCCAGCCGAGAAAGACCTGAATCTCGACGCCACGCCGCGGCAGCTCGAGGCCACCGTCCGTGTCATCGAGGACCAGGTCCAGCTGATCGACCTCGCCCATGCGGTTGTCGGTCAGCGTCAGCGATTGCAGGCGGCTGTCCAGCGTTGGGGTCAGGTCGCGGCCATTCAGCGTGATGCGGTAGCTGGGCCGGCGGTGAGCGGGTTGGGTCATGCGGCCTTCCCTGTGCGCCTGGCGGTGGCGCGGTCATCATCCACGCGCTTGAGCACGAGCTGGAACTCGATCCTGCGGGCCTCGCCCTGGCTCATGAACTGAGAGCGGGTGCGCGCCAGCCGCTCGATGATGAACTGCCCGAGGAGGTCCCCGGTACCGCCCTCGACCAGGGGTTCCGGGCTACCGCGGGCCGCCATGTCTTCGAGCGTCTTCAGCGCCGAGTCGCCCCCCGTCAGCTCAGGAACCAATACGCCAGACAGGGTGATCGTCTCCTCGTCCGGGCCGAGGAACTGGTGCGCCGGCCGCGACAGCACCCGAGCAGCGCCAGGGTGGCGCCAGGCCTGCTCGTGCTGCAACTGCTGGTAGGGCGCGGTGTTGAGCGCGAAAACGAACTGGCCGAAGGCCATGAGGGCGTCGTTCATCGCTCAGTCCCAGTCCCGCGTGCGCGACCGGCCGGCCACCTGGCGCTGGCGCTGCAGCTCTTCGAACTTCTGCATGACCAGGCGCGCCAGCGCGGCCTCGTCCATGCCTGGGGCCGAGTGGACGTGGATCTCGATGCGATTGGCGCCACCAGGTGCGCTCGGCGCCACGGCCGCGGCGCTGCCGAGCTGGCCCTGCATAGGCGCGGCAGCCGCTGGTGGCCGGGTATCGACCTGGGTGCGAACGTCCACCATGTCCGGCACCGCGGCCTGGGCGCTGATGGCCACGCCGGCGCCGGCCGCTGCCAGCCCCTTGGCGATGCCCTTCATCGCGTCCAGCGGGCCGTCTGCCTTGTCGTTGAGCCCGATCTGCAGGCCCTGCATCGTGAAGCCGCCCAGCTCGGCGAACACGCGCGATGGCGAGTGGATGCCCAGCTTCTCCTTGAACCAGCCGACGACGCTGTCGCCGATGCCGGCGACGGCCGCCTGCAGGCCCGAGAAGCGGCTCGTGATGCCCCCGATCAGCCCGTCGATGATTTGCCCGCCCATGGCCATGAAGCGCTGCGGCAGGCCCGCCACGAAGCCGACGATAGTGTCCCAGTGCTGGATGATCAGCCCCGGCAGGGTCCAGTTCAGGAACAGGTTGCTCAGCGCATCGCGACCGGCGGTCACCACGCCGGTGATCCAGGACCAGGCGGCGCTGACGCCGCGCGTGATGCCACCCCACAGCGTGGAGAAGAAGCCAGAGACCGGCCCCCAGTAGCTGTAGATCAGGTAGGCCGAGACTGCGATGCCGGTGATGATCAGCCCGATCGGGTTGAGCAGCAGGGCCCGGCCGACGGCTGAGCCGATCCAGCCGATGAACTTGATCGCGTTCCCCAGCATGCCCAGCACGGTGACGCCCTTGATGCCCAGCGCCGTCATGCCGAACTGCAGGGCGGCGAAGGGCCCCATGACCGTGGCCGCGGCCAGCGCCAGGCCGCCCAGGATGACCAGCAGCATGCCGAAGATGCCGACCGTCTTGAGCATCACGCCGGCCAGCACCGGGTGCTCCTTGGCGAAGCCCTGCAGCGCCTCGGCGCCGGCCCCCAGCCAGTTGACCAGGCCCTTCAGCTCCGGCGCGACCGCGGCGCCGAAGGCCGCCAGCGCGTTGGTGAACGTGCCGCTTGCCGCATCCCAGAGGTTCTTCAGCGTGCCGAGTTGCTCGTTCACGCGCTTCTGCAGGTCCGCCTGGGCCTGCATCTTCGCCTGGACCTCGCGGTAGCCGTCCAGCCCCTTCTCGATCATCGTGGTCAGCACCTGCAGGGTCTCGGCGTCGTCGCCAAAGCCTTCCTTCAGCGCCTTCAACCGCTTCTCCGTGTTGACGCTCTTCAGCTTCGCGAGCTGCGCGAAGAGCTGCTCGAGGCCGCCAAACTCGCCCTTGCCGTCGGAGTAGTTCAGCTTGATGCCGGTACCGGCCAGGGCCGCATTGGCCTTCTTGACCTTGTCCACGGCCATGGCCTGCTGGAACACCTTGCGATAGGCGTTGCCGGCTGCCTCGCCGGCCATCCCGGCCTGGTCGGCCATGACCAGCAGCGGAGCCAGTTCCTTGGCCGCCGCGGCGCCTTCCTTGCGCAGGATCGACAGGGCCGGCGAGAGCTTGGAAAAGCCCTGCAGCATGTTCCCCTGGTCGACGCCGAGGTAGAAGCTCTTCTGGATCGTGTCCATCAGGGCCGTCATGTCCTTGTCGGCGGTGCGCGTGGCGTCCTGCAGTTTGCTGGCGAACTCGGCGGCTTCGGTCGGAGCCATCTTGAGCTGGACGGCCAGCAGCGCCGCGGCTTCGCCCAAGCCGCCGAGGATGACCTTCGAGCTCATGCCCTGCCGGATCAGCATGGTCATCATGTTCTGGAAGTCCGCGGTGGTGCCAGGCAGGCGGTTGCCAAGCTGCACGGCCAGGTCGTTGATGAGCTCGAAGTCCTTGGAGACGCTGCCGTTGCTCTGCATCATGGCAATGCGCAGCTGGGTGGCGGCGTCTTCGGCTTGGGCGTAAGCCGCGACAGGCGCAGCTGCAGCAGCGGTGGTGACCGTGCCCGCGGCCGTCATGCCGGCGCCATAGCCCGCGAGCTTGTCACGGGTGCCCAGCATGCGATCGCGCGTCGAGCGTGCGGCCTGCATCTGGCGCGCCTGCTCCTTGGCGGCGGCCAAGGCCGAGGACTGTTGCGTGACGGCCCGCGTCGTCGCTTCGACCTCCTGCTTCAGCGTGCGCTGGTGGCTGGCCAGCTGCTTCGTGTCGATGCCGGCGCCGGCCAGGGACGAGCGCAGGGCCTGCTGCTTGGCCTGCAGCTCACCGTGCCGGGTCTTGAGGTCGCGCGCTGCCCTGGAGGCCTCGTCCAGCGTTCGCGCCATGGCCTTGGTCGGGTTCTCGGTGCGGGCCATCTCCTCCTTGAGCTGACGCACCCGCGCCTGCGCCTGCTTCAGCGTGTTGCCGGCAATCGCAGCGTCTCGCGAGATGGCGCGGAAGGCATCGATCTGGCCCTGCTGGGCGTTCAGCTCCTTGAGCCGCTGTCGGCTCTCCTTTAGGGCCTGGGAGAGTGCACGGGATTCATTGGAGACGCCGCGCATCGGGCGCGTGGCGTTGTCGATCGCCTTCAAGAGGACTTGCAGGCGCAGGTTCTGGCTCAGGCTCATGTGTCGCTGTCGTCGGATTCACAGCGGACCCGGGCGCGCTCGCGCCACTGGGCCAGCTCGGTCAGGGTCATGGCGTGCATGTCCTCGAGCCGCAGGTGCAGCACGCTGGCAATGTCCGCCATGGCGTCTTCCACGATGTTGGGAAGCTTCAGGCGCTGGGGGGCGTCTCGGAGTTCGGCCCAGCGGAGCTGTCCGTCGTCGTCTCGCCAATCTCCGTCTTCGCCCGGGCCAGATCGGCTTTCTTCAGCAAAAAACCGGCGACCTCCTGCCCCAGGGCGTTGAGGTCGGCCGGGTCCATCTGGCGCACGTCCTGCTGGGTGATCTGGGGCATCGCGATGCGCGGCAGCACGATCGTCAGCGCGCTCACGTCCATCTGCATCAGGTCGATCAGCGTGGTGCCGCGCAGCGTGCCAGCGTCGGGGCGGCGCAGCGTGACGGCAGTAATGACTTGATCGCCACGCTTGATCGGCGTCTCGAGGGGAATGGGCTTGGTGGTTTGCATGGTGAACTCGGTAGATGAGCGGCCGGCTCCGGCCGGCCGCGAGGGGATGGGAGCTGGGGCGCTTACTTCTGGATGGCCTTGCGGTGCTCAGCCAGGCGGTCGGTACCGTCGACCTTGAAGATGAAGTTCACCAGGTCGATCTCGATCATGTCCTTGCCGTTGATCGTCAGCTTGTAGTAGCTGAGGCGCGACTTCACCTTGAACTCGGTCTTGTCGCCGGCCTTGGCCTTGCCCGGGTCCATCTCGGCATGGCGGCCACGGACGGCGATCTCGACGGCGTCGACCTCGCCGGTGTCGTCGCGCTGGTAGCTGCCGGCGAAGCGCAGCAACACGCCGTCGATCTTGGTGATGCCGAACTCCTTGAAGATCTCGAAGACCAGGCCGCCGTAGGTGTGCTCGATCTCGAGGTTCTCCAGCTGGCCGGTGTCGATGCCGACGGCGCCAGGCATGCCGGCGCCGGCGTAGTCGTCGAGCTTGACGGCGACCTTCGGCAGTGCGATCTCCTCGCAGTCACCGAAGTAGCTCACGCCCTGGTGGAAAACGTTGAAGTGCTTGAGGCGGCGGGGAAGTCCCATGTCTCTCCTTTCGTGGGGGATGCCCCGCCGGCGAGCGCCGCGCGGGGTTCAGAGGTCGATCAGCCGTTCATGCGGCCGGCGAAGTCGGCGAGGTAGCGGTCGGTGATGCGCTGGCGGAAGTTCAGGTTCTCCAGCGGCGGCACGGGCGTGTAGTCGTAGTCGAGGAACAGCTTCCCTTCCTTCAGCGTGGCGGTGCTGTTCACTTCTTCGTTGAGCCAGGCGTCGCCGTCGATCAGGTAGCCCTCGGCCTTCAGGCTGCGCAGCTTTGCCCGCAGGCCCTCGAGGATGTCCTTGGCCAGGCCCGGGCTCAGCGGCTTGTCCACGGCCCACAGATGGGCCTCGGCGACGGTGTCCGCCAGCACCTGGGCGGTGCGGGTGTAGCTCTCGAAGGCGAACAGCGGATCCTCGGTGCAGGTGCGCGAGCCCCAGAAGCGGAAGCCGTCGCGGCGGATCAGCGTGGTGACCTCGTTGGCGTTGAGCAGACCGGCGTCGGTGGCCGGGTCCTGCAGGTTCCAGTGCACGTCATGGCTCAGGCCTTCCACGCCGTTGACCGTCATGTTCGACAGCGTCTTGTGCCAGCCGATCTCCTCGTCGATCTTGGCACGCAGGCCCAGGGCCCGGGCGATCGCGTAGGCGTCGCGGCTGGCGTTGGCCGTCGTGTCCCACGCCGTGAAGCCGGGCCAGATCACCATCAGCTCGCGCTGGCCGAAGTTGGCGCGGTAGGCGATGGCCTCTTCCTTGGTCTGCGAGGGGCCACCCGACACGTAGCCGAAGGCGCGCAGCTTCTGTGCAATGCCGGCCAGCTCCGTGGCGACCGACAGCTCGTCCAGGCCGGGGGCGCCCAGGATGCGCGGGCGCACGCCGAGCGCGGTCTCGGCATTCAGCAGCGCCTTCATGCCGGTGTACTTGCCGCCCGGCGTGGCCGAGCCGATCACGTTGGACTTCGTCTCAGCCTCGGTGGCGCCCTTCTTGGCACGCACGACGACGACGAGGGGCGAGGCCTGGTCGGCGATCGCGTCGAGCGAGCGGGCCAGCGTGCCGTTTTCGCCCGCCTTGCCCAGGGCCGTGGCCATGTCGGTCACCAGGACGGGCTTGTCCTCGGGGAAGAAGGCCGCGTCGGCGTCATCGGCGACGGCGACCATGCCGATGACGGCCGTGCTGATCGTGCGGATCGGCCGGACGCCGGTGTTGATCTCATGGACGCGTACGCCATGGTGGTAGTCAGTTGCCATTTGCTCTGGTGCTCCGGAGTGGATGAGGTGCCCGGTCGGATCGGGGCGGATGCAAGCGGCAGGATGCCGGTGGGGGGGCCATGGCGCACCGCTGCGCCGTTGTGGCCGCCAGGGCCACAACAAGGGCGTGCCGCCCGGGCTAGAAGAGCCCGCCCAGCAGGGCCGGCTCCCAGTTCGTGATCACCAGCTCGCCAGAAGCCGGCCGCTCGGACTGGTCCCGTGCGTTGCCGACCGAGTAGCGGATGTCGAGCCCTTCCATCCAGAAACCGTCGAAGCAGCGCCGGATATCCGGGTGGTCGTTGATGCTGACCATGACCTTGCCCTTGCAGCTGCGCATGAAGGCTGCCAGCTGCTCGTACTGCTCGAAGCCGAAGTCAACGCCATAGCCTTCGGTGTCCCAGTAGGGCGGGTCGGCATAGAAGAAGGTGTGGGCGCGGTCGTAGCGCTGCATGACATCGAGCCACGGCAGGTTCTCGACGTAGGTGCCGGCCAGGCGCAGATGGGCCGCGCTGAGCTGCTCCTCGATGCGGCACAGGTTGATCGCCGGGCCTGTCGTGGCCGTGCCGAAGGTCTGGCCAGCCACGCGGCCGCCAAAGGCATGCTGCTGCAGGTAGTAGAAGCGCGCGGCGCGCTGAATGTCGGTCAGCGTCTCCGGCCTGGCCATCTGCTGCCACTTGAACACCTCGCGGCTGCTGATGGCCCACTTGAACTGCCGCACGAACTCTTCGAGGTGGTGCTGGACCACGCGGTACAGGTTGACCAGGTCGCCGTTGATGTCGTTGAGCACTTCGGTGCGCGCAGGCATGGGCCGCAGGAAGTAGAGAGCCGCGCCGCCGCAGAAGACCTCGACGTAGCACTCGTGCTGGGGAAACAGGGGGATGAGACGGTCGGCCAGACGGCGCTTTCCGCCCAGCCAGGGAATGATGGGATTCGCGTTGAACATTGGGGGGGCTATGGCGCCACGCCGGCGCCGGTTCATAGGGAAACTGCTCAGCGCAACTCGCCAGGCAGCTGGCTGCGCTGCTGCTCGGATTGGTAGGCACCCTCGCAGTGGTTGCTGTCGCCGAGCAACGCAAACAGCCAGTCGATGGCGCAGCGCGCCACGCGCCACTGCCACTTCTCACGCTGGCGCCAGCTGCGTGCGCTGATGGTCTCGTCGGCCCAGCCGAAGAAGAGCAGGGCGTTGGCGAGCTGGTCCAGCGCGATGAGCACCTGCAGCAGCCAGAAGACGATGCGAGCCTTCATCACGCCTCCACTGCGAAGACCGTCACGCCGGCGAACTGCATTCGGATGCCGTTGGGCAGCGCGGAGTTCACATCGGCCTCGGTGGTCGACCAGACGCCCGACTCGCGCAGTGGCACGCGGATGGTGACGATGCCGTCGGCCATATCGGCCAGCACGACGCGCTCGCGGCCGTCGCGGGACCGGACCGGCATGCGGAAGCGGTCGGTGAGCGGCAGCACCTGGCCGTCCGGACCGCGCAGCTCTGCGATGAAAGTCAGCTCGGTGCCGGCCGGGCACGTCACCTCCGCCATGCCATGGACGACGGTGTGCACCTGGTGCTCGGCGTCGGCCGTGATCTGCGTGATGGCCAGCTCGGGGCGGAAGGTCTGGGCGGGCGCCACGTAGGCTGGCGGCGCCACATTGGTGAGGCGCCAGCCGGCGAGCGTGAGGACAGCGTACTGGCCCGCCGGGATCTTCGCGGGCGGCTGGCGGGCCGTCCAGCCCGAGGGCACGACGGAGTCATCAGGCTGCTGTCGAGTGCGGCCGGTCCAGTAGCCGCAGGCTCCCAGCTCGAAGAGATTGGTCATGGAGAAGGTCCTCAGCGCAGGCGAGCCATCAGGCCCGGGAGATAGGGGAGGTGGGCATAGGTGGCGTAGTCGTTGGCCGGGGCATAGGTGCGCACCCGCAGCTTGCTGGGCGGGCCAGCCACCAGGTCCACGGACTTGATCTGGCCCGTCGCCGGGTCATGCCAGTTGCAGGTCCCCGAGGGGTAGGGCAGGAACCTGGCGTTGTCCGGCGAGTCCGAGAGGCCGCCCACGAAGTTGTCGGCCGCTCGCGTGGTCCGTACCGCGAAGGAGCCGCTCACACCGACCACGTGCATGAAGTGCCGGTCATTGGACGGCGTCTTGTCGATGACCACGGCCTCGGACCAGGCGCGATCCGTCACCCCGTGCAGAGTCCCCACCTTGCCGCGTCCCGCATTCATGCCGCCAATCACGCTGGACACGCCCGTGTTGCAGTCGTAGCGCTGGCCCGTGGTCGCGTTGGCCAGCGTGTTGGTCAGCAAGCGCCAGCCCGTGTTGTCGTGGCCGGTATGGACCTGCAGGGGCACGCCAGCCCAGTTGGCCGGCATCTTCATGACTGCGGCGGCGCTGAAGACCCAGTAGTAGCTGCCGTCGCCGCCCTTGGTCAGGAACTGGCGCATGCCATAGATGGAGCCGATGGGGGTGAGCGCCAGCGAAGACGCACCGCCCCCGCTGAAGGCCGCCCCGTTGAAGTTGATCTTGCTGAGCCCCCAGGCGCCGCTGCCGAATATGGCGTAGTGGACCTCGCTCACACCGGCTCCGACCACGCGCCCACCGAGCACCCTGCAGCGCTGGGCCGAGGCACCATCGGAGGGGATAGCCAGCGAGCTGACCGTGTTGTTCGTCGGGTTCAGCGCGTACAGGACTGCGGAGGCAGGGGAGGCCTGGTTGTTCTGGATGCCGACGTAGTAGTAGCCCGACCCGCCTGCCACCATCTCGGCGTCGGCGGACACTGAGTCCAGGGTCAGGTAGCCGGATGCCACCCCGAGCAGTTCCTTGGGTGCACTCCAGGTCTGGCCGGAGTCGTTGGAGAAGGTCACTGCGACGGAATAGCGATTCGCTGCGGTGGTGCTCATCAGCACCAGCAGGACTCGTCCGGCACCGAACCATTCCAGCGACTCGGCGCGCCACTGATTGGCCGCGGAGGGCAGCGCCGGCAGGTCGATGGCCTGCCAGGTCGCACCAGCGTCCGCCGAACGCCACAGCCGATAGGACGTGATGTCCGTGACGCCCGTTGCGAAGCTGAGACCGGCTGCGATGAAGGTGCTGCCGAAGGCCAGGTACTTCATCTGTGAGACGCTCTGCACGCCCGCGCGCATGGTCAGGTCCGTGGTCGCCTCGATCGGCGCGCTGTTGAAGAAGCGGACGTCGCCCACGATCTTGGCTGCGTCCGGATAGACCTCGCGCGACACCAGCGAGCCATCGAGCTGGCACCAGCCGGGGGGCAGGATGGACGGATCGACCTGCAGCGCGGGCATCAGCGCGCCGGCCGGGGGCCGGGCCTCGCGGGCCGCGGCATGGGTAAGGGGATCGAAGCCACTCATGTCAGATCTCGGTTGCATTCATGCCGGTCACTCGGCCGCCGGCGTAGCTGTAGGTCTCGGTGCGGGTGACTCCCGCGAAGGTGCTCACGACGGTGGCCACGGTCCCGTCGCTGTTGTAGGTGAGCGTGGTCTGCCGAGGGAGGCCCGCCACGGTCTCGTCGACGCGCTGGGGGCGCCCCTGGGCGTCGTAGGTGATGCCGATGAGGGATGCCCGGGCCGTGCTGCGCGCCACGCCGGCCAGGCCGTTCGTCAGCGTGGTGTTGACGGCGCCCAGCTCGGCACGGCTCGCCTTGTCGGCCACCACGGCGGCCAGCTCGTCGCGGCCCGCCTTGGTGGCCAGCAGGGCCACGGCGTCGCTGGCGTTGGACTTGATCGCGTTGACCAGCTCCTGCCACTGGTCCAGGTCCACATCGTTGGATTGCAGCAGCGTGTCCAGCGCAGCGACCTTGCTGTCGATGGCGCTCAGCGCGTCGCGCAGGCGCAGAGCGTCGATGCCCAGGTCGTTGGACGGATGGGGCAGCGGCAGACTGAGGTGAGGCGTGATGTCGTCGAAGATCAGGTCAGCCATGGATCACCTCACAGCACGATCAGGCGCAGGTTGCGCACGCGCGGCCGAGCTGCCGTGTTGCCGCTCAGATGCAGGCGCAGGCGGACGGCCGCAGCGCTGATGTTGGCCAGCTCGTGCTGCATCTCCATCCAGCCGTCGCCGATGGGCGTCGCCTTCACGTTGACCGCGTTGGACCACGAGGCCGGCAGCGAGGCATCGGCGGCCGCGCTGGCCACGTCGGCGACGACGGCCGAGCCGCCGGGCAGCAGGGCGTCGAAGATGATGCGGACGCGCGAGTTGTTGCCCGCGTTGACCGCACGGCTGATGTAGTCGCCCACGTTGCTGACGGTGGCAGCGACCAGCTGCAGGCCCGGGTGCAGGACGGGCGTCACACGCTCGGCGCCGACCAGGCGGGCGGTGATGCCGACCTGGCCCGTGATGGGCGCGGCCAGGCGCAGGGGTTGGCCATCGGCCACGGTGACGTGCGAGCCATCCGGCAGGGCCAGGGTGTAGTCGACGCGTGCGGCGGCCGTGGGCGCCTCGATCAGCGACAGCAGCAGCAGGTCGGTGGCGCCTTCCACCTCGCACTGGCCCAGGTCGACCAGGCGCTGCAGGCTGGTGCACCGTGCCGCGTGCAGGCGGAAGGTCAGGTCCTTGTCCTGGTGCGGCGTCCAGGTGCTGGCGTTGGCCGAGCTGAGCAGCACGCCCACGTTGAAGCCCTGCTGCGTGTAGAAGGCCTGGGCCGTGGCGTCGAACTTACCCAGCTCGGCCAGGGCCAGGGCCGTGGTGGCGTCATCGCACAGCACCACCAGGGCGTACTCGGTGCCGGCTTCCAGCGAGACAGGGCGCGAGAACGTCACGCGGGTGGACGCTCCTGCCAGCTGAATGCCGGCGGGATCGAGCTGGGTTTCGCCCAGCACCGTGCGCGTGGGCACGCCCAGCTGCACCTCGCGGATCTGCACCAGCACCCGGCTGGTGCCCTTGGCGGTGAACCACAGGTCGACGGCCGCCAGCTGCATGAAGTCCGCCGGCGTGAAGGTCTGAGCGAGCGGGTCGATGGGACGGCTGGCCACCGTGGTGACGATCTGGCGCGTCTCGATGCGCAGCAGGCCGCTGCCCGTGAAGGTGGCCTCGCCGCGGGTACCGCCCTGGCCCTCGATGCTGAAGCGCTTGGCGCCGGCGCGGATGCCCGCCGGGATGGTGAACTGGCCCGCCACCAGGCCCTGGCCGTTCGCCACCAGCGGCGGCCCGCTCACGTCGATGCCGTCGAAGGTGAGCGCCGAGACGTTCTCGCCGGCGCCGAAGCCGCGGGCCTCGAAGTGCACCACGATCTGGCGCAGGTTCTCGACGGCACGCTGGCTGACGCTCACCAGCTGGTCGGTGCTGGTCGATGCGCCCGCGCTGACCAGCTGCGTGATGGGCGACAGCCAGTTCGTCTGCACGTTCGTCCACTGGTCCACAGCCGGCTTCAGCAGGACGCTGGCGGGCAGTAGGTCGAAGGCCCGGTAGGGGTTCACCGGCATGTTGCCGGTGCGCAGCGCCTGGCCCAGCGAGGCCTGCAGCGCCAGCGGCAGGGTGGCCGGGGCCGCAAGGGCAGCGGTTGGAGTCAGCACGTCGGCCGAGACGATGGGCAGGGTGAGCTCGCCGTCGACGATAGCGGCCGTCTGGGCCAGGCCCTGGTCACGCATGCTGTCGCCGGTGAAGGGGTCGACGAAGAGGCCCTTCTTCGTGCCTGCCTCGCGCAGGCCTGCGTCGGACTCCAGACGCTGCTGCGCCATCAGCTCGGTCAGCAGGTCGATGCGCGACGTGATGGCGGCCAGCTCATTCATCGGCACCACGCGCACGCCGTTGTTGGTGACGCTGCGCGCGCTGGTCCAGGTCTGTGCGACGCTGGCGATGGGCAGCAGGCCGGCCGGCACGGCAGGCGCGGTGGGCCGCCAGGCGGACGCGACGCCACGCAGCCAGATGATGCCGCCCTCGGCGTCCAGACACAGCCGGTCGACGCGCGGCAGCATCTGGTGATAGCTGACCAGGATCAGCGAGCCCGGCACGGCGCCGGTGACCGTGCATCCCGTTGCGTCCACGGCCGTGGGCTCCACGGTGGCGATGTACTCATACCGGACCGAGTAGGTGCTGCCGGGGGCCGGCTCCGCGCCGGCAGGGCTCCAGTCGACCTGCCCGGCCGTGAGCTTCCAATCGACGTCCTTCACGTAGATGGTGCCGCCTTGCTTGACTTCCTTGATGACCAGCACCGAGTTGTCCGGCAGTGGATCCAGGGCGCCGGCGAAGCCGCCGTGATTGATGTTGACCGTGCGCTCGGCCGTGATCTTCACGCTCTCGATGGAAGAGAGCGGGGACCGGTCCAGGTTGATGCGCTGCGCTGCGGCCGTCGTGCTGGCGTGCGGCTCACTGTCGATGAACTGCAGATCCGGCTGGGCGTCGTAGACCAGGCGGCGGCTGGTGGTCAGCTCCACGCCGTAGCCGGAGACGCGGGCTCGGCCCTCGGCCACGGTGTAGACCTGGCGGCCATCGGGCAGGTCTGCAGCCAGGGCGACCGAGAGGCCCTGCACCACATAGCTGCCGCCGGCGGAATCGCGGTCGTAGCGGGCCAGGGCCTGCGTCACGGCGTCGAGTTGCGGCGGGGGCTCCTTGGCCCGCACATGGCCATCCTCGACGGTGTAGACCGGGTAGAAGGCGCCAGCGCCGCCGGCGACGCCCCATTCCGGCAGGATCTGCAGGCGCGCGGCGCCGGGCTCCAAGTAGCCGCGGGTGCCCACCGCCGGACTGACGAGGCTGGGGTCCTGCAGCTCGGTGATGATGGACTCACGGAGGTACACGCCGACCGTGACCAGACCCACGACGGGGATCACGAAGTTCGCGGGCGGCACGCCGCGCACGGCTCCGGCCAGGTAGATGGCGCCGGCCTCGCACAAGGTGTCGCCGGTCTCGGCGTTGACTACGATGCGGGCATCGCGGACGACGTCGCCGTCCTTGAACAGAACGTCTGCGATGCCCTTCACGCGGTGCTGGATCGAGCGCTGGATCTCAATCAGCTCTGCGCTCTGCAGAACCTTGTCGGCGCGGAAGAGGTGGCGCTCATAGTTGAGCGACGGGTCGAATCGGTCGTAGATCTGGTTCGGCATGAGTGGCTCAGAAGGGCAGGACGTAGTCGAAGACCTGGCGCACGTCGCCGTTGCGCGTGAACTTGGGCAGGCGCTCCAGCGCATAGAGGTCACCGTGGTTGGCCACCTCGGCCGGCGTCAGGTAGCGCTGGCCAGCGGGTACGCCGGCTGCCGCCTGCGTGCCCACGAAGATGGCCAGCTCGCGGATGGCTTCGCCGGCGGCGTCGCTGAAGTTGAAGGTGAATCGGACATAGAGCCAGCGCGTGGGGCCAGCCACGGCGGTGTAGCGGGCACCAGAAGGCAGCTCGATCTCGCCGTTCTCGTCGGGCAACACATAGCCCAGCTGGGTGACGGCACGCCGGCCGATCTCGTCGACCAGCGCTGTGGCGTTGGTGGGCTCGGGCTGAGGCGCCGCGTCCCAGGCTGGCGATCCCCGGCCCCAGGCTAGGTGGATGGCCTGCGCGGCAACAGCGCGAGCCAGGACGATGCGACCAGAATCTTGAAGAACGGCCATGGGTCAGGTTTCCTCGGTGCGGTTGAGTTCGATGGTTTGGCGCCACGGCCCGGCCCAGGGGCCGAGCCAGGCGCGCGGGGGAAGGACGGGCACAGGGAGGCCCGTGGAGCGTGTCTCGACGGCCCCGGCCACGGGCTGCGGTGCATCCCATGCCGCAGAGCCGATCTGCGCGATGCCGTTTAGGCGTTCGGGAGCACCAGGCCGCGGTGCATCGCATGTGCCCGTGAAGAGCTCCTGCAGGCCGCCGTAGCTGTCGACCAGCACATGCGAGTCCAGACGCCAGGCGTCCAACAGCATGCGATCGTCGTAGCTCAGCAGCGCGGTGCGGCGCGCGGTCGCCGACTGGCCCAGAGCTTCGGTGCTGGGCGCCTCGACCAGGCCGCCGCGGTAATCGGCAAAGCTCGCCTTCACGTCGCCGACCCACACCCCCGAGTCGTCCTCGAGCAGCCCACCGTCGAGGGCCGGACCATGGTCCAGGCGGATCGGGCGCAGGTCGTAGGCGAAGAAGACCCGGTAGAAGTGCATGTGCGCCGGCAGGCTGGCTCGCACGGCCAAGGCCAGGCGCTTGATCTCCTCGGGCGTGGCGATGCGGCCCAGGTCGATGTGCAGATAGGCCTCGTCTTCCTCGATCTGCACATCGGCCTCGAAGCCAAGCCAGCCCAGCACGCGGCGCACGCTGGCCGCCGAGCCGCGCTCGAAGAGCCAGGGCAGCCCCGCCTCAATCAGGGCCTCGGTGGTGGGGAACAGATCCGAGAAGGGCGCCAAGGCCCATTCCGCGGCCAGCCAGGGGGCAAACTCGGGCGGGCGTTTGGCTTCCAAGTTGGCGCCGGCGCTGGCCAGGTCTTCCCAGTTCGGGGCGATCTGCACAGCCGCGCGCTCGAGCGGCGTAGCCTGGGGTGGCAGCAGGCGGTCGGCTGTCGTCATGCCAGGCCCTGGTCCAGCAGCTCACAAACGCCCAGCACCGGGTACTCGTGCTCCTGCAGCTCGGTGTTCTCCGGCGGCGCGTCGGCGCCCAAGTACTCGACGCGGGCAATGCCGGCGACATGGAGTCGTGCCGTGAGCCAGGAGCGCGGCATGCTGCGGCCCAGGGCCGCATAGCTGGCAAAGGCGGCTGCCAGCTTGGCCGCGACCTGAGCGACCAGGTCAGTCGGTGCGCCGGCCTCACGCCACATGCGTGCGCGCACGTCGATGACCTTGGGCTGCGCGATGCTGACGGTGACCGGCACGCCCAGCGGGCGCGCGTTCTCAGCGTTGAGCGCGGCCGTCACGGCGGCCTGGGTGGCGGCGGCCTGGCTCTGGTCCACCAGCCACAGGACGATGCCGACCGATCCCGGTACCGGCGACCTGGCGGCGGCGGCGCGCACGTTGAGCGAGGTCCGCATGGCCAGCTCGCGGTACTGCTCGGCCGTGCCATTGCCCGCCATCGCGGCGATGCGCAGCAGGATGCGGACGCGGTAGCGGTCATCGGGTTCGCCAGGCAGGCGGGCCAGGCCGATGAAGGCGCCCTTGTGGTCCAGGTCGCTGCCCTGGGCGAAGGCGACCAGGTTGCTCAGGGCGGCCTGGTTCACGCGCTCACGAAAGAGCAGCTCGCGGTAGGCGGCGACCTCGAGCAGCTTGTTCAGCGGCTCGCTCTCCAGCGCGAGCACGGCCTCGGCGGGCGGGTGCAGCCTGACGAGGTCGGCCCGCAGGTCTGCGAGCACCGCTTCAAAGGTGAGCGTCTGCACGACGGCAGGCGCCGGCAGCGAGGCGAGGTCGATCATGCGCGGGGGCTTTCGATGATGAGGCGGATGGACTCGCCGGCCATGACGCCGGTGGTGCGCACGGCGGTCAGCTCCAGAGTGAGCACGTGGGGAGCTGCTACGCCGGCGACGAGCTGAACCCGGCGAGGGCGGATGCGCGGTTCCCATCGCAGCAGGGCGCTGTAGGTGGCGCTGATCAGGCGCAGCCGCGTGGCGGCGTTGAGAGGTGCGTCGATCAGGTCAGGCAGCAGCGAGCCGTACTCGCGGCGCATGAGCCGAGAGCCCAGCGGTGTGAAGAGGATGTCGGTGACGGATTGGCGGATGTGGTCAAGCTCATCCATGCTCCGGCCGGTGGCGGCATTCATCATTTCGGGCCTCCCGAGTTGTCGAGACCCTTCGACACCTTCACGTGGACGTGCTCGTGCAGCACTACGCCGTGAGAGTGCATGCGGCCCTTCACCTCGACGTCGCCGGTGAAGGTGGTGCTCTCGCTGTTGAAGGTGACGCGCGGGCAGTTCACGACGACGCTGTCGGCTGCGTTGATCGTCACGCTCGGGCACGCGACCAGCACCTCGACGGCCGCCTGCAGGCGCGCGGACTGGATGCCTCGCACCTCGAGCTGGCCAGTCTGGTGGTTGTAGTGAATGACTGCCCCGTCGGGGAAGGCCTTGCAGTGCTCCGCCGGGTCGCGGCTGGGGGCTGGCACTCGGTCGGAGTAGAAGCCACGCAGCACCACGCCCAGGGCCGGATCCCCGCTGGGCGAGAGGACCAGGCATTGCTCGCCGACGGTCGGCGGCTCCCAGGTCACCGTCTCTCCGGCGCGCAGCTCCATCCAGGGCAGCCAGTCGGTCTTGAGCCCGCCGCTGGCTACCCTCACGCGCGCGACGTCGTGATCCACCTCGGCGATGGTGCCGGGGCGGATCAGGCTTTCGAGACGACGCGACAAGTCGGCGGGCAGGTCCATGGGGAGCGAGGATGCCCAGCAACGGCGCGGGGCGGTTGGCGTGGCCGTTGTGGCGCCTGGCGTCACAACAAGGCCGTGCAGGTCGAAAGGCGCGCTACCGAGCCAGGTGCTCGAGCACGAGGTCCTCGACGGTCCGCGCGTCATCGGCGCTGAAGCCCAGCAGCTGACGGGCGGGGTACTGCACCTCGATGCGGCGCAGCCGGTCGACCTTGTCGCGCAGACCCAGCTGGTGGACGCCGGCAATGCGCGCGACCATGCCGGTGAATGCGACGACGGCCTCGTCCGGCGTGGCTTCGGTCTTGAGGTAGCGCGCCGTGCGCAGCTTGCTGAACATGGTTCGGCGCACGCGGCCGACCTTGGCGCGCAGCTGCGGCTTGCGACGTTCAAACGGCGTGCCGTCCGGGTTGAGCTGGGCGGCAATGCGCTTCTGCTGGCTCGCTCGCAGCACCCTGGCCAGCTCGCGCGCCAGGGCCCGGCGCTGCGCCGCACCGAGCTGCTGGACCAGGGCGTCGAGCTGCGAAGCGATCTGCTCGAGCGGCTCCCTCACAGCACGTCCTCGGGCCGGTGGTCCCACTCGGCAACCTTCTCGCCGAGGACGTAGAGGGTCCAGTGCTCGACGAAGTCCAGAGGATCTGTCACGGGCTCGGGCAGGTGCTCGGCCTTGCGCGTCTTGCCATCCGGCGAGGTGCTCACCCGCACCCGCTCGGTCAGCTTGATCTTGATGCTGATGTCCGCGGTTTGGTTGTTGAGCAGATCGGCTTCGAAGGTGAAGCCGTCGCGCATGCGGTCGGGGTTCAGCAGCAGGTCAGGCTGGTGGCGGCGCAGCCAGGCCAGGATGGGCACGATCAGCGTGTCCGGGTGCCCGGCATAGTCGGTCACCAGCACATCGAGCGTGTAGGCGTACTCGAAGGACAAGGAGGTGCCGCCGGCGCAGTTGATCGCCCCTTCGTCGATGAAGACGCGCAAGCGATCAGGGTTCTGGCGCAGCGCTGGCGAGGCCGCGGTGAGGGCCTTGCGCAGGCTATCGGGCTTGTACATGCTCGGCGAGCTGTTGGCAGGTTACGCAGCGCTTGCAGCCGCGCACGGCGCGCTGGCGGGCCAGCGGGATGTCTTCGCCGCAGTCCACGCAGTGCGAGAGGCTCTGCGCGCCGGCGGCGGGCTGCATGGCGGAAAAGCGTGCCAGGGCTTCTTCGCGCTGCCGGGCTTCGAGGGCCTGGGCCCGGTCGTAGATATCGGTCATGAGGGCTTGATGCTCTTGGCGTCCTGATCGGCCCGGTCCTGGCAGCGCTTGATCATGTCGACCTGCGCCGCGCAGTCGTGCCAGGCCTGCTCCAGGCGTTCGGTTTCAGTCAGCAGTTCCACGTTGGTCGATGGCTGGCTCGGCGGCAGCCGGCACTGCACCACCCGGGGACAGCCAACGTCGATAGGCTTCGGCGCCGAAGAGTTCGGGGCGCTGGCGCAGCCGAGCAACAGGAAGAGGCAGGCTGGTATCAGCCCAAGCACGGGATTCCGGCGAGTCATTGAGGCGTCCTTCGATCAGGGAGAAGCGCGCGCCGAGCTTGGACTCGACGCGCTGCAGGTCCGCGCGCAGCTGGGCCTGGGCGCGGTCGTTCGTCGTGGCCTTGGCCACCACGTCGGTGAGCTGCGTGCGCAGCTGCTGGTTCTCTTCCTTGGCAGCCCGGGCCTCGCCCATGGCTGCCGTGACTTCGTTCTGGCTCGAGCTCAGCTTCAGGGCCTGCAGATCCAGCTCGTGGCGCTGACCTGCGTTGATGTGCAGGAGGCCGGCGAAGGCCAGGGCGGCGATGGTGACGAGGAAGGGGGTCAGTTTGCTCATGCTTGGGTCTTGGTGTCGGAGGGGTCGGCGGCCTTGAAGCGTTCGAAGGCGCGAGCCAGCATCAGGTCGTAGGCGTTGTCCCGGTAGGCGGGACCGTTGTAGATGCGGGCGAACTCAGCCCACTTGAGGGCCTTCAGCGCCTTGTGCAGCGCGCTGTCGGCCTTGATGAAGCGGACGAAGGCCTGCAGTTGCTGGCCTTCGCTCAGCGCCATGTCGGCTGCGAAGTCCTGGGCGCTCGCGTAGTCGAGCGCCGATGCGTGATAGCCCATGATCTGGAACAGGCCCCAGCTCGCAGAGCGCAGCGCGGCCTCGCGGTGGTACGAGACACTGGCCGCCAGCTCCATCCGGGTCCATTCGGCGGAGCCGCCCGAGTAGCCGCCGCGCTCTTGCGCGCACAGGGTCGGGTACTTGCTGGCGATGGCCTGGGCATCGACGCCGGCCTTCTCCAGCTCGCGGAAGAAGACATGGCGCTCGAAGAGGATGACCGGGCGGCCATCGGCGAGGTAGCCACTGCCGCGGCTCTCCACTTGGTTGACGGCGCGCACGGCGGCGATGGGCACGCCCAGCGCCTCGGCCGCGGCCTTCAGGTCTGCGTCCCCCAGCAGGCGGGCAGGCCGGCTGCCACGCGTCAGCGCTTCCATCGTCTTGGGGCCGGCGATGCCGTCGACCACCAGGCCGAAGCGGCGCTGTGCGTCCGAGACGGCCAGCTGGGTCGCTTCGTCGTAGACGGCGGTCGCAGGCACGCCGAGCAGGCGCTGCAGCCCCGTGACGGCCTGGCCGATGTCGTGGAGCTTCAGCATTGGGAGCTACCTCCGCGGCGCAGGAAGTCGGCGACGCGGCCGTCGCCCGAGGTGGAGCGGAACAGCTCCATCAGGTTGCCGCGCACCGCGAACACGGCCAGGCACAGCACAGCGTCCGGCAGCACCCGGTGCCAGCCGGGGCAGGGCGCTGCGCCGAACAGCGTCAGCACGGGCACGGCGCCCGCGGCGACGATCACGAAGTAGGCGAGCAGGGACACCAGCGGGCGGTGGGTGGCGCCGGCGCGGTTGAACATCAGCAGGCGCGCCGCGATCAGCCCGCACAGCAGCGCGTCCATGATGGCGAGGACGTCAATCAGGTTCACGGCGGCCTCCAATGCGCAGCAGACCGGTGAGCGCGCCGACGGTCAGCTTGTCGATGAGGCCCAGCAGCAGCTTCACCACGAGGGCCGCCGCCAGCAGAGCGCCCACGCCCGAGCTGACCTCGAGGCGGCTGGGCAAGATGCTGCTCACCAGGCCGGCGGCCAGCTCGGCGCCGAGCAGGCCACCGATGAAGGCCACCAGGAAGAAGGCCGCCTTGCGCAGCAGGCCCAGGTCTTGCGAGGCCAGCACGAAGACGACGGCGCCAGCGAAGGCGCCGAGCACGCGCGCGGCATCGACGCCGGGCAGGACGGAGAGCAGGGCCACGCCGGCAAGGGTTGCCGTCGCGGTGCTGCTCGATACGGGTTCAGCCATGGGTCAATTCCAGAGTTGGACGGTTGGTTTGATCGAAGAGGAAGGAAGGTCGGGGAGCTTCACGGGCGTGCCCTGGGGCAGGAAGGCGCCGAAGGCGACCAGCTCGGGGTTGGCCTTGACGATGGCCTCGACCACACCGGAGCTGCGCTCGTAGTAGCGCCAGGCGATCGAGTCGATCGAGTCCTGCTGCTGGGCATGAACGACACGCATCAGATGAGCTCGACCGTGGAGCGGGCCTGACCGAGGAAGTCCCGGATGGCCCAGCGGGCATCGCGTCGCAGATCGTCGATGGGCTGCTCCTCACGCTCGGCGGCGGACTGGCCCTTGCCCGTGGTGTCCAGACTGCGGTAGCGCTCGCGGGCATTGGCCTCGGTTTCGGCATAGACGGCACGGCGGTACAGCAGCACGCGCTCGGTGTCGCCGCCGACCAGGTCACCGGGCACGTCGGCCAGGCGCTCGATGCCCTGGGCCAGCTGCTGCTGCCGCCAGGCGGACAGCTCACGGTTCACCCACAGCACGGCCATCTGGGCGGCATGCACCAGGCGCGCAGGTGAGACGGTCGAGTCCAGCCGGGCCGCAGCCCGCAGATCTGCCATGTCGATGACCGGCCAGAAGGGCAGGCTCCCGAGCTGGCCCAGCTCGGGCGGCAGCGGGTCGGCGCCGCTGCCCACGGGGGTTTCAATGGCAATGAGCCCTGTCAAATTCGTTGCTCCGTAAGAGGTGGAGGGGGCATTGATGCGGGCCTTGCGGTCCTGTCTCCGCCCCCTGCCTCAGCTGCGGGGTACGCCCGGGGGGCGGTCACTCCTTGGAGGAAGTGGCCGCCGCGTGCTTGGCCTCTCGCTCGAGGCGCTCGATGTCCTTCTTGACGCCGACCTTGTCGTGCAGCTGCATGGCGCGGCGCAGGTAGTCGAGGGCCGTCTGGCGGTCCACGCCGGCCAGGCCCAGGCCCAGCTCCTTGCAGAGCTTGGCGCGGACCTCGTCGGGCATGTCGGCCTTGGCCGTCAGCAGCTCGACCTGGCGCAGCACGCTCACGTCGCTGGTGGCGCCGCCGTCGCGAGCGCGCTTGGCCGCGTCGCTGAACTCCTCGGCGATCAGCGTGGCCGTGGTGCGCTGGTACTGGTCGGGCAGGGGCAGCTCATGTTCGATCGCGTAGGCGGCGATCTCGAGCGCGCCCTTGGAGTCGCCCGCGTCGATCCGCCAGACCATGACCGTCATCAGCACGTCGTCAGGACGGCCGGTGTTGGCCGCGAGGACACCGTCCACGTAGGGCACGTAGTCGGCCAGCACCTCGCGCTTGACCTCGGCCTTGCGCTCTATGGACTGGACCTGCTTCAGGCGGCGCCGGTCCTCGGCGAGCTTGGCCAGCATCAGCTCTTGCGCCGTGGCCTCGGCGTGCGTCATCGGCACCTCGGCGGCGGCCGCCGTGGCGGCACGCTCCGAGGTCACCCTCAGGAAGTGGCGTCGTGCGGGCGTCATCGTCACACCAGTTCGATGTTTTCGATGAAGGCGCAGCAGCCCATGTCTTCCATCACGAAGTCGTCGTTCGAAGACTGGAAGGTCTCGATGCGGTCGCGGCGCGGGTTGTCGATCACGCTGCGGCGCTGGGTGCCGTTCTGGTAGTACACGCTCAGGTTGCTGAGCTTGGTCACCAGGATGGCCTTGGGCGGGAAGAAGGGCACCTGCACGGCCGGCAGGTTGCCGACGCGCTTCTGCGACGTGATCAGATCGTTCGCGGCGATCTGCTCGGTCGGCGCCTGGATGGTGTTGACCAGCGGGAAGTACTTGTCGGCCATCAGCTGGCGGCCGGTGAGGGCCACGAGCTGGGTGTCCTCGCGATACCACGGGTCGATCAGGTCATTCACCGCGTCATAGACCAGCGCGTCCAGCGTCTTGTAGTCGCCGGTGGCACCGATCTTGACCTTGTTGGAGCCGGGGGCGATTTCCTTCAGGTGACGCTCGGGGGCCTGCTCGCGGATCTTCTGCAGCCAGCCCTTGGCCACGTCCTGCAGCAGCGGGTTGGCCGCGCGGTTGCTGGTGGCGGCGCGGCTCGTGCCGTTGAAGCCGATCATCATGCGATCCAGGGCGATGCGCTGAATGATCAGGTCGCGCAGGCGTGCCTGGAAGTCCGGGAACTTGGCCCAGGCGTCCAGCTTCTGGTACTTGATGAACGTGTCGTAGTTGATCTGCTCGCAGCGATAGCCCTTCGAGTCGAGGCCGCTGATGTCGCGAGGCTGGCGTTCGCCGGCGTCGGTGTCCTGCGTGCCGGCGACCGGGCCGGTGACCATCAGGCCCAGCGTCTCGCCAGCCTGCTCGTCGACAGGGACGATGTTGATCGACTTCAGGAAGGCACTCGATTCCTGGATGCGGCTTTCGAGCTTCTGCTGCACGCTGGGCGTGACGGTGAACTTCGAGCCGACAGCAGCCTCAGAGACACCGTTCAGGGTGGCGAGCTGGCTGACGTAGGCGGCCAGCGCGATGCGGGTGGAGTTCTGCATTTAGGCGGGGTTCCTCTTGGTGTGGTGGTGCGTTGGGTTCAGCAGTCGGTCAGGCCCTGGCCATTGCCGCCGGCGGCCGGCGGGCGGGGCGGTTGGCCATTCGGGGCCTTGCTCAGCTGCTCGGTGAGCTTGGTCAGCTCGCTGCTGTCGGCCTTGCGATCCTTAGACAGCTGCTCGACGGCTTCGGTCAGCTTGGTGATCGCCGCCTTCGTGGCGTCCATGTGGTCACGCTGGGCGGTGGCCAAAGCCTCGATCGCAGCGTTCTGGTCGCCGGCGCGCTGCTCGTCGCCCTTGGCCTTGCCGGACAGCAGCTCGCGGACCTTGGACAGCAGGGAGGTGCCGTTGTCGGTGGGCTTGGCCTCGGGCTCTTCCAGCTCCAGCGAGAAGGCGAGGGCCTCGGTGATGACGTTGCCCTTGTCGGCCTTGCGAGCCTCGAAGGGATTGACCTGGGCCTTCGAGGCGAACTGCAGCATCTCGGTGCCCAGGCTCGCGGGGCTGTCGGTGACCGCGATGCCGACCAGGTAGGCCTCGCCGGACTCGGCGAAGTTCGGGTTGATCTCGATGCTGGTGTAGACCTTCTGACGCTTCTTGTTCAGCTCGATCAGGTCGGCGGTCGGGTCGATCTGCGCCAGCAGCTGCAGCTTGCCGCCGTCGTTCTCCTGGGTCTTCACAGCCAGCACGTCGCCGTAGGCCTTGAAGGGGCCGTCAGGGAGGATGCCGCGGTAGTGCTCCATGTTCACCCGCGCGCCGTAGGTCTTCGGGCTGTAGGTGCGGGCCATCTGCTCGATCCAGCCGCGAGAGATGGTGCGGCCGTCGGTGGTGCCGCCTTCGGTGGCGACGACGAAAAATTTGCTCTTTCCTGCCATGGGTGCCTTTGCGTCTCGGTGATGGGCTTTCGCGTGGTGGTACTGGGACTCGGCGGATAGTCGCGGCGCGCTGCGGTGCAGGGCAACCGCGTGCCGTTGTGGGCGCCGGCTCCACAACAGGCGCGTGCAGACGCGGGCGAGGGTTGGTCCGCACCATCGCGCCGATGAATTCGGTCCCCTCTCCCTCTGAACTCGACCCGCGACGCCGGGCCCGCGCCCTGTACTGGCAGGGCTGGCGCATCGCGCGCATTGCCGAAGAGCTGGATCTCAAGCCGGCCACGATCCACAGCTGGAAGCGCCGCGACCAATGGGACGAGTCCGACCCGACCGAGCGCATTGCCAGCACCATCGAGACGCGCCTGCAGCAGCTGCTGCTCAAGGAGAACAAGGAGGGGAAGGACTTCAAGGAGATCGACCTGCTGGGCCGCCAGGTCGAGCGCATGGCGCGCGTCGGCAAGTACCAGGAGACGGGCCGCGAGGTCGACCTGAACCCCAAGATCGCGAACCGCAACGCCGGGCCCAAGAAGCCGCCGGAGCGCAATGCGATCAGCGAGGAGCAGCAGCAGCGCCTGGTCGACGCCTTCATGGACGGCCTGTTCGGGTACCAGAAGCACTGGTACCGCGCCGGCCTGGTCGAGCGCATCCGCAACCTGCTCAAGTCGCGACAAATCGGGGCGACCTTCTACTTCGCCCGCGAGGCCCTGGTCGACGCCTTGCAGACCGGACGCAATCAGATCTTCCTGTCGGCGTCGAAGGCCCAGGCCCACCAGTTCAAGAGCTATATCCAGGACTTCGCCAAGAGCACGGCTGACGTGGAGCTGCGCGGCGAGAAGATCATCCTGCCCAACGCGGCCGAGCTGATCTTCCTGGGCACCAACAGCCGCACCGCTCAGAGCTACCACGGCAATCTGTACCTCGACGAGTACTTCTGGATTCCGAAGTACCAGGAGCTGCGCAAGGTGGCGTCGGGCATGGCCTCGCAGATGCGCTGGCGCCAGACCTACTTCAGCACGCCGTCAGCGCTGAGCCATGAGGCCTATCCCTTCTGGAGCGGTGAGCTGTTCAACCGTGGGCGGCCCAAGAAGGATCACATCCGCCTCGACATCAGCCATGCGGCCCTGCAGGCCGGCCGCCACTGCGAGGATGGCCAGTGGCGCCAGATCGTGACGATCGAGGACGCGCTGCGCGGCGGCTGCGACCTGTTCGACCTGGACCAGCTGCGCCTCGAATACTCGCCCGAGGAGCTGCAGCAGCTCTTCTACTGCCAGTTCATCGACGATGGCGCCTCGGTGTTCGGCTTCCACCTCATGCAGGCCTGCATGGTGGACAGCTGGGAGCTGTGGACCGACTTCAAGCCCTTCCTGATCCGCCCCTTCGGCTATCGCGAGGTGTGGGTCGGCTATGACCCCAGCAGCACCGGCGACAGTGCGGCCCTCGTGGTGCTGGCTCCGCCGCTGGTGCCCGGCGGCAAGTTCCGCATACTCGAGCGGCTGCAGTTCAAGGGCATGGATTTCGCCAAGCAGGCCGAGGAAATCAGGAAGGTCTGCGACCGCTACCGGGTGACCTACATCGAGCTGGACACCACAGGCCTGGGCGCCGGCGTCTACCAGCTGGTCAAGCAGTTCCGGCCCGATGCCGTCGGCGTGCAGTACTCGGTCGAGGCAAAGATGCGCCTCGTGCTGAAGGCGCTGGACGTGATCCGCAATGGGCGCCTGGAGTTCGACGCCGGCTGGACCGATGTGGCCGCCGCGTTCATGGCGATCAAAAAGACCACGACGGCCAGCGGCCGTCAGGTGACTTTCGCGGCGGGGCGCTCTGAAGAGCTGAGCCACGCCGACCTGGCCTGGGCGTGCATGCACGCGATGGCAAATGAGCCGCTGGAGGGCAGGACCGCGGCAAACACTGGTTTCATGGAGATCTACGGATGACCCGAAAGAATCGCGGCCCGCGCACGGCCGCTCCCGCCCCGCAGGGCCAGCTCGTGCAGCAGGTCCCGGGACCGAGCGTCGAGGCCTTCACCTTCGGTGACCCGGTGCCGGTCATGGACAAGCGCCAGATCCTGGACCTGCTCGAATGCCCCGTCCAGGGCAAGTGGTACGAGCCGCCCTTGAGCCTCGACGGCCTGGCTCGCTCGTATCACGCAGCCGTCCACCACGCGAGCGCGATGCAAGTTAAGCGCAATGTGTTGGTGAGCACCTTCAAGCCCCATCGCCTGCTCAGCCGCGCCGCCTTCGGCCGCTGGGTGCTGGACTTCTTGACCTTCGGCAATGCCTACCTGGAGCGGCGCGACAACCGCCTGCACACGGCCATGGAGCTGCAGCCGACGCTGGCCAAGTACACGCGGCGCGGCACCGACCTGGACCAGTACTACTTCGTGCCCGGCGACGGCCAGGAACACACCTTCGCGCGCCGCTCCGTGTTCCACCTGTTCGAGCCCGACCTGAACCAGGAGATCTACGGTGTGCCCGGCTACATGGCCGCACTCAACAGTGCCTGGCTGAACGAGAGCGCCACGCTGTTCCGGCGCAAGTACTACCAGAATGGCAGCCACGCCGGCTTCATCCTCTACATGACCGACCCGGCCCAGAGCGAGAATGATGTGACGGCGCTGCGCCAGGCGCTGAAGGACAGCAAGGGCCCGGGCAACTTCCGCAACCTGTTCATGTATGCGCCCAACGGCAAGAAGGACGGCCTGCAGGTCATCCCCATCAGCGAGGTGGCCGCGCGCGACGAGTTCTTCAACATCAAGAACGTGACGCGCGACGACGTGCTTGCCGCGCACCGCGTGCCGCCCCAGCTGATGGGCATCATCCCGAACAATACCGGCGGCTTTGGCGATGCGGCGAAGGCGGCGGCGGTGTTTAACGCGAACGAGATCAAGCCGCTGCAGCAGCGCCTGACGGAGCTGAACGACTGGCTCGGTGAGGAAGTGGTGACCTTTGAGCCGTATGTTGTGCAGAGCGATGGGGAAGGGAGCACAGACTAGATTAGCTCAATATCAGGCCCGCATTCTGTGGGCCTTTATTTGCGTCGTGACCTTTTTACCCGCCACACTGCTCTGGGCATGTTCTGAATTTGCACCAGTTTTTCCCGATCCAGGTTCCAGTTGCACAGGCCCCCAAAACCAGAACCCCTTCTTTCGCGGTAAACCCAAATTCAAGCAGTGCATAGCCAACGGCGCTGCATCCCAATGCGGCAACACCTTCAGATATTGTGTCGCACGCGTTGTTGCAAGACCCCATGCAAGCTGCGCGTCGTTCGGCCTCCCGGGCTGCCCAATCTAGAGAATTGTTGAGGAAGGGCCCAGCAGCGATCGCTGCAGCCGAATTGAAAGAAGATGTCCAACTTGCTTCCCAGAAGCCGCTATCGAAGTACTCGGCTGGAATGCCCTCGTCCCAACTTCCACCGCCGTATCCTGAATTGATGAGAGAGGCAGTTTTGTCAGTATTTGGTCCGGCAGTTCCAGTTGAACAGATTGACTTAACCATGCGATACAGGCGAACCCGGTCGGCTAAGTACTTTTCCACCTTTTCACGGGACGGGGGGCGGTTGTCAACTACTTCGTGGACGCCATTTCCCACGATGACTGATGGAACTTGATCTTTGTCGGTTGCATATTGAATGACGTACTCAAGGCCGTTGGGTGTGGAAATTGTCGCCGGACGTCCAAGATGGTCGTTCTTAATTGAATATTTATTCTTCAAATTGACGCTAGATTGAATGTCTCCGCAATTTTTCAGAATGTTGCTAATTGCTTTCGGTTCGAGGCCTAATGCGGGTTGAGGTTGTTCGGCCCTGGCTATGCCTTGTATGCAGGCAAATGAAAAAAGAACGGCAATGCAATTTTTGATAATATTTTTCATTTCTTTACGATGCAAAGGGTTGTTTTCTTGATGACTATTGCGGCCATTGCAATGATCATTGTGATGAGTAACGCAATCTCGATTGCAAAGCCTGGGCTAATGTGAAAAATGATGAACGAAAAAATCATGTATACCAAGAATACTTGGATAAAGTTCGGCTGAACCGCTACGAGTTTTTCCTTGCATTCTGGGCAGGTAATTACTTCTGATGGCGACGATTTCAGGGCGCTAAAAGCAGAGATTTTTCCGATATTGCAGGATGGGCATGTATACATGTTGGTTTGCCAGTGTGTGCGCAAAGTTCATTTTCTCTGCTGGGTAAATGCGGACACTCCCCATGCGGTGGGTGTTGTCCGTGAAACGAATTGCTATTTGATTTGATCTGCTTCTGTGGTAACAGCGTGCGGCGGTCCGCGCGTTGCTGGCAAGGCGCCTCGTTTGGGATCTTGCTTCCGTTGCGGGTTTGATCGAGCAGTACGTCGAAGCCGGCGTCAGCAAGCGCGTCGGTCTTCAGTGGTCTTGCCCTGCACGCCGGCGTATTGAATGTTGATTTCGTGCTGAGCAAGGGGGCAAAGGCACGGTCTGATGGTTCAGGGGGGCACCTCAGTCTGCATCCATCGAGTGACTGCCAGGCTCCCCCAAGAGAGCAGCAGGTCGATGTGGGTTGGCGCGCGGGCACGCAGAGGATCGGAAACCGGCCAGACCAGGGGGAGGCTCACATCTTTGCCGCCATTGAACGGACGGAAGACCGGCACCAGAGGCGGCAGCGTCTGAGTGCCTACTTCGTGAACGACCAGGAGACCGCGTTGTACGAATTTCCGACCGCGAAGGCAAAGAGCACGAAGCCGAGTACTGCACAGAGAATTGCTGCGTACCGGAAGCGATGACCCCAGCGACGACGCGGGGAGTTCTTGTCGCCTTGCTCGGCATAGCAATCCTGGCTGAAGTACCTGAACGCAAACCCTAGGGCGCCAAAAAGCACACCTCCGCCAAACTCAAGTAGAGGAAGGGCCAGATACCGTGCGAATGGGCCTCCCTCCGGCTTGCCTGCAAGGTTGCCCAGAACCCCGAGCAAGGCAATGACGGCGCCACCGTTTATTACGATCAATGACTGCAGTGCGGTCTTCCCGGCTTCCACTACAGCTTCGAGCATGGCAATACTGAAGCTGCTCTGAGCGGCGTAATGCGCCAAATAGCCGGCGTGTTCATGTGCGCGCCGCTCCTTCGACATTGCCGCGTCTCTCTCAAGTGCCGATAGATAAGAGCGAAGGGCGCTCACCTGCACTGATGCGGCGCCTTGACTCTCCACTTCGTCGAGCTGTGCTCTGAATGCATCGATTAGCTCTTGCGACTCCACTCGTTCCCCCGTCTCGTTATACCCATTGGCTTGGTCAGATGTGCCCTTCGGGGCCTATGAAGGCTGCAGCCGTTGAGCGGCTCAAACCCTCCGCTAGGAGGGCGGCAGCGCAAGGATGGTTGGCGGACCGGGAATCCTGCGGAGCTTAAACCGACGAGTCTTTCGGCTCACCACCCGGGCCGCCCTTGCATGGACGGAATACTGGCGCAAAAACCACAGCTCAGTCGGTGCGGCTTGGGCCGCCAATTTCATCGGGCCGCCAAACCCGGTCCCTGATGTGCAGGGCCGCCAGAAGTCTACCCTGACCGAATTCCGCAGCTAAATGGCCCGACGCATTCAACCCCCTCAGAAGTGAGCGGGACCGGGCAGGCTTCGGGCCTTGGCCGCGCGGACGATCGCGGCTTCCGGGGCCTCTGGGTGGCCTCGTAGGGGCCGGGGCGCCGGGCGGCACCCCTGCCGGACCTTGGCCGCGCCCCGGAGCGCGCGCGCGTGACCCCGCCACGCCTGCCCGCTTCATGTGCCTGGTTTCCTGCAGCTGCATGAGGCCCTGCCGAAGGGCCGCTGCCCCGTGGGGAAGGCCGGACAGCGGCCGTCGAGGACTGTTGCGGATTCATGCACCCAAGCGCATGCATGGCGATGCGAAGTCCAGGGTTTCGGCCCCGCAAAAGGTAATCACCGTCACCAGGCCCAAAGCCGGCGAAATTTGCCCTTACGAATCAACGATCTAGGAAGTTACCTTTGAAAGGTAACCTGGAGACACCTGAAAAGTAATCAGCGCCTAAGTGCTTGATTTGCAAGGCTTCTTCTGTATATTCAGGTTGCCTTTTATAGAGGTAATCTAGTTACTCTAAAGTTACCCCAAGGTGACCCCGATCCGGACCGGACTTTGCCCAGTGTTCATCGGGGTTCCCGGCAATTTGATGGGGTCGGCGTCAAAGATTACCTTTTTTTTCGACCCCCTCCGACCTGAGAAATGGGCCGCGCGTGCATGGCGGGCGCACGCGATCTTCACCTTGTTGTCGCCAGCTCGAGGTCATGGCCGCCGGGCTACTGCTTACGGCCTGGCTGGACAGAATTCTGGCCATGCAGATCAACATGTGCGACCTTGAGAACATCGCCGCTTTGCATGAGCTCTGCCTGGCGGCCCGCGATGGCCCCAGCTCGCCGCGCTAAAGGGCCGTTGCCCGGCCTTCAAACGGCCCTTCCGGGGCCCGCCGCAGCATGTGGCGTCTGGACTGGAACCGTACTCTTGCTGCCACTTGGAATCGGCCGCTCAGGTGCTGGCAGTACCGCACGACTCGTCGCAGGGATCTGGCAGCTGCACCTCGAACGCATAGCTGGCGCGCTGTCGAGTGAAGCCAATGGCCTCATAGAACTGGTGGGAATCCTCGCGGTGAACGCCGGAGCGCAATCGCACACGCCGCGCACCGGCGTCTTGGGCCCATTGCACTGCAGCATTGACTAGGGCCCGGCCGACGCCGCGTCCCTGCCATTGCTTCAGCACGGCCAGGGCATGAACTTCCGCGTAGCCGTCGCTGGCAATGAGGTAGATGCGCTGGGCCTGACACAGCCCGATGACTGCATCGGCAACGGCTGCGATCATGAGCATTTGGTCGGGCTGATCAGCTAGGCGAGTCATCCGCTGCCGGACTTCTGCAGCCGTTGACGCATACCCAAGATCTGGAAGGATTCTTGCGATGTCCTCAGCGTCCTGCTCTGTCGCTGGCCGAAGTACAAGAGGTTCGGCGAGATTCACTGCAGAAGCGCCTGCATCTCGTCCACCATCTTTTTGCCGATGGCAGTGAACTCGCATTGCGCTCGCAAAGTGTCCAGCGCTTCGCTCAAGGCAGACTCCAGCGTCCCGCCGATGTAGAAGGAGCCGTGACGTCGAGCGGCTTCTTGGGAGATTGCATTCTTCGTCCAAGTCTGCGTTGTGAACAGCATGAAGGCCAATGCTACAGCGCCGTGAAAGCTCTGGATGGCCGGCCGCTCAACCTTGCGAACGGAGGACAGCACCGGGGCGCTGGGTGAGCTCGCCAGAATCGGATCGACGCTTTGCCAGACAAAGAGCGTGTGGTGTCCAAGTTCGTGCGCCAGATCGATCGCCACGTCATAGGCGTTCCAATTGTCCGGGATACCGCGGAACAATATTCCGCGCATGTTGGCGTTGCTGTACCCGCGGTGCTTGTCCCCCAGCGGGAGCACAAATTCCACCAGCTCGGTGTAAAGCCTGGCCAGACTGGGATCGCTGCCAAGCAGCACGTCTACCCCCGCGTCCACGGCGTGAATCGCGGCCGGATTCACTAGGGCAGCCGGCAGCCAATCATCGCGTGCACCTGGCATGAGACCCTCGTGGTACTGCATGTGCTCAAGGCGCGTCTGCACGTAAGTATGGGCAGGCTGCAAATAGCTCGCGTCATTGATCAGACGGCCTCTGGCGACGCTCGGGTGCGGGGCAAAGAGGGATTCAGGAAAGGAGAACTTGATGTCAGTTCCTGCCGCAATCCAGGGCACGTAGACGCTTGCAGGCGAGCCCATCGCCTGGAACTGCTTGACCGCTGACGCCTTGAGCTGCTGGCTCAAGGTGAAGACATGGTCGGACACCGAAGGGCCGACGAGAATGCAAGGCATAGGCTGTCTCGGAGTTAGCAGGGATGGGCAGTTCGCGGCAAAGGCAGCGAACTGCCCATTGGGGGCTATCAGCCCACGGTGGCCGGAGCCTGCTGCGGGGGCAGCACGGCCTGAGCGGCGGTGGCGTACACGGTGTAGTCACGCGCAGTGGCGCTCTGGCCGCCGGACACCAGGGCCAGCAGTTGGGCTTCCAGCTCTTGCGGCTGAGACAGGGTCTTGATTTCAGTGTTCTTCATGATGAAGGTTCCTCTTCAGTTGATAGATCGTCCCGATTGATCCCCAGTACTTCAAAGCTTCAAGCGAAACAGGCGCGACGTTAGCATACGATCTTCGTCAACATGAGCGGTTTTTCTATTGCATCCCTAACTTTCACTAGACGCGGATCGCATAAGCAAATGACTGGAATGAATTTTGAGATCAACGCGGAATCGTTCTGAGTGCTCGAGGGCACCGCAGATACCCACGGCGATGGCGGAAGCTCAGCCAGGCGGTCACCTCGATGGCAAGGACGGCATGACCGACAGGAGCAACTCTCGTCTTTCCTTGGGGGCAATGCCGACAGCTTGGCAGCTACTCCACCTGGCCAGCTTCTGACTGCTCGCTGACCGGGCGGCACCACCACGTCTGCCGCATCCCTGGGTCTTGCAGATGGTCTGAGTCCTCTCGGCCCGACAGAAGGAACCCGCGGTCTTCCATCGCGGTCAGTTCGCAGCCATGGATGGCCGGGATCAGGTACGAGGCGCCCCGGCTTTGGCCGCATCGCAGAACGGCAGACCTCACCCATCGATCCTCAAATCGGTTCGACAGGCGCCAACGCTCAATCGTGAGCCAACCGACCGAGGGCTCGCCGAGCTGGTCGAGCTCCAACTTCATCCCATCTTTCCTGAGCCTGAGTACTGCCACCTTCATGCTGTATAAATATACAGTATTTGCGTGCCGTTGGTAGCGTAGGTTTTGGCGTAGGTTCCGGGGAAGATCTTAGATTTTCATGGGAGAACACGCCGCTGCATCATGGGCGTGTGGGCGGAGAAATCCTGGGCTGCGGGGTCTGCCTTGGCAGGGGCGGCGCTGGGTGCTTGGGCCATGTCGGCGTGCGGGAGGCTGAAATTGGGAAGCGAGCCCATCCGGGCTCGCGGGGCTGGCATCTTAGCGGCAGCGGATGGCCTGCAGGATAGAGGGGCCTGTCACGCCGCGCGGCCGGCCCCGGGGCTCTGATCGGTCACTCAAAACAACACTTGAATACTGTATGGACATACAGTATTCTTGGGCCATCACGAATCGAGGCAGGCACGCCAACCCGGCGCCCCCTGCCGCCTGGTCAAGCAATACAGCGGGAGCAGCAGATGGCAGCGGTCAAGCGCATGGGTGTGAAGATGGGCCACGCAGTGGGCCATGCAGTGGGGCAAACGGTAGGGCTGACGGTGGGCAAGGTGGTCAGCGGCCGCATGCAGGAGCCGGAATCCTGGATCGTGGGCATTGGCGGCCTGACGCTGCTGGGCCTGGCGCTGGGCGTGCTGGGCTGAAGCGCGCGCCTCTCAGGGCCGGGTGGCTGGCAGGGGAATGAAGTCGTCCTCGCCCGGCACCTTGGGAAAGCGGCCCTCAGCCCAGTCTTTGGCCGCCTGCTCGACACGCTCCTTGCGGCTGGAGACGAAGTTCCACCAGAGGTGCCGGTGCCCGTCCAGGCGCTTGCCGCCCAGCAGCACCAGTTCGGTGGGCTCTGGCTCCCAGGGCGGGGCGCTCAGCTCGAAGGCCACTCGGGCTGCCTGGCTTGATGGCCGGGCTTGACCCTGGCTTTCCTGAGTGGCGCCCGCATGGGAGCCGCTGGCCTGGCCGCCGTCTGTCAGCGTGGCATCGCCCTGAGGTCCCTCGGCCTGAAGGATTGCGCCCGCCGGGCTCCCCTGCGCCGAGCGCAGCACCGCCAAGTGGCGAGCGGGCAGCGGCTCTCCGTCCAGCAGCAACTCCTGGCTGGGCGCATAGATCGCCCATTCCTCCGGCAGTTCGGAGCTCCAGTCGCTGAGGGTCAGGCTGGCACCGGGGTCCAGGCTCAGGTGAAGGTACAGCGTGCCGGCCGAGGCGCGAACGGGCGAGCGAAGGCCGCCAAACTGCCCCACGAGCACCCGGATCCGAACACCCGGCCGCTCCAGCACGGGCAGGTCCGCTGCGGCCACATGCTGGAAGGCGGGGTCGCATTCCTCTTCGTCCCGGGGCAGGGCGCACCACAGTTGCAGGCCGTGCATGGCGTAGGCGGTCCCACGGCGCTGCTCCGGCGCCCGTTCGCTGTGCACGATGCCTTTGCCGGCCGTCATCCAGTTGATGTCGCCCGGGCGGATCTCCTGCCGCGCCCCGGTGCTGTCGTGGTGGAGCAGGGCCCCTTCGAAGAGGTAGCTCACGGTGCTCAGGCCGATGTGCGGGTGGGGGCGGACGTCGTGCGCCGGATCGCCATGGCTGGTGGTGGGGCCGAAGTGGTCCATGAAGATGAACGGCCCGACGCTGCGCTGGGCCACGGCCGGCAGCAGGCGGGACACCTTGAAGCCTCCGCCCAGGTCTTTTTCATGGCCGTGGATGATGCGTGCTGCAGGCATGTCAGTCTCTTTCATCGGCCAGGCGCGGCCTGGCAGGATTGTGTCTTGCCGGTGTCGGGGCGGCGCCTCATTGTCGGCCGGGCAACTGTCTTGCACATGTACTCGCCTTGTAACCCGCAGCAGGCGCACTTCTTGTAATATGGTTACCAACTTAATAAGGGTTGAGTTACATCAGCCCGAGGCACAGACGCATGAACAAGACGCTGCAAACGGTGACCGCACGCATTCGCGAGCGCAGTGCGCCGGCCCGTGAACGCTATCTGGCCGAGGTCGAGCGCCTCGCCCAACGCAAGAAGGGGCCCGAGCGCATGGGCTGCGCCAACGTGGCCCATGCCTTTGCCGCCATGCCTGCGAACGACAAGCTGCGCATCGTCGCCGAGCGTCCCACCCACCTCGCGGTGGTCACGGCCTACAACGACATGCTCTCGGCCCACCAGCCCTACGAGCACTACCCCGAGCTGATCCGAGACGAGGCCCGCCGCCACGGCGCCACCGTGCAGGTGGCAGGCGGCGTGCCGGCCATGTGCGACGGCGTCACCCAGGGCCTGCCAGGCATGGAGATGAGCCTCTTCTCGCGTGACACCATCGCCATGGGCACCGCCGTGGCCCTGAGCCACGACGTCTTCGACGCCGCCCTGCTGCTGGGCATCTGCGACAAGATCGTGCCGGGCCTGCTGATCGGCGCGCTGAGCTTCGGCCATCTGCCCTGCGTCTTCGTGCCGGCTGGCCCGATGAGCAGCGGCCTGTCCAACAGCGACAAGGCCAAGGTGCGCGAGCTCTTTGCCCAGGGCAAGGTCGGCCGTGAGGAGCTGCTGAAGGCCGAGTCCGCCGCCTACCACGGGGCCGGTACCTGCACCTTCTACGGCACGGCCAACAGCAACCAGATGCTGCTGGAGGCCATGGGCCTGCATGTGCCGGGCGCCGCCTTCGTCCACCCGCATGAGGACCTGCGCGAGCGCTTGAGCCGCGAGGCCGTGCGCCAGGCCCTGCGCATCGCGCCGGGCGCAAATTTCACGCCCATCGGCCGCCTGGTGGACGAGCGCTGCATCGTCAACGCCATGGTGGCCCTGCTGGCGACCGGCGGCTCCACCAACCACCTGATCCACTGGGTGGCCGTGGCCCGCGCGGCGGGCATCAGCATCGACTGGACGGACTTCTCGGAGCTGTCCGCCGTGGTGCCGCTGCTGGCCCGCGTCTACCCCAATGGCAGCGCTGACGTGAACCAGTTCCAGGCCGCCGGCGGCCCGGGCTTCGTGATCCGAGAGCTGCTGGGCGCCGGGCTGATGCACGGTGATGTACTGACCATCCACGGGCCGGGCCTCGAAGCCTATGGCCGCGTGCCCCAGGCCTCGGCGGCGGGCGTCGAATGGAAGGACCTGCCGGTGGGGTCGTGCGATGACAGCGTGGTGCGAACCGCCGCGGCGCCCTTCAGCCCGACGGGGGGGCTGAAGCTGCTGGACGGCAATCTGGGCCGCGCCGTGATCAAGGTCTCGGCCGTGCCCGAGGACCGCCATGTGATCGAGGCCCCGTGCCGCATCTTCAGCGACCAGGAGTCCATGCAGGCCGCCTTCAAGGCCGGCGAGCTGGACCGAGACGTCGTCGTGGTCGTGCGTTTCCAGGGCCCGCATGCCAACGGCATGCCCGAGCTGCACAAGCTCACGCCGCCGCTGGCCGTGCTGCAGGGCAAGGGCTTCAAGGTGGCCCTGGTGACCGATGGCCGCATGAGCGGGGCTTCGGGCAAGGTGCCGGCCGCCATCCATGTGAGCCCCGAGGCGCTGGCCGGCGGGCCGCTGGCACGCCTGCGTGATGGCGACGTGGTGCGCCTGGATGCCGTGACGGGTGAGCTGCAGGCCCGGGTGCCTGCCGATGAATGGGCCGTCCGCGAGCTGGCCACCATCGATCCCGCACAGGCGGCGGACAACGCCACCGGCCTGGGCCGCAATCTTTTCGGGGGCTTCCGCAGCAACGTCCGCAGCGCCGAGGAAGGCGCGGTCACCTGGCTCTGAGCGCCTGGCACGCAGCAGTGGAACAAAGCAGAGGAACTAGCATGAGCAATCAGACCCTGAGCCTGGCCAGCCACGGCCCCGTGATCCCCGTCATCGTGATCCAGAAGCTGGAGCATGCGGTGCCCCTGGCCGAGGCCCTGGTCGCCGGAGGCGTGCGGGTGCTGGAGGTGACGCTGCGCACGCCGGTGGCGCTGCAGGCCATGGAAGCCATGGCCCGTGCCGTGCCCGAGGCCATCGTGGGGGCAGGCACCCTGCGCACCGCCGCGGATGTGGCGGCGGCCAAGAACGCCGGCTGCCGCTTCGGCGTCAGCCCGGGTTTCAACTCCGAGATCGCCGTGGCGGCCCAGGGGCAAGACCTGGCCCTGCTGCCGGGCGTGTCCACCGCCAGCGAGGTCATGCAGGCCAATGCCGCGGGCTACACCTTCCTGAAGCTCTTCCCGGCGGTGGCCGTGGGCGGCGTCAACCTGCTCAAGGCCCTGGCCGGGCCCTTCCCGGACGTGGCCTTCTGCCCGACGGGCGGCATCACGCAGGAGTCCGCCCCACAGTTCCTGTCCCTGCCCAATGTGAAGGTCTGCGGCGGCTCCTGGCTCACGCCGCAGGACGCCATGGATGCCGGAGACTGGGGCCGCATCACCCAGCTGGCCCGCGCGACGCACGCCTTGCGCGCCTGAGGGCCGGCTCAGGGCGCCAGCGGGCGCCCGCTCCTCAGCCCTGCCGCTGCTCGAAGATCAGGCAGGTGGTGCTGGCATGGGCATAGAGCTTGCCGTCATGCCCCAGCAGGCGGGCCTCCGAGGTGGCCACCTGCCGGCCGCGGTGCGTCACCTCGCCGATGGCGCGGACCAGGGGCACCTTGTCCGTCAGGGCGCGCACCAGGTTGACCTTGAATTCCAGCGTCGTGTAGCCGCTGCCCGGCTCCAGCGTGGTGTGCACCGCGCAGCCCAGGGCGGAGTCCAGCAGGGTGGCGAACCAGCCGCCGTGCACGGTGCCCAGGGGGTTGTAATGACGGAACTGCGGCTTGCCCTGGAAGACAGCCTTGCCCTTGGCCACCTCGATCAGCAGGAAGTCCAGCGTCAGTGCGATGGGTGGGGGCGGCAGCTCGCCGTCGAGCATGGCCTGCATCTGGGCCAGGCCGTCCAGGCCGGCCAGCTGGTCCAGGCGCGCCAGCCCGGGATCGGGCTGCATGCGCTGACGGACCCGGGCTTCCTCGTCGCACCAGCGCTGGAGCTGGGCGTCGGCATGCGTGGCAGGGTCGGCTCGACTCATGGGATCTCCTGAAGGCTTCAATCCAGGGTGACGATGACAGGCGCGTGGTCGCTGGGCCGCTCGTTGCGCCGCGGCTGCTTGTCGATCTCGCAGGCCTTCACGTGCGGGCGCAAGGCTTCGCTGACCAGGATGTGGTCGATGCGCAGGCCCTGGTTCTTGCGGAAGGCCAGGTTGCGGTAGTCCCACCAGCTCCAGCTCTTGGGCGGCTGCTCGAAGAGCCGGAAGGCGTCGACCAGGCCCAGGCCCAGCAGCGCCTGGAAGTGCTCGCGTTCCTGCGGCGTGCAGTGGATCTGGCCCGCCCAGGCCACGGGGTCGTAGACGTCGCGGTCCTCGGGGGCGATGTTGAAGTCGCCCATCAGCACCAGGCGCTCGTGCGTCTTCAGCTCGGCCCGGACCCACTCGCGCAAGGCCTCCAGCCAGCCCATCTTGTAGACGAACTTTTCGCTGTCCGGCGCCTGGCCGTTGGGGAAATAGGCGCCGATGACTCGCACGCCGTCCACCGTGCCGGCGATCACGCGCGCCTGTTCGTCCGCAAAGCCGAGGATGTTCTTGACCACGTCCGTGGCCGGCTTGCGGCTCAGCAGGGCCACGCCGTTGTAGGTCTTCTGGCCGAACCACTGCACCTGGTAGCCCGCCGCGCCGATCTCCAGCGTGGGGAACTTGTCATCCGTGAGCTTGGTCTCCTGCAGCACCAGGGCATCGACCGGATTGGCCGCCAGCCAGTCCAGGAGCTGCGGCAGGCGCACGGCAAGGGAGTTGACGTTCCACGTGGCAAATTTCATGAGTACAGGACAAAAGACGGGGGGAGTGGCCATTGTCAGCCAGAACTGAGATTGCCTTGCCGCCTCGCGCTGCGTATGGTTGCACCACGGTGGACAGCGCCAGGGCTCCCGGGCCTGCAGGGCGCGCACCGATGGCTGCAATCAGCGGGATAACAAGCCAAGAGGCTGGCCCGCCAAAGGGGAGCGAATCATGCAGAGCCGTAGCTGCGGGCCCTAGTCGCCCGGCATCCACTTCCATCCTTTCCTCCGCACGGTGAGCCGCAGGCGCCCGCCGTGGTGGCGGCGCTTTCCTGCCCGGCAATCCGGGTGGCGCAATGTCTGCGCCTGCCCGACCATCCCATGGAGAGATCAATGCAACAAGCCAAGGCAAGTTCGGTTCGCGGCATCTTCGGCACGCTGTTCGCGGCGGTGTTCGGCATCTCGGTTCTGCTCCTGTGCTCGACGCTGGCGATGCGGCGCGCGGCAGAGAGCGTGGAGCGGGCCACCCAGGCACGCTATGACTCCTACCTCCTCGCCGACGAGCTGCGACAAAGCTCGGACGATCTCACCCGCCTCGCCCGCACCTATGTGATCAGTGCCGATCCCAAGTGGGAGAAGCAGTACTTCGAGGTGCTGGACGTCCGCAACGGCAAGCTCGCCAGGCCGGCGAACTACCAGGGCATCTACTGGGACTTCCGTGCGGCCGACGAAACGCCGAACAAGGGCAGTGGCGCCTCGGTGCCCCTGCAGGACCTGATGAAGAAGGCCGGCTTCACCGAGGCTGAGTTCGCCAAGCTGCGCGAGGCGCAGCAGAACTCCAACGACCTGGTGCGCACCGAGACCATCGCCATGAACCTGGTCAAGGGCCTCTACGAGGACGGCAAGGGTGGCTTCACGAAGCAGGGAGCGCCGGACCTCGAGCGTGCCCGGGCGATGATGCACGACCTGGACTACCACCGCTTCAAGGCCAAGATCATGCGGCCGGTGGACGAGTTCCTGCAGCTGCTGGACCAGCGCACCGCCTTGGCCGTGGCCCAGGCCAGCGAGCAGCGCAGCACCTGGGCCAATGCCTCGCTGGTGCTGGCCCTGCTGCTGGTGGCAACCGTGGCGGGCCTCCTGTGGTGGGGCTACCGGGCCATCCTGTCCCAGCTGGGTGCCGAGCCCGCACGGGTGAGGGACATCGTGGAGCGGGTGGCCTCCGGGGACCTCAGCAGTCCGGTCGGGCTGCAGGGCGCGTCCCCTCACAGCCTGCTGGCTGCAGTCTCCCGCATGCAGCTGGCCCTGCGTGACGTGGTCGGCGCGGTGCGCGCCAGCAGCGACAGCATCGTCACTGGCTCGGCCCAGATCGCGACGGGCAATGCCGACCTGTCCCAGCGGACGGAGCAGCAGTCCAGCAATCTGCAGCAGACGGCGGCGTCGATGGAGACGCTGTCCGACACCGTGCGCAGCAATGCCGACACCGCCCGCCAGGCCACGCAGCTGGCGGGCTCGGCCAGCGCGGTCGCCGAGCGCGGCGGCGAGGTGGTCAGCCGCGTGGTCTCGACCATGGAGGAGATCAACGGCGCCTCACGCAAGATCGTCGACATCATCGGCGTCATCGACGGCATTGCCTTCCAGACTAACATCCTGGCCCTGAATGCCGCCGTGGAAGCCGCGCGGGCTGGCGAGCAGGGCCGTGGTTTCGCTGTGGTGGCCAGCGAGGTTCGCAGCCTGGCCCAGCGCAGCGCCGAGGCGGCTCGCGAGATCAAGGGCCTGATCCACGACAGCGTGGGCAAGGTCGAGGCCGGCAGTCAGCTGGTGAACGAGGCGGGCAGCACCATGGCCGACATCGTCAGCCAGGTGCGCCGCGTGACGGATCTGATCAGCGAGATCAGCACCGCCAACAATGAGCAGACCACGGGCATCCAGCAAATCAGCAGCGCGGTGGGCCAGCTGGACCAGGTCACGCAGCAGAACGCCGCCCTGGTGGAGGAGAGTGCCGCCGCGGCGGAAAGCCTGAGCCAGCAGGCCCAGGCCCTGATCGAGGCGGTGCGGGCCTTCAGGCTGGAACCGACGGCCTGAGGCCGCCGCCGGGAAACGGGCCGCTCACTGCGGCCCGTGACCTGCAGGCTTCAGTAATGCAGCCAGGCCGCAATGCCGATCAGCACGCCCACGCCGCCCACGGCCAGCGTCGCGCCTTCCATCCAGCGGCGGCGGGTCAGCAAGGCGATGGCGGCCAGGGCGATGGAGACCTGCAGGGCCGTGGTGGCCTGCGCCCAGCGGTGGTGCTGGTGGAGCTGCTGCTCGCTCCGGTGGTCGAAGTCGGCGGACTCCTTCTCCAGGGCCTCGGCCTCCTTCTTGATCTCGTTCTTCTCGGTCTCGTAGCGCTCGATCTTGGCCTTGTACTTGGCCTTCTGCTCGTCGCTGGGCGCCAGGTCCATGGCAATCTCGGCCAGGTTCTGCTTGCTGCTCTTGGACTGGAAGTAGGCCCACTTGTTCGCCGCTTCCGTCTTCTTGATGGCCGCGTCGTTCTTGTAGAGGCCGGCATTGGCCTGGGTGGCACCGCCCATGTAGGCGAAGAGCGCACCCACCGTGGCCAGGATGGCCGTGATCACCGCCAGCTGGCCGGCCATGCCTTTGGGTTCGTGCTGGGCCGCATGCTCCAGTTCGTGGTCATGCGGGCCGTGGACGTGGAAACCGCCTCCGGACATTGTTCATTCCTCCCGAAATTGAAAAACCGCTCAGCCTACGCGTTCGTAGCGCACGAAGCTGTAAGAAAAGCCTTCTGGCTCGCCGGCGCGGTGCGTGTGCTCCTCGCGGCGGCTCATGCGGAACTGCGAGGCATCCCAGGCCGGGAAGAAGGCGTCGGCCGGGCGCTGCAGGTCGAACTCCGTCAGTTCCAGGGCTGCGGCCAGGGGCAGGGCCAGGGCGTAGATCTCGGCGCCGCCCATCACGAAGACCTGCTCCCCGGGGGCGCAGGCGGCCAGGGCCGCGGTGATGTCGGTGAAGACCTCGGCGCCGGGCAGCTGCAGGCCCGCCTGGCGGCTCAGCACCAGGTTGCGGCGGCCGGGCAGGGGGCGAAACTTCGCGGGGATGGAGTCCCAGGTCTTGCGCCCCATCAGCACCGTGTGGCCCAGGGTGAGCGCCTTGAAGTGGGCCATGTCCTCGGGCACGCGCACCAGCAGCTCGTTGCCCAGGCCGATGCCGCGGTCCCGGCACAGGCCGGCGATGAGGGTCAGGTCTTGCATGCTCGCCCCGGACCTCAGACCGCCACGGGCGCCTTGATGGCGGCGTGGTGCTGGTAGTCCCGCACCTCGAAGTCGTCGAGCTGGTAGCCGAACAGGCTGTCGGGCTTGCGACGGATGTGCAGGGTGGGGTAGGGGAAGGGCGCGCGGCCGAGCTGGGTCTGCACCTGCTCGAAATGGTTGCTGTAGATGTGGCAGTCGCCGCCAGTCCAGATGAAGTCGCCCAGGTCCAGGTCACACTGCTGGGCCACCATGTGGGTCAGCAGGGCGTAGCTGGCGATGTTGAAAGGGACGCCCAGGAAGATGTCCGCGCTGCGCTGGTAGAGCTGGCAGGAGAGCCTGCCGCGGCCGCCGGGCTCGGTGGCGGGGGCCACGTAGAACTGGAAGAAGGCGTGGCAGGGCATCAGGGCCATCTTTGAGAGATCGGCCACGTTCCAGGCGCTGACGATGAGGCGGCGCGAGTCCGGATTGCTGCGCAGCTGCTGCAGCACCTCGCTGATCTGGTCGATGTGGCCGCCGTCCGGTGTGGGCCAGGAGCGCCATTGCACGCCGTAGACCGGACCGAGGTCGCCGTCCTCGCGGGCCCACTCATCCCAGATGGTGCAGCCGCGCTCCTGCAGCCATTGCACATTGGAATCGCCGCGCAGGAACCACAGCAGTTCCAGGATGATGGACTTGAGGTGCACCTTCTTCGTGGTCACCAGCGGGAACCCCTCGTTGAGGTCGAAGCGCATCTGGTGGCCGAAGAGCGAGCGCGTGCCGGTGCCCGTGCGGTCGCCCTTGCTCACGCCCTGTTCAAAGACAAGGCGCATGAAATTTTCGTACTGGCTTCGAACGGGGCGGGTGGTCACGGCAGGGGTCCGGGCAGCGTCAGGGCAGCGGATGAGCAGCGGATGAGGCAGCGTAGTTTATGCGAGCCGCTGTTCGCCTGCCGGGGCCTGTGCCGCCGGTCCTCCCTGCGCAGGTTCGGGGTGCCAGTGGGCGGGCGGAACCACCTTGGCCGCGTCAGGATCGCCCAGGTAGTGCGGGGACATGATCTGCACGCCGAACTCATTGAAGACGTCCTGGATCTCCGCGTGAAGCAGGCTCAGCACCTGGGCCCGCGGGCCCGGCTCCGTGGGCTGGGCCTGCACCACCAGGCGGTACTCGACGTAGAAGTCCGACAGCGCGGTCTGGAACACGCGCGGCGCGGGATCCTGGAGGATGCCAGGCGTGCGGGCTGCCGCGAGCTTGAGCATGGCCTCGACCTGGCGCCAGGCGGTGTCATAGCCGATGGTCACGGTGGTGTCCAGCGCAAAGCCTGCACCGCCGCCGGTGCGGGAGTAGTTGCGCGTGACGCTGCCGGCGATCAGGGCGTTGGGCAGCGTGAGCTCGTCGCCCTGGCCGGTGCGGATGCGGGTGGCGAAGGTGCCCAGCTCGGTGACGGTGCCTTCATGCTCGCCGATGCGCACGTACTCGCCGATGCGCAGCGTGCGCGTGTACATGAGGATCAGTCCCGCGGCGGCCTGGCCCACCACGCTGGAGGCGCCCAGCGAAGCCATCAGGCCGATGAGCACGGACAGGCCCTTGAAGGCCTCGGTCTGCGCGCCGGGGAGGTAGGGGTAGGCCATGGCCACGGCGAAGGCCCAGATGCCCAGCCGCATCAGGCGGCGGGTGGGGCGGGCGGTGTCGGCGTCCAGCCAGCCCAGGTCGACGGCGCCGGATTCGGCTCTCTCGAAGAAGGGGTCCAGGGCGGTGCTCAGGAAATGCGCGAGCACAAAGATCAGCACGGCCACCAGCAGCTGGGGCAGGGCACTGGCCGCACCGATGAGCACGCCGCCCAGGGCGTCGCGCAGCGCGGCATGCAGCTGCTCGCCCCACACCCGTGTGTAGGGGAACTGGCGAAGGGCCCAGCCCAGCCACTCGTACACCAGCAGCAGCCACAGGCCGGCATGCAGCAGGCGCACGACCAGTCGCACGCCGTCGCCCAGGCGGTCCAGGCTCAGCAGCGTGACCCCGCTGACCTGCAGCTTGCGGGCCTGCGCGCCGGCCCCGCGCGCGAGCAGGCGCAGGCTGATCCGCGACATTCTGCGCAGGGCCCAGAGCAGCGGCAGCAGCAGGCCCAGCGAGCCCAGCACCCACAGCGCCGAGAGCCCCAGGCGCTGCCAGCTGTGGGCCTCCTGGTGCTCGGCGAGGGCCCGCTGCAGCTGGGCCTTGGCATCCTGGGCGCGCTGGTCCAGGTCTTGCTCCGTGGGGGTGGCCAGGCCCAGGTCGGCCGGCATGAGGGTGCCGATCAGCTGCCCGTTCACCAGCAGGGCCCGGCCGTCGGTGGCGGGGCGCAGCGTCACTTGATAGTCGGGCGCCCGCGTCTCCAGCACACCCTGCAGCTGGGCCTGCGCGCGCCGCTGCCGGTCGGCCGGGCTCAGGCCCAGCGAGCCGGCGCGGAACACGAGGATCTCTCGCCCCGCCAGTTGCAGCCGGGGCTCGGCGAGGGCGGGCCCTGACGCAGGGATACCTGCCGGGAGCGTTGCAGTCGCAGCCGAGGACGGCGCCGCCGCCGGCGTCTGCGCGAGACCGGCCAGGGGCAGCGCCATCAGCAGGGCCGCCAGCAGCAGGAGCAGGCCGTGAGCGAGGCGGTCGAGCAGCGTCGGGAAGGGGGGGAGGCGCGCGGGCAGGCAGGTCCGTGTCATGGGCGGTCCGGGTGAGCAGGGCGGGCCCAACTCTACCCGCCGGGAGCCGCCTCAGGTGCCGGTCTGGAACTGCAGCGCCGCCAGCCGCGCGTAGATGCCGCCGCGCTCCACCAGCTCGGCATGCGTGCCCTGCTCGACGATCTGCCCGTGGTCCAGCACCAGGATGCGGTCAGCCCGCTGCACGGTGGCCAGGCGGTGGGCGATGACCAGGGTGCTGCGCTGGCGCATGGCGGCCTCCAGCGCGGCCTGCACCACGCGCTCGCTTTCGGCGTCCAGGGCGCTGGTGGCCTCGTCCAGCAGCAGCAGGGGCGGGTTCTTCAGGATGGCCCGCGCAATGCTGATGCGCTGGCGCTGCCCGCCCGAGAGTCGGACGCCGCGCTCGCCCAGGAAAGTGTCGTAACCCTGGGGCAGGGCGCTGATGAAGTCGTGCGCGAAGGCCGCCCGGGCGGCGGCGATGACTTCCTCGTCCGTGGCGTCCGGCCGGCCGTAGCGGATGTTCTCCAGGGCATTGGTGGAGAAGATGACGCTGTCCTGGGGCACCAGGCCCACCCGCTGGCGCAGGGCCTGCAGGGGCAGTTGCGTGATGGGCACGCCATCGAGCTCGATCCGGCCCTGCTGCGCGTCGTAGAAGCGCTGCAGCAGCTGCAGCACGGTGCTCTTGCCCGCGCCGCTGGCGCCGACGAGGGCGACGGTCTCGCCGGGTGCGAGGCGCAGGCTCAGGCCCTGCAGGGCGGGCCTGTCCGGGCGAGAGGGGTAGTGGAAATGCACGTCCTCCAGCACCAGGGTGGCGCCGGCGCGGGCCGGCGGCAGGGCCAGTGCTCGGGGCGGGTCCTGAATGGGGGACTGGGCCGCCAGCAGCTCGCTGAGGCGCTCCATGGCGCCGGCCGCGCGCAGCACGTCGCCCCAGACCTCGGCCAGCACCGCCACGCTGGAGACCAGCAAGGTGACGTAGACCAGGGTCTGGCCCAGCAGGCCGGCGCTCATGCGGCCCTCGATGACGGCCTCCGTGCCGCGGTAGAGGCCGAAGAGCATGGCCCCGAAGGTGGCGGTGATCAGGAAGGCCACGAGGCCGGCGCGCACCTTCATGCGCTTGCGGGCGGTGTCGAAGGCGGCCTCGCTGGCCTGCTCGAAGCGCTGGCCTTCGCGGGCTTCCTGCGTATAGCTCTGCACCACGGTGACGGCATTGATCACCTCGGCGGCGATGGCGCTGGTGTCCGCCACGCGGTCCTGGCTGGCGCGGCTGAGCTTGCGCACCCGGCGCCCCAGCAGCACCGCGGGCAGCACGACGAGCGTCAGCAGGCCCAGCACCGGCAGCATCAGTCCGGGATTGCTCCAGACCAGCATCAGCAGGGCGCCGATGCCCATCACCACATTGCGCAGGCCCATGGAGAAGCTGGAGCCCACGACGGTCTGCACCACCGTCGTGTCCGTGGTGAGCCGGCTCAGCACCTCGCCGGTCTGGGTGGTCTCGAAGAAGGCGGGGCTCTGCTTCAGCACATGGCGGTAGACCGCGTTGCGCAGGTCCGCGGTGACCCGCTCGCCCAGCCAGGTCACGCTGTAGAAGCGTGCTGCGGAGAACACCGCCAGGGCAATGCCCACGCCGAACAAGGCCCCGAAATGGCCGCGCAAGGCCATCACGCGCTGGCTGGGGTCGCTGGACACCAGGCCCTGGTCGATCAGCTGCTTCAGGGCGACGGGAAAGAGCAGGGTGCTGACGGCTGCCAGGAGCAGGAAGAGCCCGGCGAGTACCACGCGCCCCCGGTAGGGCCGCAGGAAGGGCCAGAGGGCGGCCAGGGCCTGGGGCGGGCCCTTGGCCTGGTCGGCGCCAGGGGCGCTGCGCTGGGCGGGGGCGGGTGAGGCGATGGCTTGGGCGGTGTCCGGCATGGGATGGGCGTGCGGCAGGGGTGGCAGGCATCTGGGGACAGGTCCGCTCTTTGCAAGCAGATCTGTGCGCGATGCGGCAATTGGAACGGGAATTACGAAATCCCCGTCTTTCACAAGGATACTTGCCTGAGCAATAATTGCCTAGGCAATTGATATGAAGCAACCTACTCCACTCCCTCCGCCGGCCGCCTTCTACAGCGCCGACACCTACCGCAGCCAGGACAGCATCGGCTGGCTGATGCACCGCATCAAGCAGTCCATCGTCCACCTGGCCGACAAGCGCCTGTGCCAACACGGCCTCACCCACGCGCAGTGGGCGCCCATGCTGAAGCTGCGCTTGCATGGTCCGCACTCCACCGTGCAGCTCGGCAAGGAGCTGGACATGGACGCCGGCGCCCTGAGCCGTCTGCTGGACCGCCTGGAAGCGAAGGGCCTGGTGCAGCGCGAACGCTCCAGCACGGACCGCCGCGTGGTCCAGGTCTCGCTCAGCGAGGAAGGCCAGCGCGTGACGGCCGAGCTGCCGGCCGTGCTGTCCGAAGTCTTCAACGCCCACCTGGCCGGCTTTACCGAGGCCGAGTGGCGCACCCTGATCGAACTGCTGCAGCGCCTGATGGCCAATGGCGAAGCGCTGCGCGAGGCAAGCAAGGAATGAACCCGATGTACCCACACCCCCGCCTGGGCGCGCTGCGCCTGTCTGCACTGCCAGCGCTGATGCTGGTCCTGGGCCTGATGACGGCCTGTGCGCCCGTGCCGCCTCAGCCGGCCGTGCCCGAGCGTCTGAAGGGCGAGGCGCTGGGTCTGCAGGCCGGTGGCGCGGTGGCTGACGCCGCCTGGTGGCGCGCCTGGGGCGACGAGCGCCTCAACGCCCTCATGGACAAGGCCCTGCGCGATGCCCCCAGCCTGGCCCTGGCCCGTGCCCGCATCGCCAAGGCTGGCGCCGCGGTGGACAACGCCGCCGCGGCCGACAAGCCCATCATCGGCGTGGGTCTGGACGTCGAGCGCCAGCGCTTCAGCGAGCACGGCATGTACCCGCCGCCCCTGGCCGGTCACGTCTACAACACCGCGACCCTGCAGGCGGGCATCAGCTATGACTGGGACTTCTTCGGCCGCCACCAGGCCGCGCTGCAGGCCAGCCTCGGCCAGCAGCGCGCCCTGCAGGCCGAGGGCGAGGCCGCCCGGCTGAACATCGCCAGCGCCGTGCTGCGCGCCTGGCTGGGCCTGGCTCGCAGCGTGAGCCAGGAGCAGCTGCTGCAGCAGCAGATCGTGCTGCGCCAGCAGGCGCTGGAGCTGGTCCGCCAGCGCCGCGCCGCCGGCCTGGACACCGACATCGAACTGCGCGGCGCCGAGGCCCCCCTGGCCGAGCTGCAGCGCCAGCTCCTGGTCCTGCAGCAGCAGGCCCAGGGCTACCGCGTGCAGCTGGCGGCCCTCAGCGTGCAGCCGCTGGAAGCGCTGGCCGACTGGCAGCCGGCGGTGCCGGCCACAGTCGCCCCGGCCGCCGTACCCAGCCTGGACCTGCTGGCCTCGCGGCCTGACGTGCGCGCGGCCCTGGCGCGCGTCGAGGCCGCCGGCTACGAGATCACCGCGGCCCGTGGCCGCTTCTATCCGGACCTGACGCTCAATGCCTTCGCCGGCTTCAGCAGCATCGGCCTGGACAAGCTGCTGGAGAGCGGCAGCCACCAGCTGGGCTTCGGGCCCTCGCTGCGCCTGCCCCTGTTCGATACCGGCCGCCTGCGCGCCGGTTTCAAGTCCGCCGTGGCCGAGCAGGAGGCCGCGGTGGCTGCCTACAACGCTGCCGTGCTCGAAGGCGTGCGCGACGCCCGCGAGCAGTGGGAAGCGCTGCGCTCCCTGCAGGCCCAGCAGTCGCCCCAGGAGGCCCTGCTGCGCAGCAATGAGCAGCAGCTGCGCCTGGCTCAGGAGCGCCAGGCCGCCGGGCTGGGCAACCGCCTGCCGGTGATCCAGGCGCAGCAGACGCTGATCCAGCAGCAGCGCCAGTCCCTGGACCTGCGCGCCCAGCAGCTCGACAGCCGCGTGCAGCTGATGCGCGCCCTGGGCGGCGAAGCCCTCCGCACTGAGCCCCGCGCCTGATCACACGCCCGAGTATTCCAGCGGCGCCGCCGAGCGGGCCGCACCCCAACATCAAGAACAGCACACCATGAGTCAAGACAACAGCAGCAGCCCCGCCACCGCTCCGGCGAAGAACGGCAACCCCCAGCGCAAGAAGGGCCTGACCACCGTGGCCGTCGCCCTCATCCTGGGCTTTGGCGCCTACAGCGCCTACGAGTGGCTCGTCGGCCGCCATTTCGAGAAGACGGACAACGCCTACGTGCAGGCCAATGTCGTGCAGATCACGCCTCTGGTGAGCGGCACCGTGCGCGCCATCCATGTGGACGACACCGACGCCGTCAAGGCCGGCCAGAAGCTGGTGAGCCTGGACCCCGTCGATGCCCGCATGGCCCTGGACCAGGCCCAGGCCCAGCTGGGCCAGACGGTGCGCGAGGTCCGCACCCTCTTCGCCAACAACGCCACCTTGCAGGCCCAGGTCCGCAGCCGTGAGGCCGACCTGCTGCGCGCCCGCAGCGAGGCGGCCCGCCTGAAGGACGACGTCGGCCGCCGCGAGCCCCTGGTGGCCACCGGCGCCGTCGGCAAGGAGGAGCTGGAGCATGCCCGCGCCCAGCTCAAGACCGCGCAGGCTGCCGTCGCGGCCGCCGAAGCCGCGGCCGAGGCGGCCCGCGAGCAGCTGGCCTCCAGCCAGTCGCTGACCGATGGCACCAGCGTCGAGCAGCACCCCAATGTGCAGCGCGCCGCCGCCCGCGTGCGCGAGACCTTCCTGGCCGTGCAGCGCAACGAGCTCGTTGCTCCGGTCGACGGCTGGGTGGCTCGCCGCAGCGTGCAGCTGGGCCAGCGCGTGGCCGCCGGCACGCCCCTGATGAGCGTGGTGGGCCTGCAGCAGGCCTGGGTCGACGCCAACTTCAAGGAAGGCCAGCTGGCCCGCCTGCGCATCGGCCAGCCGGTGACCCTGGTGGCCGATGTGTACGGCGACAAGGCCGAGTTCCACGGCAAGGTCGTGGGCCTGGGCGCAGGCACCGGCGCGGCCTTTGCCGTGCTGCCGGCCCAGAACGCCACGGGCAACTGGATCAAGGTCGTGCAGCGTGTGCCGGTGCGCATCGCCCTGGACGCCAAGGAGCTGGCTGAGCATCCGCTGCGCGTGGGCCTGTCCATGAACGTGGCCGTCGACGTGAAGGACCAGTCGGGCAAGCCGCTGTCCGAGACCGTTGCCGCCGGCAGCGCCACCGCCACCAAGGTCTTCGAGGACCAGGACCGCGCGGCTGACGCCGAGGTCCAGCGCATCATCCAGTCCAACCTGGGCCGCGCGGCCAAGCCCGTGGCCAACGCGCCCAAGGCCGTGGCCAAGGCCCATCGCAACACCGACGCCCTGCACGGAAAGGCCTGAGCATGAGCGCCCCCGCTGCTGCCGTGGCGCCACCGCCGCCGCTCAAGGGCTCCGACCTGGTGATGGGCACCATTGCCCTGTCACTGGCGACCTTCATGAACGTGCTGGACTCGTCCATCGCCAACGTGTCACTGCCAGCCATCGCCGGTGACCTGGGCGTGAGCCCGGTGCAGGGCACCTGGGTGATCACGAGCTTCGGCGTGGCCAATGCCATCTCCGTGCCGCTGACCGGCTGGCTGACCCAGCGCTTCGGCGCAGTGCGCCTGTTCACCACCAGCGTGCTGCTCTTCGTGCTGGCCTCCTGGCTGTGCGGCTTCGCGCATTCGCTGGAGATGCTGGTGGCCTGCCGCGTGCTGCAGGGCCTGGTGGCGGGGCCGATGATCCCGCTGTCGCAGACCCTGCTGCTGTCCAGCTATCCGCCGGCCAAGGCCGGCACGGCCCTCGCGCTGTGGGGGGTGACGACGCTGGTCGCGCCCGTGGTCGGGCCCTTGCTGGGCGGCTGGATCACGGACAACGTCTCCTGGCCCTGGATCTTCTATATCAACGTTCCCGTGGGCCTGCTGGCCGCAGGCATGACCTGGAGCATCTACCGCTCGCGCGAAACGCAGATCAAGAAGCTGCCGATCGACGGCGTGGGCCTGGCCCTGCTGGTGCTGTGGGTGGGCGCGCTGCAGGTCATGCTGGACAAGGGCAAGGAGCTGGACTGGTTCGCCAGCCCCGAGATCTGCATCCTGGGCCTGACGGCGCTGATCGGCTTCGCCTTCTTCCTGGTGTGGGAGCTGACGGACGAGCACCCGGTGGTGGACCTGCGCCTCTTCGCGCGGCGCAACTTCCTCTTCGGTGCGGCCACGCTGTCCATCGCCTACGGCCTCTTCTTCGGCAATGTGGTGCTGCTGCCGCTGTGGCTGCAGCAGTGGATGGGCTACACGGCCACCGATGCCGGCATGGCGCTGGCCCCGGTGGGCCTGCTGGCCATCCTGCTGTCGCCGGTGGTGGGGCGCAATGTGGCCCGGGTGGACCCGCGCTGGATGGCCAGCTTCGCCTTCGTGATGTTCGCCATCGTGCTGAAGATGCGCGGCAACTTCACCACGCAGACGGACTTCGCCACCATCATGATTCCGACGATCCTGCAGGGCGCGGCGCTGGCCTTCTTCTTCATTCCGCTGACCACGCTGACGCTGTCGGGCATCACGCCGGACCGCATCGCGGCGGCGGCGGGGCTGTCGAACTTCGTGCGGATCACGGCGGGCGCCATGGGCACCTCGATCTCGACCACGCTGTGGGAGAACCGCGCCGCGCTGCACCACCACCACCTGGCCGAGCGCCTGGCGCAGGGCGATGCGGTGACCACCGAGACCCTGCGCCAGCTGCAGGCCGGCGGCATGAGCCAGGAGCAGTCCCTGGCCTGGCTCAACCGCATGGTGGACCAGCAGGCCTTCACCCGCGCGGCGGACGACATCTTCATCGCCTCGGCCGCCATCTTCCTGGTGCTGATCGCCTCCGTGTGGCTCACCAAGAGGCCGCCGCGCCTGGCGGCACCGGTGGACGCGGGCGGCGCGCACTGAAGCCGCCGGCATGAAAAAAAGGGCGAGGCCTCAGCGGTCCTCGCCCTTTTCCGTTTCCACAGCCCCGTCGTCGCCGGACTCCCTGGGCGGGCGCCCGCGCTTCGCGGCCGGCGCGGTATCCAGGCGGATGCCGCGCCGCTGCAGGGCCTCGCGCAGCAGGTACTCGATCTGCGCATTGCTGGAGCGCAGCTCCCGCGCAGCCAGGCGTTCGATCTCGTCCCACAGCTCTGGTGGGAGACGCAGCAGGAAGCTCTTCTTGCCCGGACTGCCCATGGCTGGCTCAGTTGTAGAGCGTGCCGGTGTTGACGATGGGCTGGGTGTCCTTGTCCGAGCACAGCACGACCAGCAGGTTGGACACCATGGCGGCCTTGCGCTCGTCGTCCAGCACCACGATCTCACGCTCGGACAGGCCCTTCAGCGCCGACTCCACCATGCTCACAGCGCCATGCACGATGCGCTGGCGGGCGCTGATGATGGCCTCGGCCTGCTGGCGGCGCAGCATCACCTGGGCGATCTCGGGGGCGTAGGCCAGGTGCGTGAGCTTGGCGTCCAGCACCTCCACGCCCGCCGCGGCGAAGCGCTCCTGGAGCTCGGCCTTCATGGCCGCGGCCACTTCGTCCTGACCGGCGCGCAGCGTGGTCTCTCCCGGCTGCAGGTCCTCGCCGTCGTCATAGGCGTAGAGATTGGCCGTGTGGCGCAGAGCGGCCTCGGCCTGGATCTGCACATAGGTCTCGTAGCTGTCGACGTCGAAGAGGGCCTGGGCCGTGTCGCTCACCCGCCAGACGACGGCGGCGCTGATCTCGATGGGATTGCCGCGCTTGTCATTGACCTTCAGTGTGGGCGAGATGAGGTTGCGCGAGCGCAGCGAGATCCGCTGCTTGCCGGCGAAGGGATTGGCCCAGCGCAGGCCGGCCTCGCGGTCGGTGCCGATGTAGCGGCCGAAGAGCGTCATCACCCGCCCTTCGTTGGGCTGCTGCATGTACAAGCCCGCACCGACCAGGCCGGACAGGACCATGCTCAGCACCGCCCCGATCAGGTGGTGCGCCCCAGCGGCCATGAAGGCGGCCAGCGCCCACAGCGCCAGCATGCCCAGCAGGGCCAGGTAGCCGTTGGCGGCGCGCGCCGGGCGCTCAGTGGTGCGGGCTTGCAGCGGGATCGAAGCGACGGTGCTCATGGAGGCCCTCCGGTGAATTAATGTGATATCACTTTAATTCCAGATTTACCGTCTTGGCAAGCCCTTCCTGAGCGTCCGCCCCCGCTTTCAGAGGTTGGCGGCGAACAGGCGCTTGAGGAAGAGCTGCTTGAAGCTGTGGGCCTGGTCCAGACCCAGGCGCTCCAGGTAGGCCTCGGGCACCTCGGGCAGGCCCTGCAGGCTGCGCAGGACGAGGCTGACCAGCTCGACGGGATGCGTGCTGGCGTGCTTGAGCTTCTTCAGGGCGCGGACGATCTTGAGTTCGTCCTCCGTGAGGTCGGTGCCGAAGGGGAAGTCCGGCAGCAGACCCTCGTTGCGCCAGGGGCGCAGCAGCTCGCGCAGGGTTTCGGGGCGGTTGCAGCGCCAGGTGTCGGGCAGCTGCCAGTCCGCGGCGAGCTTGCCGTGGGCCTGGGCCTCGCGCACCAGCTCGTCCTGGAAGCGCGAGTCGGCAATGCGGATCAGGGCCTGCACGACCTCGGTGTCCGTCCTGCCGCGCAGGTCGGCCACGCCGTACTCGGTGATGACGAGGTCCCGCAGATGGCGCGGAATGGTCACGTTGCCGTAGTTCCAGACGATGGAGCTGGTGAGGCCGTGGTGGTTGTCGTGCGTGGCGCGCAGCATCAGGACGGAGCGGGCGTCCGGCAGCGCGTGGCCCATGGCCACGAAGTTGTACTGGCCGCCCACGCCCGAGACCACCTGGCCCGATTCCAGTGCGTCCGAGCCCGCCGCACCCAGCAGCGTCATCTTCATGGTGGTGTTCATGAAGCGCGCATCGCGGCGCTGCAGGCGCTTGAGGCGTTCGCTGCCCAGGGCATCGCCGTAGAGCTCGTTGATGTAGCCGATGCGGGTCATGGCGATCTGCTCGCGCAGCGGCTCGTCCAGCTCGCGCAGGGTCTGGTAGAAATCCCGCGGCCCCAGGAAGAAGCCGCCGTGCAGCAGGGCCGCCTGACGCCATCTCGGGCCCAGCACCTCGCTCCAGGCCTGCAGGGACTGGCTGCTGGCGAGCTCGGCGGGCAGGGCCCGCGCTGCGTCAAGGGTCAACGTTTCGCTCAGCAGGCCCTGGGCCTGCCAGTGATGCAGCGCGGCAGCGTCCAGGGGCAGGCGCAGGGCGCCCATCGCCTGCAGGGCGAGCAGGGTGCCGATGCTGGGCGCCTCGCTGAGCGCGCCCTCCAGCGCCAGGGTCTGCAGGGCCTCGTCCTGGTAGACGCGGCGCTTCACGATGCCCGCGCGGATCAGCTGCAGCAGGCCGTTGACGAACATCTCCGAGCAGCCATAGAGCCCCTGCTCGAAGGGCGCCAGCTCGCGTGCGGCCGTGCCCTCCAGCGTCAGCCCGGCCAGCATCTGGCGGAAGGCCTCGGGCCGTGTCTGGCGCACGATCAGGGCCTGCGCGATGGCATCGCCCAGCGAGCCGATGCCGATCTGCAGCGTGCCCCCGTCCTTGACGAGGCTGGCGGCATGCAGGCCGATGGCGTAGTCGGCCCACCCGATGGCGGCATTGGGCGGGGCGAAGAGCTGGTGGGAGGTCTCGGGCGTCTCGACCACCAGGTCCACGAGGCCCGGTGGCACTACCGCGGGGCCGGTCATGAAGGGCAGCTGGCGGTTGATCATCAGCACCGTCAGCGGCTTGCGGCCCTGGGCGGCGAGGCGCTCGATCAGGTCCAGGCTGAGGTCGGGATTGCAGGAGAGGGACAGCTGGCGCCCGTTTGCGTCCTCACGGCAGGCCACCGCCTGCAGGATGAGGTTGACGCCGTGGCTCATCATGTCCCGCACCACGAAGCTGTAGTTGGTGCAGACGAAGCCCTGCTGCGCCAGCGGGTTGCCGAGGTAGTCACCAGTCTTCAGGAAGAACTCGTGGACCTCGATGTTCAGCGGCAGGGTCTGGGCGCGGTGGTCCTTCACATAGTCCAGGTCCGGGTAGTCGGCGAAGACGCGCTCGACCAGCGGCGCGAGGAACTGCTGCTCCAGTTCGCTCTTGCCCACGGGCTTCTCGAGGGACAGGGCGGTGAAGATCTTCAGCCGGCGCTCGGGCATGCGGCTCACGCGGCGGTACAGCGTGTTGACCAGGGGATTGGGCTTGCCCAGCCCCAGCGGGATGGCCATGACGAGGTCGCCGGGCACCCGAGCGAGGATGAGGTCGACCGCCCGCTCCAGGTCCTGGATGGGGTCGGCTGTGCCTGCGTGGGGCAGGGGTGGGGTGGACGTCATGGCGGAGCTCCTCTGTTTGTCTTGAGTGTCACCTCGGCCCGGGGTGTGCGGCTTGACATTTGGCAAGCCATGACGCCGGAGACCGCATCGCGCAAGGGGGAATTGCCGAGGCCCCTTGATCGTGGTGCTTCCCGTCTGGAGGGGCGCGGAGTGTGCTGCAATATCGGCTGCAGTCGTCCCCTGCCACTTCCCGCGCTCCGCCCGCCGATCCGTTCATGTCCACGCCGTCGCCAGACCTCGAACACGATGCCCCCGCCTGGTTGCCCTGGTTCGGGCATTTCGTGACCCGCCGCGGGCTGTGGGCGGGCCTCATCCTGCTGTGCGGCACGGTCTGGCTGATGGCCCTGGGCCTGTCCCAGCTGCTGATCACGCTGATGGGGCGCGGCGACCGCCTGGTGGCCACGCTGTGCGCCTCGGCCTGTGCCCTGCTGATCACGGGGGTGTTCGGCTACCTCTTCCTGCGCCTGGTGCAGTTCCAGGACCAGACCCGGCAACGGGTGAGCCACCATGCCACGCTGGATCCGCTCACCAGCGCCTTCAACCGCCGGCATTTCCTGCAGCTGGTCGACCGCGAATGGTCGCGCGCCAAGCGCTACAACATGGACTGCGCCATGCTGCTGATGGACGTGGACCACTTCAAGCGCGTCAATGACACCCACGGCCATCTCTGCGGCGACCGCCTGCTGCGCGAGATCGCCCGCGTCAGCGGCGAGACCCTGCGCCAGGCCGATGTCCTGGCCCGCTTCGGCGGCGAGGAGTTCGCCGTCTTCCTGCCCCATACGGATCCGCTGGGCGCGCTGGACGTGGCCGAGCGCATCCGCGAGCGCGTGGAGCAGCTGGACTTCAGCTGGGAAGAGCGCGACGTGCCGGTGAGCGTCAGCCTCGGCGTGGCCTCGCTGCAGTATGAGCACCTGACCCTGGATCACCTGATCCACGACGCCGACGAAGCGCTCTACAGCGCCAAGGCCGCGGGCCGCAACTGCGTGCGCGCCAAGCTGGGCCTGCAGCCCGGTCATTCCAGCTACGCCCACTGAGCCCGGCAGCGCAGGGCCGTCTCAGGCCCCCAGCAGGCGCTGCAGCTGCGCCATGAGGTGCAGCGGCGCCTGTGGAGACTGGCAGTCCAGCACGATGCGCCGGGGCATGGAGCGCAGCCAGGTGATCTGGCGCTTGGCCAGCTGGCGGGTGGCCGCGGCGCCACGCTCCTGAAGGTCGCCGAAGCGGTCGGCATCCAGCGCCTCCCAGGTCTGGCGGTAGCCCACGCAGCGCATGGAGGGCAGGCCCAGGTGCAGGTCGCCGCGCCCGCGCAGGGCCCGCACCTCGTCCACCAGGCCCTGGTCCAGCATCTGTGCAAAGCGCTGGCCCAGGCGCTTGTGCAGCCAGGCGCGGTCCTCGGTTTCCAGGGAGATCAGCGGCCAGTCCACGCCGGGGCTGCGTTCCTGCTGGGCATGGAGCTCGGACATCGTCTGCCCGCTGAGCTGCCAGACCTCCAGGGCGCGCTGGATGCGCTGGGCGTCGTTGGGCGCGAGCCGCGCCGCAGTGGGCGGGTCGATGCGGGCCAGCTCCTCATGCAGGGCCGGCCAGCCCTGCTCGGCGGCGCGGGCGTCGATCTCGCGGCGCACGGCCTCGTCGGCCTGGGGCAGGGGCGAGAGGCCGTCGAACAGGGCCTTGAAATAGAGCATGGTGCCGCCCACCAGCAGGGGCAGGCGGCCGCGCGCGAGGATCTCGGCGGCCAGCTGCTGCGCATTGCGGGCGAACTCGGCGGCGGAGTAGGCCTCCAGCGGGTCGATGATGTCGATCAGGTGGTGCGGCACCGCCGCCATCTCGGCGGCCGAGGGCTTGGCTGTGCCGATGTCCATGCCGCGGTAGACCAGCGCCGAGTCCACGCTGATGATCTCGATGGGCAGGTACTCCGCCACCTTCAGCGCACAGGCGGTCTTGCCAGTGCCGGTGGGGCCGGCCAGGCACACAGGCTTGAACTGCATGGCCGCCCGCGTCAGAACTTTTCCCAGGGCGCCAGGAAGCGCCACTGGCCGGCGGGCAGGTGGCCCAGCGGGATGCGGCCGATGCGCACGCGCTTGAGCGCCGTCACCTTGAGGCCCACCAGCTCGCACATGCGGCGGATCTGGCGCTTGCGGCCCTCGCGCAGCACGAAGCGCAGCTGGTCCTCGTTGGCCCAGCTGACCTTGGCGGGCTTGAGCTCGACGTCGTCCAGCATCAGGCCATGGTTGAGCAGGGCCAGGCCTTGCTCGTCCAGCTGGCCGGACTCGTTCTTCACGCCATTGATGCCGACGTACTCCACGCGCACCAGGTACTCCTTCTCGATCGAGGAGTCGTCGCCGATCAGCTGCTTGGCGATGCGGCCGTCCTGGGTCAGCACCAGCAGGCCGGTGGAGTCGATGTCCAGGCGGCCCGCAGGCGCCAGGAAGCGGCTGTGGCCCACGTGGTACTTGATGCCGGCGGGGTCGTCCTTCCAGTGGGTGTCGCTCTTGATCAGCACGGAGGCGGGCTCGTAGCCGTCCTCGGCCTGGCCGGACACATAGCCGATGGGCTTGTGCAGCAGGATGGTGACCCGCTGGGCCTGCTGCTGCCGGGCGGCGGGATCGACTTCGATGCGGGCGTCGGGGCCCACGCGCTCGCCCAGGGTGGCCAGGTGGCCGTCCACCTTGACCCAGCCGGCAGCGATCCATTCATCGGCCTCGCGGCGCGAGGCCAGGCCCAGCTCGCTCATGCGCTTGGAGAGGCGCTCGCCCTCGGCGCTGTTCAGGCGTTCGGGTGCGGGCTGAGGCACGCGAGGGGCTTGCTCGGGATGCGAGCGCAGGGCGGTCTGGCGGCGCTGGTCGGGGCGGGCGGCGGTGTCACGGCCGCGGTCCGGGCCCCGGTGCTCGGGACCGTGGCCTTGCGGCTCATGCCGGCGCGCGGGACGTTGCTGGCCCCAGGACGAATCCTGCTCGGCCGGACGACGCGGGCCGCGTTCATCACGGCCGCCATGGCCGCCATGGCCACGGGGTGGCTCATGAGCTGAGCCATGCGGCCGGCGATCGTCGTGACGACCCGGGCCGTAGCCGCCGCGCGCTTCGCCATGTGCCGGTCCGCGGGGGGCGCCACGGAAGTCGCTGCGGCCCTCGCCGCGGAAGCCTTCACGGGGGTCTCCACGGTGATCTCCACGGTGATCGCCCCGGCCCGGGCCGCGATCTCCGCCTTGGAAATCGGGGCGACCAGGGCCGCGGCCTTCGCCGCGGAACTCGCCACGGCCTTCAAAGCGACCTTCATTGCGGCCCTCATTGCGACCCTCGAAGCGATGGCCGCCCCGGTGGTCACCACGGCCCTCGAAACGGCGTTCGTCGTCGCCGCCGCGCGACCAGCCGCCGGGGCGGTCGCCACGGTCAGCACGGTCACGGCCGCCGGCCGGGCCTTCGCTGCGGAAGGGCTTGCCGCCGAACTTGCCACCGGGCTTGGCGCCGAAACCAGGCTTGCCACCGGGCTTGCCGGGGCGGTCCGGGCGGGCCGGGCCACGGCCGCCGTCATGGCGTTGATCCTGGGATTCCGACGCGCGGCGGCCCTCGTAGGCGGCCTGGCGCTCGGCGCGCTCGGTCTGAGCCTGGGCGAGGGTGGGGCGGGTGCGGGAGACGCCGGTGCCGCGCAGGGGCTGGCGGCGCTCGCCGGGCTTGCCCGTCTTGGTGCTGTCACCGGCGGGCTTCTTCTTCAGGGTCAGGGTGGCCATGAACGACTTTCTATGCAAGTGCGTATTGGACCATGGACACGGCACGGATCCGGGTTTTCCTTGGGCCCGGACCCTCAGCGACCCCGCAGGAACAGGGCATCCAGCTCGCGCAGGCTCAGCTGGCGCCAGGTGGGCCGGCCGTGGTTGCACTGGTCGGCGCGCTCGGTGCGTTCCATGTCGCGCAGCAGGGCGTTCATCTCGTCCAGGGTCAGCTGGCGGTTGGCGCGCACGGCGCCGTGGCAGGCCATGGTGGCCAGGATCTCGTGCTGGGCACGCTCGATGGCATGGCTGGCGTCGAACTGAGCCAGCTCGGCCAGCACGCCGCGGGCCAGCTCGACCACGTCGCCGCCCGACAGCAGCGCCGGGCGCGAGCGCAGGGCCAGCACCTGGGAGGACAGCGGGGAGAGGTCCAGTCCCAGCTTGTGCAGCGTCTCGGCCTGCGCCTCGGCCGTGGCGATCTCGGTGGGCGTGGCGGCAAAGGTGACGGGGATCAGCAGGGGCTGGGTCTCGATGCGGGCCTCGCCCAGCGCGGTCTTGAGCCGCTCGTAGACCACGCGCTCGTGGGCGGCATGCATGTCCACGATCACCAGGCCCTGGGCGTTCTCGGCCAGCACGTAGACGCCCTGGATCTGGGCGATGGCGCGGCCCAGCGGCCAGTCGCCCTCGGGCAGCGGGGCGGGAGCCGGCAGCGGCGTCGCGGCCGGTGCGGAGGACGCCGCGGGAATGGGCCGATCCGGTGCATACAAGGCCTGGACCTCGCCCAGACCGAGACTGGACTGGGTGTTGCTGCGCCAGCTGGGCGTGCCGCTGTAGAGGCGCGGGGCTTCCGGGCGAGCTTCGGCAGACGCCAGAGCCTTGAACCAGGCCGGCGCTTGCCCCGGTGCCGGGCGCTCGCCGGGCACGGCCGCGGCAAAGGCGGCGGCGGCCTGCGGGCTGGCGAGGGCCTCGGCGGGCGCCTCACCGGCCTGGGCGCGTGAGAGGGCCAGGGCGTCCTGCACGGCGTAGCGCACCTGCTGGTGGATCTCGCGGCCGTCGCGGAAACGCACCTCGATCTTGGTGGGGTGCACGTTCACGTCCACGCGGTCCGGGGCGATGTCGATGAAGAGCACGTAGCTGGGCTGGCGGCTGCCGTGCAGCTGGTCCTCGTAGGCCGAGCGGATGCCGTGGGCGATGAGCTTGTCCCGCACATAGCGGCCGTTGACGTAGACGTACTGCATGTCCGAGCGGCTGCGGGCCGCCTCGGGCAGGCCGGCGCGGCCGTAGATGCGCAGGGGGCCGGCCTCGGCATAGACCGCGCGGCTGCTGCCGAAGAAGTCCTCGCCCAGCACGTCCAGCAGGCGCTGTTCGGCCGAGCCGGCACGCCATTGCTCCACCAGCTTGCCCTCGTGCCACACGGCAAAGCCCACGTCGGGACGGGCCAGCGCATGGCGGCGCACGGACTCCAGGCAGTGGGCAAGCTCGGTGGCATCGGTCTTCAGGAACTTGCGCCGGGCCGGGGTGCTGAAGAAGAGCTCGCGCACCTCGACGCTGGTGCCGCGCGAGCGGGCCGCGATCTTCAGCTCGCCCGAGCGCGCCTCCAGCCGGTGCGCATGCGGCGCGCCCTCGCAGCGCGTGGCGATGGCCATCTCGGCCACCGAGCTGATGGCCGCCAGGGCCTCGCCACGGAAGCCCATGGTGGCCACCGACTCCAGCTCCTCCAGCGAGCGGATCTTGCTGGTGGCGTGGCGCTTGAGTGCCAGGGGCAGCTCCTCGGGCGGAATGCCCAGGCCGTCGTCCTCCACCACGATGGCGCGCACGCCGCCGGCCATCAGCTTGACGTTGACCTGTGTGGCGCCGGCGTCCAGCGCGTTGTCCACCAGCTCGCGCACCACGGAAGCAGGGCGCTCGACGACCTCGCCCGCGGCGATCTGGCTGATCAGCTCATCGGGCAGTTCGCGGATGGCGCGGCGCGGCGCATCGGGGGCGGGCAGGGGGGAGGACGGCATCTCTGACATGGCGGCGGATTCTACGGAGCCTGGCACGCGCGGCTGCGTGGCGCCGCCATAATCGCCCGCCATGGAAATCCTTGCCCAGCTCATTGACTTCATCCTGCACGTCGATCGCTACCTGAACGACTTCGTGCTGGCCTACGGAACCTGGATCTACGCCCTGCTGTTCCTGATCATCTTCGTCGAGACGGGACTGGTGGTGATGCCCTTCCTGCCGGGGGACTCGCTGCTCTTCATCGTCGGGGCCATGTGCGGTGCCGGTCTGCTGGACCTCAAGACCTCCATGGGGATCATGGTGGTGGCCGCGGTGGCGGGCAACCAGACCAACTACACCATCGGACGCTTCTTCGGCCCCCGGGTCTTCCAGTGGGAGAACTCGCGCTTCTTCAATCGCGCGGCCTTCGACAAGGCCCATGACTTCTATGAGCGCCACGGCGGCGTGGCCCTGGTGATCGGCCGCTTCATGCCCTTTGTGCGCACCTTCGCGCCCTTCGTCGCAGGTGTGGCGCAGATGAGTCGCCGCAAGTTCACGGCCTATGACGTGGGCGGCGCGCTGTTGTGGGTCGTGGGGGTGACTTGTGTCGGCTACTTCTTCGGCAACGTACCCTGGGTGAAGCAGAACCTGGAGAAGATCATCTGGGCGATGATCGTCATCCCTGGTCTGCTGGTCATCGCGGGCGGCATCCGCAGCAAGCTGCGCAGGCCGGCCTGAGCGAGGCCTTGAGATGGATCGAAACCCGGGCACCCCCCGGGTTTCGGCTTTGAGAGTCGGCCGCCCGCCATCCAAGAGGCGGCCTCGCATGCAAGGACGGAGACAGACAAGATGAAGACCTTTGCCCTCAAGCCCCTGAACTGGGCCCTGGCCATCGCGGCCGCGCTGCTGTCCGCGCAAGGCGCAGCACAGGCCGAGACCCTGCTGCTGCGCCAGCCCAGCGTGTCCGCCGAGCGCCTCGCCTTCGTCTACGGCGGCGACATCTGGACCGCCCGGCGCGACGGCAGCGAACCGCGCCAGCTGACCAGCCAGGCCTCGGCCGAATACGCGCCCAAGTTCTCGCCGGACGGCCGCTGGATCGCCTTCACGGCCAACTATGACGGCAACCCGGACGTCTACGTGATGCCCGCCGAAGGCGGCGAGCCGCGCCGCCTGACCTGGCACCCGGGCGCTGACGTCGTCAACGGCTGGAGCCCGGACGGCAAGCGCATCCTCTTCTCCTCGGCCCGCGAGATCGCCAACAGCCGCAGCAACCAGCTCTTCGAGGTGCCCGTGGAGGGCGGCCCGGAGCGCAAGCTGATGAAGGCGGTGGCCTTCGAGGGCGCCTGGAACGCCGACGGCGAACGCCTGGCCTACCGCCCCAACCGCAAGGCCCACGAGGGCGCGGCCGGCTGGCGCCAGAGCCGCGGCGGTGCCACGCCGCCGATCTGGGTCCTCAACGTCAAGACCCAGCAGCTGGAGAAGGTGCCCCATGTGCGGGCGACGGACCACACGCCGATGTGGCACGGCGACGAGCTGGTCTTCGTCTCGGACCGCAATGATGGTGCGGCCAATCTCTACAGCTGGAACGGCAGGACCCAGCAGCTGCGCCAGCTCACCCGCAGCAAGAGCTGGGACGTTCGCAGCGCCGGCCTGCACGGCAGCACCGTGGTCTACGAGATGGGCGGCAGCCTGCACCAGCTGGACCTGAAGACGGGGCAAGACCTGACCCTGCGCATCACCCTGCCGGTGGCTGGCGCCCAGACGCGCGAGCAGTGGAAGGATGTCAGCCGCCAGATGCAGGGCGCGCAGCTCTCGCCCACGGGCAAGCGCGTGCTGGTGACGGCCCGGGGCGAAGTCTTCAGCGTGCCGGTCAAGGACGGCGTGACGCAGAACCTCACCGGCACCTCCGGCGTGCGCGAGAAGGACGCCCTGTGGCGCCCCGACGGCAAGCAGATGGCCTGGCTGCGCGATGGCGGCTTCAAGCACGAGCTGGTGCTGGCCGAGCCCACGGCCGGCGGCAAGCGCGAGGTCCATGCCCTGCCGGCCGGCTACTTCACCCTGCTGGACTGGTCACCGGACGGCAAGCGCATCGCCCTTCAGGACAACCACCTGCAGCTCTACGTCTACGAGACCGAGGCCAAGGCGCTCAAGCCCGTCGCCAAGACCCCGCGCCGCAGCCAGTTCGAGGTGAGCTTCTCGCCTGACAGCCGCTGGCTGGCCTACACCATCGTCGGCGCCAACCAGCTCAGTCAGATCCACCTGCATGATTTCCAGACCGGCCAGGAGCACATGCTCAGCGACGGCCTGGCCCATGCCGTGTGGCCGGCCTTCTCCCCCAAGGGCGACCTGCTGTACTTCGCAGCCTCGGTGAATGCCGGCCCGCGCCAGGTCGGCCTGGACATGAGCGTGGAAGACCAGCCCCTTCGCCTGGGCCTCTACGCGGCCGTGCTGTCCAGCGAAGGCCGCTCGCCGCTGTGGCCGAAGACCGCCGAGGAGGAGGGCCCCAAGACCGAGGGCAAGACCGAGGGCAAGGGCGAGGGCAAGGGCGAGGCAAAACCTGACCCCAAGGCCGATGCAAAGCCGGATGCCAAGGCCGAGGACAAGGCCAGGCCGAGTGCCAAACCCACCCGCATCGACATCGCCGGCCTGCAGCAGCGTTTCGTGCCGCTGCCGGTGCCGGAGCGCTTCTATGCCGGCCTCATGGTGGCAGCCGATGGCAGCCTCTACTACCTGGACCGCCGCCAGCAGGGCGTCACCAACGAGGGACCGGACGCCGAGTCCAGCGGACATGCGGAGCTGTTCCGCTTCGACATGGAGGAGCGCAAGCCCAAGTCCATCAAGACCGGTCTGAGCGGTGCCAGCCTGAGCGCCGACGGCAAGAAGCTGCTGCTGGAGCTGCCCAAGGGCAAGCTCGAGGTGGCTGATACCGGCGACAAGCCCGATCCCAAGGCCCTGGACCAGAGCGGCCTGCGCGCCCGCATCCAGCCGCGCGAAGAGTGGCAGCAGATCTTCAACGAGGTCTGGTGGATGGAGAAGGAGTACTTCTACGCGCCCAATCTGCATGGCCTGGACTGGGACGCCGTCTACAAGCGCTACCAGCCCCTGCTGGCCCACGTGCAGCGCCGCGAGGATCTCAACGAGATCCTGTCCGACATGATTGGCGAGCTGCAGGTGGCCCACAACAACGTGGGCGGCGGCGACACCCAGTCCGACGCCCCCGTCAGCGTGGGCCTGCTGGGGGCGGATGTGGAGCCGCACGAGGGCCGCTGGCGCCTGAGCAAGGTCTATGCGGGCGATCGCTGGAATCCCTTCCTGAAGGCGCCCCTGGCCATGCCGGGGCTCAACGTCAAGACGGGTGACTACGTGCTGGCCGTCAATGGCCAGCCGGTGACGGCCGCCCAGAACTTCTTCCGCGCCTTCGAGAACACCGCCGGCAAGCAGACCACGCTGACCCTGGCCGACAACCCGCGCGGCGAGAAGAGCCGGCAGGTGGTGGTGGAGCCCGTGGGCCGTGACGCGGCGCTGCGGCAGTGGGACTGGATCGAGTCCAACCGCGCCTACGTGGCCAGCAAGACCGGCGGCAAGGTGGGCTATATCTACCTGCCGGACACGGGCCGCAACGGCTTCGAGTACTTCAACCGCCAGTTCTTTGCCCAGTCGGACAAGGAGGCGCTGATCATCGACGACCGGCGCAATGGCGGCGGCCATGCGGCCAACTACATCCTGGACGTGCTCAAGAGGCCCTACCTTTCCGGCTGGAAGGACCGCGACGCCATGGTCTTCAACACGCCGGGCAGCGCCGTCTACGGCCCCAAGGTCATGCTGATCGACCAGGACGCCGGCTCCGGCGGCGACTACCTCCCCTGGGCCTTCCGCCGCCTGGGCCTGGGCCCGCTGATCGGCACCCGCACCTGGGGCGGGCTGATCGGCATCTCTGCCAATCCGCCGCTGATCGACAACGGCTTCCTGACCGTGCCCTTCTTCCGCTTCTTCACGCCGGACGGCGAATGGCGCATCGAGAACGAAGGCACGGTGCCGGACATGGACGTCGACCTCGACCCCATCGGCGTCAACCGCGGCCAGGACAGCCAGCTGGACGCCGGCATCGCTGAGGTCATGAAGCGCCTGGCCAGCTACAAGCCGGTGGACCTCAAGAAGGCGCCGGCCCTGCCGACCGAGCTGGGCAAGTAAGGCGGAGCCGCTCTCCCAAGTCAAACCCTGATTCCGATCGGGTATGTTGAAAATATACTGACCGCCACGTGCCGCAGTTCTGCCCATGCAGGCTGCGGCACTTTCGCATCCGCACCGACACGATTGCACACGCCGCGGCGCTCCTGGCTGCCGCGAACGAACCTACGGGAAGCCCTCCATGCGCACAACTTCGAGCACTCTGTCCACGCCGCGCCGCCACCTGGTGCAGCTGATCGCCCTGTCCACCTTGTCCCTGGCCGCCGCGGGCGGCGCACGGGCCGCTGATCCCGCCTATCCGGCGACGCAGCAGCGCCCGGTGCAGGACCAGTTCCATGGCACGACCGTCAGCGAGGACTACCGCTGGCTGGAGGACTTCGAGAGTCCCGAGGTGAAGCGGTGGGTCGCCGCCCAGAACGCGCTGACCCGCGCCCGCCTGGATGCCATCCCGGGTCGCGAGGCCCTGGCTGCGCGGATCAAGGAGCTGGTCATGACCCGCCCGACCGGCTACGGCAGCCTGGGGCACTACGGCAAGCACTGGTTCGCGATGAAGTACGAGCCCGGCCGCCAGCAGCCGCGCATCGTGGTGATGGACAGCCCCGACAAGCCCGAGACTGTGCGCGTGGTGCTGGATCCCGTCCAGCTGGCCGCCGACGGCAGCCTGGCCATCGACTGGTTCAAGCCCTCGCCGGACGGCAAGCGCATCGCTGTCTCGCTGAGCGAGAAGGGCAGCGAGCGCGGCAGCCTGCACCTCTATGACGTAGCCAGCGGCAAGCCGGTCGATGTGGTGATCCCGCGCGTGCAGTTCCCCACCGGCGGCGGCTCGGTCAGCTGGCAGGCCGACGGCAAGGGCCTGCTCTACACCCGCTACCCGGCCCCCGGCGAGCGCGCCGAGTCCGATGCCATGTTCTTCCAGCAGGTCTGGAGCCACCGCCTGGGCGAGCCCCTGTCCAAGGACCGCCTGGTGCTGGGTGAGGGGCTGCCGCGCATTGCCGAGACCTTCCTGGCCAGCGGCCCCAAGGGCCTGCAGATTGCCCAGGTGCTCAATGGCGACGGCGGCGAGGAGGCCTTCTGGCTGCAGCCGCAAGGCGGGCGCTGGCAGCAGCTCTCCGGCTTCCAGGACGGTGTGAAGGGCCTGCAGGCCGCCGCGGATGGCTGGCTCTACCTGCTCTCCACCAAGGGCGCGCCCAAGGGTCAGGTCTTGCGCCTGAAGCTGGGCCAGCCGCTGTCCAAGGCCGAGGTGCTGGTGCCCGAGGCCGAAGGCACGCTGACCCAGTTCAAGCTGCTGGACGGCCAGCTCTACCTGAGCTACCTGCTGGGCGGCCCTTCCGAGCTGCGCCGCCTGGACCTCAAGACCCGCAAGAGCCAGGTCCTGCCCCTGCCGGCCATCGCCAGCGTGGATGCGCTGGTCAAGGGTGAGAAGAACGAGCTGCTGGCCTCGGTGCAGAGCTACACCCAGCCGCAGGCCTGGTACCGCGTGCACAAGGATGGGCATCTGGCTGTCACCGCGCTGGCCCAGAAGTCCAATGTGGACTTCAGTGACGTCGAAGTGCTGCGCGAGTTCGCCACCTCCAAGGATGGCACGCGCGTGCCGCTCAACATCCTGCGTCCCAAGGGTCTCAAGCTGGACGGCAGCCACCCCGTGCTGCTCTACGGCTACGGCGGCTACAGCGTCAGCCAGACGCCGGGCTTCAACGCCCTGCGCAAGGTCTGGCTGGAGCGCGGCGGCGTGATGGTGATCGCCAATCTGCGCGGCGGCGGCGAGTTCGGCGAGGCCTGGCACCTGGCGGGCAACCTGACCCGCAAGCAGAACGTCTTCGACGACTTCATCGGCGCGGCCGAGCACCTGATCGCCCGCGGCTACACCAAGCCCGAGCGCCTGGCCATCCAGGGCGGCAGCAATGGCGGCCTGCTGATGGGCGCGGCGCTCACCCAGCGTCCGGAGCTGTTCCGCGCCGTGCATGCCTCGGTGGGCATCTACGACATGCTGCGGGTGGAGCTGGACGCCAACGGCGCCTTCAACATCACCGAGTTCGGTACCGTCAAGGATGAGGCGCAGTTCCGCGCGTTGCTGGGCTATTCGCCCCTGCACAAGGTCAAGGACGGCACGCGCTACCCGGCCGTGCTCTTCACCACCGGCGACCACGACGGCCGCGTGAACCCCATGCAGTCCCGCAAGATGGTGGCCCGCCTGCAGGCGGCGCAGTCCGCTTCCATGGCCGAGCGTCCTGTCCTGCTGCGCACCAGCGCCAACGCCGGTCACGGCATGGGCTCCTCGACCAGCGAGGTGATCGCCGAGCGCACCGACAGCTACAGCTTCCTGATGGACCAGCTGGGCATGCCGCTGCAAAAGCCCTGAGGACCGGACGACCTGAGGGCCGGGTCCCGGCCTTCAGGTCAGGCTGCGGTTGCGCGCCAGCGGCGGGTTCTTCGCGAAGTAGCGCGAGATGCCCGTGGCGATGGCCTCCACCAGCTGCGCCTGGTAAGCCTCGCTGTTGAGCTTGGCCTCTTCCTCGGGGTTGGAGATGAAGGCCGTCTCCACGAGGATGCTGGGGATGTCCGGCGCCTTCAGCACCGCGAAGCCCGCCTGTTCCACGCGCGGCTTGTGCAGCTTGCCCACGCGGCTGATCTGACCCAGGACCTCGCCACCCAGTTTCAGGCTGTCCTTGATCTGGGCGGTGGTGCTGAGGTCCAGCAGGGTGCGCAGCACCGAGGCGTCACGGACCTTGGTGTTCACACCGCCGATCATGTCAGCCGCGTTTTCCTTGTTCGCCATCCAGCGCGCCGCCGCGCTGCTGGCCGCGCCGTCGCTCAGGGCGAACACGCTGGCGCCGCGGGCCTGGGGCGTGAAGAAGGCGTCGGCATGCAGGGAGACGAACAGGTCTGCCTGCACGCGCCGGGCCTTGCGCACGCGCTCGTGCAGGGGCACGAAGAAGTCGGCGTCGCGGGTCATCATGACGCGGATGTTGGGGTGCTTGTCCAGCCGGTCGCGCAGCTTCAGGCCGATGGCCAGCACCACGTCCTTCTCCTTGAGCCCGCTGGGGCCTACGGCGCCGGGGTCCTCGCCGCCATGGCCGGGGTCCAGTGCGATGACGATGAGCCGGTCCAGCTGCTGCTTGGTCATGGACGGCGGCGGCAGCGGGGCCGGGGCCGGGGTCTGGGCCACGACAGGCGGGGCGCTGGCCGCGGGCAGGCGCTCGGGCGCCGAGGCGGCCGGCAGGGGGCGCGTGGGGGCGGTGGATTCGGGCTTGTCCAGCTTGGCGATCAGCTCGCCCAGGGCGTCGTGCACCGACTGCGCGGCAGCCCGCTCGGCCGCTTCCTTCTCGCGGATCAGCACCAGCAGCGGGTCACGCTCCTGCACGGGATAGAGGTCCAGCACCAGGCGGTGCTTGTAGGCCGCCACCGGCTGCAGAGTGAAGACCTGGGGTGCCACGGCCTGCTTGAGGTCCAGCACGATGCGCACCACGCGCGGCTGGTTCTGGCCCACGCGCAGGCCCTCGATGAAGGGATCGTCCGGCCGCACCTTGCCCAGCAGCTCGCGCAGGCCCGGGCTGAGGTCCAGGTCGTCGACGTCGATCACCAGGCGGTCCGGCCCGGTGACCAGGCTGTGGCGAGCGACCAGCGGGCGGTCGGACTCGATCGTGATCCGGGTGTAGTCCTGCGCCGGCCAGATGCGTACCGCCACGATGGAGGCAAGACCTGGCCCCGCCAGCAGCTGCGTCGGCGCCTGCAGCAGCAGGGCCAGGCCGCCCATGCGGCGCAGGGCCGAGCGGCGGGAGGAGGGCTGGGCGGGCACGCTCATGCGGCGGCTCCGTCGGACAGGGCGGCCATCAGTGACTGGCCCAGCGGCGTGCGGGCTTCGAGGCGCAGCTGGCGGCTGTCATCGTCCGCGATCGTCAGGTGCAGGGCCAGATCGGGGACGGGCAGCATGCCGGCCGCCTTCTCAGGCCACTCCGACAGCTTCAGGCCGGGGCTGGTGAAGATCTCGCGAAAGCCCGCGTCCTCCCACTCGCGCGGGTCGCCGAAGCGGTAGAAATCGAAATGGCTGACCACGCCGCTGCCGCCGTGCTCCGCCAGCTCGTAGCTTTCCATCACGGCATAGCTGGGGCTCTTGATGCGGCCCTGAACGCCCAGGGCGCGCAGCAGGTGCCGCACCAGGGTGGTCTTGCCGGCGCCCAGGCTGCCGTGCAGTTCAATGGAGGCGTTCATGAGCCCGGGGGCCCGTGCCAGGTCTTGCGCGAAACGTTCGCAGGCGGCCTCGTCGGGCCAGCGCAGCTCGCGGGTTTCTAGAATGGCCAAATGCAGCAAACTCCCCAGAAGACTCTCGACCCCCAGACCGTCATGCAGCAACTGCAGGCCTGGGCGCATGAGCTGGGATTCTCACAGATTGGCGTGGCCGACATCGACCTCAGCAGCGCCGAGGCCGGCTTGCTGGCCTGGCTGCAGGCCGGATTCCACGGCAGCATGCACTATATGGCCAGCCATGGCCTCAAGCGTGCACGGCCCGCGGAGCTGGTGCCGGGCACCCTGCGCGTGCTGACGGCGCGGATGGATTACCTGCCCGGCAGCCTCGGCCCGGACTGGCGCCGGCTCGAGTGGCAGGGCCTGGGCGACCCGCTGCGCGCGCAGGTCTCGCTCTATGCGCGGGGCCGGGACTATCACAAGGTCCTGCGCCAGCGCCTGCAGCAGCTGGCCGACCGCCTGGGGCAGCTGCTGGGGCCTTTCGGGCACCGCGTCTTCACGGATTCGGCGCCGGTGCTGGAGGTGGAGCTGGCCTCGCGCTCGGGCCTGGGCTGGCGCGGCAAGCACACGCTGACGCTCGCGCGTGATGCGGGCTCCATGTTCTTCCTGGGCGAAATCTATGTGGACTTGCCGCTGCCTCTGAGCGCGGCCAACAGCGGGCACTGCGGCCAGTGCCAGGCCTGCCTGGAGGTCTGCCCCACCCAGGCCATCGTCGAGCCCTACCGGGTCGACGCGAGGCGCTGCATTTCCTACCTCACCATCGAGCACGATGGCGCGATTCCCGTCGAACTGCGCCCCCTGATGGGCAACCGCATCTACGGCTGCGACGACTGCCAGCTGGTCTGCCCCTGGAACAAGTTCGCGCGCCGCAGCCCGGTGCCGGACTTCGACACCCGCGAGCATTTAAGCGCACCGGGCCTGCTGCAGCTGTGGTCCTGGACGGAGGCCGAGTTCCTGCGCCGCACCGAGGGCTCGGCCATCCGCCGCATCGGCCACTGGCGCTGGCGGCGCAACCTGGCGGTGGCCATGGGCAATGCCCTGAGGCAAGACCTGGCCCCGACGGACCGGCGGGCGCTGCTGGCGGCGCTGGAGGCCGTCCTGCCCGGGGCGGACGAGGTGCTGGCTGAGCATCTGCGCTGGGCGTGTACCCCCAGCATCCCCAGTACCAGTGCGTCGCCGGCCTGATCGACGGGGCGCGGCCGCCTGGCCGCGTGCCTTGTGCCAGACGGGCTGTCAAGTCGGAAACCATCTGATGGTGCCGAGTGGAGGATGCATGAGAATCGGCGCCCAAACGCTCTGGATGGAGCGCGAATGAGCCAGCCATGCTTGGCCGAAGAGGGGTGCGGCCGACTCCCTGGGATTGATGAGATGACGTGACAAGTCATCCGGGAGTCGCGCACCGGCAGGTGACGAACGTCACCGCATCGGGAGGAACAGTTGATGATGAATGTGCAATCGCTGCTGCGCAGCGGCTTGGTGCTGCCCGTCTTGTCCGTGTTGGGCCTGTTGACGGCCGGGAATGGCCAGGCGGCCACCTACTTCGAGGAGCAGGGGCAGTTGCTCCGGTCTTCCCGGTCCGTGAAAACTCTGGGACCGGATCTCTTCGGCGACCGCATCAGTCACTACGACGGCGGCCTGGAGTTCGTCCAGACGGACGTGAACCTGGTGGGCTCCAGCAGCCTGCCGGTCACCGTGGGCCGCCGATTCGCTTCCGGCCCCCACTGGACCATGGTCAGTGGGCACTTCGGGCGCTGGGACCTGGAGATTCCGCGGGTCCAGGGCGTTTATGCCGCGACCAAGGGCTTCGTCGCAGGCACGGGCACGGCCCGCCGCTGTTCGGAGTTCTCTCCGCCACCGCCGGCCCAGGGCTTTGCGCAGGAAGGCATGTGGCTGGCCAAGGAGTACTGGCGTGGCATCCACATGTACATCCCTGGCGCCGGCAGCAAGGAGATTCTCAAGCGGTCGGCGGGCAGCCCGGCGGGCCCGGCAGACCAGCAGAACTATCCCCTGCTGACCAAGGACTACTGGCAGCTTCGGTGCATACCGCTGGCCAATGCGGCATCACCTGAATCCGAAGGTTTCCTGGCCATTGCGCCGGATGGCACGCAGTACCGCTTTGACTGGATGGCGGCGCGTCCCGTGGAGCGCCTGGAGCGCGGCACGGCCCTGCCCACCACCTTGTCGGCACGTGCCAGGGCGCTGGCGGTGTCGGGCGGCGGCGATGCACGGCGCAGGCCCAACCGCTCGATGGAGTACTTCGTCAATCGCAACGAGTACTGGATCATGCCGACCTCGGTCCAGGACCGTTTCGGCAATCGGGTCACCTATACCTACGACCCGGCCAGCCCGATGCGTGTCAATTCCATTGCTTCCAGCGATGGACGGACCCTCACCTTCACCTACGTCGCGGGAACCAACCGGATTGACACCGCCAGCGATGGGACGCGGACCTGGCGCTATATCTACGACAGCGTCTCGGGGGACCTCACGACCGTCGTGCAACCCGACGACAGCCGGTGGCGCTTCACGGTGGACGAGGCCTTGTTCGACCCGGCCCAGATGTACTTTGACGGCGCCTCTCCCTCCTGCTGGCCGGCCACGAACGAGTACTACAGCGGCACCATCCTCAGCCGGACCAATACCATCGTCCTGACGCATCCCAGCGGTGCGGTGGGGCGGTTCTCGGTGTCGCCGGTCGAACATGCTCGCGGCAATGTGTACAGCGTCTGCTGGACCGGCAATGGGGGGGTCACCTTCCCCAGTTCGCCGCCCTATTTCGCCAAGCACAGCATCCAGTCCAAGGAAATTTCGGGGCCCGGCATGGCGGCCATGAAATGGACCTATGCCTACAGCCCGTCCGCTGGGCAGGGGTCCGTGGAGGGATGCAGCGGCAGTTGCCCCACCACCAAATGGGTCCAGATCAACGAGCCGAGTGGACGCTATACCCGCATGACCTTCGGGATCCGGGTGGGGAGCAACGAAGGTCTGCTGCTCAAGACGGAGGACTATGACGCGCAGGGCAGCCTCAAGCGGTCCGTGGCCCAGTCCTACCGCGCCTTCGATGCAGGCCCCTATTCAAGCTCCGTCGGACAGAGCATCCAACCCATCGCAGAAAACTACACCAACGGGCGGCTGCAGCCTCTGGAACTGCGTGAGACGGTCCAGCAAGGGGTGACCTTCTCCTGGCGAGCCACCGGCTTTGACAGCCTGGGACGCGCCTTGCAGGTGACGAAGTCGGGTCCCGCAGGGAGTCGGACGGAGACGACCGTGCTCAAGGACCTGGGCAACCCCTGGGTGCTGGGCTTGACGGAGTCCCTGACCCTTAGCGGCCAGGGCGTCTCCGTTTTCAACGAGTACGACAGCCTGGGCCGCAAGATCGCGGACAAGACCTTTGGCATCCCGCAGTTCAGCTATGGCTACAACGCCGATGGCACCCTGGCCTGGAAGCAGGATGGCCGTGGCAACAGGACGCGCTACGACGACTACAAACTGGGCCTGCCGCGCCTGGTGAGCTATGCGGACGGCACCAGTGAGGCCGTCACAGTGGACGATCTCGGCCTGATCACCAGCCATCGCACCGCCGCGAACTACACCACGGGCTATGGCTACGATGCCATGGGCCGCCTCAACCTGGTCACGCCGCCTTCGGGTTTTGCTGCGACGAGCCTGGTGCTGGAGCCGGTGTCCAGCGCCGAGTTCGGCGTGGAGGCCGGCCATTGGCGCCAGACCGTCAGCAAGGGCAATGCCAGGACCGTCACGGTACTGGACGCTCTATGGCGCCCGGTGATGACCCGCACCTTCGACGCAGGCCAGGAAGCGGCCACACGCAAGGTGGTGGTCAAGGGCTACGACCTGGAAGGCCACCTGCGCTTTGAAAGCTACCCGGCGCGAGACTACGCCACGGTCGCCATTTCCAGTCCGGGCAAGCGCATGAGCTACGACGCGCTGAGTCGGCTGGCACTGACGGAGCAGGACAGTGAGCTGGGCGTGCTCCAGACCCGCCAGGACTACGAGACCGGCTTTGCCACCGTTATCACCAACCCTCGTGGCAAGGTCACCACGCAGCGCTTCTGGGCCCTGGACAATCCGGCGGAGGCCAGCCTTTCGCAGATCGATCTGCCGGAGGGCGTGCAAGTGATGATCAGCCGCAATCTCCTGGGCAAGCCCACGGCCATCACCCGCAGTGGCGGCGGCGTCAGTGTGACGCGCAGCTATGTGTATGACGCCGGCCAGCGCCTGTGCAAGACGGTCGAGCCCGAAGTGGGGGCGACCCTGCAGGACTACGACGCCGCCGGCAATCTGGCCTGGCGGGCCCCCGGCCAGTCGCTGACGTCCACCGGCAGTTGCGACACCGCGTCCGCGTCGCCGGCCGCAAAGATCAGCTTCACGTATGACGCCGTCAACCAACTCCAGGCCACGAGCTACGGTGACGGCAGCCCGGGCATCACGCGCACCTACTGGGCGGACGGCAAGCCCAAGTCCGTGACGTCCGGGGGCACGGTCTGGAACTACACCTACAACGCCTTGCGCCAGCTGGAAACCGAGGCGCTCGGCTTTGCCGGCAAGACCTACACCTTCAGCCGCAGCTACAACCTGGCTGGCGACCTGGCAGGCCTGGTGTATCCGGCGAGCAATGGCACACCGGGCCCTGCGCTGAATTTCAATCCCAATGCCTTGGGCGAACCCTCGGCGGTGAGCGGCTATGCAAGCCAGGTCAGCTTCCACCCCAATGGCGCGGTCGCGGGCTACACCCTGGCCAATGGCGTGGTGCACGCCGTGACACAGAACCTGCGTGGCCTGCCAAGCCAGAACACCGACAGCGGCGTGTTCGATGATGTGTATGCGTACGACGCCAACGGCAATGTGGTCGGCATCACCGACAAGCAGGAGTCCGTGTTCAGCCGCACCATGGGCTACGACGGCCTGGACCGCCTGACTGCAGCGAACGCGCCCGGTGTGTGGGGCACGGCCAGCTACACCTATGACGCGGTGGACAACCTGCGCACCGCCACGGTGGGCAGCCGCAGCGCCACGCTGGCCTACGCCGACGGCCGCAACCGCCTGAGCAGCATCACGGTCAATGGCAGCACCAGCACCTACAGCTACGACGCTTACGGCAACATCACCGGCAAGGGCGCGCAGTCCTTCACCTTTGACCTGGGCAACCGCCTGAGCGCCTCGTCGCTTGGGGGGGGCTATGTGTATGACGGCCTGGGCCGCCGTGTGCAGGTCGTGACCAAGGCGGGCGAAACCCGCCTGCAGGTCTACAGCCAGGAAGGGCAACTGCTGTGGTCCACGACGCCGGGCGGAGCCGTGCCGGCCAGCATCGTGGGGTACACGTGCCCGCCGGGGACCACATTGTCCGGTACCTCTTGCCTGGGCAGCACCTCCACGGCTGCGACGCCGACCTACAGCTGCGCCCCCGGCTACACGCTCAGCGGCACGAGCTGCTCCAAGAGCGTGGTGGAGACGAAGCCTGCCAACCAGACCCAGGTGTGCCCTGGCAGCATGACCCTGCAGTCCGGGCAGTGCGTCGGCACTGCCACGGAGTCCGCCTCGCTGCAGTACTCCTGCCCCGACAGCAGCTGGACCCTCAGCGGCAGCACCTGCAGCCGGACCACCACCACCACCCAGCCGGCCACGGAAACGCTGAGCTGCACGCGTGGCACCCTGGTGGGCGGCCAATGCCAGGTGCCGGATACCAAGGCGGGCGTGCCCGTCTATGCCTGCCCGGACAGCAGCTGGACCCTCAGCGGCAGCACCTGCAGCAAGACCGTGCCGGATGACTACGCCGCCAGCGTCTCCGGCTACACCTGCCCCAGCGGAGGCTCGCTCAGCGGCAGCAGCTGCGTGGTGAGCAGCGCGACGCCTGCCACGCCGTCCTACGATTGCGCGGGCGTGGGCAGCCTCTCGACCTACAACGGCGCGGCGGCCTGCCTCACGCCATCGGTCTATGCCAACACCAGCTCGGAGGCGCCTGCAGCCTGCAGTGACGAGTACGGCAGCTACGGCCTGAGCTACCTGGGCGCCAAGCAGACGGCGGCCAAGCTGTGGGCCTGTGCCTACCAGCCCAAGATCACGGGCTACCGCTGCACCTCGGGCACCTTGCAGGGGAACCAGTGTGTCAGCAGCTCGTCCTATGCCGCCACGCCCAGCTACAGCTGCCCGTCGGGCGGCACGCTGGACGGCAGCACCTGCCGCCGCACCAAGGTGGCAACGCAGGGGGCCACGGTCAGCAGCTACACCTGTCCGCCGGGCTATACCCAGTCGGGATCCAGCTGCAACGGCTACATCACCGAAGCACCGGTCAAGCGCTACAGCTGCCCCACGGCGGAGTGGACGCTGTCCGGCACGAGCTGTTCGAAGTCGGTGCCCGAGTCCCAGCCGGCGTCCTCCCGCTACGTCTGCCGCAGCGGCTGGACGCTCAGTGGGTCGACCTGCTCGACGTCCACCAGCCAGCAGCCGACCGTCCAGTACAGCTGCGACAGTGGCTGGACCCTGAGCGGCAGTTCCTGCTCGCGCACGAGCACCAGCACCGTGGCGGCCACTGTCAGCGGCTACACCTGCAGCCCGGGCTATACCTTGCAGGCAGACAACACCTGCAAGTCCAGCACCAGCTCACCGGCCACCCCCAAGTACGGCTGCCCCGATGGCAGCAGTTCGACGGCCGGCGCCAGCTGCCCCGGCAGCGTGCAAGGCACGGCCTACATCTACCTGGGCGGCAAGCTGATTGCCGAGACCGTGGTGGGTGGCGCCACCCAGTATGTCCACACGGACGCCCTGGGCAGCCCGGTGGCTCGCACGGGCCCCACGAAGGCACTGATCAGCCGCACGCGGTATGAGCCCTATGGCTACGTGGCCGCGGGTGCCAAGCCCAGCGCGGCCACCAGCCAGATTGGGTTTACGGGGCATGTGCAGGATGCGGAGACTGAGCTGGTTTACATGCAGCAGCGGTATTACGATCCGATTGCGGGGCGGTTCCTGAGTGTTGACCCCATCGTCACGGATGCGAACACTGGCAAGGGATTCGGGCTCTACACGTATGTGGACAACAATCCGTACGCAAAGATTGATCCGGACGGGCGAAATGCGATCGCAGCACCGGAAGCCTTCATCGGTGGAACTCTTGTCTGTGGACCTGCCTGTGGGATTGTTGCTGGTGGTGTTGTACTGATCGGCGGAACTTACCTGACCGCGAAGATTTTCAATTCGACTAGTAATTCGGGTGGTGACAAGGCTCAGTCGGGCAATGGCAATGACAACTCTGGAGGGGGTGAAAAGGGCAACAAGAGCGATCAACCCGCGCCCCCCGTTGATGGGGCGACCGGAGGTGAGCGATTCGGTGGTGGCCCGAGGATCTGGGATAAGCCCTCATCCAACCCCGTTGATCAAGCAAACGGCGACTTTGATAAGAAGTTCCCGGGAGGCGAAAACGTCAGCGACAAGGGAAATGGTGTTCGTGTCGGGACAAATCCGGACGGCAGCCGCGTCATCGTTCGGCCAGGAAGCTCGGCTGGCTCCGGTAATGTGCCCACTGTTGAGATTCAGAATCCTCGTGGTAAGCCAACTGACAAGATTCGATACCCTCAAAAGCCGGAGTCGGATAAATGACCATGCAACTTGTTGATGCTACGCCATTGAAGACGGGCAGCACTCTCGGCTCGTTGGTTGATATGGTCCACCTTAATTTTGAAATTGGGAGGCTCGTTGTAACGTTGAATTTCGAGGTTGGCAAGAAGACCACGACAGTGAAATTTGAGGATGTTGTCGGCTTCCGGGTGCTGGACGAGGGCGATTTGCTTGAATATTGGCCTGCATGCTCAAGCGATAATGGGTGGCTATTTCTTGTTAATGGAAATGGCTGGTTCGAGCAGGAAACAATTCGTTCGGGGTTCTTGCACGAGCGCGGTGGAGTTGTTACGGAGTATTTTGTTGCAACTCAAAATTGCTGTGTAAGTGTCTTGGCAGGCAGTCCTCCGACTGTGGATGAAGCCAGGTACGAAGGCCTAACGATGGCCAGATAAGGTATGTCAGTTTGACCGTCGCGGCCGTCGAAGCCAGATGGTGAGGCGGTTCAGGCCTTGACTTTCAATGCGGTCACCCGCTGATCCGCCTCCCTGGCCCTGGCGATGATCCGCCGCCGCACCTCTTTATCACAAAGCGCCCCGGTGATCAGCGCCTCCATATCCGCCAGGAACTCGGGGCTGGGCTGATGGACCTCGATGCGGGTGTTGGCCAGCACCTGCTCCAGGCGCATGCGGCGCTCGGCCACGGAGCGCTGGGGCGGGGTGGCGGGCGCGTCGCCTGCTGATGGGTGTTCCATACGATTTGGCTCCCAGTGGCCGAGCCGCCCCCCTGAGGGCTGCCCGGTGTTCGGTGGTGTTCGGTAACTGTTCGGTGTTCGTTCGGTAATCGTTCGGCTTTTGTTCGGTGCCCGTTCTGTGGTGTTCTGCATTCGTTCTGTGGTCGTTCTGCCTTTGTTCTGTGTTTGTTCTGCATCGCGGCCCCAAGGGGGCAGGCCGTAAAACGCCGCTCGTTCCCTCTGAAGCCACCGCCCTGAACGCCGGGGCGTGAGGCGCGGAGATCCCCCGCGACCCCCTGGCTGAACGGATCACACATCACGCAACCTTCGGTTGCTGCGCAAGTGCTTGCCAGCACTTGCAAAACACCGTCATACGCTGCGACCTTCAAGATATGACACTATGCGCCTGAATGCATCGAAACGCTCGATGCCCATTGGTGAAGGTGTGTCATATGCGTAGAAAGCAGGTGCTGAGCCTGAGCGTGCCGCCGGACGTGCGGGCGTGGGTGGAGCGGGAGGCCGGGGAGCGGCGCATGACGATGAGCGACTTTGTGGTGGAGCTGATCGCCAAGGGCATCCAGGCGGACACCATCGACCGCTCGGTGGCCCGGCTGGAGGCGGCCGTGGAGCGGGGCGGCATCTCGGCGGAGCTGCTGCGCCAGGCGCTGGCCACGCGCTTCATGGTGGAGAAGCTGGCCCGTGGGGAGGTACGCACCCCGGCGACGATTGGCTATGACGCGGACCAGTACGCGGCAGCCGAATTGACGCGACGGCAGGGCAAGCCGTAAAACGGGAGGACCTTGTGAAAGGAATCCCCATGCAGAACGCCCAAACCCCAGAGCAGGCCTTGCAGGGCCTTCACCGCAGCATGGATGCGCTGGCTTTGCAGATGCGCGGCCCGGTGGTGAAGCCGCTGCCATTGGTCTTGGTGCCGGCGGTGGGCGTGGCTGCGGCGGTGCTGGTGACGCTGTGGCTGCTGGGTGTGGCGCAAATCTTCTTGTCGTTGGTATAGAGAAAAAAATGCAGCGGCCCAACCCCTTCTAGCTGCTAAGGAGCCGGGGGTGTTGACGGTGCGGCGGGGAGCCGCGGTGGCGTTAAAACCGAGCGGGCTCAGCCGGGAGGCTGGGCGGCGCGGCGGGCCTGTTGGCGGCGCTTCGGAGTCGGGGCCGAGGACGCCTTGGCGGCGGCTTCGGCTGCTGCGGCTTGGCGAGCGGCTTCCCAGCGCTTGGCCTGGTACTTGAGGATGAGGCCTTCGAGCACGTCTTTGATGACGGCCTGATCGCCGGGCAGCAACTCGGGGCTCGGGGTCAAGTCTTAAAACTGAAGGCAAGACCTGACCCCTGATGCCGAGTGCTGCCGAATCACGTTTCGCGATTCGATCTTGTTGCCCGCTGATCCGCCTCCCTGGCCCTGCCGATGACCCGCTGTCGGAGTCCCTCATCCGACAACTCCTCAGAGATGAGCGCCTCCATATCCGCGAGGAACTCCGCAGGAGTTTGGGGTCATGTACTGACCCAGCAAAACCTGCCCAGGCCAAGCCGCCAATGCCCAAGCCTCAGCGTTGGCAGCCCTCAGCCTGCGACTACGCCGGCCACTGTGTCTGCACCAGCAGCCACAGCGGCAAACTCACCATCCCCAGCAGCGTCGACAGCGTGATCAGCCCCGCCACGAAAGGCCCGTTGCCTCCCATGCGCACCGCCAGCACATAGCTGCTGGAGGCCGTCGGCAGCGCCGCGAAGGCCATCAGCATGGAGGCTTGCGCAGCGGGCAGGGCCAGCATGTGGATCAGCCCCAGCGCCACCAGCGGCAGGGCCGCGTGTCGGATGAAGAGCAGGGCGCCGGCCAGCCCGGGCGCATCGCGCAGGGCGCCGAAGCGCAGGCCGGCGCCCACGGCCATCAGGCCCAGGGGCAGGGCGGCCACGCCGATCTTCTGCAGGCTCACGGCCGCCGGCTCGGGCAGGCGCAGGCCGCTGAGGTTGGCGGCGAGGCCCAGCACCGTCGACACGATCAGCGGGTTGCGGACCAGCTCCCGCAGATAGCCGTGCCCGCCATGGCGCGCCAGCGGCCAGACAGCGGCCACATTGGCCAGCGGCACGCACAGCGCGATCAGCAGGGCGATCCAGGCCACGCCTTGTGCGCCCTGCAGCCGCTCGGCCAGGGCCAGGGCCACGAAGGAGTTGAAGCGGAAGGCCACCTGGGCGCCCGAGGCATGGTTCTGCGCATGTATGCCCGGCCACAGGCGCAGGGCATAGGCCAGCAGCACGCCGCTGAGCAGCACCGCCACGCCCGCGCCGGCCAGGGCCAGGGTCTCGCCCGGCCGCAACTGGCTGCGGGAGATGGAGTTGAACAGCAGGACCGGGAACAGCAGGTAGTACACCAGCCGCTCCACGCTGCTCCAGACCGGGCGGTCCAGCGAGGTCCAGCGGCACAGCGCGAAGCCGGCGGTGATCAGCAGGAAGTCGGGGAGCAGGAGCAGCAGGTCGGGCATGCAGGCAGTGTGCCAGTGTGCCCATGACATGGGGCTTTCACGGCGGGTCCCTGGCCGTATCATTCGATCCCATGCGGCCAGCCCTTGCCCTGCAGCCCATGAGCCCCATCAACGACAGCACCGACGCCTACGCCCAGAGTCGCTTCCCCCTGCACGGCCAGGTGCGGATCCACGGCGACTGGCCCTTCCTGCTGAACCATGCGGAAGGCCCCTTCAACAAGGAGCTGGTCCTGGCCCTGGGGCAGTTGCTGGCCGTCCAGATTCCGCCGCTGCAGGCACAGGGCCCCTGGGTGCTGCTGGCCATCATCGGCTACAGCACGCTGGCCACAGACGAGGCCCTGCACACTTTTGCCGGGCTGCTGCAGCACCTGTCGGCCTCAGGGATGGCGCCGAGGGCCGTCGCCCATGTGACGGCGCCTGAGGTCGAAGGCGCCGGCCTGATGGATGAGGCCATGGCGCGATGCTTCGACGCCGCCGGCATCCCCTTCGCCAGCTTCCGCGACGAGGCCGTCGCCCGAGCCTGGCTTGAGTCCCAGCTCGCCTGTGACTGAACCGCCCGCGCCGAGGCCTGGAGGCCCCGAGCTGGCATAGACTGGCACCTCCCTTCAGCCAGTACACGAGAGGAGCCCCATGAGCCGTCGCACGATTCTCAAGCACATTCCCCTGGCCCTGGCGGCCCTGGCAACGCCCGGGATGGTCCTGGCCCAGGCCTATCCGAACAAGCCGGTCAAGCTGGTCGTGCCCTTCGCGCCGGGCGGCACCACGGACATCGTGGCCCGCGTGGTGGCCGAGAAGATCAACGGCCCGCTGGGCCAGACCATGATCGTGGAGAACAAGGCCGGCGGCGGCAAGGTGGGCGCCAACGAGACGGCCAAGTCCGCACCGGACGGCTACTCCCTGGGCATGGCCACGGTCTCGACCACCGCGGCCAATCCGGCCATCGACCCCAAGATCCCCTACAACCCGCTGACCGACTTCACGCCCATCATCAACGTGGCGGCCACGCCCAACATCATCGCGGTCCATCCCAGCTTCCCGGCCCGCGACTACAAAGGCTTCCTGGCCGAGCTCAAGAAGAACCCGGGCAAGCACAGCTACGCGACCTCGGGCACCGGCGGCATCGGCCACCTGCAGATGGAGCTGTACAAGTCCCTGGCCGGCGTCTTCGTGCTGCACATCCCCTACCGCGGCGCGGGCCCGGCCCTCAATGACACGGTGGCCGGCCAGGTGCCCATGATCTTCGACAACCTGCCTTCGGCGCTGCCCTTCATCAAGGACGGGCGCCTGATCCCCATCGTCGTGGCCGCGCCCCAGCGCCTGGCCCAGCTGCCCCAGGTGCCTACCTTCAAGGAGGTCGGCCTGGAGCCGGTGAACCGCATGGCCTACTACGGCATCTACGGGCCCAAGGGCCTGCCCAGGGAGGTGGTGGACAAGGTCAACACGGCCGTCAAGAAGACGCTGGAGATGCCCGATGTGCGCAAGCGCATCGAAGACACCGGTTCCCTGATCGTGGCCAACACGCCCGAGCAGTTCGCGGCCCAGATCAAGGCCGAGTACGAGGTCTACAAGAAGGTCGTGGAGACCCAGAAGCTGAAGCTGGACTGAGCCCCTTCCGTGCCGCGTGCTCGCAAGACAGCCGTCCTGGCTCCGCCTGGCGTGCCTTCCAGTGCGGCCCGCCGGAGCAGCGCACAGTCCGCCGAGCTCTTCCTGGAGACGCTGTGGCTGGAGGACGGCCTGTCCGCGGCCACCCGCCAGGCCTACGGCCGCGACCTGGCCCTTCTCGCGGACTGGCTGGATGCCGAACTGGGGCGCAGCCTGGACGAGGCCAGCCAGGCCGATCTCCAGGCCTACATCAGCGTCCGCCACGAGGGCAGCAAGCCCAGCAGCGCCAATCGGCGTCTGAGCTGCTTCAAGCGCTACTTCCGCTGGGCCCTTCGCGAAGGGCGGCTGAGGCAAGACCCGACCCTGCAGCTGCTGCCCTCACACCGCCTGCAGCGCAGCATCAAGACGCTCACGCAGGCGCAGGTCGAGTCCCTGCTGAACGCGCCGGACGTGGACCAGCCCCTGGGCCTGCGTGATCGCGCCATGCTGGAGCTGATGTATGCCAGCGGCCTGCGGGTCAGCGAACTGGTGGAGCTGAAGACGCTGCATGTGGGTCTCAAGGAAGCGGCCATGCGGGTGATGGGCAAGGGCAGCAAGGAACGCCTCCTGCCCTTTGGCGAAGTGGCGCGCGACTGGCTGCTGCGCTATCTGCACGAAGCGCGCCCCCAGCTGGCCGCCGGCGCGCAGCCCGAGGCGCTGTTCCTGAACCGCTACGGCGAGGCCCTGAGCCGGCAGATGTTCTGGCGCCTGGTCAAGAAGTACGCGCTGCAGGCCGGGATCCGGCAGAGCATCTCGCCGCACACCCTGCGCCATGCCTTTGCCACCCATTTGCTGAACCATGGTGCCGACCTGCGCGCGGTTCAGTTGCTGCTGGGGCATGCCGACCTGTCGACCACGCAGATCTACACCCACGTGGCGCGCGAGCGCCTCAAGGCCCTGCACGCCCAGCATCATCCGCGTGGCTGAAGGGCTCAGAAGCGCGGACAGGAGAGGGGGCAGGTCTTGCCTGCGGCATGCCGGCTGCCTGAACGCCGCTCAGCGCACCGGCAGGGGGGAGGGGGGCTTGATCTCTTCCAGGCAGATCATGGAGCGGACATCGGCCACGCCGGGCAGCTGCATGAGCTTGTCGGTCAGGAACTGAGAGAGTGACTTGAGGTCGGCTGCCACCACCTTGAGCAGGTAGTCGCAGTCTCCCGAGACGGTGTGGCATTCCAGGATCTCGGGGAAGGCCTTCAGCAGCGTCTCGATGTCCCGGACCCGCACAAAGGCCTGCGCCTCGATATTGAGGCTCACATAGGCGGTCACGCCCAGGCCCAGGGACTGTGGGTCCACCTCGGCCCGGTAGCCGCGCAGCACGCCGCGCTCCTCCAGCGCCCGGACCCGACGGAAGCACTGCGGTGCCGAGAGCTGCACCCGCGCGGCCAGGTCCACATTGGCGATGCGGCCTTCGCGCTGGAGGATTTCGACGATGCGGCTGTCCAGGGTGTCGAGTGGGGCGTGGGGCATGGCGGACGAGAGGGGCATGCAAGGGCGAAGGCGGCGGCTGGCCAGCATGATCGCAGGCCGCTTCGCGTGAGGATGGCACGCGTGCTAATGGTTAACCCGCGGTCCGCTGGCCGAACTCGCCGACAATAGCGCCCCATGGACCACAGCTTTCTCTCCGCCCTGATCCTGCTCCTGCTGGTGCTGGATCCCCTGGGCAGCCTCCCCATCTTCATCCCCATCATGCGTGCCGTGCCCAAGGAGCGTCGCGTCAAGGTGGCCGTGCGCGAGGTCAGCATCGCCTTTCTGGTGCTCTTCGCCTTCATGTTCCTGGGCGACGGCTTCCTTCGCGTCATGCATCTGTCCGAGCGCTCGCTGGAGGTGGCCGGCGGCGTGATCCTGCTGATCATCGCGATGCGCATGATCTTCGGCAGCTCTGGCGAATCGGCCTATGGCGTGGAGCCGGGTCGCGAACCCCTGATCTTCCCGCTGGCCGTGCCCCTGCTGGCCGGCCCGTCCGCGATGGCCACCGTGCTGCTGCTGGCCTCGCGCCAGCCGGACCGCATCATGGAATGGGTGGGCGCCCTGACCGCCGCCATGTTGATCTCCGGCCTGACCCTGGTCCTGGCGGACCGCATCCGCAAGCTGCTGGGCGACTCGGTGGTCTCGGCCATCGAGAAGCTGATGGGCCTGGTGCTGACGGCCATCGCCGTGGAAATGGTGCTGGCCGGCTTGAAGCGCTATTTCATCGGCGGGCTGTGAGGCCGGGCAGGTCAAGCGGCGGCGCCTGGGCGATCGGCAAGCTGCCGGGCCGTCAACGCGGCGCGGCCAGTGCTGCCGCATCCGTGTGCGGCAGACCCTCGCAGCCCAGCTGCTCGCAGGCATGCCAGGCGCAGTCGTCGAACCTGCAGGGCGAGTCCATGCGGTCCTTGATGAAGCGGCAGTTCACGAACCTGCATGTCACGAAGATGCAGGCAGCGAAGGCCGTGCCGCGGAACACGCAGTTGCGGAACTCCACCTCGATGAAGCGGGTGCCATTGAACAGGCCCCAGTACCAGGTGCAGTGGCTCAGGACGCAAGCGTCCAGCAGGCCCTCGAACGCCTGACCTTCCAGCTCCAGATCGGCAAAGGTGCAGTACCGGTAGACGTCGCCCTGCCAGCGTTTCGGCAGCGCCGCCTTGCCAGGGAAGTCCGTGCTTTCGTGAAGGGCGGCCATGGCGGCACTATACAAAGGCGGGCCGTGAAAAAGCCGGCTGACGTTGCCATCAGCCGGCTCCGCCTTGCCAGGGGCAAGACTACTTCTTGCCTTCCTGCTGCAGCGCCCTCAGCACCGCCTCGTTCGGATCCTCAGCCGCCCCGCTGGCCGACGAGGCCGGCGCACTTGCCGCCTCCGGTGCGAAGAGCTTGCTGGCGTCGTCCGAGCTGAGCTCGTCCTTGCCCTTGTCCTGATCCTTGCCGGTGTCCATGCCCTGCAGCAACTGGGTGGCCTGGTCCATGTCGACGGCTTTCTCCTTGTCGAGGAAGGCGGTCACGGTGACGGGGAAGAAGATCACGATGGCCACCAGGATCAGCTGCATGAACACCCAGGGAATGGAGCCCATGTAGATGTCGCTGGACTCCACCTTGCGGGGCAGGGAGCCCTGCTTGAAGAGGGTGTCCGAGATGCCGCGCAGGTAGAACAGCGCGAAGCCGAAGGGCGGGTGCATGAAGCTGGTCTGCATGTTCACGCACAGCATCACGCCGAACCAGACGAGGTCGATGCCCATCTTGTCCGCCACCGGACCCAGCATGGGCAGGATGATGAAGGCGATCTCGAAGAAGTCCAGGAAGAAGGCCAGGAAGAAGATGAAGATGTTGACCACCACCAGGAAGCCGATCTGGCCGCCCGGCAGGTTGGACAGCATGTGCTCAATCCACTGGCCACCTTCCACGCCCTGGAACACCAGGGAGAAGGTGCGCGAGCCGATCAGGATGAAGACCACCATGGCCGTGATGCGCATGGTGCCCATCATGGTGCCCTTGACCAGCGGCCAGTTCAGGCGGCCATGCATGGCGGCCAGCACGAAGGCGCCCACCGCGCCCATGGCGCCGGCTTCGGTCGGGGTGCAGACGGCGGAATCGATGCCCGGCAGGCCGCCCATCGACCCCAGCACGGCGAAGATCAGCACGGCCGAAGGGATGATGCCGCGCAGGCACTTCTTCCACAGGGCCCAGCCCTGCAGGGTGCGCGCCTCCTTGGGCACGCCAGGCACGTGGTGCGGCTTGATGCGCGAGAGGATGAAGGTGTAGAGCGCGAAGATCAGCACCTGCAGGATGGACGGACCCCAGGCGCCCTTGTACATGTCGCCCACGGACTTGCCGAGCTGGTCGGCCAGCACCACCAGCACCAGGGACGGCGGCACCAGCTGGGTGATGGTGCCCGAGGCGGCCAGCACGCCGGTGGCGTAGCGCATGTTGTAGCCGTAGCGCATCATCACCGGCAGCGAGATCATCGCCATCGCGATCACCTGGCCGGCCACGGTGCCGGTGATGGCGCCGAGGATGAAGCCCACGATGATCACCGAGTAGCCCAGGCCGCCGCGGATGGGGCCGAAGAGCTGGCCCATGGAGTCCAGCATGTCCTCGGCCAGGCCGCATTTCTCCAGCAGCGAGCCCATCAGCGTGAAGAAGGGGATGGCCAGCAGCAGGTCGTTGCTGAGGATGCCGAACACGTTCTGCGGCAGTGCCGCCATGAACTCGGGCGGGAACCAGCCCTGGCTGATGGCGAACAGGCCGCAGCCCAGGCCCAGGGCCGCCAGCGAGAAGGCCACGGGGAAGCCGATCAGCATGATGATGATCAGCCCCGCGAACATCAGGGGCGGGAATTGCTCCATGCTGATCATTGCAGGGGCCTCTCGTAGTGCGTGTCCATGTTGTAGCGGTGGCCCAGCCAGCCGATGCGCTTGATGATCTCGGCCACGCCCTGCAGCCAGACCATGGCGAAGCCCAGGGGCAGCATCAGCACGGCGGGCCAGCGGATCAGACCGCCGGCATTGCTGGAGACCTCACCGCTCACCAGCAGCTTGTGTACATAGGCCAGGAAGCCCAGGCTGGCGATGCTGTCGTCCGGCCGCATGCCCGTGGTCAGCTTGCCCATGAACAGTCCCCAGGACAGCCAGGCCATGTAGCCGATCACGGGCAGCAGGAAGACGGTGATGCCGAAGAGATCGACCATCACCTTGCCCTTGCCGGACAGGCGGCTGTAGACCAGGTCCACCCGCACATGCTCGTTGATGCGCAGCACCTGCGCCGCGCCCAGCATCACGCAGACGGCGAACAGGTACCACTGGATCTCGAGGAAGGAGTTCGAGCTGTAGTCGAGGGTGTAGCGGACGACGGCATTGGCCGCGCTGATGAGGCAGGACAGCAGCACGGCCCATTCGGCGAGCACGCCGAACCGGTCGTTGAGTCTGTCGATGGCCTCCGCAAAGGCAATCAAGGCATTCATGGGCAATTCCTGGAGCAAAGGGCAGGGCGGTGGGCCCTGCCAGCTTGCTCCGGACTGTATCGATTGCCCGCTGAACGCTGCCTGAATTCGACGCCGGATGAGGGTAAGCCCCGAGCAGGCGGGGGCGGCGTCCTCGTCGTGGGGCCGCCGGCCGTGTTCAGCCCTGGGTGGCTGCCACGTAGAGCTTGGTGCAGCGTGCGCCCGAGCGGCAGAAAGCCAGCACGGGGCCCGGCAGGGTGACCAGCAGCTCGCGGAAGGCGGCAATCTCCTCTGGCGACTGATAGCCGCCCGCCACCGGCAGATGTGCGTACTGCAGGCCCGCCTCGGCCGCAGCGGCGGCCACGCTGGCGCTGCTGGGCTGCTCGGGGCCGCCCTCGCCGTCGGGGCGGTTGTTGATCACGCTGCGAAAGCCCGCAGCGGCGGCCTCGGCCATGGCCGCAGGCTCCAGCTGAGGGGCGACGGCGAAGTCGGGCGTCAGGCGATTGAGCGGCAGGGGCATGGTGCGAGGCTCCGTGTGGTGCAGGCGGGTGATGCTAGCGGGATCAGGGCGCCAGGGCCTTCTTGACCGCGGCAGACACCAGTCCCATGTCGGCCTTGCCGGCCAGCTGGGTCTTGACGGCGCCCATCACCTTGCCCATGTCGCCCGGGCCCTTGGCGCCCAGCTCGGCCACGATGGCGGCCACGGCGGACTGGATTTCGGCTTCGCTGAGGCGGGCCGGCAGATAGGCTTCCAGGACCACGACTTCCGCGGCTTCCTTGTCAGCCAGGTCCTGGCGCGCGGCGGCGGTGTACTGGGCGATGGCGTCCTTGCGCTGCTTGATGAGCTTGTCCACGATGCCAACCAGCATGACGTCGTCCACCTCCACCCGCTCGTCGACCTCCTTCTGCTTGACGGCGGCCAGCAGCATGCGGATGGTGGAGAGCTTGTCGGCTTCCTTGGCGCGCATGGCGGCCTTCATGTCTTCGGTGATGCGTTCTTTGAGCGTCATGGGGATCAATCGGTAAAAAGAGGCGGACGGTCGGCCTGGTTCAGGACCTGAATCAAGCGCCGAAATGGAAAAAGCCCGCGACAGCGTCCTGCGCGGGCTTTGTTGAAGAGGCAAGCCTCTTCAGCAGCGTGGACGCCTGACGGCGCCAGAAAACGACAAGCTCAGCAAGAAGCTCAGTACAGCTTCTTGGGCAGCTGCATGCTGCGCACGCGCTTGTAATGACGCTTGACGGCGGCAGCCTTCTTGCGCTTGCGCTCGGCGGTGGGCTTTTCGTAGAACTCACGAGCACGCAGCTCGGTGAGCAGGCCCAGCTTTTCGATGGTGCGCTTGAAGCGACGCAGGGCCACGTCGAACGGCTCGTTTTCTTTGACGCGAATGGTGGTCATGAAGCAATGGTTCCTTCAATGTGCGCTCGGTGTTCGCCTGAACTGTTCAAACCAGGATTGGTCCGGCAGTTCTGAAGCGGAAGTATCCGGAGTCCGCTTCCGAATCGACGCGCTGGTTTGCTAGCAAAGACCGGGATTATAGCCACAGATTTGACACTTCGCCAAGATACCGCCGAGGCGGGGTTCAGGCAGTTGCCGCATCAGCGCTCAGCTGCTGCTGGCGGGCCAGGACGCCCTGGGCGCAGGCATGGGCGCTTGCCCAGGCCCACTGGAAGTTGTAGCCGCCCAGCCAGCCGGTGACGTCCACGACCTCGCCGATGAAGTACAGGCCCGGCTGGCGCCGGCTCTCCAGGGTCTGGGAGCTGAGCTCACGCGTGCTGACGCCACCCCGCATCACCTCAGCCTTCTTCCATCCCTCATCGCCGGCGGGCGTGAGTTGCCATTGCTTGAGGCTGCGGGCGAGGGCTTCGAGGTCCTTGTCCTTGCAATCGGCCATGGGGCGGCTTCCGTCCAGTCCCTGCTGGGCCAGCCAGGTCTGGGCCAGGCGGGCGGGCATCCATTCGCCCAGCACGTTGCCCAGCTGCTTGCGGCTGCCCGACTTGGCCTCGCGCAGGGCTGCCGCCAGGTCCAGGGTAGGCAGGAGGTCGATCTCGATGGCCTGGCCTGGCTGCCAGTAGCTGGAGATCTGCAGGATGGCGGGACCGCTGAGGCCGCGGTGGGTGAACAGCAGGTCCTCCAGAAAGCGGGTGCGCTGCTTGCCCTGGCCCGCGCTGACGACGACTTCCAGCGACAGGCCGGCCAGCTCGGCAAAGGGCGCCCAGCTTTGCTCGGAGAAGGTCAGGGGCACGAGCGCCGGGCGCGGTGTGACCAGCTCATGGCCGAACTGCCGGGCCAGGCGCAGGCCGAAGTCGCTGGCACCGATCTTGGGCACGGGCAGGCCGCCACAGGCCACCACGAGGGAGGGGGCGCGCACGGGGCCCTGGCTGGTCTCCAGCTCGAAGCCCTGGTCCAGGGCATGGACGGCCGCCACGGTGCAGGGCTGCCAGCGCTGCACGCCCACGGCGTCGCACTCATCTCTCAGCATCTGGATGATGCGCTCGCTGCCTTCGTCACAGAACAATTGGCCGCGGTGCTTCTCATGGAAGCCGATGCCATGTTTCTGCAGCAAGGCCATGAAATCCTGGGGCGTGTAACGTGCCAGGGCAGAGCGGCAGAAGTGCGGATTCTCGGAGAGGTAATTGCCGGGGCCGGCTTCGCGGTTGGTGAAGTTGCAGCGTCCGCCGCCGGAAATGCGGATCTTTTCCGCCAGCCGGGGCGAATGGTCGATCAGCAGGGCTCGCAATCCCAGCTGGCCGGCCTGGGCAGCACAGAAGAGGCCGGCAGCTCCGGCGCCGATGATGAGAAGGTCGAAGTCAGGGGGGGCAGACATGAAGGCTGAAGCGGCGCGGGAAAGGGCACTGAGCAGGGATCGAATCCGCAGGCAAGCCAAGGGGCAAGGCAGGGCGGAAATCAGGTATTTTCGCTGCATGGGCGCGATAACCTGCCAAAGGATGTGGCGCGCGCCATCCGCACAATGAACCTGGGGGCTTCCCGGACGAGAAGGATGACCCAAATAGGGGGCAGGCGTGACCGCCAAGCGCTCCGGATTTGGCTACCATGCGCGGAGCATTCAAAGGCCGCCAGCGAACATCCATGCAAAGGATGGACTGGTCGCCCGGTGCGCGTCTGCGAGGGCGCGCTCACGGGCCGGCGCGAGGGAGCATTGGAAAGAAGCAAGAAGGCTTTCAAGGCATGGACATTCAATCGGCGATCGCACAGGGCATGGCAGGCCGCCCGGGCAGCTTGCAGGACTGGCTGCAGTCGCAGGGCCTGTCCGACAGCGGTGCAGCCGGAGCCCTGTTGAGCCTGGCCGAGCCGCTGGGTGCCTTTCTGGCGGTCAAGTCCCTGGCCACCGGCCGCTATGTGTATGCCAGCGCGGGCCTGGACCGGCTCTTCGAGCGGACGGAATCCTCCCTGGTCGGCAGCAGCGACGTAGACCTCATGCGGGGCGATGAAGTCCAGGCCATGCGTCGCGTCGAGCAGGCCGTCATGGCACAGCGCAATGTGGTGGTCAGCGAACACCGCCTGGAGCTGGGGGGGCGCCGCCGCGATTTCATGGTCACCCGAGTGCCCCTGGGCGCCGATCACATCCTGTCGATGTGGTCCGAACGCACCGAGGAGAAGCACCGCGAGTCGCACCTGCAGCGGGCGCTGCAGCAGATCGAGCAGCAGCAGAAGTCCATGGAACTGCTGCGTCGCGAGTCCGAGAAGGGCAGCGGTCGGGACGACACCTCCGGCCTCTACCTCCGCGCCCAGTTCGACGACCAGCTGCTCCGCGAGATCGATCTCTCCACCCGAGAACACCGCGAATTCGCCCTCGTGCTGATCTCCCTGGATCCCTTGCCGGCCGAGGTCCAACACCTGCGGGCCGAAGCCCAGCTGCGCATGCTGGAAGGGCTGGGCCGCATGCTGCGTGCCAACACACGTGCCATGGACGCGGCCTGCCGCGTGGGCGAGCAGCTGTTTGCGGTGCTGCTGTCCGGCGTGGGCCTGGCCACCGCCCATGCGCGCATGGAGCAGCTGCGCAGGCAGTGCGTGACCCAGATCATCGTGGTGCAGGGCCTGGACCTGCATCTCTCGCTGTCCATGGGCGTGGCCAGCTTCCCGCACACCGCCTCGCGCCAGGAGGAACTGCTGGAAGCCGCTCAGTCGGCCATCCAGGAGGCGCAACGTCGCGGGGGCAACCAGGTCGTGCTGGCGCCCATTCCCTTCGGCAGCCAGCCCTGAGCAGACCGCCGGGAGCGAGCCCTCTGCGCCCCTGAGGGCACGATGGCTGGTGTAGGAGAGCGTCTGCTTGCCGGGGCCCGTGGCCGGTCTATTCGCCGGTCTAGTTGTGAAGCTTCAATAGGTTGTATCCGGTGTTCATCCGGATTGGGTTTGAGAGACTGGAAGTCGCCAAACACCCAATCCACTCCAGAGCCAACACCGGATGAACAGCCATAAGCATGCCCGACTTACGTACGCCCGCCGCATCGAGATGGTCAAACAGATGACCGCAGGCGTTCTCAGTGCCCCTGAAGCTGCCGCTGCCCAAGGCGTGACGGCGCCCACCGCCAGGAAGTGGCTGGGGCGCTATCTGGCCGGCGGTGAGGCAGCGCTGGGCGATGCCTCGTCGCGTCCGGCGCACTCGCCGCGCAGCATCGATCCGGCCAAGGCACTGCTCATCGTTGAACTGCGACGCAGGCGCATGCTGCAGTCCAACATCGCACGCAGCGTGGGCGTGTCGGCCTCGACAGTCAGCCGCGTGCTGGCACGAGCCGGGCTGTCCAAGCTCAGCGACCTGGAGCCCGCACAGCCTGTCGTGCGCTACGAGCGCGAGGCGCCAGGCGAGCTGCTGCACATGGATACCAAGAAGCTCGGCCGCATCGTGCGTCCGAGCCACCGTGTCACAGGCAATCGGCGCGACTCGGTGGATGGCGCGGGCTGGGAGACGCTGTTCGTCGCCATCGACGATCACGCCCGGCTGGCCTTCACGGCCATGCATCCGGACGAGAAGAAGGTGCAGGCGGTGCTGTTCCTGAGAACCGCCGTGGCCTACTACGCCAGGATGGGGGTCTGCGTGCAACGGCTGCTCACCGACAACGGCTCGGCCTTCCGCTCACGCGAGTTCCGCCAGGCCTGCCTGGAGCTCGGCATCAAGCACTCGTTCACCAAGCCTTACCGGCCCCAGACCAATGGCAAGGCCGAGCGCTTCATCCAGTCGGCTCTGCGCGAATGGGCCTATGGCTGGACGTATCAGAACTCGGCCCAGCGCACTGAGGCCTTGGCCCAGTGGCAGCATCACTACAACTGCCATCGTCCGCATAGCGGCATCGGCGGTCTGCCGCCCATCTCCAGGCTCAGTTCGTCAGGAAACAACCTCTTGACGCTTCACATCTAGTCCAGCAGGTCCATCACGGCCTCCCATTCCTCGGGGCTCACCGGCGTGATGGACAACCGGTTGCCGGCCTGCAGCACCCGCATGCTGGCCAGGCTGGCATGCTGGCGCATCTCCGTCAGGCCCAGCAGCCGGGTCTTGCGCACGAAGCCCACGTCGACATGCAGCCAGCGCGGCGCCTCCGGCTTGGACTTGGGGTCGAAATAGGGGCTGTCGGGGTCGAACTGGCTGGCGTCCGTGTAGGCCGGGCTGCTCACCTTGCCGATGCCGGCGATGCCGGGTTGCGGGCAGGAGGAGTGATAGAACAGCACGCCGTCTCCCAGCCGCATGGCATCGCGCATGAAGTTGCGGGCCTGGTAGTTGCGCACGCCGATCCAGGGCACGGTCTGGCCCGGCGCGGCGGCCAGGTCGTCGATGGAGCACTCGTCCGGCTCCGACTTCATCAGCCAGTAATTCATGGGCAGGGGCTCAGCGCAAGAGGCGCCTGGGGCCCGTGCCAGCCGAGGCGCGGGCCGGTCGCGGGCCGGGCAGATGCTACTGCGACCCCGGGCAGGGGCGCAGCAGGCGGGAAGAAGGTGTCCGCCGCGAGCCGTGAGCCGCATTCCTGAACCCAGGGGATTCAGGTGGGCGAGGTCAGCAAGGCTTCGGGTTCATCTGACGCGAGACGATCACACCAGCCAGGCGATGTTCCAAGCCCATGCTCAAAGAGCATCGGTTCAAGGAAATATAAGACTCACGCGAACGCAACGGACGAGCCCATTCTAGGGCCTCGCCGGCCTTGTTCAGAGCAGTTGCCCATCCTGGGCAAGGGCTTCGTCGAGACGTTTGATGAGCCCGTCGAGATCAGGTAGGGCGCCTTCCGGACTGGCCGGGGCCGACGACGCGCCGGCACGGGCCGAGGGCTGCTCGGCGAGCTGGTAGGCCAGGTTCAGCGCGGCGAGCACGGCGATGCGCTCGCGCGCCTTGATCCGGCCGGCGTCACGGATACCGCACATCTCGCGGTCGACCTGCGCCACCGCCTTGCTCAGCGCGGCCTCGCCGCCTTCCGGGCACCCCAGCAGATAGCTCTGGCCCATGATGGTCACTTCCATCTGCTTCATGGCGCGTTCTTCTCCGATTCCAGCGGCAGGCGATCCAGCAGGGCGTCGATGCGGGCCCTGGCGGCGTTGAGGCGGGAGCGCATGCCGTCGCGCTCCTGGGTCAGGGCGCGGACCTGCTCCTCGAGCAGGGCGTTGGTGCGGGTCAGCTCGTCGTGACGCAGGAGGAGCCTCTCCACCCGGTCGACTAGGTCGGTGATGCTTGGCATGGCTGGCTGTGACGAATCTCGCCTACTGGTGATGCGGCATTGTAGGGGCGGGCGGTGGTCAGGGCAGGCTGCGGCCCAGGTCGCAATCCACGCGCACGCTGCAGCGCTCACACATCGGGCGCCGCGCCTGGCAGACGTAGCGGCCGTGCAGGATCAGCCAGTGGTGGGCGTCGACCATGAACTCCGCCGGCACCCGTCTCAGCAGGCCCTGCTCGACCGCCAGCGGCGTCTTGCCCGGTGCCAGGCCGGTGCGGTTGCTGACGCGGAAGATATGCGTGTCCACCGCCATCGTCGGCTCGCCGAAGGCCACGTTGAGCACCACATTGGCCGTCTTGCGGCCCACGCCCGGCAGGGCCTCCAGGGCCTCCCGGCTGCGCGGCACCTGGCCGCCGTGCTGCTCTACGAGGATGCGGCAGGTGCTCAGGAGGTTCCGCGCCTTGTTGCGGTACAGGCCGATGGTCTTGATGGCATCGGCCAGGCCTTCCTCGCCCAGGGCCAGGATCTTGGCGGGCGTATTGGCCCGGGCGAACAGCTTGCGGGTGGCCTTGTTGACACCCACGTCGGTGGCCTGGGCCGACAGCAGCACGGCTGCCAGGCACTCGAAGACGCTGCTGTACTCCAGCTCGGTCTGGGGCGAAGGGTTGGCCGTGCGCAGGGTCTGGAAGAAGTGCAGGACTTGGGCGTCATTCATGGCGTGATTGTGGTTCAAACGGGGGCCCGAACCCGGCCGGCTCGGCGAGAATGCGCCACGCCTTCGCCACACGCCGCCCCGTGACGCCACGCCACTCCACCGCTGCATGAGTTCCGCCTCGATCAACGCTTCACAGACCCCCTCCGCCAGCCCGCTGCGAAGCGCCCCCAGCGCACGCCCCTGGCTCTACCTGCTTCTGGCAGCCGTGCTGCTGCGCCTGCTGAGCCTGCCCCTGATGGCCCTCACCGACCATACCGAGGCTCGCTATGCCGAGATCGCAAGGCTCATGGTGCAACTGGGCGACTGGGTCAGCCCGCATGTGACGCCCACCGAAGTCTTCTGGGCCAAGCCGCCGCTGTCCACCTGGAGCCAGGCCCTGCTGATGGAGCTCTTCGGCGTCAATGAGTGGTCGGGCCGGCTGGCGGCGCTGGGCTGGGCGCTGCTGGGCCTCTGGAGCCTGGACTGGATGCTGCGACCCAGTCTGGCGCCGGTGCAGCGGGCGGCCGCCCTGGCAGCGCTGATGCTGTGCCCCATGTATTTCATCTGCGCCGGCGCCGTGATGACGGATGCCACGCTGATGGCCACCGTGCTGCTGGTGCAGGCCGCCTGGTGGCGCTCGCTCACGGCACCAGACGCCGCCTCCGTCCGCCGTGCCGGCCGCGTGCTGGCCCTCGGCCTGGGCCTGGCCCTGCTGACCAAGGGCCCGGCCGCGGGTGTGCTGGCCCTGCTGCCGCCCGTGCTCCATGCACTGTGGCGTCGGCACTGGGGCGCGGTCAGCCGCATCGTCAGGGACCCTTTGGCCTGGCTGATCTGGCTGGGCCTGGCCGTGCCCTGGTATGTCTGGGCCGAGCAGCGGACGCCCGGCTTCCTGCAGTACTTCCTGCTGGGCGAGCACGTGATGCGATTCCTGCAGCCCGGCTGGAAGGGAGACCGCTACGGCTTCGCCCATGCCCAGCCCATCGGCATGATCTGGCTGTTCGTGCTGATCTCGGCCCTGCCCTGGGTGCTGCACGGCCTGGCCGCCTGGCTGGGCGGCCGTCGGGCGCGGACGACGCCCGCGCCCGAACGCCTCGGCCGCGAGTTGTGGGCCTACGCGCTGTGCATCACGGCGGCACCGCTGCTGCTGTTCAGCGCGGCCCGCAACATCATCCCCACCTATGCGGTCACGGCCTTGCCCGGCGTGGTGCTGCTGTGGCTCGCCCAGTTCGATGCCGCGAAGCTCGGCACGGCGCGCCACTGGGGCACGGGCGTCGTGGTCCTGCTCCTGACGGCCATGGGCTTTCTGTGGCTCGGCCCCAAGGAGTCGCTGCGCGCTTCGGACCGTGAGCTGATCCATGCCTACGAGAAGGCCTGCGGCGCGCAGGCCTGGACGGCCGCCTGCGGGCTCCAGTACGCCAGCAAGCCGGACCACTCGGCCTTCTTCTACAGTGCGGGCCGTCTCTACGCGCCGCCGCCGCGTGCGGTCGTGCGCTACCAGGTCCTGGACCGGGACACCCAGCGCCCGCATGGCGAAGCGCTGGCCTGCAACAAGCATCTGTGCCTTTATGTCGCTCCCTGAGAACTCCACCCAGCCTCATTCCCTCACGCAGCTGCCGGCCCGCGGCCGGCCGCGGCTGCTGTCGGTGGTGATGCCGGCTTTCAACGAGGCGCGCAATCTGTCGTGGCTGTTGCCCAAGCTGGTCGAAGAGCTGGCGCCCCATGCCGATGCGCTGGAGCTGATGGTCATCGATGACGGCAGTCGCGACGACACAGTGATGGTCGTGCAGGGCCTGATCCGCCAGGGCCTGCCGGTGCGTCTGCTGCGCCTGTCCCGGAATTTCGGCAAGGAGGCGGCGCTGACGGCCGGCCTGGATGCCGTCGAGGGCGAGGTGGTGATCAGCATGGATTCAGACGGCCAGCACCCCATCAGCTGTGCACTCCAGATGCTGGACCGCTGGCGCGAAGGCTATGACGTGGTCTATGGCGTGCAACGGGGACGGCGCGAGTCGCAGTCGCCCGCACGGCGCCTCTACACCCGCACCTTCTACTGGCTGATGCAGAAGGGCTCGCGCTTCGAGCTGCCCGCCGACGCCGGCGACTTCCGCCTGCTGGATCGTGCCGTCGTGCTGGCCCTGCGGCAGTTGCCCGAGCGGGCGCGCTACATGAAGGGCCTGTTTGCCTGGGTGGGCTTCCCCGCGACGGGCATCGAGTTCGTGCCCGACGCCCGCGCCCATGGCGAGACCAGCTTCAACTTCATGCGCCTGCTCCAGCTGGCGGTGACGGGCATCACGGCATTTTCCAAGGTGCCGCTGCGGGTGGTGTCCGCCCTGGGCATCATGGTGTCCCTGATCTCGGTGGTGTTCGGCTTCTGGATCGTGTTCGAGAAGGTCTTCCTCGGCAACGAGATCTCCGGCTTCGCCACGCTGGCAGCTTCCATCACCTTTCTGGCCGGCGTGCAGCTGCTGTGCCTGGGCATCATCGCGGAGTATCTGGGCCGGGTCTTCGACGAGGTCAAGCGCCGCCCGCTGTATGTGACGCAAGACCTGACCCCCTCGCTGAAGCGGGCGTCGGATGCCGGTACGGAGCCCCGCGCGTGAAGTCCCTGCTGTGGTTCGGCGCCGTGGGCGCCAGTGCGGCGGCCGTGCATTTCTGCGTGGTCTGGCTGCTGGTCGGGGCTTGGCAGTGGCCGGCGCTGGGGGCCAATGTGCTGGGCTTCCTGCTGGCCTTCGGCGTCAGCTTCGTTGGTCACCACCGCCTGACCTTTGCCGCACAGCAGGCCAGGGGGCGCGACGCGCTGCCGCGCTTCTTCGGCGTGGCGCTGCTGGGCTTTGCCTGCAATGAGCTGCTCTATGCCCTGCTGCTGCAGGCGGGCGTGGAGTACCGGCTGGCACTGTTCATCGTGCTGCTGGCCGTGGCGGCCATGACCTGGTGGCTGGGCCGGCATTGGGCCTTCAGGCAACGTGACGGAGCGTCGTCGTGAGCCTGCGCCGCATTCAGATCTGCGCGGATGACTATGGCTTTGACCGGGCCATCAGCCAGGGCATCCTGGACACCATCGACGCGGGCGTGGTCAGTGCCACCAGCTGCATGGTGCTTTCGCCGGCCTGGCCGCATTGGGCCCCGGCGCTGAAAGAGCGAGAGGGTCTGGCCGACCTGGGCCTGCACCTGGATCTCAACGAGTTCGCCCACTACGCGGCGCGCAGCCTCAATGGCTGGATCGTCGCCGCCTACCGAGGCGCCGTGCCCGTCTCCCTGGCGCGGCCGTGGATCGAGGCGCAGCTGGACGCCTTCGAGAAGCGCCTGGGCCGGGCGCCGGACTATGTCGACGGGCACCAGCACCTGCACCAGCTGCCCGGCATCCGGGACGCGCTGCTGCAGGTCCTGTGCGCGCGCTACGGTCATGCCTGCGCACTGCGCATCACGCGCTCTCGGCAGTGGCGGGGGGCCAAGGCGGCCATCATTGGTGCGCTGGGCGCCCGTGCGCTGGCAGCCGGCGCCCGGGCCGAAGGGTTGCGGGTCAACCGGGATTTCGCTGGCGTCTACGAATTCCAGCCCGCGGCCGATTTCGCGGCCCTGCTGAAGTGGTGGCTGGACTTCCTGCCGGACGGCGGCTTGATGATGTGCCATCCCGGCCGTGCGGGGGCGACGGAAACGCGGGCGGATGGCATCCGCGGCGCCCGGGTGAAGGAGCATGCTGTGCTCGCAGGCGGCCAGGGCAGGGCGCTGCTGCAGGCCCTGGGCATCCAGCCGGGGCGCTGCCGGGACTGGGACGTCGCCCGCGCGGATTGACGGCCTCAGCGTGCCGCGCGAGGCGTTCAGTCGCCGCGCTTGGCCCGGGCTCGCGCCAGTGCGGCCTCGATCACCGAGCGCTTGCGCTGCAGTTCCGCGTCGTCGGCCGGTTTGGTGAGCTCGGCCAGGTGGGCCAGCTTGTGCTGGGCCTTCTCCGCCAGGCGCTGAGCGTTCTCGTCCGCCTCACGCTGCTCGCGGAACTGCTTGAAGCGGTAGCGCTCGCGCGCCTCCCGGGCCTGCGTCTCACTCCAGGCCGCCCAGCCGCTGAGGCCGGGCGTCACCTCGACCAGCGAGATGCAGTCCACCGGGCAGGCCGGCACGCACAGCTCGCAACCCGTGCATTGCTCGGCCACGATGGTGTGCATCAGCTTGGGCGCGCCGGCGATGCAGTCGGCCGGGCAGGCCTTGATGCACAGGGTGCAGCCGATGCACCAGGCTTCGTCGATCACGGCCAGCTTGCGCGGCCCTTCCACACCATGCTCAGCACTCAGGGGCAGGGCGGGACGGCCGGTGATGCGGGCCAGGCGGGCGATGCCCTCGGCGCCGCCGGGCGGGCATTGGTTGATGCCGGCCTCGCCGGCGGCGATGGCCTCGGCATAGGCGCGGCAGTCCGGGTAGCCGCAGCGCGTGCATTGCGTCTGGGGCAGGGCTTGGTCGAGTTGCTCGATCAGTGCGGCGGTCGTGGCAGGTGCGGCGGTCAAGGTCGGAAGTGAGGCGGCGTCAGGTCGTGGCCTTGCTGCGCGAACGGGCGGCGGGGCGCTTGCTGCTCGTCGCGGCGGAGGCCGTCAGCGGGGCTGCATCGTACTTCGCAATGAAGCTGCGCACTTCCGGATAGACCATCTCACGCCAGCGGCGGCCCGAGAAGATGCCGTAGTGGCCGGCGCCGATGGCATCGTAGTGGTACTGGTGGCTGGCGGGAATGCCGCTGCACAGCTCGTGGGCCGCGCGGGTCTGGCCGGCGCCGGAGATGTCGTCCAGCTCGCCTTCCACGGTCAGCAGCGCGGTGCCGCTGATGTCCTGCGGGCGCACCAGATCATCGCCGACCTTCCAGGTGCCATTGACCAGTGCGAAATCCTGGAACACGGTCTTGATGGTGTCCAGGTAGTACTCGGCGGGCATGTCCAGCACGGCGTTGTACTCGTCGTAGAACTTGCGATGGGCCTCGGCGCTGTCGTCGTCGCCGCGCACCAGGTCCAGGAAGTAGTCGTAGTGCGAGCTCAGGTGGCGGTCCGGGTTCATGGCCACGAAGCCGGTGTGCTGCAGGAAGCCCGGATAGACCGCGCGGCCGGCGCCGGGGAAGTTGGGCGGCACGCGGTAGATGACGTTGTTCTCGAACCAGCTGTGGCTCTTGTTCATGGCCAGGTTGTTGACGGCGGTCGGGCTCTTGCGAGCGTCGATGGGGCCTCCCATCATGGTCATGGAACGGGGCGTGGGTTCCCCGCGCGAGGCCATCAGCGAGATGGCGGCCAGCACGGGCACGGTGGGCTGGCAGACCGAGATCACATGGGCCTGGTCGGCGCCCACGTGGCGGATGAATTCCTGCACGTAGTTCACGTAGTCGTCCAGGTGGAAGGGGCCTTCCTCCAGCGAGACCATGCGGGCGTCGGTCCAGTCGGTGATGTAGACCTTGTGGTCGCGCAGCAGGGACTTCACCGTGTCACGCAGCAGGGTGCTGTGGTGGCCGGACAGGGGAGCGACCACTAGCACCGTCGGCTGGGTCTTCATCTTGGCCAGGACGGTCAGGTCGTCGGTGTAGCGCTTGAAGCGCAGCAGGCGGCAGAAGGGCTTCTCCAGCGGGACCAGCTCCTGCACGGCGACCTCGACGCCGTCGACGTCCACGCCGCGGATGTCGAACTCGGGCTTCTCATAGTCCTTGGCCAGGCGGTGCATCAGGTCCAGGCCGGCCGAGAAGCGGGCGGCCATGGGCGAATGTGCGAAGGGCGACAGCGGATGGCTGTAGAGCTTGGCGGCGGCGCTGGCGAACTCCGAGAACGGGCTCATCAGGGCGCGTTGGGTTTCGTAAAGCTGGTACAGCATGTGGGACCCCTTCCATGGCTGGCCGGCACCGCAGGATGCGTGGGCTCGGCGTGGTAGCTTGGATGCCTGTGAAGCATCTTGCCTTGTTTTGTGCGTTGCAGCATTGTAGGGACGCAATGCTGACGGGCAGCTTGGTGAAATACCCCGCACAAACCCGGACTTTGGGCCATGACGGCCGTCACAGGGTCGACAAAAAGGCGCCGCCGGTGACCCGGACGGCGCCTTGGCGCAGGCTGGTGACGGGGATCAGCCCTTGATCACGGCGGCCATTGCTGCTGCCACGGCCTTCAGGTTGCCCGGGTTCAGGGCGGCCACGCAGATGCGGCCAGAGTCCACGCCGTAGATGCCGAATTCGCCGCGCAGGCGCTGCATCTGGGTGGCATTGAGGCCGGAGTAGCTGAACATGCCCTTCTGGCGGGTCACGAAGCTGAGGTCCTGCTCGACGCCGGCTGCCTTCAGCTCCGTCACCAGGGCCTCCCGCATGGCGCGGATGCGAGTGCGCATGCCCGCCAGCTCTTCCTCCCACAGGCTGCGCAGGGCGGGGGTGGACAGCACGGTGGCCACGACCTGGGCACCATGAGTCGGCGGATTGCTGTAATTGGTGCGGATGACGATCTTCAGCTGGCTCAGCACGCGGCCGGCTTCTTCGCTGCTGGCGCAGACCACGCTCAGCGCGCCCACGCGCTCACCGTACAGCGAGAAGCTCTTGGAGAAGCTGGTGGAGACGAAGAAGTCCAGGCCGGCGGCCAGGAACTGCTGAATCACGGCGCCGTCCTCGGCGATGCCTTCGCCGAAGCCCTGGTAGGCCATGTCCAGGAAGGGCACCAGGCCGCGGGCCTTGACCACCTCAACCACCTGGGTCCACTGGGCCGGCGTCAGGTCATAGCCGGTGGGGTTGTGGCAGCAGGCGTGCAGCACGACCACGGTGCCGGCCTTGGCCTCCTGCAGATCGGCCAGCATGGCCTCGGCCTTGATGCCGCGGTTCTCGGCGTCGTAGTAGGCATAGGTGCCGACCTGGAAGCCGGCATTGGTGAACAGGGCGCGGTGGTTCTCCCAGCTGGGATCGGAGATCAGCACGCGGGCCGAGGGGTTCAGGCGCTTCAGGAAGTCGGCGCCGATCTTCAGGCCGCCGGTGCCGCCCAGGGCCTGCACCGTGGCGACGCGCTTGCCCTTCACCACCTCGGAATCCGCACCGAAGACCAGGCCCTGCACGGCGAGGTCGTAGGCGGCGATGCCGTCGATGGGCAGATAGCCGCGCGCCTTGGGCGCCTCCAGCATCTGGCGCTCGGCTTCAGCCACGCAGCGCAGCAGGGGCAGCTTGCCGTTCTCGTCGTAGTAGACGCCGACGCCGAGATTCACCTTCTTCGGGTTGGTGTCGGCATTGAATTGCTCGTTGAGACCCAGGATGGGGTCGCGGGGGGCCATTTCGACGGCGGCGAACAGGGACATGGGGCTTTCCTGACAGGACGGTGGCATGAGGCTCGCGGGTGCTTCGCTGCGAGCGGAAGCGGTCTGCGCTACGCTGTCGGGTTCGAGGCGCTGCCAGACCCTGGAATTCTAGGGGCCGCGGGCGTCCAATCTCAGGGAATCCCCGATGTCCAGCTCCGCCATTGCCCCCGACGCCCCCGAGGAAAACGACGACTTGCCCAAGGGTGAATTCGTCACATTCGAAGGCTCGCCGTTCCAGCTCTTCCAGCCTTTCCCGCCAGGCGGGGACCAGCCCACGGCGATCGCACAACTGGTCGAAGGCATACACGATGGCCTCAGTTTCCAGACCCTGCTCGGGGTGACAGGGTCGGGCAAGACCTTCACGATGGCCAATGTGATCGCCCGCCTGGGGCGGCCGGCCATCGTCTTCGCCCACAACAAGACCCTGGCGGCCCAGCTCTACAGCGAGATGCGGGAGTTCTTCCCCAGGAACGCCGTCGAGTACTTCGTCAGCTACTACGACTACTACCAGCCCGAGGCCTATGTGCCCCAGCGCGACCTTTTCATCGAGAAGGACAGCGCGATCAACGAGCAGATCGAGCAGCTGCGCCTGTCCTGCACCAAGAGTCTGCTCGAGCGGCGGGACGTGGTGATCGTGGCCTCGGTCTCGGCGATCTACGGCATCGGCAACCCCAGCGACTACCACCAGATGGTCATGACGCTGCGCGTGGGGGACACCATGGGCCAGCGTGACGTCATCGCCCAGTTGATCCGCATGCAGTACCAGCGCAACGAGATGGAGTTCCAGCGCGGGCACTTCCGTGTGCGCGGCGACACCATCGACGTCTTCCCGGCCGAGCATTCCGAGCTGGCGCTGCGCATCGAGCTCTTCGATGACGAGGTCGAGACCCTGCAGCTCTTCGACCCGCTCACCGGCCAGATCCGGCAGAAGATCCCGCGTTTCACCGTCTACCCCTCCAGCCATTACGTGACGCCCCGCGAGCGGGTGCTGGCTGCGGTGGAGACCATCAAGGAGGAGCTGCGCGAGCGCGTGGGGCAGTTCATTGCCGACGGCAAGCTGGTGGAGGCTCAGCGCATCGAGCAGCGCACCCGCTTCGACCTGGAGATGCTCACCGAGGTGGGCCATTGCAAGGGCATCGAGAACTACACGCGGCATCTGTCCCAGGCCGCGCCGGGGGAGCCGCCGCCCACGCTGGTCGACTACCTGCCGCCCGACGCCATCATGTTCGTCGACGAGAGCCACGTGACCCTGGGCCAGTTCGGCGGCATGTACAACGGCGACCGTGCACGCAAGACCACGCTGGTGGAGTTCGGCTTCCGCCTGCCCTCGGCCCTGGACAACCGCCCGCTGAAGTTCCAGGAATTCGAGCGCAAGATGCGCCAGGCCGTCTTTGTGTCCGCCACGCCGGCGGACTACGAGAAGCAGCATGCCGGCCAGGTGGTCGAGCAGGTGGTGCGCCCCACGGGCCTGGTGGACCCCATCGTCGAGGTGCGCCCCGCGACCCATCAGGTGGATGACGTGCTGCAGGAGATTCGCGACCGGGTCGACGTCGGCGAGCGGGTGCTGATCACCACCCTGACCAAGCGCATGGCGGAGCAGCTCACCGACTACCTCAGCGACAACGGCGTCAAGGTCCGCTACATGCACTCGGACGTGGACACCGTGGAGCGCGTGGAGATCCTGCGCGACCTGCGCCTGGGCGCCTTCGACGTGCTGGTGGGCATCAACCTGCTGCGGGAAGGCCTGGACATCCCCGAGGTGTCCCTCGTGGCCATCCTGGATGCCGACAAGGAAGGCTTTCTGCGCTCCGAGCGCAGCCTGATCCAGACCATCGGCCGTGCGGCACGCAACCTGAACGGCAAGGCCATCCTGTATGCGGACAGGATCACCGACTCCATGCGCCGGGCCATCGACGAGACCGAGCGCCGCCGCGCCAAGCAGGTGGCCTTCAACACCGAGCACGGCATCGTGCCGCGAGGCGTGCGCAAGCGCATCCGCGACCTCATCGACGGTGTCTACTCCGACAAGGGCGGCAAGGACGACCAGAAGCTGGGCATGGTGGAGGAGCTCGAGGAACTGAGCGAGAAGGATCTCAGTAAGCGCATCACCCAGCTGGAGAAACAGATGCTGGAGCACGCCCGCAACCTCGAGTTCGAGAAGGCCGCCCGCGTGCGCGACCAGCTGGCGCAGCTGCGCGAACAGGTCTTTGGCGGGGCCCACCACGACAACGTCGTGCCCATCGACACCGGGCGCAAATGAAGGCGGGGCAGCAGCGAGGGCTGTCAGTGCTGATGGTCTGCACAGGCAACATCTGCCGCTCGCCGACGGCCGAGGGCGTGCTGCAGCACCATCTGCAGGCGCTGGGCCTGGCGCACAGGGTGCGGGTGGATTCGGCCGGCATCCAGGCTTGGCACACGGGTGAGGCCCCCGATCCGCGCAGTCAGGCTCACGCCAGTCGGCGCGGCTACGATCTCTCCGCTCAGCGCGCCCGGGCCGTGCAGGCGCTTGATTTCGAGCAAGCCGACCTCATCCTGGCCATGGACCGCGGCCACCTCCGGGCGCTGCAACAGCGTTGCCCGACGGGCCAGCGGCACAAGCTGGAGCTGCTGCTGGACCATGCGCCGGGCCTTGGCGGGCAGGACGTGCCGGACCCGTACTACGGGGGCGCTGACGCCTTTGAGGCAGTGCTGGACCTGGTCGAGGCAGCCTGCGAGCCTTTGGCCAGGGCGCTGGCTGAACGGCTGCCACAAGGCTGCTGAGCACAGGGCCAGGGCACTGAAAGCCCTTCAAAGCCAGGGCTTTTCTGCTGCAGTGCAGCGACCGGCGGATGAAGCTCCCGATAATTGAGTAAAATGCTCGGAAATAGGCCAGGGTTAACCCAGAATTCCTTTGGGTTCTGCCTGGTGTCCGAGCAGGCTCATGGTCGAAAGGCCGAAGGAGAGTTGCATGCGTCTTACCACCAAAGGTCGTTTCGCCGTCACCGCGATGATTGACTTGGCTCTGCGTGAAAACAGCGGCCCGGTCGCCTTGGCGGCCATCAGTCAGCGGCAGCAGATTTCCCTCTCCTACCTGGAGCAGCTGTTCGGGAAGCTGCGCCGGCATGAGCTGGTCGAGAGCACCCGCGGCCCCGGCGGCGGCTATTCCCTCGGTCGCAAGTCCGACGAGATCACCGTGGCGGACATCATCGTCGCCGTGGACGAACCCATCGATGCCACCGGCTGCGGTGGCAAGGAAAACTGTATGGGAGAGGACACCGGCCGCTGCATCACGCACGAGCTCTGGACCAGCCTCAACGCCAAGATGATCGAGTACCTGGATTCCGTCTCGCTGCGCAAGCTGGTGGACGACCAGCTCGCCAAGGGCGTGACCATCGAGGAAGCGCCGATCAAGCGTGCCATCTCCTCGGCGCCCGTGGTGAAGCCCATCCGCATCACCGCCCCGAATTCCGTCTTCGCCCTGGGCAACAGCGCCCTGACGAAGTAAGCCATTTCCCGAAATTTCCTGCTAGCCAGCCCCCGTCGCCAGCCCCTCACCATGGACATGACCCCTCATTTCCCCATCTATCTGGACTATGGCGCGACCACCCCGGTCGATCCGCGCGTCGTGGACGCCATGATCCCCTGGTTGCGCGAGCATTTCGGCAATGCCGCCTCGCGCAGTCATGCCTGGGGTTGGGAAGCCGAGGCGGCCAATGAGAAGGCCCGCGAGCAGGTCGCGGCCCTGATCGGCGCCGACCCTCGCGAGATCGTCTGGACCTCCGGCGCGACGGAGTCCAACAACCTCGCGCTGAAGGGCGCCGCCCACTTCTACCAGTCCCGCGGCAAGCACATCATCACCGTGAAGACCGAGCACAAGGCCGTGCTGGATGTGTGCCGCGAGCTGGAGCGCCAGGGTTTCGAGGTGACGTACCTCGATGTCCAGGAAAATGGCCTGGTCGACCTGGAGGCCTTCAAGGCCGCCCTGCGCCCGGACACCATCCTGGCCTCGGTCATGTTCGTCAACAACGAGATCGGCGTGATCCAGGACATCCCCACGCTCGGCGCCCTGTGCCGTGAGCGGGGCGTGATCTTCCACGTCGACGCCGCGCAGGCCACCGGCAAGGTGGACATCGACCTGGCCACGCTCCCCGTGGACCTGATGAGCCTGGCTTCGCACAAGACCTACGGTCCCAAGGGCATCGGCGCCCTTTATGTGCGCCGCAAGCCGCGCATCCGTATCGAGGCGCAGATGCACGGTGGCGGGCATGAGCGCGGCATGCGCTCCGGCACCTTGCCCACGCACCAGATCGTGGGCATGGGCGAGGCCTTCCGCATCGCCAAGGAAGAGATGGGCGCCGAGCGCGAGCGCATTCGCGGCTTGCAGCAACGCCTGCTGCGCGGCCTGTCGGACGTCGAACAAGTGTTCGTCAACGGCGATCTCGAGCGCCGTGTGCCGCACAACCTGAACATGTCCTTCAATTTCGTGGAGGGTGAGTCCTTGATCATGGGCATCAAGGGCATCGCCGTGTCCTCGGGCTCGGCCTGCACTTCGGCCAGCCTCGAGCCCAGCTATGTGCTGCGCGCTCTGGGTCGCAGCGACGAGCTGGCCCATTCCTCCCTGCGCATGACCTTCGGCCGCTTCACGACCGAGGCGGACATCGACTACGCCATCGACACCATCCGCCAGAACGTGGCCAAGCTGCGCGAACTCTCGCCGCTGTGGGAGATGTACCAGGACGGCGTGGACCTCAGCACCATCCAGTGGGCCGCCCACTGAGCGCTGCACCGAGGCAGTTCCAGACATACAGATCGTTGGAGAGATACCATGGCATACAGCGAAAAGGTCGTTGACCACTACGAAAACCCCCGCAACGTCGGCTCCTTCGAGAAGGGCGATGACACCGTGGGCACCGGCATGGTGGGCGCACCTGCCTGCGGCGACGTGATGAAGCTGCAGATCAAGGTCAACCCGGCCACGGGCCTGATCGAGGACGCCAAGTTCAAGACCTACGGCTGCGGCTCCGCCATTGCCTCCAGCTCCCTGGTGACCGAGTGGGTCAAGGGAAAGAGCCTGGACCAGGCCCTGTCCATCAAGAACACGCAGATCGCCGAGGAACTGGCGCTGCCGCCGGTGAAGATCCATTGCTCCATCCTGGCCGAGGACGCCATCAAGGCAGCCGTGGACGACTACCGCGCCAAGCACGGCAACTGAGCAAGGACGAGCGACGATGGCAGTCACCCTGACCGAAGCCGCCGCACGCCATGTGACGCGCTACATCTCCAAGCGTGGCAAGGGCGTGGGCGTGCGACTGGGCGTCAAGACCACGGGCTGCTCGGGCCTGGCCTACAAGCTGGAATATGCCGACGAGATCGCCCCTGAAGACGTGATCTTCGAGGGCCACGGCGTGAAGGTGCTGGTCGATCCCAAGAGCCTGCCCTACCTTGACGGCACGGAGCTGGACTTTGTGCGCGAGGGCCTCAACGAAGGCTTCAAGTTCCGCAACCCGCGCGAGAAGGATCGCTGCGGCTGCGGTGAATCCTTCCGGGTCTGAGCACCCGGGCAGGTTGGCAAGGGCGCGGGCGATCTCGCGCCTTTTGTGCTTCAGGTGCCAGGCACGGCGCGGGCTGCTGGCAGGGCTGATGGAAGGAATGGATGCATGAATCTCGCTGACGACGATTTCGCGCTGTTCGGCCTTGTGCCGCGCTTTGCGCAGTCCCGCGATGAGATCGAGTCGCGCTGGAAGGCCTTGGCCGCCCAGGTCCACCCGGACCGCTATGCCAGCGAAGGCGCGGCCGCCCAGCGCCGCGCCATGCAGTGGGCGCTGAGGGTCAACGAGGCCCATCAGCGCCTGCGCGATCCGCTCAAGCGTGCCGCCTATCTCTGCGAACTGCGCGGCGCAGCCCTGAAGGAACATGAGAACACCCGCATGCCGGCCAGCTTCCTGATGGAGCAGATGGCATGGCGTGAGGCCCTCGATGAAGCCCAGACGCTGGAGGCCGTGCAGTCCCTGGATGCCGAGGTCGCGGATCGCGAGACCGAGCTGCTGCGCGAGGCGGGCCGCCTGCTGGACGAGCAGGGCGATGCCGAGGCCGCCGCCCACTGCGTGCGTGCCCTGATGTTCGTCGCCCGCTTCCGCTCCGATATCGACCGCCGGCTCGAAGCCCTGGAACAATACTGAGTCGGCCCTCGCCCCCGTGCCTCACGTGCATTGCTGTCCACAACAAGAACAAACCTGATCCCCTGACCTCCATGGCCCTGCTGCAGATCTCCGAACCCGGCGCCTCGCCCAATCCGCACGAGCGTCGCATCGCCGTGGGCATCGACCTCGGTACCACGCATTCCCTGGTGGCCGCCGTGCGCCACGGCGTGGCGGAGTGCCTGCCAGATGACGAAGGGCGCGTGATCCTGCCCTCGGCCGTGCGCTACCTCGAAGGCGGCCGCCGCCAGATCGGTGCGGCGGCCTTGGCGGCACAGGCGGAGGATCCGCTCAACACCATCGTCTCGGTGAAGCGTTTCATGGGCCGCGGCGTCCAGGACGTCCAGGGCCGCGAGAAGCTCCCCTACCAGTTCGAGGACACGCCGGGCATGCTCAGCCTGCTGACGCGCGAAGGTCCCAAGACGCCGGTGGAGGTGTCCGCCGAGATCCTTGCCACCTTGCGCTACCGGGCCGAGGACACGTTTGCGGACGACCTCTTCGGCGCCGTGATCACCGTCCCCGCCTATTTCGACGACGCCCAGCGTCAGGCCACCAAGGACGCCGCACAGCTGGCCGGCCTCAAGGTGCTGCGCCTGATCAACGAGCCCACCGCGGCCGCCATCGCCTACGGCCTGGACAACGGCGCCGAGGGCCTCTATGCGGTCTATGACCTGGGCGGCGGCACCTTCGACATTTCCCTGCTGCGCCTGACCCGCGGCGTCTTCGAGGTGGTGGCCACGGGCGGCGATGCAGCTCTGGGCGGCGACGACTTCGACCATGCGCTGGCCGACTGGGCTCTGGCCCAGGCAGGCTTCAAACTCAGCACCCCCCATGACAAGCGTGCCGTGCTGGTGGCCGCGCGAGCGGCCAAGGAGCAGCTCTCTGCCGAGACCCAGGTGCAGCTGCAGGCCACCCTCGACGCGGGCCAACTGGACGTGGCGGTGAGCCGCGAGCAGTTCCAGTCCCTCACCAAGCCTCTGGTCGACCGCACCCTGGCTTCCGTGCGCCGCGTGCTGCGCGACGCCCGCGTCAAGCCGGATGAAGTGCAGGGCACGGTGATGGTGGGCGGTTCCACCCGCATGCCGGCGGTGCGCGCCGCGGTGAGCCAGCTCTTCGGTCGCGAGGTGCTGACCAACCTGAACCCGGACGAGGTCGTGGCCCTCGGTGCGGCCGTGCAGGCCAACCAGCTGGCCGGCAACTCTGCCGATGGCGAGATCCTGCTGCTGGACGTGATTCCCCTGTCCCTGGGTCTCGAGACCATGGGCGGCCTGGTGGAGCGCGTGATCGAGCGCAACGCCACCATCCCCATCGCCAAGGCCCAGGACTTCACGACCTTCAAGGACGGCCAGACCGCCATGGCCATCCACGTGCTGCAGGGCGAGCGCGAGCTGGTGAGCGAGTGCCGCTCGCTGGCGCGCTTCGAGCTGCGCGGCATCCCGCCGATGGCAGCTGGTGCGGCGCGCATCCGCGTCAGTTTCCAGGTGGATGCCGACGGCCTGCTGAGCGTCTCGGCCAAGGAGCTGGGCTCCGGCGTGGAGGCGGCCGTGCAGGTCAAGCCCAGCTATGGCTTGGCGGACGAGCAGATCGCCCAGATGCTCAAGGACGGCTTCGCCAGCGCCGAGGCCGACATGCAGGCCCGCAGCCTGCGCGAGGCCCAGGTGGAGGCCGAGCGCATGCACCTGGCGACGCTGTCCGCGCTGGCGGCAGACGGTGACCTGCTCCATGCGGGCGAGCGTGTCGAGATCGAGGCCCTGCTCGCGGCCCTTCAGACCCTGGCGGCCGGTGACGATGCCGCGGCCATCACCGAGGGCGTGGAGCGGCTCGCCAAGGGCACCGAGGCCTTTGCGGCCGCCCGCATGAACCGTGGCATCCAGCAGGCCCTGGCCGGCCGCAGCATCGACCAGATGTGAGTGCTGCGCCTGCCCCCTGAACAGAACATCGAGAGACCGTCATGCCCATCATCAAGATCCTGCCCCATGCCGAGTACTGCCCCGAGGGCGCCGAGGTGAGCGCGCCTGCGGGCACGTCCATCTGCGAGGCCCTGCTGGACAACGGCATCGAGATCGAACATGCCTGCGACCAGGTCTGCGCCTGCACCACCTGCCATGTGATCGTGCGTGAGGGCTTTGCCTCGCTGTCCGAGATGGAGGAGGGCGAGGAGGACATGCTGGACCGTGCCTGGGGTCTGGAACCCAATTCGCGACTGTCCTGCCAGGCCATCCTGGGCCAGAAGGACGTGTCGGTCGAGATTCCCAAGTACTCGATCAACCACGCCAAGGAAAAGCACTGAGCATGCGGGTCCTGGGCTTTGAATCCTCCTGCGACGAGACCGGGGTGGCCCTGGTCGAGCTCCCTCCGGCCGGGCAGCCTGGCATGCCGAAGCTGCTGGCCCAGGCGCTGCACAGCCAGATCGCCATGCATCAGGCCTATGGCGGCGTGGTGCCTGAGCTGGCCTCGCGGGACCATATCCGCCGCGTGCTGCCGTTGAGCCGCGAGGTCCTGGCGCAGGCCCAGCTGGGCCTGCAGGACGTGGACGTGATCGCCTACACCGAGGGGCCAGGTCTTGCTGGGGCTCTGCTGGTGGGGGCGGGCGTGGCCGTGTCGCTGGCCGCGGCGCTGGGCAAGCCCGCCGTGGGCGTGCATCACCTGGAGGGCCACCTGCTGTCGCCCTTTCTCTCGGCCGATCCGCCGGAGTTCCCTTTCGTCGCACTGCTGGTTTCGGGCGGGCATACCCAGCTGATGCGGGTGGACGAAGTCGGCCAGTACGAAATCCTGGGCGAGACGATCGACGACGCCGCGGGGGAAGCCTTCGACAAGAGCGCGAAGCTGCTCGGGCTGCCCTATCCCGGCGGTCCGCATCTCTCGAAGCTGGCGGAGCAGGGCAGGGCGGATGCCTTTGAGCTGCCGCGCCCCCTGCTGCACAGCGGCAAGCCGGACTTCAGCTTCGCCGGTCTCAAGACCGCCGTGCTGACACAGGTCAAGAAGCTGGGCGACGCCCCCAGCGAGCAGCAGCGCGCCGATCTGGCGGCCAGCACGCAGGCCGCCATCGTCGAGGTGCTGGTGAAGAAGTCGCTGCTGGCGCTGCGGAACACCGGCCTCAAGCGCCTGGTGGTGGCGGGCGGCGTGGGTGCCAACGCCTTGTTGCGGACCGAGCTGAATACGGCCTGCGTGAAGCGCGGCGTGCGGGTGCATTACCCGGAGCTGAGCCTGTGCACCGACAACGGCGCCATGATCGCCATGGCCGCCGCCATGCGGCTGCAGCGCGGCACGGCTCGCCTGCGCGAGGACGGCGGCTTCGGCGTGCGGCCACGCTGGGACTTGTCGGCTGCCTGAGCCTGGGGCCCGGCAGCCGCGCTCATCCCCGCATCAGCTGACCGTCAGGCGGGCACCGCCCTTGGCCTGGCGCTTGGCCAGGGTCAGCGTCAGCACGCCATGCTCCATGCGTGCGCTGGAGTCTGACTCGCTGATCTCCTGCGGCAGGCTGAAGCTGCGCGAGAAGCGGGACACCGAACGCTCACGGTACAGCACGCGCTCGCCGTCCTTCTTCTCCTCATCCTTGTTCTGTTCGGCCTCGACACTGATGCGACGACCATCCACGGTGATCTTCACCGCTTCCTTGGGCACACCCGGCATCTCGAGCTTCACGGTGTAGGCACTGTCGGTTTCGCTGACGTCCAGCGCGGGGCTGCGCAGCGCCTGACTCAGTTCGCGAGCGTCCTGGCCGAAGACATTGCCGAAGCTGTCGTCGAACAGGCGTTCCAGGCTGCGGGACAGGTCATGGGCTTGGCGGGAAGTGGGCACGAGAAACATAGGGCCTCCTGATGGCTGGGTTCAAGGTTCGGGGGCTGTCCCCATGCAGCCAACTTATGAGTCCTGGCCGTGCTTTCAAGGGCCTGGCGCGTTGCGCACAACGATTTTTTGAGCTGCGGCAGCAAAGGCTGGCGAAGCCCTTGAAAAGGCAGGAATGGCGCTCACATGCGCCAGCTTAGCCATGATGAAAGCGGCGGCATGCAAGGGCCGCCAATGCCTGCCAGGGTGCATGGGCACGCGTTCGTGGCCTCGCGGCGACTTCTGAATGTTTGAAGCTGCAAGCCTTGCCAGATCGGGCAGTGCTTGCGGCAACAAGAGGCACGCACGGCGCTTCGAGGTGCATGGGAACGCAGGCATAGGCATTGCCCGAGGAGGGCGTCGGCAGTCGCCGATTCCCTCAACTTCACAGGAGTACGACCATGCCCACGCAAACCCCGAACCCCTCAGGCCAGCGCAATGACGCGGGCGCTTCGCGAGGCCAGGACCCGCAGCGCAAGCAGGACGACCAGCGCGGCCACCAGGCCAGCCGTGACGAAGAGAGCAGCCGTCGCCAGGAAAGCCCCAGCCGTGACAAGGGCGTGACGCGCGACGACGCCAATCGCCAGCGCTGATCCCGCACAGGCCGCGGCCCGGCACTTGGCGGCCTGCGGCCTTTTGGCCTTCTTCTTGCCTGCGATTCCATGTGCCATAGGTCCTCTTGCGCTTCTTGACCCATCCCCGACGCCTTGAAGTCGCGGACCTGTCGCTCGAACAGTGCGTCATCGACCCAAGGGGCGTCGGCGCGTTGCGGGCGGCCGAGTTTTTCTGAGGCGGGCTTCCCGTCCGATCGGAGCAATGATGCCGAGCGCGTCCGCCCCGGCTTGGCCGACCTCACCCGCGGCGCCTGAGCCGCCACGGCGCTGGAAGCTGGGGCGCAACGGCTCCCTGCGGCCCCTCCAGCTGCTCGCGGGCTGTGCGCTGCCTTGCGCCCTCGGCCTGGTGGCCGGCCTCGGCTTCGCGGCCTATGGCAGCCCTTGGCCCCTGGTCTTTGCCCTGCTGCAGACGGTAGCGATGGCCCTGGCCTTTGCGCAGCATGCGCGCCATGGAGCGGATCGTGCAGTGCTGACGCTGCGGCATGGCTGGCTGGAGGTGGCCAAGAGACGCGGGTCGCGACTGAGCGTCGTCAACCTGCCACTGGCCTGCTTGGGAATGCAGGTGGATGCGCGAGGCTTGCGCCTCGAATGCGGCACGGCGAGGGTCCGGATCCAGGGCTATGCGACACCGGCCGCCTGTGCGGCGGTGCTGCGCGAGCTGGAGCAGGCCCGCAGTGCCGCCGCGAACGTCGCCTCACGGGGTCAGAGCAGGGCGCCTGCAGGCCCGCAGCGCCGGCCCGTTTCCCCGGCGCTCTAGAAAGCCCCCTGGGCCTCGCCGCGCCGAGCACCGCACCGCCTGCTCCAGGGCCGAGGCGCGGGTGGCCGGCTCGCTCTTCGCGTTGTTCGCTGGCTTCCACGGCTGGGTGCCAAAGTGGACGGGGTTGACGGACTGCGCGCGGCATGGCCAGGGTCACTTCAGGGGCTCACTGCTGAGCTTCAGTGCAGTTCTGCGCGGCGCCCCCGCCCTGCTGTGCCCCTGGGGAGGGGCGGAGCGGCTGCCGTGAGCGCCGCCGTCACCGGCCCCTGGCGTGGCTTCGAGACGCTGCCCGTGCCGGACGCACCGGTCGTGCGGGTGCCGGGCTCGCCGCTGATGCACGGGCGGGTGGCTGGCTTGCCCCTGCTCAAGTGCGCTATACTCCGGCGGTTTCGCGTCTTCCCTTTGCCTTTTGTGGAAGAGGAGAGGCGGAATCTCAGCACGGCATGGGTAGGTTTCACCTGTGTCCGCAAGTCCAGAACCGGAAACCGTCTGCGTGGGTCTGTCCTGCCAGCGGCTTCCCCTTTGAAGGAACGCATCATGGCAGTCGCCGATCTGAACAAGGCCGAAATCGTCAAGGCCAACGCACGCAGCGCCAACGACACGGGCTCCCCCGAAGTCCAAGTGGCCCTGCTGACCGCTCGCATCAACGAGCTGACCCCCCACTTCAAGACCCACGCCAAGGACCACCACGGCCGTCGCGGTCTGCTGAAGATGGTCAACCAGCGCAAGAGCCTGCTGGCCTACCTGAAGAACAAGGACGCGGCTCGCTACACCGCCCTGATCCAGAAGCTGGGCCTGCGCAAGTAATTCGCCCATGACACCAAAGAGCCTGTCTGGACTTTCAAGCCAGCACAGGCTCTTTGTTTTTTGTTGTTCGCTGTTGGAGTCGAGCTGACGTGGCGGATGTGTCATTCCAAGGCGGTTTGCAGGGCTGAAGCCCTGAGCAAATCACCCTGGAATGGCATCGCGCCAGACTCAGCCCCACTCCCGGTTTCGCAGTGCGCCGCAAGCACTGTTTTGTAATCCAGGAGATGCACATGAGCATGTTCAACAAGGTCACCAAGACCTTCCAATGGGGCCCCCACACCGTCACCATGGAGACCGGCGAGATCGCCCGTCAATCCACCGGTGCCGTGCTGGTGAACATCGATGACACCGTGGTGCTGGCCACGGTCGTCGCCAAGAACGAACCCAAGCCCGGCCAGGACTTCTTCCCCCTGACCGTCGACTACATCGAGAAGACCTACGCCGCCGGCAAGATCCCCGGCAGCTTCTTCAAGCGTGAAGGCCGCCCCAGCGAGCTGGAGACCCTGACCAGCCGCCTGATCGACCGCCCCATCCGCCCGCTGTTCCCCGAAGGCTTCTTCAATGAAGTGCAAGTCGTGGTGCACGTGGTGTCCTTGAACCCCGAAGTCCAGGCCGACATCGCCGCCATGATCGCCACCAGCGCTGCGCTGGCCGTCTCCGGCATCCCCTTCAATGGCCCCATCGGTGCCGCCCGCGTGGGCTACATCAACGGCGAGTACGTGCTGAACCCGGGCAAGACCCAGCTGACCGAGTCCAAGATGGACCTGGTGGTGGCTGGCACCGAAGCCGCCGTGCTGATGGTCGAGTCCGAAGCCGACCAGCTCAGCGAAGACATCATGCTGGGCGCTGTGGTCTACGGCCACCAGCAAGGCCAGATCGCCATCAACGCGATCCACGAGCTGGTGAAGGAAGCCGGCAAGCCCGTGTGGAACTGGACCGCGCCCGCCAAGGACGAGCCCTTCATCGCCAAGGTCACCGGCCTGGCTGAAGAGGCCCTGCGTGCCGCCTACCAGATCCGTTCCAAGCAGGCCCGTACCCAGGCCTGCCGCGAGGCCTATGCCAAGGTCAAGGACGCCCTGACCGCTGAAGGCGTGGCCTTCGACAGCGTCGAAGTGGACGGCCTGCTGTTCGAGATCGAAGCCCGCATCGTGCGCAGCCAGATCCTGGCCGGCGAGCCCCGCATCGACGGTCGCGACACCCGTACCGTGCGCCCCATCGAGATCCGCTCCGGCGTGCTGCCGCGTGCTCACGGCTCCTCGCTGTTCACCCGTGGTGAGACGCAGGCCCTGGTCGCAGCCACCCTGGGCACCGAGCGTGATTCCCAGACCATCGACGCGCTGGCCGGCGAGTACAGCGAGCGCTTCATGCTGCACTACAACATGCCCCCGTTCGCCACCGGCGAGACCGGCCGCGTGGGCAGCCCCAAGCGCCGCGAGATCGGCCATGGCCGTCTGGCCAAGCGCGCCCTGGTGGCCGTGCTGCCGACCAAGGAAGAGTTCCCGTACTCCATCCGCGTGGTCTCCGAGATCACCGAGTCCAACGGCTCCTCCTCGATGGCTTCCGTTTGCGGCGGCTGCCTGTCGCTGATGGACGCCGGCGTGCCCCTGAAGGCCCACGTGGCCGGCATCGCCATGGGCCTGATCAAGGACGGCAACCGCTTCGCCGTGCTGACGGACATCCTGGGTGACGAAGATCACCTGGGCGACATGGACTTCAAGGTGGCCGGCACGACCGGTGGCATCACCGCCCTGCAGATGGACATCAAGATCCAGGGCATCACCAAGGAAATCATGCAGGTCGCGCTGGCTCAGGCCAAGGAAGCCCGCCTGCACATCCTGGGTGCCATGGTCGACGCCGTCGGCGGCGCCAAGACCGAGGTGTCGCAGTTCGCTCCGCGTCTGTACACCATGAAGATCAACCCCGAGAAGATCCGCGACGTGATCGGCAAGGGCGGCGCCACCATCCGTGCGCTGACCGAAGAGACCGGCACCCAGATCGACATCGGCGAAGACGGCACCATCACCATCGCCTCCACCGACGCCGACCGCGCTGCCGCTGCCAAGAAGCGCATCGAGGAAATCACCGCCGAAGTGGAAGTGGGCAAGGTCTACGAAGGCCCCATCACCAAGATCCTGGACTTCGGTGCCCTGGTGAACCTGCTGCCCGGCAAGGACGGCCTGCTGCACATCAGCCAGATCGCCCACCAGCGCGTCGAGAAGGTCACGGACTTCCTGAAGGAAGGCCAAGTGGTCAAGGTCAAGGTCCTGGAGACCGACGAAAAGGGCCGCATCAAGCTGTCGATGAAGGCCCTGATCGACCGCGATGCTGCTCCTGCCGCCGAGCCCGCTGGCGAGTAATTGCCAGCCGGACGACGTCCTCCTGCATTGATCGAGCCCAGCGGCATGCGCGCCATCGCCATCAGCCAGCCCGGCGGACCCGAGGTCCTGCAGCTGCAGACCCTGCCCGAGCCTCAGGCCGGGGCAGGGGAGTGCCTCATCGCGGTCGAGGCCTATGGCATCAACCGCCCTGATGTGCTGCAGCGCAAGGGTGCCTATCCGCCGCCGGTGGGTGCCAGCCCCTTGCCGGGGCTGGAGGTGGCGGGCCGCATCGTTTCGGGTGACGAGGCGGCGCTGGCCGCTGCGGGCCTGCGCGTGGGCGATGCCGTCTGCGCGCTGGTGGCCGGTGGCGGCTATGCCGAGCGCTGTGTGGCGCCCGTCGAGCAATGCCTGCCTGTGCCTGAGGGCTGGAGCATGGCCGAGGCGGCCAGCCTGCCGGAGACCTTCTTCACCGTGTGGAGCAATGTCTTCGAGCGGGCCTCGCTGAAGGCCGGCGAAAGCATCCTCGTCCATGGCGGCAGCAGCGGCATCGGCGTTACCGCCATCCAGCTGGCCAAGGCCTTCGGTGCCCGCGTCCTCGTGACCGTGGGCAGCTCGGCCAAGGCCCAGGCCTGCCTGCAGCTGGGTGCGGACGTCGCCATCAACTACCGCGAGCAGGACTTCGTCGCGGAGGTGAAGGCGGCCACGCAGGGGCGGGGTGTGGACGTCATCCTGGACATGGTCGCGGGTGATTACGTGGCCCGCGGCGTGCAGTGCCTGGCCGATGATGGCCGCATGGTCATCATCGCGGTGCAGGGCGGGGTCAAGGCTGAGTTCGATGCGGGTCAGGTCTTGCGTCGCCGCTTGACGATCAGCGGCTCGACCCTGCGTCCGCGCTCTCTGGCCTTCAAGGCGGGCATCGCCCGTGCCTTGAAGGAGCGGGTGTGGCCCCTGCTGGCCTCGCGCACGATTGCGCCGGTCATCTATCAACAACTGCCTGCCGACCAGGCGGCGCAAGCCCATGCCCTGATGGAATCGGGCGAGCATGTGGGCAAGATCGTCCTGGTCTGGTGAGTTTCACGAGGTTATTCATGCGCAAGAAGCTGGTCGTTGGCAACTGGAAGATGCATGGCAGCCGGGCCTCGAACGCCCTGTTGCTGAGCGGCCTGAAGGAAGCCGGCCCCTGGACGGCCGATGTGGCCGTGTGCGTGCCATTCCCCTACATCACCGAGACGGCCCTGGCCCTGACGGGCACGCAGATCGCCTACGGTTCGCAGGACTGCTCGGCGCATGAGCAGGGGGCCTACACGGGCGAGGTGTCCTCGGCCATGCTGGCAGACGTCGGCTGCCGCTACGCCATCGTCGGGCACTCCGAGCGCCGCGCCTATCACCAGGAAAGCGACCAGCTGGTGGCTGACAAGGCCAAGGCGGCGCTGGCCCACGGCATCACGCCCATCGTGTGCGTGGGCGAGACCCTGGCCGAGCGCGAAGCCGGCCAGACCGAGCATGTGGTCAAGCGCCAGCTGGCCGCGGTGATCCACACGCTGACGCACTGCATCGGCGAGATCGTGCTGGCCTACGAACCGGTGTGGGCCATCGGCACGGGCCTCACGGCCACGCCCGAGCAGGCGCAGGCCGTACATGCGGTGCTGCGCCAGCAGCTGCGCGCCGCCACGCAGAAGGCGGATGCCATGCGCATCCTCTACGGTGGCAGCGTCAAGGCCGACAATGCCGCGCAGCTGTTCGCCCAGGCGGACATCGATGGCGGCCTGATCGGCGGTGCCGCCCTGAAGGCGGCGGACTTCTCGGCCATCTGCCGCGCGGCGGGCTGAGGCTCAAGAGTGCTTTTCCTGTGCGCCTGCCCATGAGGGGCTGGGCGGCTGATTCGATTTGGAGATACGAATGCAAGTCCTGATGAACCTGATCCTCGTGGTCCAGCTGCTGAGCGCGCTGGTCATGATCGGCCTGGTGCTGGTGCAGCACGGCAAGGGCGCCGACATGGGCGCCTCCTTCGGCAGCGGTGCCTCCGGCAGCCTGTTCGGTGCTACCGGCAGCGCCAACTTCCTGTCGCGCAGCACGGCCATCTGCGCCACGCTGTTCTTCGTCTGCACCCTGGGTCTGGCCTATTTCGGCAGCCACCGTGACGCCGCCATGCCCCAGGACAGCCTGCTGGAGCGTGCCGCTCCCGCCAGCGCGCCTGCGCCGGCCCCCGCCGCTTCTGGCGCTGCAGCCATTCCCGAGGCCCCTGTGGCTGCCCAGCCGGCGGCATCTGCAGCCAGCCACTGAGCCCCAGTCGTGAAGGCCCGGCAGGGCAGGGAGGCAAGACCTGTCCCTCTGCCTGCCGGGAGGCGGGTGGAAAGTCTGTCGCAGATCAATCCGCCTGCATCGCAAAAATCCGCTGTTTCTCTCTGAAGGGCGAATTTTTCGGTATAGAATTCGAGGCTGTCTGGAACGCAATTCCTCACGCTACCAGACAGCAAAAACCGCCGACGTGGTGAAATTGGTAGACACGCTATCTTGAGGGGGTAGTGGCGAAAGCTGTGCGAGTTCGAGTCTCGCCGTCGGCACCAAATTCCTCAATCGAGGTCGTGCGTTAACATCCCCGGGTTGGAGCCCGATGGTGTGCAAGCGATCCTGGTTGAAGCGCCCTGTGGCAGGGGTGGTCGCAAGATCGAACCTGCTAAGGGACAAGCCGGGCGCGGTCCGTGAGCGATTTCCTATCGCCAGCGGCGCGCCCGTTGCTTTTGTCGACTCTGTCGATGCCCTTCGGCCTGGAGGCCGCGAGCATCGGCGCAACCGAGAGCAAAGCTGTGAGTCTGGAACAGTACCTCCCCGTCATCCTCTTCATTCTGGTCGGCGCAGTGGTGGGTATAGCGCCCCAGATCCTGGGCTACCTCCTCGGACCCAACCGGCCGGATCAGGCCAAGAACTCCCCCTACGAATGCGGCTTCGAGGCCTTTGAAGACGCGCGCATGAAGTTCGATGTGCGCTACTACCTCGTGGCCATTCTCTTCATCCTGTTCGATCTGGAAATCGCCTTCCTCTTCCCCTGGGCCGTGACCCTGCGTGAAATCGGGGCGACAGGTTTCTGGGCGATGATGGTTTTCCTGGGCATCCTGGTCGTGGGCTTTGCCTACGAGTGGAAGAAGGGCGCTCTCGATTGGGAGTGACTTGGCCCCTCGTCCAGCGCTCGGCGCTGGGCGGTCCTCCGAGGGGACGCCAGCCTGCGGCTGGCAAGCGGTCCGGCTTGACGACTTGTTGAGTCTGGTCCGGCGCTCGGCCCGAAGGCGGGCAGACAGAATGAAAGCAGCGTGCTATGGGTATTGAAGGCGTTTTGAAGGAAGGCTTCGTCACCACCTCGGTCGACAAGCTGATCAACTGGTCCAAGACCGGTTCTCTGTGGCCCATGACCTTCGGTCTGGCCTGCTGTGCGGTCGAGATGATGCACGCCGGTGCGGCGCGCTATGACATCGACCGCTTTGGCATGCTGTTCCGCCCGAGCCCGCGTCAGTCCGACCTGATGATCGTGGCCGGCACGCTGTGCAACAAGATGGCGCCGGCCCTGCGCAAGGTCTACGACCAGATGGCCGAGCCGCGCTGGGTCCTGTCCATGGGCTCGTGCGCCAATGGCGGCGGCTACTACCACTACAGCTATTCCGTCGTGCGCGGCTGCGACCGCATCGTGCCGGTGGACGTCTACGTGCCGGGCTGTCCGCCCACCGCCGAGGCGCTGCTGTACGGCATCCTGCAGCTGCAGGCCAAGATCCGCCGCGAAAACACCATCGCACGCTGAAGAGGGCAGGGCTCCATGACCATGAAACTCGACACCCTGCAGGCCACCCTGGAAAAGGTGCTGGGCGAGCAGATCCTCGACCTCAAGCGCGAGTTCGGTGAGATCACCATCCGCGTCGCGCCCGAGCACTACGCCGCCGTCGCCAAGACCCTGCGTGACCACTCCGAGCTGCGCTTCGAGCAGCTGATCGACCTCTGCGGCGTGGACTACAGCAGCTACGGCGAAGGCGCCTACGAAGGGCCGCGCTTCGCCGCCGTCTCGCACCTGCTGTCGGTGGCCAAGAACTGGCGCCTGCGCCTCAAGGTGCTGGCCGCCAACGACGACTTCCCCTGCGTCGCCTCGGTCACGCCGATCTGGAACTCGGCCAACTGGTTCGAGCGCGAAGCCTTCGACATGTACGGCATCATCTTCGAAGGCCACGAGGACCTGCGCCGCATCCTGACGGACTACGGCTTCATCGGCCACCCCATGCGCAAGGACTTCCCGACCACCGGGCATGTCGAGATGCGCTACGACGCCGAGCAGAAGCGCGTCATCTACCAGCCGGTGACCATCGAGCCGCGTGAGATCACGCCGCGCGTGATCCGTGAAGACAACTACGGCGGGATCTAATCCAAATGGCCGACATCAAGAACTACACCCTCAACTTCGGTCCCCAACACCCGGCCGCGCACGGTGTGCTGCGTCTGGTGCTGGAACTCGACGGTGAAGTGATCCAGCGCGCCGACCCGCACATCGGCCTGCTGCACCGCGCCACCGAGAAGCTGGCCGAGAGCAAGACCTACATCCAGTCGCTGCCCTACATGGACCGCCTCGACTACGTGTCGATGATGGCCAACGAGCACGCCTACTGCCTGGCCATCGAGAAGATGCTGGGGCTGGAGGTGCCGGAGCGCGCGCAGTACATCCGCGTGATGTTCGCCGAGCTGACCCGCATCCTGAACCACCTGCTCTGGCTGGGCTGTCACGGCCTGGACTGCGGTGCGATGAACATCCTCATCTACTGCTTCCGCGAGCGTGAGGACATCTTCGACATGTACGAGGCGGTGTCGGGCGCACGCATGCACGCGGCCTACTTCCGTCCGGGCGGCGTCTACCGCGATCTGCCGGACACCATGCCGCAGTACAAGGTCAGCAAGATCAAGAACGCCAAGACGATTGCCGAGCTCAACAAGAACCGCCAGGGTTCGCTGCTCGACTTCATCGAGGACTTCTGCAAGCGCTTCCCCAAGAACGTCGACGACTACGAGACCCTGCTGACCGACAACCGGATCTGGAAGCAGCGTACTGTGGGCATCGGCGTGGTGACGCCTGAACGTGCCCTGAACATGGGCTTCACCGGCGCCATGCTGCGTGGTTCGGGCATCCCCTGGGACCTCCGCAAGAGCCAGCCCTACGATGTCTACGCCAAGATGGACTTCGACATCCCCGTGGGCACCAACGGTGACACCTACGACCGCTACGTGGTGCGCGTCGAGGAAATGCGCCAGTCCTGCCGCATCGTCGAGCAGTGCGTGAAGTGGCTGCGTGCCAATCCCGGCCCCGTCATCACGGACAACCACAAGGTGGCCCCGCCCGCCCGCGTGGACATGAAGTCCAACATGGAAGAGCTGATCCACCACTTCAAGCTCTTCACCGAAGGCTTCCGCGTGCCTGAGGGCGAGGCCTATGCGGCCGTCGAGCACCCCAAGGGTGAGTTCGGTATCTACATCGTCAGCGATGGCGCCAACAAGCCCTACCGCCTGAAGATCCGTGCCCCGGGCTTCGCCCACCTGGCCGGCCTGGACGAAATGTCCCGTGGCCACATGATTGCCGACGCCGTCGCCGTGATCGGCACCATGGACATCGTTTTCGGTGAGATTGACCGATGAGCAGCACTCCCTACCAGCTCAGCGACGCCACCCGCGCTCGCTTCGACCGCGAGGTCGCCAAGTACCCCGCCGAGCAGCGCCAGTCCGCCGTGATGGCTTGCCTGGCCATCGTGCAGCAGGAGCAGGGCCATGTGTCCCGCGAGAGCGAGGACGCCATCGCCGAGTACCTGGGCATGCCCGCGATCGCGGTGTACGAGGTCACGACCTTCTACAACATGTACAACCAGCGCCCGGTCGGCAAGTTCAAGCTGAACGTGTGCACCAACCTGCCTTGCCAGCTGCGCAATGGCCAGCAAGCGCTGGACCATCTGCTGACCAAGCTGGGCGTGGAAGAGGGCGGCACCACTGCTGACGGCGTCTTCACCGTGCAGAAGTGCGAGTGCCTGGGCGCCTGCGCAGATGCACCGGTGATGCTGGTGAACGACCGCCAGATGTGCAGCTTCATGAGCCATGAGCGCCTCGACGAACTCGTCGACACGCTGAAGGCCCACGCCAAGAACTGAGGGCAAGCATGCTGGATCTCTCCAAGTTTCAAAGCAAGGGCGTCGAGACCTGCTTCCATAGCCGCCACCTCGGCCCGCAGATCTACGCCGACCTGAACGGCAGCAACTGGTCGATCAAGGACTACGAAGCCCGTGGCGGCTACGCAGCGCTGCGCAAGATCCTGGGCAAGGACGGCGGTGAAGGCCTGACCCCCGACCAGGTCATCGCCGAGGTCAAGACCTCCGGCCTTCGCGGCCGTGGCGGCGCCGGTTTCCCGACGGGCCTGAAGTGGAGCTTCATGCCCCGCCAGTTCCCGGGCCAGAAGTACCTCGTCTGCAACTCCGACGAAGGCGAGCCGGGCACCTGCAAGGACCGCGACATCCTCATGTACAACCCGCACATCGTCATCGAAGGGATGGCGATCGCGGCGTATGCCATGGGCATCAAGGTCGGCTACAACTATATCCACGGCGAGATCTTCGAGGTCTACGAGCGCTTCGAGGCGGCCCTGGAAGAGGCCCGTGCCGCCGGCCTGCTGGGTGACAACATCCTCGGCTCGAACTTCTCGTTCCAGCTGCACGCCCACCACGGCTTCGGCGCCTACATCTGCGGCGAAGAGACGGCGTTGCTGGAATCGCTGGAAGGCAAGAAAGGCCAGCCGCGCTTCAAGCCGCCGTTCCCGGCCAGCTTCGGCCTGTACGGCAAGCCCACGACCATCAACAACACCGAGACCTTCGCGGCGGTGCCCTGGATCATCCGCAACGGTGGCCAGCCCTACCTCGAGATCGGCAAGCCCAACAACGGCGGCACCAAGATCTTCTCGGTCTCGGGCGACGTCAACAAGCCCGGCAACTACGAGATCCCGCTGGGCACGCCCTTCGAGAAGCTGCTCGAGCTCGCCGGCGGCGTGCGCACCGGCCGCAAGCTCAAGGCCGTGATCCCGGGCGGCTCGTCCGCCCCGGTGCTGCCGGCCGAGGTGATGATGCAGTGCACGATGGACTATGACTCCATCGCCAAGGCCGGCTCCATGCTGGGCTCGGGCGCTGTCATCGTGATGGACGACTCGCGTGACATGGTGACCAGCCTGCTGCGCCTGTCTTACTTCTACGCTCACGAGTCCTGTGGCCAGTGCACGCCCTGCCGCGAAGGCACGGGCTGGATGCACCGCGTGATCGAGCGCATCGCCCACGGCCAGGGCCGCATGGAAGACATCGACCTGCTGAACTCGGTCGCTGACAACATCCAGGGCCGCACGATCTGCGCCCTGGGCGACGCCGCCGCGATGCCGGTGCGCGCCATGATCAAGCACTTCAAGCACGAGTTCGTGCAGAAGATCGAACAGGCACAACGGGCCGGCGCCAAAGCCGCCTGAACGCCAGGACACGAACCATGGTTGAAATCGAACTCGACGGCAAGAAGGTAGAGGTCCAGGAAGGCAGCATGGTCATGCATGCTGCTGAAAAGGCCGGCACCTACATCCCGCATTTCTGCTACCACAAGAAGCTCTCCATCGCGGCCAACTGCCGCATGTGCCTCGTGGACGTGGAAAAGGCCCCGAAGCCCATGCCCGCCTGCGCGACCCCGGTCACGCAGGGCATGATCGTCCGCACCAAGAGCGAGAAAGCCATCAAGGCCCAGCAGGGCGTGATGGAGTTCCTGCTGATCAACCACCCGCTGGATTGCCCGATCTGCGACCAGGGCGGGGAGTGCCAGCTGCAGGATCTGGCCGTGGGCTACGGTGGCAGCAAGAGCCGCTACACCGAAGAGAAGCGCGTGGTCTTCCACAAGAACGTGGGCCCGCTGGTCTCGATGGAAGAAATGAGCCGGTGCATCCATTGCACCCGCTGCGTGCGCTTCGGCCAGGAGATCGCCGGCAAGATGGAACTGGGCATGGCCCACCGCGGCGAGCACAGCGAGATCCAGACCTTCGTGGGCCGCACCGTCGACTCCGAGCTCTCGGGCAACATGATCGACGTCTGCCCGGTCGGCGCGCTGACCAGCAAGCCCTTCCGCTACAGCGCCCGCACCTGGGAGCTGTCGCGCCGCAAGAGCGTGTCGCCGCATGACTCCACCGGCGCCAACCTGATCGTCCAGGTCAAGAACAACCAGGTCATGCGCGTCGTGCCCCTGGAGAACGAGGACGTCAACGAGTGCTGGATCGCCGACCGCGACCGCTTCTCCTACGAGGCCCTCAACAGCGAGCAGCGCCTGACCCAGCCCATGATCAAGCAGGGCGGCCAGTGGAAGGCCGTCGACTGGACCGTGGCCCTGGAGTACGTGGCCAACGGCCTGAAGTCCATCAAGGACACGCACGGCGCCAGCAGCATCGCGGCGCTGGGCTCGGCCCACAGCACGGTGGAAGAACTCTTCCTGCTGGGCCAGCTGGTGCGCGGCCTGGGCAGCCAGAGCATCGATCACCGCGTGCGCCACGCCGCCTTTGACAACGGTGCAGGCGAAGGCAAGGCCCGCTGGCTGGGCAGCTCGATCGCCGCGCTGACCTCGCTGGACCGCGCCTTCGTGATCGGCTCCTTCCTGCGCAAGGACCACCCGCTGTTCGCGCAGCGCCTGCGCCAGGCTGCCCGCCACGGCGCCCAGATCTCGTCCCTGCATGGCTCGGCTGACGACTGGCTGCTGCCCGTCGCGAACCGCATCACGGCCGCCCCGTCGGCCTGGGTCCAGGAGCTGGCCAATGTGGCCGCCGCCGTCGCCGCTGCCAAGGGTGTGAGCGCCCCGGCCGCCGGCAGTGCCACCGCCCAAGCGCAAGCCATCGCCAGCAGCCTGCTGGGTGGCACGCGCAAGGCCGTGCTGCTGGGCAATGCCGCCGCCGAGCATCCGCAGGCCGCCAGCCTGCTGAGCCTGGCCAACTGGATCGCCCACGAGACCGGCGCCGCCGTTGGCTATCTGAGCGCCGCCGCCAACACGGTGGGTGCCCAGCTGGTCCGCGCGGTGCCGGGGCAGGGCGGTGCCAACGCTGGTGAGCTGCTCTCCAGCAAGCCCGCCAAGGCCCTGATCCTGCTGAACGTCGATCCGTCCCTGGACAGCGCCAACCCCGCCGCCGCCGTGAAGGCCGTCAACGCCGCCGAGATGGTCGTGGTGATGAGCCCCTTCAAGGCCGGCATGGACTACGCCGACGTGCTGCTGCCCACGGCCCCCTTCACCGAGACCTCGGGCTCCTTCGTCAATGCCGAGGGTCGCCTGCAGAGCTTCGTGGGCGTGGCCAAGGCCCTGGGCGAAACCCGTCCGGGCTGGAAGATCCTGCGCGTGCTGGGCAGCCTGCTGGGCCTGCAGGGCTTCGGCCAGGAGAGCTCCGAGCAGGTGCGCAACGAGGCCCTGGGCGTCGATGCCGACCTGAGCAGCCGCCTGGACAACCGCTCGACCGCCGCCGTGCAGTTCGGCACGGCTGCAGCCATCGAGCGCCTGGCAGACGTGCCCATCTACGCCACCGACGCGCTGGTGCGCCACGCCACTTCGCTGCAGCTGACGACCGACGCCAAGAACGCCGCCGTGGCTCATGTGAGCCAGGCGCTGTGGACCCAGCTGGGTCTGGGCGAGGGCGCCGAGGTGCAGGTGAGCCAGGACGGCGCCGGTTCGGCCCGTCTGAAGGCTCGCCTGGACGCCACGCTGCCCGCCAACGTGGTGCGCGTGCCCGCCGGCCTGCCGGAAACCGCCGCCCTGGGTGCCGCATTCGGCAGCCTGACCCTTGCCAAGGTGTGACGCGATGATCGAAAGCCTCTACCAATCCGGCGCCTCCCTGCTGGGCGCACTCTGGCCCGTGGTCTGGAGCCTGCTCAAGATCATCGCGGTCGTTGCTCCGCTGATGCTCTGCGTGGCCTATCTGACTCTGTGGGAACGCAAGGCCATCGGCTGGTCGCAGATCCGTCCGGGCCCCAACCGCGTGGGTCCCTACGGCCTGCTGACCCCGATCGCCGACGCGGTGAAGCTGATCTTCAAGGAGATCATCCTCCCCAGCGCTGCCAACCGCGGGCTCTTCTTCCTCGGCCCGATCATGACCATCATGCCGGCCCTGGCCGCCTGGGCTGTCGTGCCCTTCGGCCCAGACGCGGCGGTGGCCAACGTCAACGCTGGCCTGCTGTTCCTGATGGCCATCACCTCGCTCGAGGTCTACGGCGTGATCATCGCCGGCTGGGCCTCCAACTCGAAGTACGCATTCCTGGGCGCGCTGCGCGCCTCGGCCCAGATGGTGTCCTATGAAATCGCCATGGGCTTCGCGCTCGTGGTGGTGCTCATGGTCACCGGCAGCATGAACATGACGGACATCGTCACCTCGCAGGAGAAGGGCACCTTCGCCGCGATGGGCGTGAACTTCCTGTCCTGGAACTGGCTGCCCCTGCTGCCCATCTTCGTCGTGTACTTCATCTCGGGCCTGGCCGAGACCAACCGCCACCCCTTCGACGTGGTGGAAGGCGAATCGGAAATCGTGGCCGGCCACATGATCGAGTACTCGGGCATGTCCTTCGCGATGTTCTTCCTGGCCGAGTACGCCAACATGATCCTGGTGTCGGCCCTGGCCGTCGTCATGTTCCTGGGCGGCTGGAGCGCACCGATCTCCTTCAGCCTGCTGGGCATGGAGACGCCGCAGTTCATCCAGAACACCATGGCCTTCTGGAACTGGGCCTGGCTGTTCGGCAAGACCTTCTTCGTCGTCACGATGTTCCTGTGGGTGCGCGCCACCTTCCCGCGCTTCCGCTATGACCAGATCATGCGTCTGGGCTGGAAGATCTTCATTCCCGTGACCTTGATCTGGCTGGTCGTCGTCGGCCTGTGGATCCAGTCGCCGCTGAACATCTGGAAGTAAGCCGCCATGGTCAAACACTTCATCAAGAGCTTCATGCTCACCGAGCTGCTGAAGGGCATGGCCCTGACCGGCCGACATTTCCTCTCGCGCAACATCACCGTCCAGTTCCCGGAAGAGAAGACCCCGCTGTCGCCCCGCTTCCGCGGCCTGCACGCGCTGCGTCGCTACGAGAACGGCGAAGAGCGCTGCATCGCCTGCAAGCTCTGCGAGGCCGTGTGCCCGGCGATGGCCATCACCATCGAGTCCGATGTGCGTGAAGACGGCAGCCGCCGCACCACGCGCTACGACATCGACCTGACCAAGTGCATCTTCTGCGGCTTCTGCGAAGAGAGCTGCCCGGTCGATTCCATCGTCGAGACCGACATCTTCGAATACCACGGCGAAAAGCGCGGAGACCTGTACTTCACCAAGGACATGCTGCTGGCCGTGGGCGACCGCTACGAGAAGCAGATCGCAGCCAACAAGGAGGCCGACGCAAAATTCCGTTGACCCCTCGCCCAGGGCGGGTACGCCCTGGGCGGTCCCCCGAGGGGACGCCGAAGACAGCAGGCACGAGGCCTCCTGTCTTCAGCACGTGGCCGCCAGAGCACTGATCTGGAGCGGCCCGCCGGGCGGCCTCAAGACGACACCTCGGGTCAACGAATTTGTGGGAACACCATGGACATCACCACCGCACTGTTCTACCTCTTCTCAGCCGTGCTGCTGGGTTCAGCCTTCCGTGTGATCACGGCCAAGAGCACCGTGCATTCGGCGCTCTTCCTGATCCTGGCCTTCTTCAACGCCTCCTGCATCTGGATGCTGCTGAAGGCCGAGTTCCTGGCGATCACGCTGGTGCTGGTCTACATCGGCGCCGTGATGGTGCTGTTCCTGTTCGTCGTGATGATGCTCGACATCAATTCAGACCAGGTGCGGCAGGGTTTCTGGAAGCACATGCCGCTGGCCCTGCTGGTCGGTGCGCTGATCGCGCTGGAGATGGCCGCCGTGCTGATGCCGGGCTTCAACCTGCGCGCCGCACCCGAGCTGAGCGCCGAGGCCGCGAAGCTGGGCAACACCAAGATGCTGGGCATCCAGATCTACACCAACTACCTGTACCCGCTGCAGATCGCCGCCGTGCTGCTGCTGGTGGCCATCATCGCCGCCATCGCGCTGACACTGCGCCGCCGCAAGGACAGCCGTGCCCAGGATCCGTCCGAGCAGGTGAAGGTCCAGAAGGCCGACCGCCTGCGCATCGTGAAGGTGCAGGCCACGGTCGAAGCCCCGTCCGCAGCAAGCGCCGCTGAAGTCGCGGCCGACAACAAGGGAGCCGCATGATGGCAGCGCTGACTCTGGGCCATTTCCTGACGCTGGGCGCGATCCTGTTCGCGCTGTCGGTGATCGGCATCTTCCTGAACCGCAAGAACCTGATCGTGCTGCTGATGGCCATCGAGCTGATGCTGCTGGCGGTCAACCTGAACTTCGTGGCCTTCTCCCACTACCTGGGTGACATGGCCGGCCAGGTCTTCGTGTTCTTCATCCTGACCGTGGCGGCCGCCGAGTCCGCCATCGGCCTGGCCATCCTCGTCGTGCTGTTCCGCAATCGCGCCAGCATCAATGTGGAAGAACTCGACGCCCTGCAAGGCTGATCGGACACAAGGCACGGGATAACAAGATGTCTGCACAACTCTCTCAGAACATGCTGCTGGCGGTGCCCATGGCACCCCTGGTCGGAGCCGTCGTGGCCGGCCTGTTCGGCAAGCAAGTGGGCCGCAAGGGCGCGCACACGATCACCATCCTCGGGGTGGCGATCGCCCTGGCGATCTCGGTGATGACGCTGTTCAGCGTGCTGGACGGCGCGCGCTTCAACCAGACCATCTACGAATGGATGGTGCTGGGCGGCCTCAAGATGGAAGTCGGCTTCCTGGTCGACGGCCTGACGGCCATGATGATGGTCGTGGTGACCTTCGTGTCGCTGATGGTGCACATCTACACCATCGGCTACATGGAGGAGGACCCCGGCTACCAGCGCTTCTTCGCCTACATCTCGCTGTTCACCTTCTCCATGCTGATGCTCGTCATGAGCAACAACATGCTGCAGCTGTTCTTCGGCTGGGAGGCGGTGGGCCTGGTGTCTTACCTGCTGATCGGCTTCTGGTACACCAAGCCGACGGCCATCTTCGCCAACATGAAGGCCTTCCTGGTGAACCGGGTCGGTGACTTCGGCTTCATCCTGGGCATCGGCCTGCTGGTGGCCTATGGCGGCTCGCTGAACTACACCGAGACCTTCGCCAAGGCAAACGAGCTCGCGCAGATCAAGTTCCCGGCCCCGCTGTGGGGCAGCGACTGGATGATGCTGACGGTGGCCTGCATCTGCCTGTTCATCGGCGCGATGGGCAAGTCGGCGCAGTTCCCGCTGCATGTGTGGCTGCCGGATTCGATGGAAGGCCCGACCCCCATCTCCGCGCTGATCCACGCCGCCACCATGGTGACGGCCGGCATCTTCATGGTCTCGCGCATGAGCCCGCTGTTCGAGCTCTCTGATACCGCGCTGAACTTCATCCTGGTGATCGGTGCCATCACGGCCCTGTTCATGGGCTTCCTGGGCATCATCCAGAACGACATCAAGCGCGTCGTGGCCTACTCCACGCTCTCGCAGCTGGGCTACATGACGGTCGCCCTGGGCGCCTCGGCCTACTCGGTCGCGGTGTTCCACCTGATGACGCACGCCTTCTTCAAGGCCCTGCTGTTCCTCGGCGCCGGCTCGGTGATCATCGGCATGCACCATGACCAGGACATCCGCAACATGGGCGGCCTGCGCAAGTACATGCCCATCACCTGGATCACCTCGCTGCTGGGCTCGCTGGCCCTGATCGGCACGCCGTTCTTCTCGGGCTTCTACTCGAAGGACTCCATCATCGAGGCCGTGCACGCCAGCCACCTGCCGGCCGCGCACTTCGCCTACGCCGCGGTGATCATCGGCGTCTTCGTGACGGCCTTCTACAGCTTCCGGATGTACTTCCTGGTCTTCCACGGCAAGGAAAACTTCCACCACAAGCCCTTCCCGGGCGAGCACGACCACCACGATGACCACGGCGAGCACCACGAGCCGCATGAGTCGCCCTGGGTCGTGACCGCACCGCTGGTGCTGCTGGCCATCCCGTCCGTGCTGGTCGGCTTCTACACGATCGAGCCCATGCTCTTCGGCGACTTCTTCAAGGACGCCATCTTCATCAACCACGACGTGCACCACGCCCTGGGCGAGTTGAAGGAAGAGTTCCACGGCGCCGTGGCCATGGCCACGCACGGCGTGACGACGCTGCCGTTCTGGCTGGCGCTGGGCGGCGTGGTGACGGCCTATGTGTTCTACATGGTCGCTCCGCAGATCCCGGCCGCCATCGCCCGTGTGCTGGCACCGGTGATCAAGGTGCTCGAGAACAAGTACTACATGGACTGGATCAACGAGAACATCCTTGCCGCCGCAGCGCGCGCCATCGGCGTGGGTCTGTGGAAGGGTGGGGATGCCGGTCTGATCGATGGCGTGATCATCAACGGCTCGGCCAAGACCGTGGGCGGCATTGCCGGCCTGGTCCGTCGTGTCCAGACGGGTCACCTGTACTGGTACGCCCTGGTGATGATCCTGGGTGTCATCGGCCTGATGACCTGGAAGCTGTGGCCCTTCATCGCGCCGCAGTTCAAGGCCCTGACCGGTCTCTGAGCACGGAGACGGAGAAAAAGAATGTTGCTGAGTCTTTCCATCTGGCTGCCCATCGTCAGCGGTCTCATCCTGCTGGCCCTGGGTCGCGACGACCAGGCCAAGACGGTGCGCTGGCTGGCCCTGGTGGCCGCCATCGCGAGCTTTGCCGTCACCCTCCCGCTCATCACCGGCTTCAAGGTCGACACGGCTGCCATGCAGTTCGTGGAGAACTTCTACTGGATCGAGCGCTTCAACATCCACTACCACCTGGGTGTGGATGGCATCTCCATGTGGTTCGTGCCGCTCACGGCCTTCATCACCATCATCGTGGTGCTGGCGGCCTGGGAGGTGATCGAGCACCGCGTCAACCAGTACATGGGCGCCTTCCTGGTGCTGTCCGGCCTGATGGTCGGCGTGTTCTCGGCCCTGGACGGCATGCTGTTCTACGTGTTCTTCGAGGCGACCCTGATCCCGATGTACATCATCATCGGCGTCTGGGGCGGCCCGCGTCGCGTCTACGCTGCCTTCAAGTTCTTCCTGTACACGCTGGCCGGCTCGCTGCTGATGCTGATCGCGCTGCTGTACCTGTACCTGAAGAGCGGTGGCAGCTTCGACATCCAGGCCTGGCACAAGCTGCCCCTGCCGCTGGACGCACAGACCCTGCTGTTCTTCGCCTTCTTCGCCGCCTTCTCGGTGAAGGTGCCGATGTGGCCGGTGCACACCTGGCTGCCGGACGCCCACGTGGAAGCGCCCACCGGCGGTTCCGTGGTGCTGGCCGCCATCATGCTGAAGCTCGGTGCCTACGGCTTCCTGCGCTTCTCCATGCCCATCGCGCCGGATGCTGCGCGTGAGTACGCCTGGTTCATCATCGCGCTGTCGCTGATCGCCGTGGTCTACATCGGCCTGGTGGCCCTGGTGCAGAAGGACATGAAGAAGCTGGTGGCCTACTCGTCCATCGCGCACATGGGTTTCGTGACCCTGGGCTTCTTCATCTTCAACGAGCTGGGCGTCTCGGGCGCCATCGTGCAGATGATCTCGCACGGCTTCGTGTCGGGCGCCATGTTCCTGTCGATCGGCGTGCTCTACGACCGCGTGCATTCGCGTGAGATTGCGGCCTACGGCGGCGTGGTCAACACCATGCCCAAGTTCGCCGCCTTCGCCCTGCTGTTCGCCATGGCCAACTGCGGCCTGCCGGCGACCGGCGGTTTCGTGGGCGAGTGGATGGTCATCCTGGGCACGGTGAAGTACAGCTTCTGGCTGGGCGCCATCGCGGCGACCGCCCTGGTCTTCGGCGCGGCCTACACGCTGTGGATGTACAAGCGCGTCTACTTCGGCGCCGTCACCAACGACAACGTGCGTAGCCTCACCGACATCAATGGCCGTGAGTTCCTGATGCTGGCCGTGCTGGCCGTGGCGGTGCTGTGGATGGGTGTCTATCCCAAGCCCTTCACCGACGTGATGCATGCCTCGGTCACCGAGTTGCTGAAGCATGTGGCCGTGTCCAAGCTGCAATAAGAGGGCCGCTGAAAAATGAATGACATGAACTGGAACGCGGTGACCCCGGAGATCCTGCTGCTGGGCCTGTCCTGCCTGGTGGCCCTGGTGGATCTCTTCGTCAAGGACGAGCGCCGCACCCCCACCTACTGGCTGACCCAGCTGACGCTGGCCCTGGTGTCTCTGCTGCACTTCAACGCCTTCTACGGCGGTGCCGAGGTCTTCGCCATGCAGGGCATGGTGGTGGTGGATCCGCTGAGCCATCTGCTGTCGGCCGTGGCCGGCATCGCGGTGATGATCACCCTGGTCTATGCGCGACCCTATGCGGCCCCGCGCGAGATGCTCAAGGGCGAGCTGTTCACGCTGAGCCTGCTGTCCTACCTGGGCGTGAGCATCATGGTCTCGGCCAACAACTTCCTGGTCATCTACCTCGGCCTGGAACTGATGAGCCTGTCGCTGTACGCGCTGGTGGCCCTGCGTCGTGACCATGCGGTCTCGACCGAGGCTGCGATGAAGTACTTCGTCCTGGGTGCGCTGGCCAGCGGCTTCCTGCTGTACGGCATGTCCATGATGTACGGTGCCACCGGCTCGCTGACCATCCCGACCGTGCTGCAGGTGGTGGGCAGCGGCGCCCCCAATCCTTCCGTGCTGGTCTTCGGTGTGGTCTTCATCGTCGCCGGCCTGGCCTTCAAGCTGGGCGCCGCGCCCTTCCACATGTGGGTCCCCGACGTCTACCAGGGCGCCCCCACGGCCGCCACGCTGCTGATCGGTGGAGCGCCCAAGCTGGCCGCCTTCGGCATCACCATCCGCCTGCTGGTCGACGGCATGCTGGGCCTGGCCGTGGACTGGCAGCAGATGCTGCTGGTGCTGGCCGTGGTCTCCCTGGTGGTCGGTAACCTGGCCGCCATTGCCCAGAGCAACCTCAAGCGCATGCTGGCCTACTCGACCATCGCGCAGATGGGCTTCATGCTGCTGGGCCTGGCCTCGGGCGTGGTCAACGGCAATACGCTGTCGGCCGCCAATGCCTACAGCTCGGCGCTGTTCTACGTGGTCACCTATGTGCTGACCACGCTGGGCACCTTCGGCCTGATCATGCTGATGGCCCGCCAGGGGCATGAGTCCGAGCAGATCGTCGACTTCGCCGGCCTGGCCAAGCGCAGCCCCTGGTATGCGCTGGTGATGACCATCTTCATGTTCTCGCTGGCCGGCATCCCGCCGACCGCCGGCTTCTACGCCAAGCTGGCCGTGCTGCAGGCCATGATCGCCACCAATGACCCGCTGTACATCAAGCTGGCCATCGGTGCCGTGGTGCTGTCGCTGATCGGCGCCTTCTACTACCTGCGCGTCATCAAGGTCATGTTCTTCGACGAGCCCTCCGAGCGTGGCGCCCTCAGCGCCCCGGCGGACGCACGCCTGGTCATGTCCCTCAACGGCATCGCGGTGGTGCTCTTCGGCCTGATGCCCGACGGTCTGCTCACGATGTGCGCCGTGGCCGTGAAGACCCTGGCCAACTGATCGCCCGTGAACCAGTCTGCCGCCGCCTGGCTGGTGCTGCTGGTCGCCGTCCTGGCGGCCAACGCACCCTTCCTGAGCCAGCGAATCCTGATCGTGGGCCGCCCTGATCCGATGAAGTCGGGCTGGTGGCGCCTGCTGGAGCTGCTGCTGATGGCGCTGTTCACCCTGGCGCTGGGCATGGGGCTGGAGGCGCGCGTCGGCCAGCGCCAGCCGCAGGGCTGGGAGTTCTATGCCGCCGCGGCCTGCCTGTTCCTGACGCTGGCCTTCCCGGGTTTCGTCTGGCGCTACCTGAAGAAGCACCGTGAGCAAGCCTGAGGACCTGCACGCCCCCGCTGAGGGCACCGATCCCGATGCCGGCCTGCGCGAGATCCGCCTGGACGGCCGCGAGGTCTACCAGGGCGGCTTCCTCAAGGTGCAGCGCGACGTGGTGCGCCTGCCCGATGGCCGAGAGGCCGTCCGCGAATACATCCGCCATCCCGGCGCCGTGATGGTCGTGCCGCTGCTGGACGACGAGCTGCTGCTCCTGGAGCGCCAGTACCGCTATCCCATGGGCCGCGTGATGCTGGAGTTTCCCGCCGGCAAGCTGGACCCGCAGGAGAGCCCGCTGGCCTGTGCCATCCGCGAGCTGCGCGAGGAAACCGGCTACAGCGCGGCGCAGTGGGCCTATGCCGGCGTGCTGCACAACGCCATCGCCTACTCCGACGAAGGCATCCACATCTACTTTGCCCGCCAGCTGAGCGCAGGCCCGGCCCAGCTGGATGCCGGCGAGTTCGTCGAGTGCCTCGGCATGACGACGGATGCGTTGGACGAGGCCTGCCGCCGGGGTGAGGTTACCGACGCCAAGACCCTCATCGGCCTGCTGTGGCTGCAGCGCTGGCGCCAGGGCGCCTGGGCGCTGGACTGGCAGGCGGCGCCCGCCTGAGAGGCCCCCGACCATGGTGGTGCTGAACCTGGCCTGCGAGGCCGACCATGTCTTCGAAGGCTGGTTCGGCTCTTCCGCCGACTGCAGCGAGCAGCAGTCCCGCGGCCTGCTGAGCTGCCCGGTGTGCGGTTCCTCGCGCGTGGAGCGACGGCCCTCGGCGCCGCGGCTCAATGTGTCCCATCTGCGCGCCGGCAAGGCCCTCGCAAGCCCGCCGCCTGCGCCGGCCTGCCCGCCAGAAGACGCGGCCGCAGCGGCCGCTGCATGCGGGGCAGGGCGCCCGACCGAGGCCGAGGCCCGCGAGGCCCTGCAATCGCTGTGGATGGCCGCGTCCCGCGAACTCGCCCGTCACAGCGAGGACGTCGGCGAGCGTTTCGCCGAGGAAGCCCGCCGCATCCACTATGGCGAAGCCGAGGAGCGTGCGATTCGCGGACGCACCCAACCCGAGGAAGCCAGGGCGCTGAGGGAAGAGGGTATCGAGCTGCTGCCGCTGCTGCTGCCACCCGGCGCGGAGGGCGAGCTCCACTGAGCGCGGGCGGGCCCGCCGGCTGACGCCCGCCTGGCGTCGATACATGCCGGACAGGTGTCCCGACCTGCCATTCGTCGCAAGTCCGCGACGGCATGTCCCTTCTTCGGGCACCATGACCAGCGGATGTAACCCGGACCGGGCCTATGCTCCGGCGATTGATCTCCCGCAAGCCATCATGAACAAGAAGCAACGCACCGTTCCGTCCGGCCATGGCCTGGCCCTGCTCGTTCTCTCCGCCGCCCTGCTCAGCGCCTGCGGCAAGGGCCCCAAGGCCGATGTGGCCGAGCAGCGCGCCACGGCGCCCCTGCTGCTCGCCAAGGAAGACGTCCGAGACCTGGGCCTCAGCGAGCAGGCCTCGGGGCCCGTGATCACCGGATCCATCCAGCCCGAGCGCCGGGCCGACCTGCGAGCCGAGGTCTCGGCCGTGGTGCTGCAGGTCCTGAAGGAGAACGGCGAGTCGGTGCGCAAGGGTGACCTGCTGGTGCGCCTGGACGACACCGCCATCCGCGACAGCCTCACCTCCGCCGAGGAAGCGGCCCGCGCCTCCGCCCAGAGCTTCGAGCAGGCCGAACGCCAGCTGCAGCGCCAGAAGACGCTGCAGTCCCAGGGCATGACCTCCATGCAGGGGCTGGAGGACGCCGAGATGCGCCGCAACAACGCGCAGAGCGATCTGGTCGCCGCCAAGGCCCGCGTGGTCACGGCCCGCCAGCAGCTGCAGCGCACCGAGGTCCGCGCCCCCTTCGACGGCGTGGTCAGCGACCGCAAGGTCTCGCCGGGTGACACCTCCCAGATGGGCAAGGAGCTGGTCAAGGTCATCGATCCGCGCAGCCTGCGTTTCGAGGGCCTGGTCTCGGCCGACAAGCTGGCGGAGCTGAAGGTGGGGCAGGGCGTGCACTTCCGGGTGAACGGCTATGGCAACACCCAGTTCCACGGCAACATCCGCCGCATCGACGTCGCCGCCAATGCCACGACCCGTCAGGTCGAAGTCCTGGTGAACCTGGGCGAGGGCGAGAAGCCGCAGGCTGCCGGCCTCTACGCCGAAGGCAATGTCGAGGCCCGATCCTCCGAGGCGCTGATGCTCGAGGAGGCCTCCATCGTGCGAGCCGGGGACCAGGCCCATGCCTGGCGCATCCATGACGGCAAGCTGTCCAAGGTGGCCCTGAAGCTGGGCGAACGCGACACCCGCACCGGTCAGGTCGCCGTCACCGCCGGGCTCAGCAAGGGCGACAAGGTCCTGCGCAAGCCGACCAGCACGCTCAAGGATGGCCAGGCTGTCGAGCTGGCCAAGGCGCCGGCGGCGTCCGCTGCGTCGGCCGCCGTGGCAGGAGGCTGATCCATGTTCCTTTCCAACTTCAGCATCAAGAAGCCGATCGCGACCATCGTCGTGATCATCTCGCTGATGGCCCTGGGCCTGATGGCGCTGAACAAGCTGCGCGTCAACTCCATCCCCGACGTCCAGGAGCCCATGCTCTTCCTGAGCATCGCCTACCCGGGCGCCTCGCCGGACACGGTGGAGCGCGAGGTGGTCAATCGCATCGAGAAGTCCCTGCAGGGCCTCTCCGGCGTTCGCAAGGTCTACTCGACCTCCCGCGAGGGTGCGGCCGAGTTCCAGCTGATCTTCAACTTCAGCAAGAACCTGATCGAGGCTGCAGATGACGTGCGCAACGCCATCGCCACCGTGCGCTACAAGCTGCCGGTCGAGATGCGCGAGCCCGTGCTGCAGCGCTTCGACGTCTCGGCCCAGCCGGTGATGCAGGTCTCGCTCTCGTCCACCACGCAGAGCCATGCCGAGATCAGCCACATCGCCGAGGACCAGCTGGCCGACAAGTTCCGCGCCATCAACGGCGTGGCCACGGTCAACGTCAACGGCGCGCTGCACCGCGAGCTGAGCGTGCTGCTGCGCGCGGAGAAGCTGCGCGAGTTCAATGTCTCGGTGACCGATGTCGTCGCCGCCCTGCGCGCGCAGAACATCTCGGTGCCGGTGGGCAAGGTGCGCGGCGCCATGGAGGACCAGAGCATCCGGCTGCAGGGCCGCATCGAGCGCCCGGCGGACTTCCAGCAGGTGGTGGTCAAGCGCAATGGCGACGAGTCCATCCGCCTGGGCCAGCTGGCGCAGATCGAGGACGGCTTCGCCGAGCTGGCCAGCTTCAGCGTGCGCAACGGCCATCCCAATGTGGGCATCGCCGTGACGCGCTCGCGCGATTCCTCCACCGTGACCGTGGCCAAGGAGGTGCGCAAGCTGGTCGACCAGATCGCCCCGACCCTGCCCAAGGGCACCACGCTGGAGGTCACGCGTGACGAGGGCAAGGAATCGCAGGAGAACCTCAACAACGTCATCCATGCCCTGGTCTTCGGTGCGGGCCTGACCATCGCGGTGGTCTACGTCTTCCTGAACTCCTGGCGTTCGACCCTGATCACCGCGCTGAGCCTGCCCACCTCGGTGATCGCGGCCTTCATCGCCGTGTGGCTGTGCGGCTTCACGCTGAACTTCATGAGCCTGCTGGGCCTCTCGCTGGCCATCGGCGTGCTGATCGACGACGCGATCGTGGTGCGCGAGAACATCGTGCGTCACATGGAACGCGGCTCGGACCGCCGCACCGCCGCCCTGAACGGCACCGCCGAGATCGGCCTGGCGGTGGCGGCCACCACCTTCTCCATCGTGGCGGTGTTCATCCCCGTGGGCTTCATGCCCGGGGTGTCGGGCGAATGGTTCCGGCCCTTCGGCTTGACCGTCGTGGCCTCGGTGCTGGTGAGCCTGCTGATCTCCTTCACGCTGGACCCCATGCTGTCGGCCTACTGGGGTGATCCGCCGCATGCCCATGACGCGCCGCGCAAGGGCATCGGCCGCGTGCTGGAGCGCTTCAACAAGTGGTTCGACCACCAGTCCGACCGCTACGGCCAGGTCATTGCCTGGGCCCTGCATCACCGCCGCTGGATGGCCGCCTTTGCGGTGGGCAGCCTGATCGGCGCCATCGTGCTGGCCGCAAAGTTCCTGGGCACGACCTTCCTGCCTTCGTCTGACGCCGGCATGCTGATGGTCAACGTGCGCACCCCCGCCAGCGCCAACCTGGAGTACGCCAAGCTGAAGCTCGAAGCTGCGGCCGGCCTGGCCCGGACCATCCCCGAGACGGTGGCCACCAACAGCCGCGTGACGGTGAGCGGCGGCACCATCTACGTGGACCTCGGCAAGGCCAAGGACCGCAAGCGCTCCGCCGAGGAGATCGCCGTTGACCTGCGCGCCAAGATCTCGCGCCTGGTCGGCGCCGAGTACACGGTGCAGTCCAACCTCAACAACGGCGGCCAGAAGCCGGTGCAGATCCAGTTCTACGGCACGGATGCCCGCCGCCTGCTGGACATCAGCAACGACTTCATCGCCAAGCTGCGCGAGGTCAAGGGCGCGGTGGACGTGGGCCTGTCCGAGCAGGCGCCGCAGGACGAGCTGCAGATCGAGCTCAACCGCGGCCTGGCCAACTCGCTGGGCATCTCGGTGGGCGATGCTGCCCAGGCGCTGCGCGTGGCCTTCGCCGGCGTCGAGGTGGGCGACTGGGTCGATCCCACCGGCGAGACCCGTGACGTCGCCGTGCGCCTGCACCCGCAGGACCGCGTGGACCTCAGCAACATCGAGCGCCTGCCCGTGGCCGTCACCGGCACCAACCGCATGGTGCCGCTGGAGCAGATCGCCAGCATCCGCATGGGCCGCGGCCCGGCGCAGATCGAGCATGCCAACGGCAAGCGCACGATCACGGTGTCGGCCAATGCCCACGACCGCTCGCCGGGGGAGGTCACGCAGGACGCGCTGAAGATCGCCAAGGCCATCGACTTCCCGCCGGGCTTCGGACTGGAGTTGGGCGGTGACTCGGAGACGCAGGCCGAGGTCTTCGGTGCCATGTTCATTGCCCTGATCAGCGGCGTGGGCCTGATGTACCTCATCCTCGTGATGCAGATGGGCTCCTTCACCGCGCCCCTGGGCGTGATGCTGTCCCTGCCGCTGTCCCTGATCGGCGTGGTGGTGGCCCTGCTGCTGACCAAGGGCACGCTGAACCTGATGAGCTTCATCGGCATCATCATGCTCATGGGCCTGGTGGCCAAGAACGCCATCCTGCTGCTGGACGCCGCACGCCAGGAAGAGGCCGAGGGCATGGACCGCGAGGAAGCCCTGATGCACGCCGGCCGCAAGCGCCTGCGCCCCATCCTGATGACCACCTTCGCGCTGATCGCCGGCATGCTGCCGGTGGCCATCGGCGTGGGCGACGGCGGCGAGTTCTACCGCCCCATGGCCGTGGCCATCATCGGCGGCACCATCACTTCGACGCTGCTCACGCTGCTGGTGGTGCCGAGCTTCTATGACAGCATCGAGATCGCCAAGGACCGCATGTTCGCCAAGTTCGGCCGCCGTGCTGAACGCTGGAACGCCTTCGTGGCCTTTGTGCTGACCTTCATCGAGGCCCTGCTGGCCCTGGTGATGGTGCGCGCCGTCTACCGCCTGCTGCTCGTCAAGCCGCTGCAGTGGTGGCGCAACCGGGGTGCGGGCAACTTCGTGCCCGTCAAGTGACCTGTCCCGGCCGGCTCAGAGCAGTCGGCCAGGATTCAGGAGGCCCTGGGGATCCAGGGCCTTTTTTATTTGCCGCATCAGCGCCAGGGCCACGGGGTCCTTGGTCATTGCGAGCTGCTCGCGCTTGAGCTGGCCGATGCCATGCTCGGCCGAGATGGAGCCGGCCCGTTGCAGGACCCGCTCGTAGACCAGCGCATTGATGGCCGGCTCCTGCGCGCGCAGGAAGTGGGCCGGGTCCTGGCCCTCGGGCGCCTGCACATTGAAGTGCAGGTTGCCGTCGCCCAGGTGGCCGAAGCAGACCAGGCGCACGCCGGGGCAGTGGGCCTGCAGCGCGGCCCCGCAGTCCGCCACGAAGGCCGGGATGGCCGAGATGGGCAGGGCGATGTCGTGCTTGATGTTGAGGCCTTCCTCGCTCTGCGCCAGCGGGATGCTCTCGCGCAGATGCCACAGTTGCCGCGCCTGGCTCATGGACTGAGCCACCGCGGCATCCAGGGCCTCACCGGCCTCCAGCGCTTCGCCGAGGATGCGCTCCAGCAGCTGGCGGGCATGGGCCTCGTCCTCGTGGTCGGACAGCTCCAGCAGCACCGCCCAGGGCGCGGCGGCGTCGTCGGCCAGGGGCTGGGGGATCTGCGGGAAATGGCGCCGCACCAGCTGCAGGCAGAAGCGGCTGATCAACTCGAAACCGGTGAGCGTGGCACCGGCCAGGGCCCGGGCGCGGTTGAGCAGCGCGACGGCCGCGTCCAGTGTGGGGCAGGCCGCCAGCGCCGTCATGCAGGCCTGCGGGGCAGGGTAGAGCTTGACCGTGGCAGCGGTGATCACGCCCAGCGTGCCTTCGCTGCCGATGAAGAGGTCGCGCAGGTCGTAGCCGGTGTTGTCCTTGCGCAGGCCGCAGAGGCCTTGCCAGACCTCGCCCTGCGGCGTCACCACCTCCAGGCCCAGGCACAGCTCGCGCGCATTGCCGTAGCGCAGCACCTGGGTGCCGCCGGCATTGGTGGCCAGATTGCCGCCGAGGGTGCAGCTGCCCTCGGCGCCCAGGCTCAGCGGGAAGAGCAGCCCGGCGGCACTGGCCGCGGCCTGGACCTCGGCCAGCAGGCAGCCGGCCTCGGCGGTGAGGGTCAGGTTGGCCGGATCGACCTGGCGGATCTGCCGCAGGCGGCGCAGGGACAGCAGCAGCTGCTGCCCGCTGCCATCCGGCACGCCGCCGCCGACCAGGCCGGTGTTGCCGCCCTGGGGCACGAGGCTCACGCCATGCGCCGCACAGAGCCTGAGCAGCGCGGCCACCTCGGCCGTGGTGCCAGGTCTTGCCACCGCCAGGGCGCGGCCGGCGTAGCGCTTGCGCCAGTCCTTCTCGTAGCCGTCCAGCCCCTCACCGCTCAGCAGATGGTCGGCGCCGATCAGCTGGCGGGCCTGCGCCAGGAAGTCCTTGCGGTCAGGCCCGGCCATTCAGGCCTCCGGCTGGGCTCGGGCGGCCCGGGCCGCGGCCAGGCGTTGGCGCACCTGCATCGAGCAGGCCACGAAAATCAGCACGCCCAGCAGCACTTCCAGGCAGGCCAGCCAGACGGACAGCCCGCGGTCGCTGCTGGCACGCACCAGGCCCTCGGCCACATAAAGCCAGACCATGAGGCTCAGCCAGCGGAAGGTGTAGAGCCGGTAGCGCCACAGGCCGGCCAGGGGCACGAGCAGGGGCAGGGCCTTGATGGCCAGGGTGCCTCGGCCCACGGGGGCCAGCCACAGTTCCCAGGCCAGGCACAGGACGAAGAGCGCCAGCAGGCTGTAGAAGGCCAGGTTGCGCGACAGCGTCTCGGCGCCGCTGGGGGCGACGCGGTCCGTCGGGGGCAGGGGGGCGGTGGGGTGGCTTGACATGGCTGGCATCATAGCCAGCATGAGTGAAGAGAGCCGCAACGAGAGCCGCATGGCCCACCCGCAGGACGGCAGGCGCCTGGAGGGGCGCAGCCACAACCCCATCGCCCTGATCCACGAGTTCTTCGACGAACTCATCAGCTGGCCCTGGCTGCAGACCCTGCAGACCTTCAAGGTGCGTTTCAAGGAAGAGCGCCTGGGCCTCACCGCAGGCAGCCTCACGTTCACCACGCTGATCTCCCTGGTGCCCCTGCTGACGGTGATGCTGGCCCTGTTCACCGCCTTCCCCATGTTCTCGGCCTTCCAGGCGGCCCTGGAGAAGTACTTCCTCAAGAGCCTGATTCCGCCCAACATCGCCAAGCCGGTGCTGGCCTCGCTGACGCAGTTCGCGGCCAAGGCCAACAAGCTGGGCGTGGTGGGCCTGATCGCCCTGGGCTTCTCGGCCAGCGCGATGATGCTCACCATCGACCGCACGCTCAACGCCATCTGGCGGGTCAAGAAGCCGCGGCCCATCGCCCAGCGGGTGCTGGTCTACTGGGCGGCCATGACCCTGTGCCCCCTGCTGCTGGGCGGCAGCCTCACGCTTACCAGCTACGCCATCTCAGCCGGCCAGGGCCTGGTGGACAAGCTGCCCCAGGGCCTCTCGGTGGTGCTCAACAGCATGGACATCGTGGTGCTGGCCGCCGCCATGGCCGCGCTGTTCCACTACGTGCCGAACACCCATGTGCGCTGGCGCCATGCCATTCTGGGCGGCGTCTTCGTGGCGGTGGCCTTCACGCTCGCCAAGGGCCTGCTGGCCTGGTACGTCAAGCAGGTGCCGACCTTCTCCACGCTCTATGGCGCCTTCGCGACGGTGCCCATCTTCCTGATCTGGATCTACGTGGCCTGGGCCATCGTGCTGCTGGGCGCCATCCTGGCAGCCAACGCGCCGGCGCTCACGCACAAGATGCTGAGGCGAGGGGACGCCCCGGGCCTGGCCTTCGAGCTGGCACTGGAGGTGATCCGCGAGCTGCGCCGCTCCCGGGACGCCGGCGAGGGCGGCGCCAGCAGCCTGAGCCTGGCCACGGCGCTGCGCGTGGATGCGCTGCAGCTGGAGCCCGTGGTCGACACCCTCATCGGCATGAGCCTGGTCGGCCGCCTCGAGGAAGCCGGCGCCCAGCGCCTGACCCTGCTGTGCGAACCCACCCACACGCCGGCCGCGCCCCTGATCAAGGAACTGCTGGCCGAGCACAGCGAATCACTGGCCCTGCTGTGGGCCCGCAGCGACTGGACGAAGATCCGCCTGTCCGAGCTGCTCTGACTCCTCAGCCCCCGCGTGCCGACGCTCCCACGGGCCTGGCGCGCAGCGGACGCCTTCGGGGCGGTCAGGATCAGGGGTGGATGACCACCAGCAGCGCCGTCGCGGCCTGCTTGCCCGTGTTGCGGATGGCGTGCGGGCCGTCCACGGCGTAGCGTGCCGTCTCGCCCGTCTTGAGCTTCTGCGTGGTGTTGCCCGCCGAGACCTCCAGCTGGCCGCCCAGCACGCTGAGGTGCTCGCGTGAGCCGGGCTCATGCGCGCCGGACTCCAGCGCGCCGCCGGGCTGCACCGTCAGCTCGTACCACTCGAACTGGCCGGCCATGTCGATGGGGCCGAGGATGCGCAGCAGGCACTTGCCGTCGGGGCTGCTCATGCCGGGAATGCCATGCGCCGGCACCACCTCGATGGCCGGCGCGGCCGGCTTCTCACCACCCAGCAACTCCGACAGCTCCACCCGCAGCGCATTGGCCAGGCGCCAGACCACGGCCACCGTCGGGTTGGCCTGGTTTCTCTCGATCTGCGAGAGCATGCTCTTGCTCACCCCGGCCCGCCGCGAGAGCTCGTCCAGCGACAGGCTCTGGGCCTGGCGCAGCGCCTGAAGGGTGGCGCCGACGCGGGGCGGCTCAAGGCTGTCGGGATGGGGGACGGACATGGTGGCGACTCTCGGAAGGACCGGCAATGGCAGCTTGTTCACTTGACCCTGGGATGCAATTCCCAGATACTGCACGAAAGTTCGATATAGTGAACTGAATTCGATTTAACGGATTGTGCCCCAGGAGACCGAACATGGCCAATGCTGAAGACTTCTACGCCCACCTGCGCAGCGAGCTGCAGTCCATCCGCGAGGCCGGCCTCTTCAAGAGCGAGCGCATCATCACCAGCCACCAGGGGGCCGTGGTCAAGACCAGCGAGGGCCGCGAGGTGATCAACCTCTGCGCCAACAACTACCTGGGCCTGTCCTCGCATCCGAAGGTGATCGAGGCCGCCCACGAGGCCCTGCGCACGCACGGCTACGGCCTCTCCAGCGTGCGCTTCATCTGCGGCACGCAGGACATCCACAAGACCCTGGAGCAGCGCATCGCCCGCTTCCTGGGCACCGAGGACACCATCCTCTACGCAGCCGCCTTCGACGCCAACGGCGGCCTCTTCGAGCCCCTTCTGGGCGAGCAGGACGCCATCATCAGCGACGAGCTCAACCACGCCTCCATCATCGACGGCATCCGCCTGTGCAAGGCCAAGCGCTTCCGCTACAAGCACAACGACCTGGCCGACCTGGAAGCCCAGCTGCAGGCCGCCGAGGCCGCCGGCGCCCGCTTCAAGCTGGTCTTCACGGATGGCGTCTTCTCCATGGACGGCACCATCGCCCAGCTGGACAAGATCCGCGAGATCTGTGACCGCTACGGCGCGCTGCTGGGCATCGATGAATGCCATGCCAGCGGCTTCCTGGGCAAGACCGGCCGCGGCACGCACGAGCACCGCGGCGTCTTCGGCAAGATCGACATCATCACCGGCACCCTGGGCAAGGCCCTGGGCGGTGCCTCGGGCGGCTTCACCACCGGCCGCAAGGAAGTGATCGAGCTGCTGCGCCAGCGTTCGCGCCCCTATCTCTTCTCCAACACCGTGGCGCCCAGCATCGTGGGCGGTTCCATTGCCGTGCTGGACATCCTGGAAGGCTCCAACGCGCTGCGCGACAAGCTGGAGGCCAACACCGCCTACTTCCGCGAGGCCATCCAGGCCGCCGGCTTCGAGATCAAGCCCGGCACCCACCCCATCACGCCCATCATGGTCTACGACGCCGTCAAGGCCCAGCAGCTCAGCGCGCGCCTGCTGGAGCTGGGTGTCTACGCCGTGGGCTTCTTCTACCCCGTGGTGGGGAAGGGCCAGGCCCGCATCCGCGTGCAGATCTCGGCCGTGCACGAGCGCCACCACCTGGAGAGGGCCGTGGCCGCCTTCACGCAGGCCGGCCGCGAGCTGGGCCTCATCCCTGCCTGATCCCGCCGCACGACCCCGATTTCCGCAGTTCCCATCAAGAGCCCATTCATGAGCCGCCAAACCAAGATCCTCATCATCGGCGCCAATGGCCAGATCGGCACCGAGCTGGCGCAGGAGCTGGCCCTGCGCCATGGCAACGCCAACGTCATCACCAGCGACCTCGCCCCCGAAGGCCGCGTGAAGGCACTGACGCACGAGATGCTGGATGCCACCGATGGCGCGGCCGTCGCCGCCGCCGTGAAGCGCCATGAGATCACGCAGATCTACCTGCTGGCCGCCGCGCTGTCCGCCACGGGGGAGAAGCACCCCATGTGGGCCTGGGACCTCAACATGAAGGGCCTGCTGAACGTGCTGGAACTGGCCCGCACGCAGAAGCTGGACCGCATCTTCTGGCCCAGCTCCATCGCCGCCTTCGGCCCCAGCACGCCGGCCGTGATGACGCCGCAGAGCACGGTGATGGACCCCACCACGATCTACGGCATCTCCAAGCAGGCCGGCGAGCGCTGGTGCGCCTGGTACCACGCCAAGCACGGCGTGGACGTGCGCAGCCTGCGCTACCCGGGCCTGATCAGCTACAAGACGCCGCCCGGCGGCGGCACCACCGACTACGCCGTGGACATCTTCCACAGCGCGCTCAAGACCGGCGCCTACACCTGCTTCCTGGAAGAGGGTCAGGCCTTGCCAATGATGTACATGCCCGATGCGCTGCGCGCCACCATCGAGCTGATGGAAGCGCCGGCCGAGGCCATCAGCGAGCGCGGCTCCTACAACCTGGCGGGCTGCAGCTTCACGCCGGCCGAGATCGCCGCCGAGATCCGCCGCCGCATCCCCGGCTTCGAAATCAGCTATGCGCCGGACTTCCGCCAGCAGATCGCCGCCAGCTGGCCGCAGTCCATCGATGACAGCGTGGCTCGACGCGACTGGGGCTGGAAGCCGCAGTTCGACCTTTCCGCCATGGTCGACGACATGCTCGTCAACCTCAAACCACTGCTGCAGGCCTGAACCCGCCACTCCGGCATACGGCGCTCCTGGTTCGGAGCGGGGCTGCTCCGCGCAGGGCGGTCCGCTGCTGCTAAGCTGGGCCCATGGGTCAAAGCCTGTGGATCTGCGGTTTCAAGGATCAACGTTCTCGCCGGGGTGCCCCGGGCCTGGCGACGGGACTGCTTTCGGCGGCCCTGCTGGCCCTTCCGGTCCATGCCGAGGAAGCTGCCGCCAAGCCCGATGAGATGCGCTATCTGCTGGGCCTGCGGGTCTCCAGCGGGCCGGAGTACCCCGGCTCCCGGCGCCAGGAGCAAGGCCTGACCCCCTTGTGGGCGCTCTACTGGGGCCGCTGGCGCATCACCACGGCCGGCACCGGGGCCATGATGGGCTTCGGCTCTGACGCCGCCGGCCCCGGCCCCGGCGCCTCGCGTGACTGGCTGCATGGCGAGCACTGGAAGCTGGGCCTGGGCCTGCGCATTGACAGCGGCCGTGACAGCGATCAGACCGAGATCACCCGCGGCCTGCCGGACGTGCCGCGCACGCTGCGGGGGCGCCTGAATCTGCAGGTGGAGCTGGATCCGAAGTGGACCCTCAGCGCCTCCCTGTCACCCGACCTGCTGAACCGGCGCGGCGGCACCGAGCTGAGCGTGGACTTCGGCCGCAGCCTGTACCGAAGCCGCCATGCCTCGCTGACGCTGGGGCTGGGCCTGTCGGCCTCCGACCGCCGCCATCTGCAGAGCTACTTCGGCGTGCCCGAGGGCAGCGAGGCCGCCCAGCGTCTGGGCCGGCACTACGAGCCTGGCAGCGGGCTAACCGGTGCCTATGTCAACCTCAGCTACATGCAGGCCCTGACCCCTCGATGGGTGCTGGTGGCCAGCTGGAGTGAAGGCCGGCTGCTGGATGCGGCGGCCGCCAGCCCTCTCGTGGAGACCACGCGCCAGCGCAGCGCCTCCATCGGGCTGGCCTACCGGAACTGACGGGGCGGGCGCTGCGGGCGCTCAGAACGGGATGCGCCCGGTCCAGATCTCCCAGTACATGCGCCAGTCCCCCATGAAGCTCCACAGCGGGCGGCGGAAGCTGGCGGGCTTGTTCTTCTCGAAGCCGAAATGGCCGATCCAGGCAAAGCCGTAGCCGCACAGCAGTCCGGCCAGCAGCCACAGGGGCTGGCCCGTCACCAGGAGCGTGCCCAGGCACAGCAGCGCCAGTGTGGAGCCCAGGAAGTGCAGGCGCCGGCACGTGCGGTGGCGATGTTCGCCCAGGTAGAAGGGGTAGAACTCGGCAAAGCTGCTGATGGAAGCGAGGGCGTCGTGGGCCATGGGGACTCCTGCAGTGCGAGGGGCGCTGCCTGCATTGAAGCGCAGGCGGGGCCTGCCGGCATCAGGGACGGTACCGAGGCCGGCACGGCCTGTCCCGCCCATCGTGCTGTTGGTCGCCTGCGGCTCGTGCGCCAGGGCGGCGAGCGATAAGGTGGCAACATCACCTTCAACGCTTCGTGCACCATGCCGTCTTTTCAAGCTTCTTCCCGCGGCGCAGCGTCCCGCGTGGCCCGACTGGGGCTTCTGAGCCTCGGGCTGCTGCCCGGCCTCGTGCTGGCGCAGGCCTCGGCCTTCTCACGCGCGGCCGGCGTACCGGTGACACCCGGCACCGTCTGGCACTACGAGAAATCCAACCGCGACGGCAGCGACGCCTGGCACTTCGCGATCTATTTCGCCAGCCCCAGCCGCGTGGAGGTGCTCAAGTGGCTGCCGGGCGAGGACCTGGTGGAGGTCCATGCTGACCTCGACCTGGCTCGCGCCATGCCCGTGCACATGCAGCAGTGGAACCTCGTCAAGGGCGAACGCCGGCCGACGCTGAGCGCGGACGCCGCCCCCAAGGCCTCGCGCCTCAAGGTCCACTTCGCCAAGGGCGGGTCCCTCGAGCTGGACGGCGGCGCGCTGCCCCTGCATGTCTGGGGCTTCGACCTGGCCTCGCTGGCCCCCTTGCTGCCGATGCTGAAGCAACCCGCGCAGGGCTTCCGTCTCAGCATGGTCGACCCTAACAGGCCGGGACGCCACGGCGAGCCGGCCCTGGTGGACGAGGCCCGCTTCGAGTACCTGGGGCAGTGCGAATGGCAGGGCCGTCCGACGCATCACTACCGCATCGCCGGCCCGGTCTTCGACGGCAAGGCCGGCCTGCTCGTCAGCAGCCTGCAGGGCCAGCTCCTGCATGCCGAACATCCCATTCCCACCAGCACCGACTGGACCGACTGGCGCCTCAGCTTCACACGGGCCGAGCAGCTGAACGGCAACCAGTGGGAGCAGTTCAAGCTGGAACTGCAGCGCCAGCTCGCGGCCGGCGACTGAGTCTCAGCAAGCCAGCGCCGCGCGCAAGGCGGCCAGCACGGCGTCCGGCGCCTCGGCCATCATCGAGTGGCCGGCGGCCGGGATGCGGTGGACCTGGGCCTTGAGCGCCTGGCTCAGGGCCTGAGCCTGCTTGGGGGCGGTCATCACATCTCGATCGGCGGCCAGCACGTGGCTGGGGCAGGTGACGCGCGCCGCCGCTTCCAGTCCACCTGCGTAGCGGTCACACACCTGGAAGTCGTGCAGGAAGAGGTTGGCCTCGCTGGACCGGGCCTGCGTGCGCCTCATCAGTGCCAGATTGCCGCCATGCAGCCAGCTGCCCGGGCCGGGGTAGCCCGGCTTGGCCGCCTGCGTGCTGTGCGAGAAGACGTTGACCATGGCCATGGCCTTCTCGGGCGCCTCGGCGGCGGTGTTCAGCAGGGCTTCGGAGACCTTCATCGGGAAGGCCGTGCCCAGCAGCAGCAGCCGGTGGGCGCGCTCGGGCGCCTGGGCGGCGGCCTCCAGCGCGATCAGCGAGCCCATGCTGTGCCCGGCCAACGCGGCGCGCTCGACGCCCACGGCGCTGAGCAGTGCCAGCACCCAGGCGCCGGCCGCCTCCACGCTGGGCAGGGCTGGACCGCCGCTGCGGCCATGGCCGGGCAGGTCCACGGCCAGCACGCTGTGGCCATGGTGGGCGAACCAGCGCGCCAGCAGCGTGAACACGCTGTGGTCATGCAGCGCGCCATGGACGAAGACGAGACAGGGCAGGGCAGGGTCGAAGTCACGCCCGCCGGTGTAGGCATAGGCCTCGCGGCCTTGAACAGTCACTTGCATGGGGCGGCGCTCACTTGGATGCGATCTTCAGGGCGGTCTTGAGGTCGGCGATCAGGTCGTCGGCGTCCTCCAGACCGATGGACAGGCGGATGGTGCCGGGCGTGATGCCGGCCTGCGCCAGCGCGGCGTCGTCCATGCGGAAGTGGGTGGTGCTGGCGGGGTGGATCACCAGCGAGCGGCAGTCGCCCACATTGGCGAGGTGCGAGAAGATCTTGAGGCTCTCGATGAAGCGGCGGCCCTGCTCGCGGCTGCCGTTCAGGTCGAAGCTGAAGACCGCGCCCGCGCCCTTGGGCATGAGCTTCTGTGCCAGCGCATGGCCGGGGTGCGAGGTCAGGCCCGGATAGGCCACGCGGCCCACCTGCGCCTGGCCGGCCAGGAACTCCGCCACTTTCTGCGCGTTGCCCACATGGCGCTCCATGCGCAGCGAGAGCGTCTCCAGCCCCTGCAGCATCAGCCAGGCCGTGTGCGGGCTCATGCAGGCGCCGAAGTCGCGCAGGCCTTCGCGGCGGGCGCGCAGCAGGAAGGCGCCGGTGGTGCTTTCCTCGGCGAAGACCATGCCGTGGAAGCCCTCGTAGGGCTCGCAGAGCTCGGCGAAGCGGGCCAGGCCCGCGGACTTGCTGTGCTCGTAGGCCGACTGCCAGTCGAAGTTGCCGCTGTCCACCAGCACGCCGCCCACCACCGTGCCGTGGCCGCAGAGGAACTTGGTGGCCGAGTGGAAGACCAGGTCCGCGCCATGCTGCAGGGGCTTGAGCAGGGCAGGGGGCGTCAGCGTGGCGTCCACCAGCAGGGGCAGGCCGGCTTCATGGGCGATGGCGGCCACGCCGGAGATGTCCAGCACGTCCATGCCGGGGTTGCCCAGGGTCTCGCCGAAGAGCAGGCGGGTCTCGGGGCGGATGGCGGCGCGCCAGGCGTCCAGCGCATCGGGGCGCACGAAGGTGGTGCTGATGCCGAATCGCTTCAGCGTGTAGTGCAGCAGGTTGTGCGAGCCGCCGTAGAGCGCGCTGGAGGCCACGATGTGGCTGCCCGCCGGCGCCAGCGTGCTGATCGCGAGGAACAGCGCCGCCTGGCCGCTGGCGGTGGCGATGGCGCCTGCACCGCCTTCCAGGGCCGCCATGCGTTCCTCGAAGACGGCCGTGGTGGGGTTCGAGATGCGCGAGTAGACGTGCCCCGCGCGCTCCATGTTGAAGAGCGAGGCCGCGTGCTCGGCGCTTTCAAAGACGAAGGAAGTGCTGAGATGCAGAGGGACGGCCCGGGCGCCGGTGCTGGGGTCGGGTGCCGCCCCCGCGTGCAGCGCCAAGGTGTCGAAGCCGGGATCGCCGTAGCCTGACATGCTGTCTTTCGTGGTTTCAGGATGCCGGGATTGTGTGCTATGTTGGACGCAATTCTGATCTGCCCGCCTGTCGAGGAGAAAACACATGAAAGTCGCCGACATCCTGCGCGTGAAAGGCAACGCCCTGTACACCGTGCCGCCCGAGCAGCCCCTGGCCGAAGCCCTGGCCACGATGGCCGAGCGAGACATGGGCTCGCTCGTGGTGATGGAGTTCGGCGAGCTGGTGGGCATGCTGACCTTCCGCGAGGTGATCTCCGCCGTGGTCCGCAATGGCGGCAGCGTGGGCAGCAACCTGGTCCGTTCCGTGATGGACGACCACCCGCTGACCTGCACGCCAGAGACCGAGATCGACGAAGTCCGCCGCATGATGCTGGGCCGTCATGCCCGCTACATGCCCGTGCTCAATGGCCGCCAGCTGATGGGCGTGATCTCTTTCTACGACGTCGCCAAGGCCGTGGTCGACAGCCAGGACTTCGAAAACCGCATGCTCAAGGCCTACATCCGCGACTGGCCGGTCGAGGAAGAGGGCGCTTCGCACGAGCCGAAGCTTTGAGCCGTTGATCGCCAAGCCCGCCGGGCTGCGAGGCCCGGGGGCGCGCCATAGAATCCAGGGCATGCCCGGGCGCTCCTGCCGGGGACTGACCCTGGATTTTTCATGGCTGGCAGCACTTTCGGCGAACTCTTCCGTGTCACCAATTTCGGCGAAAGCCATGGCCCGGCCATTGGCTGCGTGATCGACGGCTGCCCGCCCGGGCTCGCGTTGAGCGAGGCCGACATCCAGCCCGAGCTGGACCGCCGCCGCCCTGGCACCTCGCGCCACGTGACCCAGCGCAACGAGCCCGATGCCGTGCAGATCCTCTCCGGCGTCTACGAGGGCCAGACCACCGGCGCGCCCATCTGCCTGCTGATCCAGAACACCGACCAGCGCAGCAAGGACTACGGCAACATCCTGGACACCTTCCGCCCGGGCCATGCCGACTACACCTACTGGCGCAAGTACGGCCTGCGCGACCCGCGCGGTGGCGGCCGTTCCTCGGCCCGGCTGACCGCCCCCATGGTGGGCGCCGGCGCCGTGGCCCGCAAATGGCTCAGGGCCCAGTACGGCACCGAGTTCCGCGGCCACATGACCCAGCTGGGCGAGCTGCCCATCGCCTTCGAGGGCTGGGCGCATGTGCCGAACAACCCCTTCTTCGCCGCCAACGCCAGCCAGATCGCCGAGCTGGAGGCCTATATGGACGCGCTGCGCAAGTCCGGTGACTCGGTCGGCGCACGCATCGAGGTCCAGGCCACGGGCGTGCCGGTGGGCCTGGGCGAGCCGCTTTTCGACAAGCTGGACGCTGACATCGCCTTCGCCATGATGGGCATCAACGCCGTCAAGGGCGTGGAGATCGGCGACGGCTTCGGTGTCGTGCCCCAGCGCGGCAGCGAGCATGGCGACGAGCTCACGCCCGAGGGCTTCGCCAGCAACCATGCGGGCGGCGTGCTGGGCGGCATCTCCACCGGCCAGGACCTGCGCGTGTCCATCGCCATCAAGCCGACCAGCTCCATCCGCCTGCCCAAGGCGTCCATCGACCGCGCCGGCCAGGTGACCGAGGTCGTGACCCATGGCCGCCACGACCCCTGCGTGGGCATCCGCGCCACCCCCATCGCCGAGGCCATGCTGGCCCTGGTCCTGATGGATCATGCGCTGCGCCACCGCGCCCAGTGCGGTGACGTTCGGCACACCCTGACGCCGATTCCGGCCCAGCGCGGCTGAACAAAGGCCGGGCGGCGCTCCGGCCTTGCCTTCCTGCAGTTCGTCCCCAACTGCAGCAGCAAATCCCAACGGGCGACGCCCTGACCCCTCTTTTGCGCGCTTCGTCGCAGGCGCGCTGCAAGCCTCGTGCGCTCTTCCTAGACTGCGCCGCAGTTAGACACTCGCGGTAACCCTGCAGCAATGGAGAGACACATGGACAAGAAGAAGCGCAATCGCTGGCTGGTGTGGGGAGGGGCGGCCGTCGTCGTCCTGAGTGCGGGCGCAGGCGCCGCCGTCTATGCCGGCAAGGCCGACAGCAAGGCCTCGGATGCCAAGCAGGCCGCCAAGGACGGCAAGGACGACAAGAAGAAGGAAGCCACCCTGGAGTTCGCCTCCCGCGAGGTGACCAAGCCCCAGATGGCCACCATGCCCGGCAGCATCGAGTTCTCGGGCCCCCTGGTGGCTCCCAACACGGTGGTCGTACGCAGCAAGGCCAGCGGCGTGCTGCTGAACCTGCACGTGGCCGAGGGCAGCCGGGTCCGCAGCGGCCAGAGCCTGGGCGAGCTGGACCTCGAGGAGCTGCGCTACCGCGTGGCCGAGCGCCGCGCCAGCCTGGAGGCCGCACAGGCCCAGTTCCAGCAGGCCGAGCGCAGCTACAAGGCCAACGAGGACCTGGCCGCCAAGGCCTTCATCTCCAGCACCGCACTGGACAACTTCCGCGCCAGCATGGAGGCCGCCCGTGGCCAGTGGCTGGCCGCCAAGGCCCAGCTGGAGACCGCGCAGAGCAGCCTGCGCCTGGCCTCGCTCGTGGCGCCCATCAGCGGCGTCGTGGCCAAGCGCCATGCCGTGCCGGGCGAGAAGCTCAGCGCCGAGCAGCAGGTGCTCAGCATCGTGGACCTGGGCAAGCTGGAGCTGGCCGGTCTGGTCGGCACGCATGAGGTGGCCCGCCTGAAGCCCGGCATGGCCGTGGCTGTGAAGGTGGAAGGCGACGAGCAGCCGGTGCAGGCCCGCATCTCGCGCATCTCCCCGGCCGCCGAGCCCGGCACCCGCAGCATCGGCGTGACCCTGGAGATCGCCAATGCCGAGGAGCGCTTCCGCGCCGGCCAGTACGCCGTCGCCCACGTCGAACTGCCGGACAACTCGCAACGCCTGACCCTGCCCGCCACCGCAGTGATCAACGCCTCCGGCCAGGATCATGTGTGGGTGCTGGAGAAGGGCACCCTGGTCCGCCGCGTGGTGACCACCGGCCGCCGTGACGCCCGCGAAGGCCGCATCGAGATCCTGCAGGGCCTCAAGGCCGAGGACCAGGTGCTCGCCGCCCGCTTCGACAATCTGCGCGACGGCGCCGCGGCCAAGGTCGTGGACGCCCGCGCCCCGCGCGTGGCCAGCGCCGCCGCCAGCGCCCCCGCGCTGCAGTAAGGAGACCGCATCATGTGGATGACCCGCGTCTCCATCCAGAACCCGGTCTTCGCGACCATGGTGATGGTGGCCCTGTGCGTGATGGGCCTGTTCGCCTATTCCAAGCTGGGCGTCGAGCCCATGCCCGACATCACCTTCCCCGGTGCGCAGATCGACGTCGCCTACCCCGGCGCCTCGCCCGAGGCCATCGAGCGCGAGATCCTGCGCCCGCTGGAGGAGTCCCTCAACACCATCTCCGGCGTCGACACCATCCGCTCGCGGGCCTATGAGGGCCGCAGCCAGGTCTGGGTCATGTTCAATCTGAACGCCGACATGAACCGCGGCATGCAGGAGATCCGCGACCGCGTGGGCATGGTGCAGGCCAGCTTCCCCCGTGACGTGAAGGCGCCCACCATCACCCGCTTCCAGGGCGACAACCAGCAGCCCGTGGTCGTGATGTCACTGATGAGCGAGACCCGCTCAGCGCGCGAGCTCTCGATGATGGCCGAGCTGACCGTCTCCAAGCGCCTGACGCGCGTGGAGGGCGTGGCCCTGGTGGACATCGGCGGCATGGTCTCCCGCGAGGTGCGCGTGGACCTGGACCCGCAGCGCCTGCGTGCCTACGGTGTGACCCCGGCCGAGGTGGCCACCGCGCTGCGCGAGGCCAATGCCGACCAGCCCGTGGGCCTGCTGTCCGACAAGCTCAGCGATGCCATCCTGCGTGTGGAAGGCCGTGTCAAGGACCCCAAGGAGTTCGCCAAGACCGTCGTGGCCCGCCGCGGCAACCTGGTGCTGACACTGGGCGACCTGGGCACCCTGGTCGAGCGTGAGCGCGAGGCCACCACCATTGCGCGCATCAACGGCAAGCCCGCCGTCACCTTCAGCGTCTTCAAGCAGCAGGATGCCAACGTGGTTGCCACCGGCGAGGCCGTCAAGGAGGCCATGGAGGAGTTGCGCAAGACCCTGCCCAAGGACGTGGAGCTGCGCCTGATCAATGCCAACAGCGACTGGGTCAAGGGCTCGCTGGACGGACTGCGCCACACCCTCATCGAGGGCGCGCTGCTGACCGTGGCCATCGTCTTCCTGTTCCTGCACAGCTGGCGCTCCACCATCATCACCGGGCTGACCCTGCCGATCGCTGTGATCTCCAGCTTCCTGGCCGTGCACGCCTTCGGCTTCACGCTGAACTTCATGACGATGATGGCGCTGTCCCTGTGCATCGGCCTGCTGATCGACGATGCCATCGTGGTGCGCGAGAACATCGTGCGTCACGTGGGCATGGGCAAGGACCACCACCAGGCGGCCTTCGACGGCACCAACGAGATCGGCGTGGCCGTGATGGCCACCACCTTTGCCATCTGCGCGGTGTTCGTGCCTGTGGCCTTCATGGGCGGCATCATCGGCAAGTTCTTCCATCCCTTCGGCATCACCGTGGCGGTGGCCGTGCTGGTGTCGCTGTTCGTCAGCTTCACACTGGACCCGATGATGTCCAGCATCTGGAAGGACCCGCCCAGCACCTGGCTGCGCCGCTTCTGGGGCCTGCGCCACCTGATCAACGGCACCGACCGCATGATGGACGTGCTGCACACCACGTATGAGCGCGTGATCCGCTGGGTCTTCAGCGGCCGCCGCTACCGCGTCTTCGTGCCGCCCGTGCCGGCCTATGGCCGCCCCTTCGACGCCCAGGGCCAGCGCGACCGCAGCCAGAAGCGCCGCCTGCGCTTCGCCACGCTGACGCCGCGTGGCCTCGTGATGTGGGGCGGCTTCATGAGCTTCGTCGTCGCCATCGTGCTGGCCGGCTTCGTGGGCAGCGAGTTCGTGCCCCAGACCGACCAGGGCTTCACCCAGCTGAGCCTGCGCATGCCCGTGGCGACCAGCCTGGACCGCGGCGACGCCAAGGTGGCCCAGGTCGAGGAGATCCTCAAGAGCTATCCCGAGATCAAGACCGTGTCCACCGTGGTGGGCGCCTCGGGCGACGGCATGGCCACGGGCCGCAACCAGGCGGTGCTCAACATCGCCCTGACCAGCCGCAAGGAGCGCAAGCGCACGCAGAAGGAGATCGAGAACGCGATGCGCGAGGACCTCGCCCGCATCCCCGGTATCGAGCTGTCGGTGGGCTTTGACCGTCCGGTGTGGATCAACCTGCTGGGCAATGATTCCGAGCAGCTGACCAAGGCCGCCAACGAGCTGGCCGCCGCCATCCGCAAGGTGCCCGGCGCCGTCGACGTCGACACCACGGTCAAGCCCGGCCTGCCGGCCTTCGCGGTCCGGCTGAAGGACTCGGCCGTGCGCGAGCTGGGCCTGACCGCTCCGCAGCTGGCCTCGTCCCTGCGTGCCTATGTCAATGGCGAGGTTGCAACCTACTGGACCACGCCGGACGGCAATCAGGTCGAGGTGCTGCTGCGCCTGCCGCAGTCGCAGCGTGAGCGCATCGACCAGATGCAGAAACTGCCCGTGGCCTTCGCCAAGGACGGCAGCCCGATCAGCCTGGACCAGGTCGCCACGATCGAGCCGGTGTTCAACCCCGAGGTGATCCGCCGTGAATCGCTGCAGCGCCGCGAGGCCGTCTACGCTGCGGTCAAGGACCGCAGCGCGGGCGAGGTCAATGCCGACGTGCAGAAGATCGTCAAGAACATGCAGCTGCCCCCGGGCGTGAGCTTCAAGGTGGACGGCGCCGGCAAGCAGCAGGCCGAAGCCTTCAAGGGCCTGCTCGCGGCCATGGGCCTGGCGGTGATCTTCATCTACATCGTGCTGGCCAGCCAGTTCGGCAGCTTCATCCAGCCCATCGCCATCATGGCCTCGCTGCCCCTGGCCCTGATCGGGGTGATGCTGGCCCTGCTGTTCTGGGGCTCGACGCTCAACGTCTTCTCGATGATCGGCCTGGTGATGCTGATGGGCCTGGTGACCAAGAACGCCATCCTGCTGGTGGACTTCGCCAACCATGCCCGCAAGGCCGGTGCCACGGTCAGCGAGGCGCTGCTGGAGGCCGGCCTGATCCGCATGCGCCCCATCATCATGACCACGGCGGCGATGATCTTCGGCATGCTGCCCATGGCCATGGCGCTCAACGAGGGCAGTGAGCTGCAGGCGCCCATGGGCCGGGCCATCATCGGCGGGGTGATCACCTCCACGCTGCTGACCCTGGTGGTGGTGCCGGTGCTGTACTCGTACCTGGTGCGGGACAAGCAGCGCAAGCCCGCCGCGCAGGCGGACGCAGCGGCCTCGCACAGCCCGGTGCTGACCGGCAATGCAGGCGTGGTGCCTGCCAAGTGAATCCAGGTAGCGCGGGATCGGCGGGGCCATGCGCCCCGCCTGTCACCCTTCAGGCCGCCGGCTCTGCCCGCGGCCTTTTTCATGGGCCGGTGCCGGTCAGCCCCGGCCGTGTGCGAAGCGTGCACTGTTGCCGCGCTGGCCGGATATTTGTCATCGCGTCGTCGTCAGCTTCGTGCAAGCAGGCGCAGACTTGCCTATCATCCGCGCCGCCCGTCCACGGCTTGCCCAGCCCTGCCTTCGTCCACCATGCGCGCTCTCGTCCTTGCCCTGACCCTTTGCAGCCTTGGCTGCATGCCGCGGGCATGGGCACAGGCGCCCGCCGGACCGGGGCACGAGTCGCTGCGTCTGCTCACCGAGGACTTCCCGCCCGTCAATTTCCAGCAGGATGGCGTCGTGAAGGGCCTGTCCGTGGAGATCGTCCAGGAGATTGAACGCCGCCTGGGCCTCAAGGACGAGATCACGCTGATGCCCTGGTCCCGCGCCCTGCGCGAGGTGCAGGGGCCCGGCCGCGTGGCCCTGTTCGCGATGGCGCGCACGCCGGCCCGCGAGAAGCTGTTCAAGTGGGTAGGCCCCATCGTCACCTTCTACAGCTCCTTGTATGCGCCGGCCCGGGGCGGCCTGCGCCTGCGCTCGCTGGACGACGCCAAGCGCGCTGAATCGGTGCTGGTGGTGCGCGACTGGTACACCGCCGAGCAGCTGGCCAGCGTCGGCTTCAAGAACCTGGTACCGGTGGCCGATCCTGTCACGGGCATCCGCATGGTGCTGGCCGGACGGGCCACGCTGTTCGCGACCGAGCGGCTCTCCATGCCCCAGACCATGGCGCAAGCCGGCATCCCCGAGGAAAGCCTGGAGATCGTCTACAGCTACGCCAGCTCCGAGGGCTATATCGCCTTCTCTCACGAGACACCCGACAGCCTGGTCCAGCTCTGGAACGAGAAGCTGCGTGACATGAAGCGAGACGGCAGCTTCCGCACCATCTACAAGCGCTGGCTGCCCAACGACGCGCCGCCCCAGTGAGGGGCTGGTCGACCTAGGCCAGGGCCAGGGCCATGCCGCGCAGCGCGGGCGACTCCTGGGCCGTGATGAGGTAGACCGGCATGGTCTCCAGCAGAGGCCGCATGCGTCCCTTGGCGAGGAAGCGCTCCATGAAGGCGGACTTCTGCAGGGCTCCCGCCATGCGCGGCAGCACGCCACCGCCCAGGTAGACCCCGCCGCGCGCGCCCAGGGTCAGTGCCAGGTTGCCGGCCATGGCACCGAGGAAACCGAAGAACAGCGCCAGCGCCTCGCTCGCCCGCGCATCGGCTTGCGCCAGTGCGGCATCGGCCAGTTCGGGCGGCTGCGTGAAGCGCACCGGGCAGTCGTCCACGGCGCACAGGGCCTCGTAGGTCCAGACCAGGCCGGGCCCCGACAGCACCCGCTCGGCCGAGGCATGGCCGAAGCGCCGCTGCAGCTGGCTCAGCACCCGCCATTCGCGCTCGGTGCTGGCACACAGGGTGGCATGCCCGCCTTCGCTCTCCAGCGCCCGCCAGCCGCCGCCGGGCTGGGGCAGCAGGCCCGAGACGCCCAGCCCCGTGCCCGGCCCGATCAACGCCCGCGCCGCGTCCGGCAGGGCCGGGCCTCCGCCCAGGTGCAGCAGCTCGTCCTCACGCAAGGTGGGCAGGGCCAGCGCCAGGGCGGAGAAGTCGTTGTAGATGGCCAGCTTGTGCAGGCCCAGGCCCTGCCGCAGGGCCTCGATGGAGAAGGCCCAGTGGTTGTTGGTCATCTGGATCCAGTCCCCGGTGACCGGATTGGCCAGGCCCAGGGCCGCCTGCGCCGGACGCTCGCGGCCGATGCGCTTGAGGTAGACCTCGACGGCCTGCTGCAGCTGCGGATAGTCCTGGCAGGGCAGGGTCTCGACGCACTCCAGCGGCGCCTGTGCATGGGCCTGCCAGGCGAAGCGGGCATTGGTGCCGCCGATGTCGCCCACGAGCCGGGGCCGGGCCAGAAGGGAGTCCTGCGTCATGCGATGCGCCTTTCATCCTGGCCCTGGAACAGATGGACGGCCTGGGGCGCCCATTGCAGATGGACCGTGTCCCCCACCTGGGCATGCAGCGCTCCTGGCACGCGGCTGGTGAGGCGGCCGACGGCGGTCTCGACGGTGGCGTAGGTGTCGGGGCCCGTGGGCTCGATCATGTGCAGGCGGCCCGGCAGGCCTTCGCCGGACAGGCGCACGTCCTCCGGGCGCAGGCCGTACAGCAGGTCCTGGCCGGCCAGCGGCTGCAAGGCCAGGCGCTGGGCCTCCGACAGCGGCAACACCTGACCCTGGGCCTGTGCACTGCCGCCATCGAAGCGCGCGCCGACGAAGTTCATGGTCGGCGAGCCGATGAACTCGGCCACGAAGCGGTTGGCCGGGCGGCTGTAGATGTCCTCCGGCGTGCCGAACTGCTGCACCTGCCCGTCCTTCATCACCGCGATGCGGTCGCCCAGGGTCATGGCCTCGACCTGGTCGTGGGTCACATAGACCGTGGTGGTGCGGGTGCGCTGGTGCAGCAGCTTGATCTCGGCGCGCATCTCCACGCGCAGCTTGGCATCGAGGTTGGACAGCGGCTCGTCGAAGAGGAAGAGCTTGGGGTCGCGCGCCAGCGCCCGCCCCATGGCCACGCGCTGGCGCTGGCCGCCGGAGAGCTGCCCGGGCTTGCGCTGCAGCAGGTGCTCGATCTGCAGCATCTTCGCGACGCGGGCCACGGCGGCATCCCGCTCGGCGCGCTTCATGCCGCGCATCTCCAGCGCGAAGGCGATGTTCTGGGCCACGTTCATGTTGGGGTAGAGCGCGTAGCTCTGGAACACCATGGCGATATCTCGGTCCTTGGAGGGCAGGTCGGTGACGTCGCGCTCGCCGATGTGAATGCGGCCCGTGGTGGGCTGCTCCAGCCCCGCGATCATGGCCAGCAGCGTGGACTTGCCACAGCCCGAGGGACCCACGAGGATCAGGAACTCGCCGGCCTCGATCTCCAGGTCGATGCCCTTGAGGATCTCGACGCTGCCATAGCCCTTGCGGATCTGTTGAAGGTTCAGTGCACCCATGGTGTCATCCTTTCACGGCGCCAGCGGTGAGGCCGCGCACAAAGTACTTGCCCGCCAGCACATAGACCAGCAGGGTGGGCGCGGCGGCGATGAGCGCAGCGGCCATGTCCACGTTGTATTCCTTGACCGAACTGGAGGTGTTGGCCAGGTTGTTGAGGCCCACGGTGATGGGCTTGGCGTCGGCGCCGGAGAACACCACACCGTAGAGGAAGTCGTTCCAGATGGCGGTGAACTGCCAGATCAGCGTCACCACCAGGATGGGCCCCGACAGCGGCAGCACGATGCGCCAGAAGATCTGCCAGAAGCCCGCGCCATCGAGCATGGCGGCCTTCACCAGCTCGTCCGGCAGGCCCGCGTAGTAGTTGCGGAAGAACAGCGTGGTGGAGGGCAGGCCTGCCAGCACATGCACCAGCACCAGGCCCGCCAGCGAGTTGGCCAGGCCCAGCTGCCCCAGCACCTGGCTCATGGGCAGCAGCACCACCTGCATGGGCATGAAGACGCCGAAGAGCATCAGCGCAAAGACCAGCTCGCTGCCACGGAAGCGCCACTTGGTCAGCACATAGCCGTTGATGGCGCCCAGGGCCGTGGAGATGATCACCGCCGGCACCACCATGGCGACCGAGTTCATGAAGAAGGGCTTGAGCCCGTTGCAATCGGTGCCGGTGCAGGCGCTGGACCAGGCCTTGGCCCAGGCGCCAAGCTCCGGTGCCGACGGAATGGACAGCAGGCTGCCCTGGCGCAGCTCCTCCATGCTCTTGAGCGAGGTGCTCACCATCACGTACAGCGGGGTCAGGTAGAACAGGGCCAGCAGGCCGAGGGCCGCGAAGAGGGCCAGGCGCCCGATGCTCAGGCGTGGCGCAGCGGTCATGGAAGCGCTCATGCGTGCCTCCCGCGTTGACGCAGTTCAGAGTAGAGATAGGGCACCACGATGGCCGCGATGGTGGCCAGCATCACCGTGGCGCTGGCGGCCCCGAGGCCGATCTGGCCGCGGCTGAAGGCCATGGTGTACATGAAGGTGGCGGGCAGGTCCGTCGCGTAGCCGGGGCCGCCGGCGGTCAGCGCCATCACCAGGTCGAAGCTCTTGATGGCCAGGTGGCTCACCACCATCAGCGTCGAGAAGAAGACCGGGCGCAGGCTGGGAATGAGGATGCGCCAGTAGATGCGCGGCAGGCTGGCCCCGTCGACTTGCGCGGCCTTGATGATGCTGTCGTCGATGCCGCGCAGCCCCGCGAGGAACAGCGCCATCACGAAGCCCGAGCTCTGCCAGATGGCGGCGATGACGACGCAGTAGATCGCCATGTCGGCATCCACCAGCCAGTCGAAGCGCGCGTTCTCGAAGCCCCATTGCTGCAGCAGGTGCTCGAGGCCCAGGCCGGGGTTGAGGATCCATTTCCAGGCCGTGCCCGTCACGATGAAGGACAGGGCCATGGGGTAGAGGTAGACCGTGCGCAGCACGCCTTCGGCGCGGATGCGCTGGTCCAGCAGGATGGCCAGCAGCAGGCCCATTACCGTGGCCCCGCCGACGAACAGCGTGCCGAAGACCGCCAGGTTGCGCAGGGCCAGGGTCCAGCGCTCGGACTCGAAGAGCTGCGCGTACTGCGCCAGCCCCACGAACTCGTAATTGGGCAGCAGGCGGGAGGCGGTGAGCGAGAGCACACCGTTCCAGGCCATCAGGCCGTAGATGAAGAACAGCGCCAGCAGGAAGGAGGGCGCCAGGACCAGCTTGGGCAGCCAGGGGCTGCGGGGAGGGGCATTCATGGCAGGCCTTTGAAAGGCGTCGGGAAGCAGCTCAAAAAGACCTGCACGCCGCGCCCGGCCTGGGCCGGAGGCCGCCTGCAGACGAGCGCAGGCGTGCAGGCAAGGGTCCGCAGAGGGCACCCGAGCTACAAGAGATCCTTGAGGAAGAGGGGGCCGGTGCGCTCGTCATGACGAACGCACGGGCCAAGGCGCTCAGCGCTGCTTGGCGGCGGCGACGAGGCGGTCCATGGCCTGGGCCGTGCTCATCTTGTCGCTGTTCCAGAACTGGCTGACCACGTCCTTGATCGCGCCTTCGGCGGCCGAGGGCACGGCCATGCCGTGGGCGATGGAGGGCACCAGGGTCGAGGCCTTGGCGCTGTCGGCGAAGTCCTTGGACGAGGCGCGGGCGCAGTCGTCGAACTTGTCCATCTTCATGCCCATCCGCACCGGGATGGAGCCCTTGTTCAGGTTGAACAGCTCCTGGAAGTCCGGCGACATGATGGCCGAGGCCAGGTCGCGCTGGGCCTTCTGGTTGGCCTCGCTCTTCAGCTTGAAGAAGGCGAAGGAGTCGATGTTGAAGGTGAAGGCCTTGGCCGTGCCGGGTGCGGGCAGGCACAGGAAGTCCTTGCCGGCGGTCTTGCCCGCCGCCACGAACTCACCCTTGGCCCAGTCGCCCATGATCTGCATGCCGGCCTCGCCCTTGATCACCATGGCGGTGGCCAGGTTCCAGTCGCGGCCGGGGGCGTTGCGGTCGGTGTAGTCCTTGAGGCGGCGGAAGGTGCTCAGCACCTTGTCCATGGTGGGGCTCTTCAGCGTGGCCGGATCCAGCTGGACCAGGGCCTTGCGGTAGAAGTCCACGCCGCCCAGGCCCAGGGCCACGGCCTCGAAGCTGGTGAAGTCCTGCCAGTTCTGGCCGCCATGGGCCAGGGGCACGATGCCGGCCTTCTTCAGCGCATCGGCCGCCACGAAGAACTCGTCCCAGGTGGTCGGGGCCTTGGCGCCGGCCTTCTTCAGGGCTTCCGGGTTCACCCACAGCCAGTTCACGCGGTGCACGTTCACGGGCGCGGCGATGTAGTGGCCCTGGTACTTCATGATGTCGCTGACGACCTTGGGCAGGCTCTCGTCCCACTTCTCGGTCTTGGCGAGGTCATCCATATTGGCCAGCACGCCTTCCTGCGCCCATTCCTGCAGCGAGGGGCCCTTGATCTGCGCGGCGGCCGGGGCATTGCCCGAGACCACGCGGGACTTCAGCACCGTCATGGCGGAATCACCGCCGCCGCCGGCCACGGCGAAGTCCTTCCAGCTGTGACCCTTGGCCTGCAGCGTGCCCTTGAGCGCGACGGCCGCCTTGGCCTCGCCGCCGCTGGTCCACCAGTGCAGGACTTCGACCTCGCCGGCCTGGGCCGCGGTGGCCGCGCAGGCCGTGATCAGGGCCAGGACCAGGGGGCGCACGGCGCCCTTGTTCATGCTTTGCATGCTTGTCTCCAGATTCTTTTGTGCGTTGAGCGTGATTGTGCGTTCATCTGCCGTTCAGGGACGGTCAGAACCACCATTCCACCTGGGCGCCGGCGCTGGTGCCGGAGGTCTTGTCCGCGAAGGCGGCCTGGCCGGTGACGTTGCCGGCGGCGCTGTTCCAGCGGGCATGCGTCAGGTAGACGCGGAACTCGGGACGGCTCCAGAAGTCGTTGGCGATGGACAGCGTGGGCGCGATGGTGAACTTGGTCAGCCGCGCGGTGGCCCCGCCATCGGGCTTGTACTGCGAGACGCCCAGCTCGCTGACCAGCTTGAAGTTGCGGCTCATGCCATAGGACGCGCGACCGCCGATGGACAGCGACTTGGTGCTCTTGCCCGCCGCGTCCGTCTCCTTGGCCAGCAGCAGCATGGCCTGGCCGCCAAACACGCCTTCCTGCCAGCCGATGGACTCCACCAGGCGGTAGCTCCTGGCAGACGAACCCGCGCCGAGATCACCGAAGTTGGAGTTCAGGCCGGCCGAGCCCTGGGCGTACTGCAGCCACAGGGTGTTGGACAGGCCGGTGCCGAAAAGCCTGGCCTGGTCATGGCGCAGGGCGACGCCCAGGCCCGAGGTGCCGCCGTCGAAGCTGCCCTTGGTGGCCGTGAAGAACACGTTCAGCTTGCCCTCGTCATTGGCGGCGATGTCCACCCATTCGACATTGGCGCGATGGCCCGGCTTCACAGCACTGGCCTCGGTCTTGTAGAAGGCCACGCCCAGCTTGCCGGGCCCGCCGTCCAGACCCTTGACGCCCGCGCCTACGCCGGCCATCTCGGTGAAGTAGGTGTCGACGATGTGCACGTCACCGCGGCGGCCGCGTTCCTTGCCGATCCAGAAGGTGGCGTTGGGCGCCACATCGAAGCCCTTGGCCTCGGCGAACATCTGCTCGATGGCCAGGCCCTTGCCATTGGTGTCGGTGGCGCCGGTCCAGTGGTTGGTCATCAGGGTGACGCGGTAGTCCACGCCGTCCTTCTGGAAGCCCTGGCTCAGCTGGAATTCGCCGTAGAAGTCGCACTCGTTGCCCAGGCGGTACTTGATGCCGGCGCTGCCGCCGTTGAGGGCGTAGCAGGCGCGGGAGGCGTTGTTGGAGGTGAGGCCGGGGCCGGCACGGAAGTAGCCGGTCCAGTCCAGCGCCTGGGCGCTGGCGGCGGCGAGGCCGAGGCTCAGCACGAGAGTCAGGCGCGTCAGCGCTTGCGGGGGGAACTTCATTTGCATTGTCTCCGTCGTGGGGCTCCTGAGCGCCAGCGTCCGGCCGCCGGCATTCATGAAGCATTTATGTTTTGTGCATGCGACGTTAATGTTAATGATTCATTCATGTACGTTTATCGGTGATTACCATTAGCGTGCGCCATGCCCCAGAGAAGTGCGCCAGCGGCGGCGCAGCCCGGGCATCAGGCACGGCATAGGTGGACGGGGCGCCGCCCCGGGAGAGGGCGGCAGGCGGGCACTCAGGGCGCCAGCGGCAGGATGAGATCCAGCTGCAGCCCCTGCGGCTGCACCGGGGTGGCGCTGACGCGGCCCCCATGGCGTTCCACGATTTCCTTGACGATGGCCAAGCCCAGTCCACAGCCATTGCCGGAGAGGGTGGCGCGGTAGAAGCGCTCGAACAGGCGGCCCTCGGAGCCAGGCGTGACGCCGGGGCCGTTGTCACGGATGCTGAGCCAGGCGCGGTCCGCATCGCCACTGGCCTGCACGGTGACCGTGGCGCCGCGGCCGGCGTAGCGCAGGGCGTTGTCGATCACATTGACCAGCGCCTCCTTCAGCAGCAGGGGCACGCCGTGCACCCACAGGGGCGTGGCGCCGTCACTGTCGTCCGCGCCCTCGAAGCCCAGGTCCACGCCCGCCTGCAGCGCGCGGGGCACCAGCTCGGCGGTGACCTCGCGGGCGAGGCGGGTCAGGTCCAGCTTCACGCGGGACTGCGCGCCCTGCGACTCCGGCTCCGTGCGCGCCAGGGTCAGCAGCTGGTTGACCAGGTGGGCGCTGCGGCTGGCGCTCTCATGCACGCGCTGCAGGCGCTCCTGCAGCGCGGGCTCGCCAGGCAGCTCGGCGGCCTCCTTCAGGGCCAGCTCTGTCTGGCTCTTGAGGCCGGCCAGGGGCGTGCGCAGTTGATGGGCGGCATCGCTGATGAAGCGGCGCTGGGCCTGCACATTGCTCTGCACGGCCTCCAGCAGCTCGTTGATCGCGTGGGCCAGGGTGCGCAGCTCCTGCGGTGCCACGTGCAACTCGATGGGGCGCAGGTCATTGGGCTTGCGACCCTCGACCAGGCTGCGCAACCGCGCGATCGGTGCCAGACCGGCCCGGATCCCCGCGGCCACGATCATGGTCATCAGCACCATCAGCAGGGACAGGGGCAGGACCATGTCGGTCAGCAGGCGTCGGGCCAGCTCCTCCCGGTTGGCGCTGGAGCGTGCGACCTGGACCAGCATGGTGCGCCCCTTGTCCTCGCCATCGGCGTCACCGTAGTGCAGGTACAGCGCGGCCACGCGCAGGCGGTCCGTGCTGCCGGACTGCGGGTTGGCGACCTCGCTGTCGTAATAGTAGGGCTCGCCCAGGCGCGGATGCTCGGGCACCGACTGCGGCAGGGGCAGCTGGCGGTTGCCCAGGATGAACTCGCCGGGGGGCGAGCTGACGGTGTAGAGCAGCTTGTCGGCCGGATCGGCCTCCAGCACGTCCTGGGCGGCCCGGGGGAAGTCGATCAGCAGGCCGGTGCCCATGGGCTTGACCTGGCGGGCCAGGGCGCGGCTGGCCTGGGACAGGCTGGCGTCCACCGCCTGATTGGCATAGCGCTCGGCCAGCTTGAAGGTGAAGAGGGCGCCGCCCAGCCACAGCACCAGCTGGGGCAGCAGCAGCCACAGCAGCAGCTGACGCCGCAGGGAGGTGCCGGCGCCGAACCAGCGCAGGACGCGGTGCAGCATGCTCGGGCCTGCGTGGGCCTAGGCGCCGGAGGAGGCTTCGGCCTCCAGCAGATAGCCCAGGCCGCGCACCGTGCGGATGGCCACGCCCGCGCCCTCCAGCTTGCGGCGCAGGCGGTGGATGTAGACCTCCACCGCGTTGGTGGCGCTGCCTTGGGGGTCGTTGCCGCCGCCATCGGCCGAGGCCCAGGTCTGGTTGATCTGCTCCTTGGTGACGACGCGGTCGCGGTTCGCCATCAGCAGGTCCAGCAGCATCCATTCGCGCGGGCTGAGGTCGATGGGCTCGCCATGGATCAGGGCACGGCGGGCTTCCTGGTCCAGGCTCAGGCCGGCCACCTCGGCGCGCAGGGGCTGGGCCCCCGCGCGGCTGCGGCGCAGCAGGGCGCGCAGGCGAGCTTCCAGCTCGGGGAAGTCAAAGGGTTTGGTGAGGTAGTCGTCCGCACCGGCGTTGAGGCCGGCCACGCGGTCCTCCAGGCTGTCCAGGGCGGTGAGGATCAGCACGGGCAGGGCGGGCTTGGCCACGCGCACATGCTTGAGCACGGTGAGCCCGTCCACCATGGGCAGGCCCAGGTCCAGTACCGCGACGTCAAAGGGCTGCTTGACCAGCAGGTACTCGGCCACCGCGCCATTCGGGGCGTGCTCCACGGCGAAGCCGCTGCGGCGCATCTGGGCGCACAGGGCGTCAGCGAGCAGGGGGTCGTCTTCGGCGAGCAGCAGGTTCATGAATGGCAGCTTAACAGCCGTTCAGATCGGAGGCGACAGGAGTTTCCTGCAGTTTCGGGAGATCCCCGGGGCGCCTACACGAAGAGCGCCCCGACCGGCAAGCTCCCGGAGCGCGTAGCGGCGCCGCAGCTCCGCTGAGACCAAGATCCCGCGAGGCCCTGGCCCGGCAAACGGGCGCGGGGTCGCTCAACCTCTGGAGGAACTGAACATGAAATCAGCAACCATGGCTTTCATCGGATCTGCCCTTGTCGTCGCGGCGGGACTCGCGTCTGCGGCGCCGCTGAAGTCCACCGCGGTCCCGATCCCCATCGAAGAGGAGTTCGTCGTCGCGCAGCAGCTGCACGTCGATTCCAGTCTGGACGCCATCGTCACCCAGCTCCTGGGAGCGGGGCTCGTCGACTTCGGTGCCAAGCTTCACTACGAAGGACGCTACCGCGTCCTTGAAACGTCGCCGGGCATCTTCTCCGGCAGCTACGGTGGCATCCTCTCCGGCACCTATCTCGGCGAGACCTGGTCCGTCGAATACGGGGCGGCCATGGAGACCGACGCCGCGCTGAACAAGGTGTGGAACCTGGACAGCAAGGGGACCTGGAAGAAGGGGCCGTACGCCGGGAAGAACTTCAAGGACAAGGGCAAGATCATCGAGAAGACCGACCATACGGCCGATCTGGAAATCGAGATCGAGACCGACGGCGTCACGCCGAAGATCAAGACCTCGGCGGCTGGCCTCAAGAAGGACAAGGGCGGCGGCAAGCTGAAGGTGTCCGGCGATCTCGGGGTCGTCGACGACGCCGGGAAGACGCACAAGGAGAAGGTGGCCATCGAGCTGGACCAGGCCACCAAGACCTTCACTTCCCGGGTCACCAGCAGCTTCGCGGGCTTTGGCTTCGTGGTCCTGGAGAACGAAGGCTCCTATACCGCTTCGGATTGCCTGGCGGACTGCCCCGTGGGAGAGACCTCCTTCGACATCACGGTCACCCAGGTGCCCGAGCCGGCCACGCCCCTGCTCTTCGCCGCGGGATTCGGCGGCTTTCTGGTGTCGCGCCGCCGCAAGTCAGCCTGAGCGGACATCCGCGGACGCAGCGGCAGCTTCTGGCCTTGTCAGCTGGGGCTGGTCGCAGGAGCTCCGGCGGCTGAACCGGGCCCGATGCTGAAGCAGGGCCTGGCTGGCGGGAGGGCGGCGTCCGGGGCTGGGCGTGTGAGACAGGGCATGTGAGGGGCTCGCCTCACCCGCTCCATGGTCTTCAGCACTCGACGATGTTCACGGCCAGGCCGCCGCGGGCCGTTTCCTTGTACTTGGTCATCATGTCGGCGCCGGTGTCGCGCATGGTCTTGATGACCTTGTCCAGGCTCACGAAGTGCGTGCCGTCGCCGCGCAGGGCCATGCGGGCCGCATTGATGGCCTTGACCGAGGCGATGGCATTGCGCTCGATGCAGGGGATCTGGACCAGCCCGCCCACCGGGTCGCAGGTGAGGCCCAGATGGTGCTCCATGCCGATCTCGGCCGCGTTCTCCACCTGCTCGGGCGTGCCGCCCATTACCTGGCACAGGGCGCCGGCGGCCATGGAGCAGGCCACGCCCACCTCGCCCTGGCAGCCGACCTCGGCGCCTGAGATGGAAGCGTTTTCCTTGTAGAGGATGCCGATGGCGGCGGCGGTGAGCAGGAAGTCCACCACGCCGTCTTCATTGGCGCCATGCACGAAGCGGCTGTAGTAGTGCAGCACGGCGGGCACGATGCCGGCCGCGCCGTTGGTCGGTGCCGTCACCACGCGGCCGCCGGCAGCGTTCTCCTCGTTGACGGCCAGGGCGTAGAGGTTGACCCAGTCCATCACCTGCAGCGGGTCGCGCAGGGCGGCCTCGGGGTTGGCCGTGAGGTCGCGGTAGAGCTGTGAGGCGCGGCGCTTGACCTTGAAGCCGCCCGGCAGGATGCCCTCGGTGCGCAGGCCGCGGCTGACGCAGTCCTGCATCACCTGCCAGATGCGCAGCAGGCCGTCACGCGTGTCCGCGTCGCTGCGCCAGTGGCGCTCATTGCGGCGCATCACCTCGGCGATGCTGATGCCGTGGGTCTTGGTCAGCGCCAGCAGCTCGTCACCCGTCTTGAAGGGGTAGGGCAGCACGGTGGCGTCGGGCGCGATCACCTTCTGCTTGCTGCCGTCGGCCGCCACCTCCTCGCTGACGACGAAGCCGCCGCCCACCGAGTAGTAGGTCTTCTCGGACAGCAGCGCGCCTTCTGCATCGAAGGCGCTGAAGCGCATGCCGTTGGCATGGAAGGGCAGGCTCTGGCGGCGGAAGAAGACCAGGTCCTTGACCTCGTTGAAGTCCACCCAGTGCTCGCCCAGCAGCTGCATGCGGCTGCCTTGACGGATCTCGTCCAGGTACTGAGGCACGCGCTCCACATCGACCGTGTCCGGCTCATGGCCGGCCAGGCCCAGCAGCACGGCGGTGTCGCTGCCGTGGCCCTTGCCGGTAGCCCCCAGGGAGCCGTAGAGCTGGGACAGCACACGCGCCGTGCGCGGCAGCAGGCCCTCGCTGCGCAGGCGCGAGGCGAAGAGGCGGGCGGCGCGCATCGGGCCCACCGTGTGGGAGCTGGAGGGGCCGATGCCAATCTTGAACAGGTCGAAAACGGAAACGGCCATGGTGCTCTCTCAGGTGTCGGCAGTCTCGGCGAGGCTGCTCAGGCAGATGGTGTAGAGGCCGCCGCGCGCGGGCAGCGGGCTCAGCTTGGGGGTGATGGGGCGGACATTGCCGAGCTGCCAGGCAAACATGCCCGGCGTGCCCGGCCAGGGGTCCACCGACAGTACATCGACCAGGGCGACCCCGGCCGCCTCAGGGTCTAGCTGGTCGTCCGAGGCCACCTGGCGGCGACTCTCGATGATCAGCAGGTCGCGCAGGGGCACCTGCGGCGGGCACCAGGAGCGCAGCTCCAGGCGGTGCCGGCCCTGGGCAATCAGCTTGCCCGCCGGGCTCAGCACGGCAAGAGCGGTGAAGCTTTGGTCCAACTGAGAATCACTCGGGCTGTCCATGCTGTGGGCTCCTGCCGTGGGCTGCGGGCGCTGGCCTTATGCCTGTTCGAACTCGCTCATCGGGATGCAGGAGCAGAACAGGTTGCGGTCACCGTAGACGTTGTCCACGCGACCCACCGGCGACCAGTACTTCTGGCGGCGCAGGGTGGCCACCGGGTAGGCGGCTTCCTCGCGGGTGTAGCCATGGCTCCACTCGGTGGCCAGCAGCACCTCGGCGGTGTGCGGAGCGTTCACGAGCGGGTTGTCCTCGCGGGCCCACTGGCCGGCCTCGACCTTGGCGATCTCGGCGCGGATGGCCAGCATGGCGTCGCAGAAGCGGTCCAGCTCGGCCTTGGACTCCGACTCGGTCGGCTCCACCATCAGCGTGCCGGCCACCGGGAAGGACAGCGTGGGGGCGTGGAAGCCGTAGTCGATCAGGCGCTTGGCCACGTCTTCGGCGGACACGCCGGAGCTGTCCTTCAGCGGGCGCAGGTCCAGGATGCACTCGTGGGCCACGCCACCGCCCTTCACGCCGGCGATATTGCCGCTGAAGTGGATGTCATAGGCATCCGACAAACGGGCGGCCACATAGTTGGCGGACAGGATAGCGATCTCGGTCGCGGCCTGCAGGCCGTCGGCGGCCATCATGCGGACGTACATCCAGCTGATGGGCAGCACGGCGGCGTTGCCCAGCGGGGCGGCCGAGACGGCACCCACATTGCTGGCCACGCCCACGCCGGCGCTGCGGTGCGCGGGCAGGAAGGGCACGAGGTCGGCGACCACGCAGACCGGGCCGACGCCCGGGCCGCCACCGCCGTGGGGGATGCAGAAGGTCTTGTGCAGGTTCAGGTGGGACACGTCGCCGCCGAACTCGCCAGGGGCCGCCACGCCGACCAGGGCGTTCATGTTGGCGCCGTCCACATAGACGCGGCCGCCATGGCTCTTCACGAGCTGGCAGATCTCCTTGACCTGGGTGTCGAAGACGCCGTAGGTCGAGGGGTAGGTGATCATGATGGCGGCCAGGTTGGCACTGTGCTGCTCGCACTTGGCCTTCAGGTCGGCTAGGTCGATATTGCCTTCCTTGTCGCACTTGGTGACCACCACCTGCATGCCCACCATCTGGGCCGAGGCGGGGTTGGTGCCGTGCGCGGACTCGGGGATCAGGCAGATCTTGCGATGGCCTTCGCCGCGCGACTCATGCCAGGCCTTGATGGCCAGCAGGCCGGCGTACTCGCCCTGCGAGCCGGCATTGGGCTGCAGGCTGATGCCGGAGTAGCCGGTGGCCTGGCACAGCCAGGCGGTCAGCTGTTCGTTCAGCAGCTCGTAGCCCGCCAGTTGCTCGCGCGGGGCGAAGGGGTGGATCTGGGCGAACTCTGGCCAGGTGATGGGGATCATCTCGCTGGTCGCGTTCAGCTTCATGGTGCAGGAACCCAGCGGGATCATGCTGCGGTCCAGGGCCAGGTCCTTGTCGGACAGGGCGCGGATGTAGCGCAGCATCTCGGTTTCGCTGTGGTGGGTGTTGAACACCGGGTGGTCGAGGTAGCTGCTGGTGCGCACCAGCTCGGCCGGGATCATGGCGGCCACGCCCTTCTCGAAGGCGGCGAAGCCGGGCAGGCTCTTGCCGTCGGCGAAGACGGCCAGCACGGCGCCGAGGTCTTCACGCGTGGTGGTCTCGTCCAGCGACAGGCTCAGGGACTGGGCCGAGGCGCGGCGGAAGTTCATGCCAGCCTTGACACCCGCGGCCAGCAGGGCCTCGGTCTTGGCGCCGGTCTGCACGTGCAGGGTGTCAAAGGCGGCGGCATTGTTGATGCCGAAGCCCAGGCCCTTCAGGCCTTCGGCCAGGATGGCGGTGTAGGCCGCCACGCGCTGGGCGATGCGCTTCAGGCCTTGCGGGCCGTGGTAGACGGCGTACATGCTGGCCACGACGGCCGGCAGCACCTGGGCGGTACAGATGTTGGAGGTGGCCTTCTCGCGGCGGATGTGCTGCTCGCGGGTCTGCAGGGCCAGGCGGTAGGCCTTGTTGCCTTGCGCGTCCACCGAGACACCGACCAGGCGGCCCGGCAGGTTGCGCTTGAACTCGTCCTTGCAGGCCATGTAGGCGGCGTGCGGGCCGCCATTGCCCATGGGCATGCCGAAGCGCTGGGTCGTGCCCACGGCGATGTCGGCGCCTTGCTCGCCAGGTGCCTTCAGCAGGGTCAGGGACAGCAGGTCGGCGGCGGCGATCAGCAGGCCGTTCTGGGCATGCACGGCGTCGGCGACGGGCTGCAGGCTGCGCACGTCACCGTTGACGCCGGGGTACTGCACCAGGGCGGCGAAGCACTCGGTCTTGCCGGCCTCGGCGGCGGGGCCCACGACCACGGTGATGCCGATGGGCTCGGCGCGGGTGCGCACCACTTCCAGCGTCTGCGGCAGCACGTCGTCGGCCACGAAGAAGGTCTGGCTCTTGCTCTTGCCCACGCGGGCGGCCAGAGTCATGGCCTCGGCGGCGGCGGTGGCCTCGTCCAGCATGGAGGCGTTGGCGATGGCCATGCCGGTGAGGTCGGTCACCATGGTCTGGAAGTTGACCAGGGCCTCCATGCGGCCTTGCGAGATCTCGGCCTGGTAGGGCGTGTAGGCGGTGTACCAGGCGGGGTTCTCGAGGATGTTGCGCAGGATGACGCCCGGGGTCAGGGTGCCGTAGTAGCCCTGGCCGATGTAGCTCTTGAGCACCTGGTTCTTGCTCGCGACGGCCTTCAGCTCGGCCAGCGCGGCGGCCTCGGTGGCGGCGGGCGGCAGCTGCATGCCGGCCGTGCGCTTGATGCTGGCGGGCACGATGGCCTCGATCAGGGCACGGCGCGAGGCCTGGCCGATCACGGACAGCATGGCGGCTTCATCGGCGGCATCGGGGCCGATGTGGCGGGCGTGGAATTCGGCGGCGTTCTCGAGTTCGCGCAGGGGCTTCAGGGCAGACATCAACATGGCAAATCCTTCATCGGTGACCGCGGCAGGCTCATGGCCGGCGGCGGCAGTCCGGGGCAGGGCGGTGGCAGGCAGGGGCCGCCCGGCAGATACGGAAACGGGCACGGACAGGACTGTCGGTGCCCGTTGTTCACCTCACGGCGATCAGCTGTTCTTGACCAGCTCGTCGTAGGCGGTGGCGTCCATCAGGGCGTCCAGCTCGGCCGGCTTGGACAGCTTGACCTTGAAGAACCAGCCCGAGGCCAGCGGGTCGCTGTTGGCGAGGGAAGGGTCGGCGCGCAGGGCTTCGTTGACCTCGGTGATCTCGCCGCTGACGGGCATGTAGACGTCGGCGGCGGCCTTGACGGACTCGACCACGCCGGCGACTTCCTTCTCGGCGAAGCTCTTGCCGACGTCGGGCAGGTCCACGAACACCACGTCGCCCAGCGCGTCTTGCGCATGGACGGTGATGCCCACGGTGGCGGTGCCGTCAGCGTTGATCTGGATCCACTCGTGGTCGGCGGTGTACTTGATGCTCATGGTGTGCTCCGAATGTCGGGAGAAAAGACCAGGGAAAACTGGACGGGGAAACAGGCGAGGGGCCAGTATCGGCCCCTCACACGCGGATGTCAGCCGCGGAAATAGCGGTGCGGCGCGAAGGGGGTGGCGGCCACGGTCATGGCAACGCGCTTGTCACGCACCAGGGCGAAGACTTCCGTGCCTTGCGGGGCGTAGGCCGTCTGCACATAGCCCAGGGCCACCGGCTGGTTGACCGTGGGGCCCAGGGAGCCGCTGGTCACGACGCCGATCTCGGTGCCGTCTGCGTTCACCAGCTTGGCGCCTTCGCGCACGGGCATGCGCTCGGCGGAGATCAGGCCCACGCGCTTGCGCTGCACGCCGTTGGCGAGCTGCTCGTTGACGATGTCGGCACCGGGATAGCCGCCGGCACGGGCGCCACCGGCGCGGCGCACCTTCTGGATGGCCCAGGTCAGGGCGCCTTCCACGGGGGTGGTGCTGGTGTCGATGTCATGGCCGTAGAGGCACAGGCCGGCTTCCAGGCGCAGGGTGTCGCGGGCGCCGAGGCCGATGGGCATCACTTCGGGCTGGGCCAGCAGCTTGCGGGCCAGCTCGACGGCCTGGTCGTTGTGCACCGAGATCTCGAAGCCGTCTTCGCCGGTGTAGCCCGAGCGGGTCAGGAAGGTCTCGATGCCGTCCAGATTGAAGAAGCCGCCGGTCATGAAGGTCAGCTTGGCGACTTCGGGGTTCAGGCGGGCCAGGGCCGTCACGGCCTGCGGGCCTTGCAGCGCGAGCAGGGCGCGCTCGGGGGTGGGGATCACCTCGCAGCGGCTGCCGATCTTGGCCTGCAGATGGGCCGTGTCCTGCTCCTTGCAGGCGGCGTTCACCACCACGAAGATGTCGTCGGGGCGGCGGCAGACCATCAGGTCGTCGAGGATGCCGCCCTGCTCGTTCGTGAAGAGGGCGTAGCGCTGCTTGTAGACGGGCAGGTCGATGATGTCCACCGGCACGATGGACTCCAGGGCGGCGCCGGCGTCAGCGCCCACCAGACGCAGCTGGCCCATGTGCGAGACGTCGAAGAGGCCGGCGGCCGTGCGGGTGTGCTTGTGCTCGGCCAGGATGCCGGCCTTGTACTGCACGGGCATGTCGTAGCCGCCGAAGGGCACCATCTTGGCACCGAGTTCGACGTGCAGGGCGTGCAGGGGGGTCTTCTTGAGATCGGCGGCGGGGGCGGACATGGGCAAATTCCTTCGAGGGCATTCTGGAACCCCAGCCCGGCCGTTGATCCGGGGATGGGGAGCTGCCCTCGCTGTCCGCTTTACCTGAGAGATTGGCCACCGGCGTATCGCCAGCAGCTTGCCCCTTCGGTGGACGGGCTCGAGACCCGTCTCTCTCCAGTGAGGAACGTTCCGATCGGAACGTTTTGTCAGTCCTTTTGCCTGAGCGTTCGAAGCGTGGGATCACCAATGCCTCTGCGCCTTCGGCGGCTCCCGCTAGAGAGCTCTCTCCTGACCGGGCGCATTGTAGCCATGGAATCAGCCCGCCCGGCAAGAGATTAAGGGGCTGCTAAGGCCGGGGGCTTTCTTCCGTGGAGAATTCTGCTTTTCCACCCCGACGTGCCCCGAGCCACCATGAGACTGCTGCTGGTCGAAGACGACCTGATGATCGGTGAGCCCCTGCTGGACCTGCTGCGGGCGGAAGGCTATGCGGTCGACTGGGTCCGCGACGGCGAGATGGCCGACACCGCGCTGCTGAGCCAGAACTATGACCTGCTGATCCTCGACCTGGGCCTGCCCAAGGCCGACGGCATGACGGTGCTCAAGCAGCTGCGCGGCCGCAAGCAGAGCCTGCCCGTGCTGATCGCCACGGCGCGCGATGCCCTGGAGCAGCGCATTGCCGGCCTGGACGCCGGGGCGGACGACTACGTGCTCAAGCCCTACGAGTTCCACGAGCTGCTGGCCCGCATCCGCGCCCTGCTGCGCCGGGCCCAGGGCCGTGCCGAGCCGGTCTACGAGCACAAGGGCGTGGCCATCAACCCCGCCACCCGCGAGGTGAGCAAGGACGGCCGCGAGGTCGTGCTCTCGGCGCGTGAGTGGGCGGTGCTGGAGCCGCTGCTGGCCCGGCCGGGCATGGTGCTGTCGCGCCAGCAGCTGGAGGAGAAGCTCTACGGCTGGAAGGACGAGATCTCCAGCAATGCGGTCGAGGTCTACATCCACGGCCTGCGCAAGAAGCTGGGCGCCGAGCTGATCCAGAACGTGCGCGGCGTGGGCTATCGCGTCCCCAAGGAATGAAGAGCCTCGAACGGCTGGCGGGCCTGCGGCGAGGGTTGATGCCGCGCTCGCTGCGCCAGCGCCTGATGATGTTCCTGCTGGCCGCCGTCTCGCTGGCGGCCTTCCTGCAGGCCTACAGCGCCTACCGCACGGCCCTGGCCGAGGCCGACCAGCTCTTCGACTACCAGATGCAGCAGATGGCTTTCTCACTGCGCGGCAGCATGGCGGGGCCGGGCAGCGGCACCATCTCGCTGCCCCTGGGCGAGCAGCAGAGCTTCGACTTCCATGTGCAGGTCTGGAGCCTGGACGGCGCCTCCATGTTCCGCTCACCCGGACCGTGGCTGCTGCCGCAGCGCGCGGTGCTGGGCTTCTCCGACGTCAGCGACCGTGGGCGCACCTTCCGCGTCTTCTCGGTGCAGACGCCGCTGCAGGTGATCCAGGTCGCCCAGGACCTCTCAGTGCGCCAGCGCATGGCCTCGCAACTGGCCTGGCGCACGGCCATGCCCACGCTGCTGATGCTGCCGCTGCTGGGTCTCGTCGTGTGGCTGGTCATCAGCCGTTCCCTGGACCCGGTGGAGCGCGTGCGCGCCCAGCTGGCGGACCGCTCGCCAGGCGATCTGGCGCCCGTCCCCGCGGGCGACCTGCCCAGCGAACTGCGGCCCATGGTGCAGGAGTTCAACGCCCTGCTGGGCCGCGTGCGCAGGGCCTTCGAGGACCAGCAGCACTTCGTGGCCGATGCGGCCCATGAGCTGCGCACGCCGCTGGCCGCGCTGAAGCTGCAGCTGCAGGCGCTGCAGCAGGGCAGCGCCATGAGCAGCACGGCAGGCGAGCCCGGCCTGAGGCGCCTGGAGCAGGGCATCGAGCGGGCCTCGCACCTGATCGAGCAACTGCTGTCCCTGGCCCGCCAGGAAGGCGCGGCCGCGCAGCGGGCGCTGGAGCCGGTGGCCCTGGACGCGCTCTGCCGCCAGGCCGTGGCCGATGCCAGCGAGCTGGGCAGCCTGCGCGGCGTGGACGTGGGCCTGCAGGACTGCGATGCCGCCTGGGTCCTGGGCCAGCCCGAAGGCCTGCGCGTGCTGCTGCGCAACCTGCTGGACAACGCCATCAAGTACAGCCCCGCGGGCGGCCAGGTGGACCTCAGCCTGCATGCCACGCCGGGAGAGGGTCAGGTCTTGCTGCTGGTGGAGGACAGCGGGCCGGGCATCCCCGCCGACGAGCGCCAGCGCGTCTTCGACCGCTTCTATCGCAGCAGTGCCTCGGCCTCGCAGGCGCCGGGCAGCGGCCTGGGCCTGGCCATCGTCAAGGCCATCGCCGAGCGCCATGGCGCCCAGCTGCGCCTGAGTCAGTCCAGTCGCCTGGGCGGCCTGCAGGTGGAGCTGCGCCTCCCGGCCTGCGAGCCGGGCGATGCGTCCTCAGACCGGGCTCAGCTTCGTTAAGCGGTTTCTAAGCGAGGCGTTCGAAAGTGCTGACCGTCGCGACCGTCCAGGTCGCTGCAGCCAAAAGGAGAACGCCATGACCGACCACCGCCTCAACCGCATGATCCCGGCCCGCCGCCTGGTCTGGGCCCTCGTCGCCGCTGGCGTGCTTGGTGCCGCCGGAGGTGCCGGTGCCATGCATGCCAGCAACACCCTCAAGACCAGCAACAGCGCGCCGGTGACGGCGCCTGCCGAGCCCGCTGCCACCACCAGCCCCGTGCTGGCCAGCGCCGCGCCTGCCGCCGTGAACGCGGCAGCGCCAGCGCCCATGGCCGCGGCCGCCTTGCCGGACTTCGCCACCATCGCCGCCCGCCAGGGCCCGGCCGTCGTCAACATCAGCGTTACGGGCACCGTGAAGACGCAGGCGCAGCGCCGTGGCGCCATGCCCGAGCTGGACCCCGACGATCCCTTCTACGAATTCTTCCGTCGCTTCCAGCCCCAGATCCCGCGCGGCGGCGAGATGCCCACCCGCGGCCAGGGCTCGGGATTCATCGTGTCCGAGGACGGCACCATCCTGACCAATGCCCACGTGGTGCGCGATGCCTCCGAGGTGACCGTCAAGCTGACCGACCGGCGCGAGTTCAAGGCCAAGGTGCTGGGCTCCGATCCCAAGACTGATGTGGCCGTGCTCAAGATCGAGGCCAAGGGCCTGCCTACCGTGACCCTGGGGAGCACGCGGGACCTGCGCGTGGGTGAATGGGTGCTGGCCATCGGCTCGCCCTTCGGCTTCGAGAACAGCGTCTCGGCCGGCGTGGTGAGCGCCAAGGGCCGCGCCCTGCCGCAGGAGAGCTTCGTGCCCTTCCTGCAGACCGACGTCGCCATCAACCCGGGCAACTCCGGCGGCCCGCTGTTCAATGCGCGCGGCGAGGTGGTGGGCATCAACTCGCAGATCTACAGCCAGAGCGGCGGCTATCAGGGCCTGTCCTTCGCGATTCCCGTCGAGGTGGCTCAGCGCGTGCGCCAGCAGATCGAGAAGGGCGGCAAGGTGCAGCACGCGCGCCTGGGCATCACCATCCAGGACGTCAACCAGGGCTTCGCCGATTCCTTCAAGCTGGCCCGGCCGGAAGGCGCGCTGGTGGCCAATATCGAGGAAGGCAGCGCGGGCGCGAAGGCCGGGTTGAAGTCGGGGGACGTGATCCTGAAGTTCAACGGCCAGCCCATCGTGGCCAGCAGCGACCTCCCGGCCCTGGTCGGCCAGGCCATGCCCGGCGAAACCGCGACGCTGGAAGTCTGGCGTCACGGCAAGCTCGAGACACTCAAGGCCAGGCTGGGTGATGACGGCGAGAAGAAGAGCCGCACGGCCCGGTCCGACGACGAGAGCGCGCCCCAGCAAGGCAAGCTGGGCCTGGCCCTGCGCCCGCTGGAGCCCCAGGAGCGCCGTGACAGCGGCGTGAAGGAAGGCCTGGTGATCGACGAGGTCAGCGGCCCCTCGGCCCAGGCCGGCGTGCGCCCGGGCGACGTGCTGCTGGCCGTCAACGGCACGCCGGTGAGCTCGGTCGAGCAGGTGCGCAGCGTGGTGGCGGGCGCCGAGAAGTCCGTGGCCCTGCTGGTGCAGCGCGGCAAGGACCGGATCTTCGTGCCGGTGAAGCTGGGCTGACGGGCCTGAAGCGGGCATGAAGAAGGGCGCCCCGCGGGGCGCCCTTTGTCGTTCCAGCCTGGATCGGGCCGTGGGCCGGGGCCTCAAGAGCCCCCGCGGGCCTCAATGGCCGTGATGCCCATGCCCCTCGCTCAGCGCGTCGGCATCCAGCGGCGTGCCTGCCGCATCGCCCTCGAAGAAGAAGGGCTTGCGGGCCTTCTGGCGTGGCGCGACCTCGTTCATGCTGGGCACGGCGTAGAGGCGGCCGCCCACCATCACCTGGCTGATGCGGTCGCTCTGGCGGATGTCCTTGAGCACATCGCCGTCGATGACCACCAGGTCGGCGAGCTTGCCTTGCTCCAGCGAGCCGATGTCCCTGTCCAGGCCGAGGTAGCGGGCCGGGTTCAGGGTCGCGCTGCGGATGGCCTCCAGCGAGCTCATGCCACCCAGGCCGAACATCCACATCTCCCAGTGCGCGCCCAGGCCCTCGCGCTGGCCGTGGGCGCCGATGTTGGTGCGGGTGCCGGCGCGCTCAAGCTCGGTGGCGGTCTTCGCGACCTGGATCACGTTGAAGTCCTCCTCGGGCGCGGTCTCGCGGCGCACGCTGCGGGGCTCCAGCACCGAGCGCGGCACGAACTTGGACAGGATGGGATGGCGCCAGACATCGCTGCGGGCGTACCAGTAATGCTCGCCGTCCAGGCCGCCATAGGCGACGTTGAGCGTGGGCGTGTAGCCCACGGCGGTCTGCGGCCACAGCTGCTTCACGTCCTCGTAGACCTTGGCCACGGGCAGGGCGTGCTCCACGCCCGTGTGGCCGTCCACCACCATGCTCATGTTCGTCTGGAACAGCGAGCCGCCCTCGGGCACCACCATCATGCCGGTCTCGCGTGCAGCGGCCAGCACCTGCTGGCGCTGCTCGCGGCGCGGCTGGTTGTAGCTCTTGACGCTGATGGCGCCCGCGGCCTTCATGCGCTTGAGGTGGGTGAGGGCGTCCTCGTAGCTGTTGATCAGGGCGCTGACATCGGCCTTGGCGCCGTAGAGGATGGTGCCGGTCGAGTAGATGCGCGGGCCGACCACGCGGCCGGCACGCTGCATCTCGGACTGCGTGAAGATCTCCGCCGTGCTGTTGCTCGGGTCATGGATGGTGGTGAGGCCGAAGGCCAGCGAGGCGTAGTTGACCCAGCTCTGCTGCGGGATCAGGCGTGACTCCGCCATGCCGCCGTGCCAGTGGGCATCGATGAGGCCGGGGATCAGGGTCTTGCCGCTGACGTCCACGCGGCGGGCATCGGCCGGCACGTGGACGCTGGAGGCCGCCCCCACCGCCACGATGCGGTCGCCCTCGACCAGCAGGGTGCCGTTGTCGATGACCTCGTTGCCCTTCATGGTGACGATGCGCCCGCCGGTGAAGGCGATGCGGCCTTGCGGCTTGTCGGCCTTCGCCCTGAAACCGATCGGCAGGCCCTGCTCGGCGGGCTTCCAGGCCTGGCCCTCGCCCTTGGCAAAGACCTGCTCCAGCGGCACGCTGAAGAGCTGGTCGGCCAGGGCGTAGTGCAGGGTCTTGCCGTCACCCGACCACTGCAGGTACTCGCCGGCATTGATGTCCAGCTGCTTGACCGGCACGGCGTCCATCTTGGGCGCCAGCGAGAGCGTCTTGCCCGTGGCCGGCAGCGGCACCACGTAGGCATGGAAGCGCTCGACGAAGCCCAGCCAGCGACCGTCCGGCGAGAGGCTGAATTCGCTGGCGAACTCGCTCTTGGCGACGTCCAGCTCGCTGCGGTCCTTGAGGTTCAGGCGCACCAGCTTGTGCACGCTGTCGACCTCGCTGGTCTGGGCGCTGCGGGTGAAGTAGACGGCCTCGCTGTCCCGGCCCCACTGCGGCGCCGTGCCGTCCTTGCTGATCCGCAGGGGCTCGCCCTGGCCGTCGGCGCGGGCGATGTAGAGGCCCGTCTCCAGGCCGTGCACCGGCGAGGTCAGGTAGCCGCCCCTGGACTTCTGGTAGACCACCCACTTGCCGTCCGGCGAAAGGCGCGGCGAGAGGTACTTGCCCGGCTCCTGCGTGAGGCGGGTTTCGCGGCCCGTGGCCAGGTCCAGCTTCCAGACGCTGCCAAGCGCCGCATCGTCCCAGCGCACATAGACCAGTTCGCGGCCGTCGCGGGAGAAGCTGGGGTAGTAGGCGAAGCCGCCTTCGTCCTTGCCCAGGGCGCGCGCAGCGGCCTGGCCGGTGCCGCCCTTCAAGTCCTTGATGTAGAGCCGGCCCAGGGCCGAATACACGACCTGCCCGCCGTCAGGCGAGACCGTCACCCAGCGCAGCTGCTTCACGTCGAACTCGGCCGGCGCCACCTCGTGCGCGAAGCGCAGGGCCGGGCGGATCTCCCGCGTGTCCTTGACATGGAAGGGGATCTCGGCGGCACTGCCCTTGAAGGGGTCGACGCGCCACAGCTTGCCCTGGGCCCACACCACGATGGCCTTGGCATCGGGCATCCACGCGAAAGCCGGGTAGACGCCATGCACCGACCAGCTCTCCTGCAGGTCACGCTCCAGCTGCCCCCAGGCTGCGAACTCGCGACCGCTTCGAAGGTCCTTGAGGAAGAGGGTGGACTGCGGACCCTCGGCGCCGCGCACCCGGCGCACGAAGGCCAGGTACTTGCCGTCCGGCGAGGGCGTGGGCCGCACGGCACCACCGGGGCCGGTCACGAAGGGCTCGGTCGTGCCGTCGTGCAGGTCCTGGCGGTAGATGCGGAAGATCTCGCCGTTGCCGTCCTTGTTGTACTGGAAGCTGCTGCCGGGCGTGCTGTCCTGCGAGTAGTACAGGAAGCGGCCGTCGGGGGAGATGGCCGGCTCGCCGCGGTCCTTCTGCCAGTTGGGCTTCTCGTTGAGCTGCACGCCCTTGCCTCCGTCCAGGTGGTACATCCAGATCTCGCCGGAGCCCAGGGAGCGGGTGCCCGTGAAGTGCTTGCGGGCGAGCACGTACTGGCCGTTGGGATGCCAGACGGGGTTGTTCATCAAACGGTAATCTTCGCTGGTGAGCGCGCGGGCGCCGGTGCCGTCGGCGTTCATCACCCAGATGTTGTCGCCACCGCCGGCATCGGACATGTAGACGATCTTCTTGCCGTCTGGCGAGAAGCGGGCCTGCATGTCCCAGGCCAGGCCGCGGGTCAGGGGGCGGGCCTCGCCGCCGGCCAGGGGCAGGGTGTAGAGGTCACCCAGCAGGTCGAAGACCAGGGTCTGGCCGTCGGGGCTCACGTCCACGCTCATCCAGGTGCCGCTGCGCACGTCGATGGAGACGGTCTGTGCCTCGCCAGGCGGATGGTTGACGTCCCAGGCCGGCTTCTTCGCCGTGGCGGCAGTGGAGACGGGGGCGGCCGGGGATGCCGGCGCCTCGGCGGCCTGGGCCATGCTGCTGCACAGCAGGGCGCTGGCCAGGGCCAGCAGGGCAGGGGCAAAAGGGTGGGGTGCGGGCTTTTTCATGGCGCGCGAGCATAGCCCCGGCCTCCGTGGCCGCCATTGGGGCCACCGCGAACGGCGGTTTTCGAGGGCTGAACGCCGGTCGGCGGCGCGCCTGGGGCGCCCCTCGCACAGGCGCTCGCGGGTTCAGACCGCCTCGTCCTGCGCCTCCAGCTCCCCCGTGGGCAGGCGCAGCAGGCCCGTGTGGAAGTCGTATTCGAAGACCTCGCCGTGCCGCGCCCAGGAGATGGCGGTATTCAGCACGGCGTCCGCCTCGCCAGGGTCCAGCTGCTCGCTGAGCAGACGCAGGAAGGGCTTCTCCGGCAGCTGGCCACTGCTCTCCTGCTCCAGGCTGTGGCGGATGTGGGCGATCAGGGGGACGCGGTCCAGCAACTGCTGCCCGAAGAGCTCCTGGCGCAGGGCGTGGCCGCCGTCCACATAGCGCTGGCCCAGGGCGCTGAGCTGCAGGTCGCCGCTTTCCAGCCAGGCCAGGCCCAGCAGGGCCAGGGCGTGGGCCACGGGCAGCATCTGGGCGTCGGTCAGCTCGGAGGCCTCGGCCAGCTGCGGCAGGTCGGCCCGGCCGGCGAAGGGGGGCGCCGCCAGCAGCTCCAGCAGGCCGTCCATGCGGGCCACGTCAGCCTCGGGCAGTCGCTCGGTGAGGGGGGCGGGCTCGGTGGCCGCCTCGGCACCGACGCGTACAGGCCGGCCGGCGCCGGCCGTCATCAGGGCATAGACCTCGTCGACGAGCGAGCGCACATCAGCGCTGTCCGGGTTGCGGGGCCGGGGCAGCTGGATGGACAGCTGGCAGCGGATGCGGCCGGGGTCGCTGGCGAAGACCAGCACGCGGTCCGCCATCAGCACGGCCTCCTCGATATTGTGCGAGACCACCAGCATGGCCTTGGTCGGCATGGTGCCGCCTTGCCAGAGTTCGAGGATGTCCTCGCGCAGGCGCTCGCCGGTCAGCACGTCCAGGGCGGAGAAGGCCTCGTCCATCAGCAGGACCTCGGGCTCCGTCACCAGGGCGCGGGCAATGCCCACGCGCTGGCGCATGCCGCCCGAGAGCTCGCGCGGCAGCGCGCCCTCGTAGCCGGCCAGGCCGATCAGCTCGATGGCCGCCTCGGCCCTGGCCGCGCGTTCAGCCTTGGCCAGGCCGCGCGCCTCCAGCCCCAGCTCGACGTTCTGCTGCACCGTCAGCCAGGGGAAGAGGGCGAAGGACTGGAAGACCATGCTGATGGCTCGCGCCGGTCCGTACAGAGGCTGGCCGCGGTAGCGCACCTCGCCGCGATCGGCCTCGATGAGCCCGGCCATGAGGCGCAGCAAGGTGCTCTTGCCCGAGCCCGACTGGCCCAGCAGCGCGACGATCTCGCCCTCGCGCAGGCTGAAGTCCACACCTTCCAGCACGGGGCGCACATGCCCGTCGGAGGAGCGGAAGGTCTTGCCCACGCCGTTGAGTTCGATGATGGCTTGTGCCATGAGAGTCCTCCGTGATCGTTCAGAAGTGCAGGCGCTCGCCGGCCAGTCGGTAGAGGCGGCGCCAGACAAAGTGGTTGAGCCCCATGACGAAGACGCACATGACGCCGATGCCCAGCGCGATGCGCGGGAAGTCCCCGCGGGCCGTCATCTCGGCGATGTAGCTGCCCAGGCCCTGGGCGCGCAGGGTGGTGTCACCCCAGCTGACGTACTCGGCCACGATGCTGGCGTTCCAGGAGCCGCCGCTGGCGGTGATGGCGCCGGTGACGAAGCTGGGAAAGACCGCCGGCAGCAGGAAGCGCCGCCAGCGCAGCCAGCCCCTGAGCCCCAGGTTCTGCGCCGCAAAGCGCAGCTCGCCGGGAATGCTGGACGCTCCAGCGATCACGTTGAAGAGGATGTACCACTGCGTGCCGAAGATCATCAGCGGAGACAGCCACCAGTCCGGGTCCAGGTGCCAGTGCACGATGCCCAGCACCACCAGCGGGAACAGCAGATTCGCCGGAAAGGCAGCCAGGAACTGCGCCACCGCCTGCAGCCGCCCGGCCCAGCGCGGGTTCAGGCCGATCCACACGCCCAGCGGCACCCATGCCAGGGCGGCCAGTGCGATCAGCACCAGCACGCGCGCCAGGGTGTAGCCGCCGAGCAGGAAGACGTGCCCCACCTCGGCCCAGCCGACCTCGGCATGCACAAAGCGGAGCAGACGCCACAGGGCGAGCATGACGGCGGCCAGCAGCAGGGCGTCCCAGGCCCTGCGCGCCAGCGGGGACGGCGGCACCGGGCGGGCACGCGCCGAGGTGCCATCGTGACGACGGCGGAACAGCGTCAGGCTGCGCTGCAGCTGGCGCCCGGCCCAGCCCGCGACGGCCTGCACACCCTGCGTGCGGCGCAGCCAGCTGAGGAGCCAGGATTGGGGCGCCTGGTCGGTGCTGTTTTCCTCGAAGCGGAACTTGTCGGCCCAGGCCACGAGCGGCCGGAAGAAGAGCTGGTCATAGAGCAGGATGCCCACCAGCATGGCGCCGATCGCCCAGCCGATGGCGGACAGGTCACGCGCCTCGATGGCCAGGGCGATGTAGGAACCCACCCCCGGCAGCTTGATGCTCTGGTCCGACACGGTGATGGCCTCCGAGGCCACCACGAAGAACCAGCCGCCGGACATGGACATCATCATGTTCCACAGCAGCCCCGGCATGGCGAAGGGCAGCTCCAGGCGCCAGAAGCGCTGCCAGCCGGAGAGCTGGAACACCCGGGCGGCCTCCTGCAGTTCCGATGGCACGTTGCGCAGGGACTGGTAGAGGCTGAAGGCCATGTTCCAGGCCTGGGACGTGAAGATGGCGAAGATGGCCGCGCACTCCACGCCCAGCAGATTGCCCGGGAACAGGGCGATGAAGCCCGTCACCGTGATCGAGAGAAAACCCAGGATGGGAATGGACTGCAGGATGTCCAGCAGCGGCACCAGCACACGTTCGGCCGCGCGGTACTTGGCCGCCAGCACCGCGAAGACGCCGCTGAAGACCAGGGCGGCGGCCAGGGCCATGAACATGCGCAGGGTCGTGCGCAACAGGTAGTAGGGCAGCTGGATGGGGTCCAGGCTCAGGGGCAGCACATCGCCCATCTCGAAGGGCCGGGCCATCTGTGCGGTGCCATAGCCCAGCAGGACGAGGGCGGCCAGCACCAGGGGCAGCAAGGCCCAGTCCCAGCGGTTGATGCCGGCTTCGACGGCCGGGCGGGCAAAGAATTCGCGCGTGTTCTTGCTCATGGGCGAGCGCTCATGCAGGGCACGTGCCGATCGGCCGCAGCTGGCGCCCCCGGGCACACAGAGGCGCGGGGGGGCTCAGCCGGCCCACAGGCAGCGGGCGGACTTGGAGAATACGGGGCGAGGCGTGCCGCCGGAAGTGAGGGCGCTGTTCAGGCCGGTTCCGGGGCGGCGGTGGCAGCGGCTGAAGCGCCGGGCCGCCGGTCAACGGGGCTCAGTGCGTCAGCGCTGCGAAGGCCGTTGCGGCACGCTTCGCGAATGGGCGTTGAGGACTGGGACTGTCCACGTGGGACTCCGTTGTTGAGACGGGCGCGATTGTTGCATTGCACAAATTGCGCCGTCAACGGTGCGTGGGGCCCTCGGCCTCACTTCACGAAACTTCACCTGCGGCCGCCGGGCTGCTTCGCATTTCTTGACCGGGCGGACATGCACAGGCCCCGCGCCTGCGCTGCAATGGCGCCGGAGCCCTCGCCGTGCCTGGCCCGTCCGATCAAGGACAATGCCCTGCACCGCCTTCACGCAGGCGCTTCACCCAGAGATCGACCATGACCCAAGTCTCCAAATTCCTGCCCCAGGGCCAGGGCCTGGCCGCCGTGCTGCTCAAGCGCGCCAGCCAGGTCAGCCTGGACGCCAGCCAGACCGCCACGTCCCGTTTCCAGGCCACGGACAGCCTTGGCCGCACGCTGACGGTGCAGCTGCCCGAAGGCACGCTGCTGCACGACGGCGACGTGCTCGTGGGCGAGGACGGCTCCCTGGTCCGCGTCCTCGCGCCGCATGCGCCGGCGCCGCACGTGCACGGGCCCGGCTGTGGTCACGACCACGGCCACGACCATGGGCATCACCATCACGACGATGGCCACGTGCACGGCCCTGGCTGCGGCCACGACCATGGCGCAGAGGCCACGCAGCGCGGCAAGCCCGTCGGCGTGGCGGTGAAGGCCGAGACCCATGTGCACGGCCCGGGCTGCGGCCACGAGCACCACGAAGGGCATGAAGGGCACGGCCATTCCCACAGGCACTGAGGCCCGGCGCAGGCCCGGGCGCGAGGAGAACGCGCATGATCCTGTCGGCTTCCGGGCGTCGCATGGCGCTGCTCAGCGGGCTGATGGCCACCCTGCTGCTGGGCCCCACGCCCGCGGTCGAGGCCCAGCAGGGCACGCTGCGAGAACGCATCCGCGAGCGCATCGCCGAACGCCGCGAGGGGCGCGATGGCCGCAAGGGAGATCCCGCCAGCGACGCCGCGCTGGCCAGCCCGGGCACCCACAAGGGCCGGCTCGAGGTGATGGGCAAGGATCGGCTCTTCATGGTCCATGTGCCGCCGAGCTACCGCGCCGGCCAGCCCATGCCCGTGCTGCTGGCCTTCCATGGCGGGGGTGGCAGCATGGAGCTGCAGGCCGATGACAGCCGCTACGGCCTCATCAGCAAGTCCGACAGCGCCGGCTTCATCGCCGTGTTCCCCAACGGGCACAGCAGCATGCCAGGCCATCACCTGGCCACCTGGAATGCCGGCGGCTGCTGCGGTCCTGCGCGGGACGGCGGCAGCGAGGACGTCGCCTTCGTCCGTGCCTTGATCGAGCACCTCAAGCAGCAGCTGTCGGTGGACGCGCGGCGCATCTACGCCACCGGCATGTCCAATGGCGGCATGATGAGCCACCGTCTGGCCTGCGAGCTCAGCGAGCAGCTGGCCGGCATCGCCGCCGTGGCCGGCACAGACGCGACCAGCAGCTGCCAGCCGCGCCGGCCCATCCCCGTGCTGATGATCCACGCCCTGGATGATGACCACGTGCTCTACAACGGCGGCGCCGGCCCCGAAGCCTTCCGGGACAGCAGCAAGGTGATGGACTTCGTCTCCGTGCCCGAGACCACGCAGCGCTGGGTGCAGCGCAACCGCTGCAGCGGCACGCCCCAGAAGGTGCTGGACAAGCCCGGCGCCTGGTGCGAGCGCTACAGCGGCTGTGCCGACGGCGTGCAGGTCCAGCAGTGCACCACCGAGACCGGCGGCCACAGCTGGCCGGGCGGTCGCAGCCGACCCGGCAAGGGTCAGCCCTCGCAGGCCCTGGATGCCACTGACACGCTGTGGGCATTCTTCCAGGCCCAGTCCCGGCGCTGATCGTTCCTGCTGCGCTTGGCCAGACGAAGAAAAGCGCCCTGCATCGTGAGACGCAGGGCGCTTGCAGGGGTCAGGTCTTGCGGCCGGCGACGCCTCGCCAGCCGCAGGGGCCCCGAGGGCCTTACTTCGGCAGGGTGTAGTTCAGCGTGAAGCTGCCGCTGCCCGAGTACGAGTAGACCTCGATGTAGTAGTAGCCCGCCGTGCCGTTGTAGTTGATGGCCTCGGTGGAGGTGGAGCCCTCCGACTTCGCCACCACGGCCCAGTAGCTGCCGTTCCACTTGTACAGGTACAGGTCGAAGTCAGCGCCGGCAGGGCCGGTCAGGTTCATCTTGAAGGCGCCGCCGCCGGTGCTCTGGTGGTAGCCCGGGCTGCCGCTCGGGTAGGTCGCAGAGCCGCCGTCGACCAGGCTGCCCGTCACCGTCGTGCCGCCGGTGCCGCCGCCATTGACGGTCAGCGTGGCGTTGCCGCTGGTGGTGCTGCCGTTGGCATTGGTGACGACCACGCTGAACAGCGCACCGTTGTCAGCCGTGGTGGTGGCCGGCGTGGTGTAGCTGGCCGAGGTGGCACCGCTGATGGCGCTGCCATTCTTGCGCCACTGGTAGCTCATGGCGCTGCCGCTGGTGGCCGTGACCGAGAAGGTCGCGGGGCTGCCTGCGTTGACGGTCACGCTGGCCGGCTGGCTGGTGATCACCGGCAGGGTGGTGTCGCTGCTCTTGACGGTCAGGGTGGCGTTGGCGCTGGTCACGCTGCCCTTGGCATTGGTCACCACGACGCTGAACAGCGCGCCGTTGTCAGCGGTGGTCGTCGCCGGCGTGGTGTAGCTGGCTGAGGTGGCGCCGCTGATGGCGGTGCCGTTCTTGCGCCACTGGTAGCTCAGGGTCGTGTCGCTGGTGGCCGTCACGCTGAAGGTGGCGGTGGAGCCCACCGTCACGGTCGCGCTGGCCGGCTGGCTGCTGATGGCGGGCAGGCCGTCCGAGGGCGGGTTCGGGCAGGTCACGCCGACCACGTTGAAGGCGCTGATGACGTTGGCGACCGAATAGCCACGGCTCTGCGCGGCCTTCATGACGCCGCAGGAGCCGTTGTTGAAGGTCTCGTTCTGGCCCCAGTAGAGACGGTTGGCGTCAGCGAAGACCTCGAAGGCCTTGCGCGTGTCCCAGCCGGCGGTCTTGGCCAGGGTGTAGAAGGCCTTGTTGTAGACGCCCGAGGTCAGGTGCACGTCCAGCGAGTCGCTGTACCTGGAGGCATGGGCGATGGAGCGGCCGTCCTTGGTCGGGTCGTCCATGTAGCGCAGGGCGCCGGATCCCTTGAAGATCTCATAGCCCACCAGCCAGTCATTGCTGCCGCGGTCGTAGAACTCGGCCGCTTCGCCGGCCATGTCCGAATAGGCTTCGTTCATGCCGCCGGACTGCTTGGAGTAGACCAGGCCGGAGTTCTGCTCGGTGAAGCCGTGGCTGACTTCGTGCGAGGCCACGTCCAGCGAGACCAGGGGGTAGAAGGTCGAAGCGCCGTCACCGAAGTGCATGGCGGTGCCGTCCCAGAAGGCGTTCTCGTAGCTCGAGCCGTAGTGCACGCGCATCTGCAGCTTCTGGCTGATGGGGCGCACGCCCAGCCAGTCGCGGTACATGCGGAACACCACATTGCCGAAGTGATGGGCATCGTTCATCGGCGAGTAGGCGCCGTTGATCTGCTTCACGGTGTTGCGGGGGCAGGTGAAGCTGTGGGCCGTGCTGCCGGAGGTGCCGCCATTGAGGTTGACCGTCACCACGTCCGTGCTGTTGAGCGTGCAGGTGGAGCCGCTCTGGGTGACGTCCAGGTAGGGCCGGCCGTTGCTGCCGTACTCGTACGAGCCCGTCTTCTGGTTGCCGCCGGGGCCGGTGCCGTTGGCGTGGTTCAGGCCTTCCCAGCGGTCGATCACCGCGCCGGTGTTGGCATCGATCAGGAAGTGGGGGCGGCTCAGGGACTTGCCCTCGCCGGACAGCAGGGACACCTGATAGACCAGGTGAGCCTTGTCCTTGTCGTCCAGACGGACGAAGAGCTGGGCCTGCTCATTGCGCGAGTCGATCGCGCGGGCCAGGCCGCGGGCCTGGGCCAGCACGTCGGCCTGGCTCAGCGCGGGGCGTGCGCTGGCGAGGTCCTGCTCGATCTTGTTGACCATCACGCCAGTGAAGTGCGAGCTTGCAGCGGCCAGGCCGCGGGCAGCGCTGCGGTGCTCGACGATGCCATGGCCCCAGACGGGAACCCCCTGGAAGAGCTGCTGGTGGCGCGTCACCACCAGGCCGTCGGCATAGGACTGGCTGCGGCTGGCGCGCAGGTCTTCTGCGCGCAGGCCCAGGGCCGCGGCGCCCTGGGCGCCAGGGGCCAGGGTCTGGCCGGGGGCAACGCCCTTGGCGCGCCCCAGCTCGACACGCTCGGCCGCCAGCACCTGCGTGGCCGAGGCCACTGCGGCCAGTGCGAACAGCGTTCGCAGGGTCTTGTTGGATGTCTTGTTCATCGCTTGTCTCTCTCGCTCTAAGGATGGAAGTGCTGGCCATCGGTGGACGGCCAGGGAGGTACTTCGTTCAAACACCGGAGCGCCTCGGGCGCCGTGGCAGCCCTGTCCGGCCGGACTCCCGACTGCGGAGTCCTGGCCGGTCCAGGCGGCATCCGGTTCCTGCAAATGCAACGCGTCGCTGGCGCGTATCCCTCGTCGCCGGCCGCCGGGTAGGCGCCGGCTTCTTCGGCTCATCGGCTCTTCTTCCACACCTGGCCCCGTGGCCGCGGGTGCTTCCTCGCCGGGCCTCGTGCGGTGTGCCGGGCTCGGCTCTTTTTTGTCTGGCCGGACTATTTCGCCATTCGCCCGCATTCACTTGTACGAATCACAGGGGAGGGCACCCAAATACGTACAAGAGGCGGGCAAGGCAGGGATACCTCGCCCCCCCGGATTACCCGCAGCACCACGGGTTTCTCCGGGCAAAAAAAGAGCGCCGATGGGGATCGGCGCTCAAAGAGAGAGCAAGCCAGGGCATGTGCTTCAACGGACAGAGGCCCATTCAAGGCGCTGTCCCCGGCTGCACCCATATTGCACCGCCTGGGTGCACCTGGCTTGTATGCAAGTCAGGGCCAAATCTGAATGCCGCACAAATAAACGGTTAATGAAGGTGTCATTGCTTGCGCCTGACTTCGTCGATCACGGATATATCGAGTACTTCAAGGTGTAGCTCCCGCTGCCCGAGTAGGACTTGAGCTGCAGGTAGTAGTAGCCGGCCTCGCCTACATAGCTGATGGCCTCCGTCGAGTTGGGACCCTCGGACTTGGCGACCACCGTCCAGCTGCCGTTCACGTACTTGTAAAGGTAGAGGTCGAAGTCCGCGTTGCTGGGGCCGCTCAGATTGAAGCGGAAGTTGTAGCGGGTGCTGACCTGCCACCAGCCCGGGCTGCCGCTCGGCAGGCGGGTCGAGCCTCCTGCGCTGAGCGTGCCGGTGACCGTGGTCCCGGAGTCGGTCGGGCCGTTGACGATGACCGTGGCCTGGGCGCTGCGGCTGGGGTCGGCCACGCTGGTGGCCTTGACGTGGTAGGTGCCCAGCCTGGCCGGTGCCGTGTAGAGGCCGCTGCTGCTGATGCTGCCGCCGTCGGCCTCCACCACGGACCAGGTGACGGTCTTGTTGCTGCTGCCGGTGACCGTGGCCGAGAAGGCCTGGGTCGCGCCCATGTTCAGCGTGACGTTGGCCGGGCTGAGGCTGATCTGCACGGCCGCGGGATTGACCGTGAGACTGGCCGCGCTGCTGCTCACCGAGCCCAGGCTGTTGCTGACCACGACGTTGTAGCTGCCGGCGTCAGCTGCCTGCGCGCTGGCGATGCTGAAGGTGGCGGCATTGCCGTTGGCGGGCACATTGCTGCCGTTCTTGCGCCACTGGTAGCTCAGACCGCCACCGCTGGCCGTCACGCCGAAGCTCGCCGCCTGGCCGGCCGTCACCACCACGTTCTGCGGCTGGCTGCTGATCACGGGCGCGGTGTTGGTGCTGGAGCCCATGCAGGTGTCGCTGATGCGCGTGGGGAACTTGTAGCCGCTGAAGTCCTCCAGGATGGCCAGGTTCTCCGGCGCATAGACCCGGTTGATCAGGGCCGGCACCTTGCTGCTGCCCAGCTTGTTGGCGTAGGCATCGGACTGGTTGATGAAGTAGGCCGTGCGCAGGAACTGCACCAGCACGTACTTGCGCCAGGTGGCGTCACTCTTGAGCTTGGCGTAGTAGCCCGCGTGGCTGGACTTGGCCACGCGCAGGTAGAGCTGCAGGTAGTTCAGGTTGGTCAGCGCGATGTCGCGGGCATTGCTGGCGCCGATGCCGTCGATGAACTCGGCCACGGCCAGCGAGGCGGGCAGGCCCATCAGACCGGCATTGAGCTCGGCCGTCACGCCCTGCAGGTGGTAGTCGCCCTGGGCGCTGTCCTTCAGGTAGAGGTTGTCCATGTCGGAGGAGGCGTCGTCCTTGATCAGGGCGAGGATCTCCTTGCGGGGGAAGCCGCCGTCCGCGTCATAGAGCGGGAACTTCAGGAACTGCGTCGTGTCGTCGATCCAGGAGGAGCTGTAGCTGTTCCATTGCGTGCGGCTGCCGTCGAGGTCCCACATATGGGTCTCCTCGTGGATGGCCACCATGAGGGACTCGGCCAACTTGTTGAAGCTGCCGGTGTCCACGAAGCCCTTGAAGTACTGGTCGTTGGCCTGTGCCTGCGCCAGCGCCTTGCCACTGGGCCAGCGCCGGCCGTAGACGCCGGTGATGGTCGTGAGCCAGTTGCTGGCGGTGAACGCCGCCTTGATGTCGCTGACATCGGCGCGCAGGTTGAGCGGCTCGCTGTAGCAGAAGGTGCCCTTGTCGATATCGCCGAGCGCGATGCTGGTGGGGCCGGCACGGCCGGGCTGGGGGCAAAGAAGGGCACCGGCCAGCAGGCCGGCGCCAAGGAGTCGAGCAAACATGAAAGCAGTCTCCATGGAGTTCAGAGAGGTCATCGCAGCACCGGATCGCGGCGCTGCACGGGGGATCCCCTCTCTGGCGGTTCCGTCCAAGAAGGGCCGCTTGCCTGGAGGGCCTGCGTCGGGCCCTCTTTCTGTGCCGCGGATGATGCCGCCCGGGCCCCTCGATGGCTTGTACGCATTTGTGCGCCAGGCAGGCAGTGCGCACAAGAGTGGTCCGGCACGCTTCTTGCGCCAGGCCCTGCATGGACCGTCAAGGAAATGCAGGGCAGGGTGAGGAGGCGCGCAAGCCGCCGGAGGGCATGCGCGGCATCCGCGTGCTGCTGATCGAGGATGGCGTGGCCAGCCCGCAGCTGCTGCGCCAGGAGCTGCAGCAGCTGGGCTGCGAGGTGCTGGGCACGGTGGACAACGCCGCCCTGATCCACGACTGCGTGCAGCGCCTGCAGCCCGATGTGGTGATCGTCAACGCCGAGTCGCCCACGCGGGACACCTTGGAGAACCTGGCCGCCCTCAACGACGCGCTGCCGCGCCCGGTGGTCGTCTTCGCCGAGGACCCGGCGGACGCGCCCATGCGGCGGGCCCTGCAGGCCGGTGTCAGCGCCTACGTGGTCGCGGGCCTGCAGCCGCAGCGCCTGGCGCCGGTGCTGCAGGTCGCCATCGCCCGCTTCGAGCAAGACCTGGCCCTGCGCCAGGAGCTGGACCGCGCCCAGGCCCAGCTGGCCGCGCGCAAGACCATCGAGCGCGCCAAGGGCATCCTGATGCAGGAGGCCGGACTGGACGAGGAGGCCGCCTACCAGCGCCTGCGCAAGCTGGCCATGGACCGCAAGCTGCCCATGGCAGAGCTGGCGGCGCGCATCATCGAGGCGCAGTCCCTTCTGCGCCCCACATGAGGCGCCCCACATGAGCCCCGCCCGCACCAAGGCGATGCACGAAGGGCTTGTTGCGGTGCATCAAGCCACACCGGAGGCCCTGAACACCGCGGAAAGGCCCTGGCACGCTTCCTGCTGAATGCTTCATGAAGGCCACAAAGGCGTGGCCCTCGACGAGAAGCCGGGTCCCTCGGCCTCCCATTTCCGGACAAAGGCGTCCGACCCCTGAGCCGTGCGTTCGCGCATGCCGCCAGGTGGTCGCGACGCCTTTTTTGTTTTCAGCCATCAGGAGCACACGCATGTCCCGCAGTCACAAGGAGGGTTTGATGAGCCAGGAGAGACGCCAGATGCTGGGAGCCGCCGTCGGCACCGCCGCCAGCCTGAGCCTGCCGCAGGCCTGGGCCGCCGGTTCGGACAAGCCCGAGAAGGAGGAGGTCCGCATCGGCTTCATTCCGCTCACCGACTGCGCCTCCATCGTGATGGCCTCGGTGCTGGGCTTCGACCGCAAGTACGGCATCCGCATCGTGCCCAGCAAGGAGGCCTCCTGGGCCGCCGTGCGCGACAAGCTGGTCAACGGGGACCTGGACATGGCCCACGTGCTCTACGGCCTGGTCTACGGCCTGCACCTGGGCGTCTCCGGCCCGAAGAAGGACATGGCCGTGCTGATGACGCTGAACCGCAACGGCCAGGCCATCACGCTCTCGAAGAAGCTGGCCGACAAGGGCGCGGTGGACGGCACCTCGCTGGCCAAGCTGATGGCCACGGAGAAGCGCGAGTACAGCTTCGCCCACACCTTCCCCACGGGCACGCATGCCATGTGGCTCTACTACTGGCTGGCCACGCACGGCGTGCACCCCTGGGGCGGGGCCAAGGTCATCACCGTGCCGCCGCCCCAGATGGTGGCGAACATGCGGGTGGGCAATATGGACGGCTACTGCGTGGGCGAGCCCTGGAACCACCGCGCCATCATGGACGGCATCGGCATCACCGCGGCCACCAGCCAGGAGATCTGGCCGGACCACCCGGAGAAGGTGCTGGGCTGCTCCGGCGACTTCGCGAAGAAGTACCCCAACACCGCCCGCGCCGTGATCATGGCCGTGCTGGAGGCCAGCCGCTGGATCGACGCCGGCCTGCAGAACAAGCTGAAGATGGCCGACACCATCGCCGACAAGAGCTACGTCAACACCAGCGTCGACGCCATCAACCAGCGCATCCTGGGCCGCTATCAGAACGGCCTGGGCAAGACCTGGGACGACCCCAAGCACATGAAGTTCTTCGACGACGGCGCGGTGAACTTCCCCTACCTCTCCGACGGCATGTGGTTCCTCACCCAGCACAAGCGCTGGGGCCTGATCAAGGAGCATCCGGACTACCTGGCCGTGGCGAAGCAGATCAACCAGGTGGACCTCTACCGCGAGGCCGCCTCGCAGCTGAAGGTCAGCGTGCCCAAGGAACCGATGCGCAGCAGCAAGCTGATCGACGGCACGGTCTGGGATGGCAAGGAGCCCGCGCGCTACGCGGACGGCTTCAAGCTCAAGGCGTGAGCCACACCGCGCTCAGATTGATTTCAAGGAGTTCCCATGGTGTCTGCCGTCTTCCATTCCCCGGGCGAGGCCAAGGCGAGTGCTGCGCCGCTGCCGGTCAACAAGCCCTTGCCGGCCCGGCCCAAGGCCCCGCGCCAGCCGCTGGACGTCTCGGCCCTGCTCGCCCGGGTGCTGCCGCCGGTACTGGGCCTGGCCCTGCTCATCGGCCTGTGGGCCCTGCTGACCTTCAAGGGCGGGCCCATCCCCACGCCGGCCGCGACCTGGGACTCGGCCGTGCAGCTCTTCAGCGACCCCTTCTATCGCAAGGGGCCCAATGACGTGGGCATCGGCTGGAACGTGCTGAACTCCCTGCAGCGCGTCGCCCTGGGCTTCGGGCTGGCGGCTGCGGTGGGCATCCCGCTGGGTTTCGTGATCGGGCGCTTCGAGTTCGCGAACCGCATGGTCTCGCCGCTCATCAGCCTGCTCAAGCCGGTTTCGCCGCTGGCCTGGCTGCCCATCGGCCTGCTGGTCTTCAAGAGCGCGGACCCGGCCGCCATCTGGACCATCTTCATCTGCTCGATCTGGCCCATGGTGGTCAACACGGCGGTGGGCGTGCAGCGCGTGCCGCAGGATTACCTCAACGTGGCCCGCGTGCTGAACCTGTCCGAGTGGAAGCTGCTGACGCGCATCCTCTTCCCTTCGGTCCTGCCTTACATGCTGACCGGCGTTCGATTGTCCGTGGGCACGGCCTGGCTGGTGATCGTCGCGGCCGAGATGCTGACCGGCGGCGTGGGCATCGGCTTCTGGGTCTGGGACGAGTGGAACAACCTGAACGTGCAGCACATCATCGTTGCCATCTTCGTGATCGGCATCGTGGGGCTGCTGCTGGAAACCGCCTTGGTCACCCTGGCCAAGCGCTTCACCTTCGAGGAATGACCACCCCGTACCGGCTTCGCCGGCCCCCTCAAGGGGGCTCGCCCGGTGGCCTGGCAGAGCCAGTTCCACGGGCTCTGCTGGACGTGTCGGGCCCGATGGGGCCCTCTGCAAGGAGGACGCAATGGCGCCGTTTATTCAAGTGCAACAAGTAGACATGGTCTACAAGACCCGCAAGGGCCCGTTCAAGGCCCTGGAAGGCATCAACCTGGACATCCGCCGCGGCGAGTTCATCAGCCTGATCGGCCATTCGGGCTGCGGCAAGAGCACGCTGCTGAACCTCGTCGCTGGCCTGCTGCAGCCCAGCCAGGGCGCGCTGCTGTGCGACCAGCGCGAGATCGCCGGCCCGGGCCCGGAGCGCGCCGTGGTCTTCCAGAACCATTCCCTGCTGCCCTGGCTCAGCTGCCTGGACAACGTACTGCTGGCCGTGGAGACCGTCTTCGCCGCCAAGGAGGCCCGGCCCCGCCTCGTGGCCCGTGCCCAGGCCGCGCTGGAGCTGGTGGGCATGGCCCATGCGGCCTACAAACGCCCGCATGAGATCTCCGGCGGCATGAAGCAGCGCGTGGGCATTGCCCGTGCCCTGGCCATGGAGCCCAAGGTGCTGCTGATGGACGAGCCCTTCGGTGCGCTCGACGCGCTGACCCGTGCCCATCTGCAGGACGAGCTGCTGAAGATCGTGGCCACCACGCGCAGCACCGTGCTGATGGTGACGCATGACGTGGACGAGGCCGTGCTGCTCTCGGACCGCATCGTGATGATGAGCCCGCCCACGCCGGACGGCCGTGCGGCGACCCTGGCTCAGGTCCAGCCGGTGCCGCTGCCCCGGCCCCGCAGCCGGGTGCAGCTGGCCGAGGACCCGGTCTACCTTCAATGCCGCAAGGCGGTGATCGACTTCCTCTACGCCGGGCACGCCCAGGCCGAAGCGGCACTGGAAGCCTGACCCCCGATTCACGCCCGATTCACGACCTGCATGCCTGCATCCGCCGCGGGCAGGGTCAGGTCTTGCCTGGAGCACGCATGAACAAGATGAAGCTGGTGATGGTGGGCAACGGCATGGCCGGTGTCCGCACCCTGGAAGAGCTGCTGAAGATCGCACCGGATCTGTACGAGATCACCGTCTTCGGCGCGGAGCCGCACCCCAACTACAACCGCATCCTGCTGTCGCCCGTGCTGGCGGGCGAGCAGACGCTGGATGAGATCGTCCTGAACCCGCTCAGCTGGTACGAGGAGCAGGGCATCACCCTGCACCTGGGCAAGGCGGTCACCGAGATCGACCGCCGCCGCCGCGTGGTGCGTGCCGCCGATGGCACCGAGGCCGCCTACGACCGCCTGCTCATCGCCACCGGATCCACGCCCTTCATCCTGCCGGTGCCGGGCAAGGAACTCGACGGCGTGATCGCCTACCGCGACATCGCGGACACCCAGGCCATGATCGAGGCCGCCACCCGCTACCGCCACGCGGTGGTCATCGGCGGCGGCCTGCTGGGGCTGGAGGCGGCCAACGGCCTGATGCTGCGCGGCATGGACGTCACCGTCGTTCATCTGGGCGACTGGCTGCTGGAACGCCAGCTGGACGAGCAGGCCGGCAGCCTGCTGCGCGAATCGCTGATCCAGCGCGGCCTCAAGTTCCGCCTGGGCACCCAGACCGAGGCGCTGATCGGCGACGAGAACGGGCGCGTCAGCCAGGTCCGATTCAAGGACGGCACGGTGATCCCCGCCCAGCTGGTGGTGATGGCCGCCGGCATCCGCCCCAACACGGCGCTGGCCGAGTCCGCCGGCCTGCTGTGCCAGCGCGGCGTGGTGGTCAGCGACACCCTGCAGACCGTCACCGACCCACGCATCTACGCCGTGGGCGAGTGCGCGGCGCATCGGGGCATCGCCTACGGCCTCGTCGCGCCGCTGTTCGAGCAGGGCAAGGTCTGCGCCACGCACCTGGCGCAGTTCGGCATCGGCCGCTATCAGGGCAGCCAGACCAGCACCAAGCTCAAGGTCACGGGCATCGACCTCTTCTCGGCCGGCGACTTCATGGGCGGTGAGGGCAGCGAGGAGATCCTGATGAGCGACCCGCACGCCGGCGTCTACAAGAAGCTGGTGATCAAGGATGACAGGCTGGTCGGCGCCTGCCTCTACGGCGACACGGTCGACGGCAGCTGGTACTTCAAGCTCCTGCGCGAGGGCCGCAGCATCGCCGACATCCGCGAGCGCCTGATGTTCGGCGAGTCCAATATCGGGGACGTCGGCCATGAGGGCCACAGCAAGGCCGCCGCCATGGCCGATGGGGACGAGGTCTGCGGCTGCAACGGCGTCAGCAAGGGCGCCATCTGCAAGGCCATCAAGGACAAGGGCCTGTTCACGCTGGAGGAGGTGCGCAAGCACACCAAGGCCAGCGCCTCCTGCGGCTCCTGCACGGGGCTGGTCGAGCAGCTGATCATGTTCACCGCGGGCGGCGACTACTCGGCCACGCCGCGCAAGAAGGCGATGTGCGGCTGCACGAGCTTCAGCCACCAGGAGGTGCGCGACGCCATCCGCGACCGCCACCTCACCCGCCGGGAGGCCGTCATGAAGGCGCTGGAATGGGCCAGCCCTGACGGCTGCCCGACGTGCCGCCCGGCCCTCAACTACTACCTGATCAGCACCTGGCCGCAGGAGGCGGCGGACGATCCGCAGTCCCGCCTGATCAACGAGCGCAGCCACGCCAACATCCAGAAGGACGGCAGCTACAGCGTGATCCCGCGCATGTGGGGCGGGGAGACCACGGCCGCTGACCTGCGCCGCATCGCCGACGTCGTTGACAAGTACGCCATCCCCACGGTCAAGGTGACCGGCGGCCAGCGCATCGACCTGCTGGGCGTGAAGAAGCAGGACCTGCCGGCCGTCTGGCAGGACCTCGGCATGCCCTGTGGCCACGCCTATGCCAAGGCCCTGCGCACGGTGAAGACCTGCGTGGGCAGCGAGTGGTGTCGCTTCGGCACCCAGGACTCCACGCAGATGGGCAAGGACCTCGAGCGCGCGCTGTGGCGCATGTACGCGCCGCACAAGGTCAAGATCGCCGTCAGCGGCTGCCCGCGCAACTGCGCCGAGGCCGGCATCAAGGACGTGGGCGTGATCGGCGTGGACTCCGGCTGGGAGATCTACATCGCCGGCAACGGCGGCATCAAGACCGAGGTGGCCGAGTTCCTGTGCAAGCTGCGCACGGCCGAGGAGGTGCTGGAGTACAGCGGCGCCTTCCTGCAGCTCTACCGCCTGGAGGGCTGGTACCTGGAGCGCACCGTGCACTACGTTGCCCGCGTCGGCATGGACCACGTCCGCCGCCGCATCCTGGAGGACGCCCCTGGGCGCCAGGCCCTGTGGGCCGAGCTGCAGGCCGCGTTGGCGAATGAACCCGACCCCTGGTTCGAGCACGACAAGGCGCGCGTGGACCTGCGCCAGTTCGAGACCCTTTGAGGAGCCGCCATGCACACAACATCCAACGACGGCTGGATTCCGGTCTGCCACCTCGACGACATCCCGCCCCTGGGCTCGCGCCGCATCCAGCGCCCCGAGCTGCCGGACGCAGCGCCCGTGGCCCTGTTCCGCACCTCGGACGACGAGGTCCATGCCCTGCTGGACCGCTGCCCGCACCAGGGAGGGCCGCTGAGCCAGGGCCTGGTCTTCGGCAAGGCTGTGGCCTGCCCACTGCACAACTGGACCATCGAGCTGCGCACCGGCTGCGCCCGGGAGCCGGACGAAGGCCGCACGCCGCGCTTCGAGGTGAGGCTGGTCGGGGGTCAGGTCTTGCTGCTGGCCAGCGAACTGGCCAGCCTGGGCACCGAAGCGCTCGCCCCAAGCACCTGCGGCCGCCGCTGCTGACACCATGATGGAGACGCGAAGCACCTGTGCCTACTGCGGCGTGGGCTGTGGCGTGATCATCCAGAGCGATGGCCGCCACATCACCGGCGTGCGGGGCGACCCCGAACATCCGGCCAACTACGGCCGGCTCTGCAGCAAGGGCGCCAGCCTGCACCTGACGGCGCGTCCCGAGGTGCTGGCCAGCCGCCGCCTGCTGACGCCGCGCTGGCGTGAGGACCGTTCGCTGCCCTGGCAGGCGTCGAGCTGGGACGGCATCCAGCAGCGCCTGGTCGAGCGCCTGCTGGCCCTGCGAGCGGCCCATGGCCCGGAGGCTCTGGGCTTCTACATCTCCGGCCAGCTGCTCACCGAGGACTACCACGCCTTCAACAAGCTGGCCCGCGGCCTCTGGGGCACGCCCCACATCGACAGCAACTCGCGCCTGTGCATGAGCTCGGCCGTGGTGGGCTACAAGAAGGCCCTGGGCGCCGACGCGCCGCCCTGCAGCTACGAGGACATCGAGCAGGCGTCCTGTCTCTTCATCGCCGGCTCCAACACCGCCTGGGCGCATCCCATCCTGTTCCGCCGCATCGAGGCGGCCAAGGCCGCGAACCCGGCGCTGCGCATCATCGTGGTGGACCCGCGCCGCACCGAGACCGCCGAGTTCGCCGACCTGCACCTGGCCCTGCGCCCGGGCAGCGACGTTGCGCTGTTCCAGGCCATGCTGCACCAGATGATCTGGCAGGGCTGGATCCGCCCCGACTTCATCGCCGCCCACACCGAGGGCTTCGAGGCCGTGCGAGCGCAGGTGCAGGCCATGAGCCCGGCCCGCGCGGCTCAGCTTTGCGACCTGCCCGAGGCGCAGATCATCGAGGCCGCGCGGCTGTTCGCGCAGAGCCCGGCCACGCTGTCGCTGTACTGCATGGGTTTGAACCAGAGCAGCGCCGGCACCGACAAGAACCAGGCCCTGATCCAGCTGCATCTGGCCAGCGGCCAGATCGGGCGGCCAGGCTGCGGGCCCTTTTCGCTGACCGGCCAGCCCAATGCCATGGGCGGGCGCGAGGCGGGCGGCATGGCCACCTTGCTGCCGGGGCACCGCGATCCCGCATGCCCCGCCGATCGAGCCGAGGTGGCGGCGCTGTGGGGCGTCGACTCGCTTCCTGCGGGCCCGGGAAAGACCGCCGTCGAGCTGTTCGAGGCGGCCGAGGCCGGAGAGATCAAGGCGCTGTGGATCGCCTGCACCGACCCCGCCCAGTCACTGCCGCACCAGGCCCTGGTGCGGGCCGCGCTGAAACGCTGCGAGCTGGTCGTGCTGCAGGACGCCTTCAGCGGCAGCGCCACCGCCGAGTTCGCCCATGTGCTGCTGCCGGCGGCGACCTGGGGCGAGAAGGAGGGCACGGTCACCAACAGCGAGCGCCGCATCAGCCGCGTGCGTGCGGCCGTGCCGCCGCCGGGCGAGGCCCGCAGCGACTGGCAGATCGTCCGCGACATCGCCCGCCGTCTGGAACCCTTGCTGCGCCCCGGCAAGCCCAGCCTCTTCGCCTGGGACGGTCCCGAGCAGGCCTGGCTCGAGCACCGCGAGGCCACGCGAGGCCGGGACCTGGACATCGGAGGCCTCAGCTACGCCCGCCTGGAGCAGGCGCCGCAGCAGTGGCCTTTCCCTGACGGGGAGGCGGCGGGCCAGGCACGGCTCTATCTCGACCACCGCTTCGCCACGCCCTCGGGGCGTGCGCGCTTCCATGCCATCGGCTGGCGTCCGCCCGTGGAATGGCCCAGCGTCGAGCGGCCGCTGCAGCTCTCCAGCGGCCGTCTGCGCGACCAGTGGCACAGCCTCAGCCGCAGTGGCACGGTGCCCGCCCTGTTCGGCGGTGCGCCCGAGCCACGCCTGGCCCTGCATCCGGATGAGCTGGTCCGCCAGGGCCTGGCCGAGGGCGAGCTGGCCACGGTGAGCTCGGCCCGGGGCCGCCTGCACGTCAGGGTGACGGCCGATGCGCAGCTGGGCCCCCGTCAGGCCTGGCTGCCCATGCACTGGGGCAGCGAGTACCTGCTGGGCCGGGACGAGGCGGGCGCGGCGCTTCAGGGCGTCAACGCCTTGAGCCAGGACCGCTGCTGCCCGGACTCGGGCCAGCCCGAGCTGAAGTACGCGACCGTGGGCCTGCAAGGCCTGGCCTTGCCCTGGCAGGTCCTGGGCGCTGCCCATGTGCCGGACGCACAGTCCGAGCTCCTGCACCAGGCCTTGCTGGCGCTGGGACGCGAGGCGGGCTATGCCTGCTGCGTGCCGGTGGCCAGCCCGGCGCCGGGCGAGACCGGCTGGCTGCTGGAGGCCGCCTTCGCGCAGGCGCCAGGCGCCGACTGGCTGCAGTCGCTCACCCAGGCCCTGGCGCTGCATGCTCCCGGCGCGCTGCGCTATGCCGACGGCCGCCGGGGCCATCTACGCCTGCTGCGACTGCAAGGGGAGGGCGAGGCGGCCCGGCTGCAGGCCTGGCTGCGCCTGGGCGAGGTCCGAGCAGGGCAGGGCGATGGCGCCTGGCTGGACGCCTGGTGGCGCGAGGGCCGCCCGGTCGCCGGCCTCGGCCGCCAGCTGCTGGCGCCCCAGGCGGCCGGCCCCAGCGCCCCGGGCAGCCCGGTCATCTGCCAATGCCTGGGCGTGCGCGAATCGCAGATCCAGGGCCGGTTGCGGCAGTGTCAAGACCTGACCCCGACCGACCGCCTGCAGGCCCTGCAGTCGACCTTGCGTTGCGGCACCCAGTGCGGTTCCTGCCTGCCGCAGCTGCGGCGCCTGGCCCAGTCCACCCCAACTTCCCTGGAGACCTCGTCATGAATGCACCCGCTTCCCCGCGCGGCCGCGTCAGCCTCGTCGGCGCCGGCCCGGGCGATCCCGAGCTGATGACTCGCAAGGCCTGGACCCGCCTGATGCAGGCCGATCTGGTCCTGGTGGACGAGCTGGTGGACCGCCGCATCCTGGCCGAGCTGCCGACCCACACGCGGGTGTTGCAGGTGGGCAAGCGTGGTGGCTGCGCGTCCACCGAGCAGGGCTTCATCCACGGGCTGATGATCCGCTCGGCACGCCAGGGCCTGCACGTGGTGCGGCTCAAGGGGGGCGATCCCTTCATCTTCGGGCGCGGCGGCGAGGAGATGGACGCGCTGCAGGCTGCGGGCATCGAGGTCGAGGTGGTCAACGGCCTCAGCGCGGGCCTGGCCGGGCCCAGCAGCGTGGGCATCTCGGTGACGGACCGCCGCTGTGCGCCCGGCGTGGCCCTGGTGACCGGCCACAACGGCGACGGCGGCCGCGCGCCGGACTGGGCGGCCCTGGCGCGCTCGGGCCTGACGCTGGTCGTCTACATGGGCGTGAGCCGTTGCGCCGGGATCGTGGCAGCGCTGATGGAAGGCGGGCTGGCCGCCAGCACGCCGGTGGCGGTGATCAGCGCCGCCCACACCGAGCAGCAGCGCGAGGCCTTCGGTGTGCTGGCCCTGCTGCCGGCCCTGGTCGCCCGCGAAGGCCTGGGCTCGCCAGCGGTGCTGGTCATCGGCGAGGTCACCGCGATGGCGCAGGCCCGCCAGTTCCTGAACGCCCATGCACAAGCGGACAGCCGCGCTCAGGCCTCCGGCGCCCGGTAGTCCTTCAGCCAGGCCGGGAACTGCTCCGCTGGCATCGGCCGTGCGATGAAGTAGCCCTGGCCGACGTCGCAGCCCATGCCCAGCAGGCGCCGCCAGTGCTCGTGGGACTCGATGCCCTCGGCCACGGCCCGGCGCCCGAGGTCATGCACCAGGTCGATGGTGGAGCGAACGATGGTGGCCGAGTGCTGGCTCACGGTCATGTCGAAGACGAAGGACTGGTCGATCTTGATGTAGTCCACCGGCAGGCGCTGCAGATAGGCCAGCGACGAATAGCCGGTGCCGAAGTCGTCCACGTACAGCGGAATGCCCGCTTCGCGCAGGCCGTGCAGGATGCCCAGCGCGAAGCTGGCGTCGTCCATGACGGTACTCTCGGTGATCTCCAGCTCCAGCGCACCCGGTGCGATGCCCCACTGCTGGTGCAGGCGCAGCACGGTGGGCAGCAGGTCCTCGTCCCGCAGATTGCGAGCCGAGAGGTTGACGGCCAGCGGCAGCCGGGGCCCCTCGGGCTGCCAGGCCTTGAGCTGCGCCAGCGTGCGGCCCAGCACCCATTCTGTGAGCGGCTTGATGAGGCCCGTCTGCTCGGCCAGGTCGATGAACTCGCCGGGCCCCAGCAGGCCATGCTCCGGGTGCTGCCAGCGCACCAGCACCTCGGCGCCGGACACCCGCCCTTCACGCATGTCCACCTTGGGCTGCACGAAGAGCCGCAGCTCGTCGCGCTCGATCGCCCACTTCAGCTCGCCGGCCCGCTTGAGCTTGCCGGGGTCGATGCGATCCATGCTCAGCTCGAAGGGCGCGCAGGGCAGGCCTTTGCGACGCGCATGCTGCATGGCGATGTCGACGCGGCGGAAGAGGTCATGCAGGTTCGTGCCGTCCTGCGGGCACAGCACGAGGCCCATGGTGACGTTGATGTGCAAAGGGATGTCCGCCACCACCACGGGCCGGGCCAAGGCCGGCTGCAGGGCGTCGATCACCCCTTGGGCCTGGGCCCGGTCACAGTCATCCAGCAGCAGTGCGAACTCGTCGCCGCGCAGTCGCGCCACCAGGGCCGAGCCGGGCGCCACGGCGCGCAGGCGGGCGCCGATCTCGCGCAGCAGCGCGTCACCCTGCTTGAAACCCAGGGTGTCGTTGATGTCCTTGAGCCGCTCGACATTGCATTGCAGCAGGGCGAAGCCCGGCTGTGCGGCATCCGCATGCCGCCGTTCCAGCGCCGCGGCCAGCGCTTCGTCGAGCGAGGTGCCATTGGGCAGGCCGGTCAGTGCGTCGGTACGCTCCAGCCGGTGCATGGCCGCGAGCGCCTGCTGACGTTCGGCGCGGGCGCGAAGGGTGTCCAGGCCGAAGGCCAGATCCTCGGCAGCCTCGGCCAGCAGGCGGCCCTCTTCCTGGTCAAAGGTCGAGGGCCGGCGGTCGTAGATGGCCAGCACGCCAACGCAGCGCCCGGCGGTGATCAGCGGGCAGGCCATCGCACAGGCCACGCCGCCCAGGCTGCGGTGCCACAACGCCTCGGCCGGGTCCTCGGCGACATTGCCCACGAAGGTGGCCAGGCCTAGGCGCATGGCGCGTGCCGGGGCGCCCTGGCCCTCGGGCGTGTCGGCCAGGATCCAGTCCTGGTGGCGCAGGAAGTCGAGGCCGGCAGCCAGGCCGCTCTGCGCCACGGCCTGCAGCCGTGCCGGGTTGTCGGGATGCGGCTGCCACACGATGGCGAGCTGGTAGCCACCGGCACTGACCACGGCGTCGCACATGCCGTCCAGCAGGGTCTGCTCGTCCTGAGCGCGCAGCAGGATCTTGTTGCCCGCGCTGAGGGTGCGCAGGGCCCGGCTGACGCGCTGCAGCTCGTCGACATGGTCCGCCAGGTGCTGATTCAGGACCTGGATGCGATGCTCGGCCTCCTTGCGCGGGGTGATGTCGGTGCCCAGCACGTAGTAGCCTTCCACCGTCCCGTCGGCCAGTCGGCGCGGCGCATGGCTGATGGCCTGCCAGACGCCGGGGAAGGGCTCCCAGTCGTAGTCCTGCGGCTCGCCGGCCAGCACCTTGGCAATCATGGGGGCGGCCAGCTGGTAGCGGTCCTCGCCCAGCACCTCCTGCACGGTCAGGCCGGTGAGGTCGGCCAGGGCCGGCGCAAAGCAGTCCAGGTACTGGCGGTTGACGTAGACATAGCGCAGGGTCTTGTCCACGTAGGCAATCATGGCCGGCACACTGCTGAGGACGTTGCGCAGATGGTCCTTGCTCTCCAGGAGCTGGTCGTTGCGCTCCTGGGCCGCGCGGTCGGACTGCGCCTTCTGCTCGCGCAGCAGGGCCTGCAGGGCCAGTTCGTCGGTGGTGTCACGGACCACGTACACCAGGCCCAGGAACTGCCTCTTGCGGCTCCATAGCGGCGCCGCCATCACATTGACCGCGCACAGGCTGGCGTCGGGACGCTGCAGCCGGGCCTGCAGGCCGCTGGCACGGACGGCCTCCGCCAGGCGCGTCAGTGGCATGGGCGAAGGGGGCTCGGAGTCGGCATCCACGAGGCTCAGCAGCTCGCCGACGTCGCGGCCCTGCGACTGGTCCAGCGGGCTGTCCAGCAGGTGCTCGGCCGCGGGGTTCATGCGCCGGACGCGGCCTTCGGTGTCGGTGACCAGCACGGCGTCGCCGATGGAGCGCAGGGTGACGTCCAGGTGCTCCTCGCGTTCCGCAAGGTCCTGCTGGTGCTCGTTGGCCGCTGCCAGCTGCCGGCGGATCAGCCCGTGGCTCGCGGCCAGCAGGGCCAGCATCGCGGCGGAGACCACCGCACCCGCCCAGCTCAGCTGCTCGCGGGTGCGGGTCTGGCGCTGGCTGTACAACTGCTGCTGGCGCACGGCCTCGCCCTCCATGGCGTCCAGCAGCGCGTGCATGCGCGCCCGGGTGGCCTGCAGCGGAGCCGACGCGGCAAAGGCCGATGCCGCGGACTGCCCTTGTTCCTCACGGAGCCTGACGATTTCGTTGGCGATGGCCATGCGCTCGTCGACGACCTGGCGCAGCTGCTGCCAACGGCCCAGCTGCGCGGCATCGTCCTGGAGCAGGCGCTGGATGCCGGCCAGGGCGGCCTCGCGGCGCACCATCTGGAGGTCCCGGGAACGGCGGTAGGCCGGCTGGCCGGTGAGGCGAAAGTTCTGGGTGTCCAGCTCGGACTGCAGCGTGCTGTTGCGCACCAGCGAGACCTTGGCGAGCAGCTGATGGGTCTGCGTCACCAGGCCCACGGCTTCATCGGCGTCGAGGTTGAGCTTGTAGAGGGCGGCGCACAGGATCAGGGTCGTTGCCAGCGCGGCTGCGAACACCCGGCGCACCGTCCGATCGAATCTGGTTGGCAATATCGGCCGCTCCATGGAAACAAGCACGCGAGTATGCGCTGTCACGCGCACCGATCCGGGAATTCGTCGGCAGCAGTGGGGTTATGCGCGCGGGCGATCAGCGCACCGTATGCGCGTGCCGCGGGCCCAATTCGCGCAGCGCAGGCGGCCATTGCGCGGGGGGCAGGGCCTGCAGGTGCTGCCAGGGCCACAGCTCGCCGCCATGGGCGACCTGCACGCGGCGGGCCTGGGTCGCATCCGGGAAGGCGGGCAGGGCGCCCCGCCGCATGGGCGTGCTGGCAGCGGGGGGCCAGGCGCTGTCCAGGATCAGCGTGCTGCTGTCCGCAGGGAGCCAGGCGACACCGGGGGCCGAAGCGTCGGCCAGATAGATGCGGGCGATGTCCGGCCGGCCGTAGCCCGGCGCATGGCGGCCGGGGTCCTGCAGATAGAGCAGCAGGTCCAGGGCGGCGTCGAAGAAGTGCGCGGCGCCGTCCCGGTAGATCAGCTGGCAGGCCCAGCGGGGCTGGCGGGCGGGGTACATGCCGCAGACCGGGCAGCGAGCCTCGGGCGGCGGCAGGCGGGCGGCCAGTGGGTCGCTGCCCAGGGCCGGCGTCCAGGCCTGCAGAGGGGCGACGCGGCAGATGTCCTGCGCATCGGCGGGCGCCTCGGCCCGGTCCTGTCGCCAGGCCGCGAAGGCGCCGTAGCTGCCGGCCAGGGCAGGCAGGCCCAGGCCCAGCAGCAGCCAGCGGCGGCTGAGGGGCAGGGGGCGCTGCGTAGCCATGGCGGGACTCACATCCGGCTGTCCTGCTGGGCGCCGCCGCTGAGATCCACCATGTCGGGCTTCAGCGCGGCAAAGGCGAGCACCTTGCCCCCGAAGGCCTGGGCGAAAGCCTGGGCCGCGGCCTGCTCCTTGAAGCTGGCGATGGTCGGGCCCATGGACCCCTGGCGCTTGCTGCCCAGCACGTAGAAGCCCTGGCGGACGTCAAACCAGTGGCCCCGCGGGATCTCCCAGTCGGCTTGTGCCATGTCCTGGGTGTAGGCGACGCGCACGGCGCGCTGCTGCTCGGGCTTGAGCAGCACGTTGAAGAGCTCGACGGTGTCGCAGAACCAGTGCGGCTTGCTCTCGCCCACGTAGAGGATCTGGCCCTTGGGGCCCGGGTAGTCGGCGAGCAGCATGCCGTCGAGGTCACAGCTGAGGCCGGCGATGATGTCGCTGGGCGCGGGCGGCGCCTCGTCCTGCTTGCCGCAGGCACTGAGGGTGCCGACCAGGCCGAGAAGTCCCAGGGCAAGACCCTGGCGACGGGTCAGCGCAGGCAGGCGGGTGGGCCGGGTGTTCATGGCTTGAATCTCCAGGAGGCAAGGGCCAGCGGGGCGAAAATCCAGCCCAGCATGGCGGTGGCCAGCAGCCAGGGCTGGCCCAGGCTGGGCGGCACCACCGCCGCCAGGCCGTAGAGGCGCCGGACATCGTCCAGCGCAAAGACGTTGAGGATGCGGAACAGGTCTGCCGGGTTCAGCAGCAGCACGTAGGCCAGGGCCTCGCCGCCCACCTGACCCTGGCTGGCCACCAGCAGGCCCATCAGCGCCAGGTCGAAGACCAGCACCAGCACGAACCACAGGCTGATGGCCAGGCCCGAGGCCCGGGTGCGGTCCCGCGCCAGCACCGAGATCAGCATCGCCAGGCTCAGGAAGGCCAGGCCCAGCAGCACGGAACTCAGCACGAAGCCGCTGTAGTGGTAGAGCGCGGACTGCCCGAAGCGCTGCCACAGCAGCACGCCCACCAGCGCGAAGCCGATCAGCGTTGACAGGCTCAGCGCCGCGGCCAGGCCCAGGTACTTGCCCAGCAGCAGCTCCAGCCGCGTCAGCGGATGGGCCAGCAGCAGGTCCAGGGAGCCGCGTTCACGCTCGCCCACGACGGCATCGAAGCCCAGCAGCAAGGCGATCAGCGGGATCAGGTAGATCACCAGGCTCACCAGGCTGGCGATGGTCAGCTCGATGGAGCGCGGCCCCACCACGCCCTGCGCGGCGCTGCCGAAATAGGTGATGGCCAGAGAAAAGGCGGTGAAGACCAGGGCCACCGCCAGCACCCAGCGGTTGCGCAGACGGTCGCGGAATTCCTTGCCCGCCAGGGTGGCCAGGGCATGCCATTGCAGTGCGGCGCTCATGCGGCCTCCCGGAGCTCGAAGTACACGTCTTCCAGGCTGGGCTCCTGGATGCTCAGGTCCGCCAGCGCCAGCGCGGACAGGCGCTGCAGCACGGGCATCTTCAGCTCGCGCGGGCAGCGCAGGCAGGCCTGCCCGGTGCCCACGCACTGCAGCTGCAGGCGCTCCATGAGGCCCGACAGCTGCTGGGGCAGTGCGTCCAGCTGGGCCGGCGTCCCGCTGAGCAGGAATCGAAGCGGCATGGCTGAACGCTCGCGCAGGGCCTGCACCGTGCCTTGGGCCTTGAGCCGGCCGGCGCTGAGCATGGCCAGCGCGTCCACGCGGCCCTGCAGCTCGGCCAGGATGTGGGAGCTGATCACCAGCGTCACGCCGCGCGCGCGCAGGGCGTCCAGCTGCTGGTAGAAGTCGCGGATGGCGGCGGGGTCCAGGCCGGTGGTGGGCTCGTCCAGCAGCAGCAGGCGCGGCTCTCCCAGCAGGGCCTGCGCAAAGCCCAGGCGCTGGCGCATGCCCTTGGAGTACTCGCGCACGGCACGGCGGCCGGCCGTGGCCAGGCCGACCTGATCAAGCAGAGGTTCGCACTGGGCCAGCGGCGCGCCCTTGAGCCGTGCGAAGAACTGCAGGGTTTCCAGGCCACTGAGGTTGTCATAGAGCACCAGGTTCTCGGGCAGATAGCCCAGCAGGCGGCGCAGCTCGCGAAAGCGCGGGCCGTCCACCGGCTCGCCCAGCACGCGCAGGCTGCCTGCGGTGGGGCGGATCAGGCCGAGCAGCAGCTTGAACAGCGTGCTCTTGCCGGCGCCGTTGTGGCCGATCAGGCCGAAGAGCTGGCCCGGCGTCACGTCGAGGTCCACGCCGTCCAGGGCCTTCAGCAGAGTGGGGCCGGCACCGTAGTGCTTGCAGAGGCCGCGCAGCTGCAGCACGGCCCCGCTGTCATTGTGCGAGCTTGTCACGCCAGGTACTCCAGTCGCGGTGTTGAGGGGTCATGCGCGGGGCGGCGTCGACGACGCTGGGCACCCGCAGCACGGGAAACTGCTGGCCCAGCACGCGCAGGGCCTGCACGGCGGGGCTGCCGCTGAGCAGGGCCATGGCCGGGTGCTGGTATTGCAGACGGTCGACCACGTCGTTGGCCTCGTAGGGCAGGTCGCCCAGGCCGTCGCCGTCGCGATCCCAGCCCTGGTAGTTGCTCCAGTGATTGCCCTGGCCCCGGCTGCCCTTGCCGTCACCCCAGGCCTCGTCACGGCTGCCCACGTAGCGCACCTGCTCGCGGTTGCCGATGAAGTCGTTGCCCTGCACGGTGTTGCGGGTCGAGCCGGCGCTGAGGTGCACGCCCACGGCGTTGTCCAGCACCAGGTTGTTGCGCAGGGTCGCGTACTCGACGTCGTAGATGAAGAAGCCGCGGCCATTGCCCACGACCACATTGCCCTCGATCACCGAGTCCTGCAGGGTGCGCAGCATGATGCCGTGGTCGGTGTTGGCCCAGGTGCGGTTGTTGCGCACGGTCTGGTCCCGCACTTCCATCAGGGCCAGGCCGCCGCGGTTGTGATGGCTGTCATTGCCCTCCCACAGGTTGTAGTAGGAGTTCATGTAGTGGGTGCCATAGCGGCTGTGGTGCAGCTCGTTGTCCTTGAACTCGGCATGGTGGGAGACGTCCACATAGAGTGCGTCCCGCACGAAGCTGATGCGGTTGCCCAGGATGCGTGCGCCCTGCGTGTTGTAGAGCTGCACGCCGTTGCCGCGCTGCGAGGTGTTGAGGTCGCGCAGGCCGGTGATGTTGTTGCGCTCGACGCGGACATCGTCGGCCTTCTCGATCCACAGGCCAAAGAGGTTGTAGACGAGCTCGCAGTCCTTCACCACGGCGCGGTGCGAGCCCGGCTGCAGGTAGATGCCGGCGTGCTGGTCCTTGAGGCTGTGGCCGCTGTCGCGCACGATCAGCCCTTCGATGCGCACATCGGGCGCCGTCACGCGGATGGTGTCGCCGCGCCGACCGCCGCTGAGGGTGGGGCGGTCGAGGCCACGCAGGGTCAGGGGCTTGGTGACGCGAAGGGACTCGTCGTGAAAGGCCCGCTCGATCTCCACCACGTCGCCCGCCGCGGCGCGGTCCAGCACCGGCTGGATGGCCTCGCCGGGCTTGACGCGCCAGGTGGCCGCCCACGTCGCGCCACTGAGCAGCAGGCCCAGCAGCGCCGCGATCCACCTTGCAGTAGGAGGCTTCATGGCAGCAGCACTCCCATCGCCTTGAGCAGCAGGAAGCAGCTGGCGCCCAGCAGCAGGTTCTTGAAGCCCACGTAGCTGAGCATGTCCATCACGCTGGCGCGGCGGTAGTTCGCCTGCCACCAGGGGCCGTCCTTGACGTAGCGGCGGCCCTGCAGGCGGATCAGCACCTCGTAGACGCTCCAGCCGAACCACCAGAGGATCAGCGCGGGGCCGGACAGCCGCCCGGTCGCTGCCAGCACCCAGGCCACGCTGGCCGCGAGCGCGAAGGCCACGCCGGCGAGCAGCAGGGCACGAGGGCCGCGCAGGCTCTGCGGGCTCCAGGGCCAGAGGTGGTCGCGCAGCTCCAGCAGCAGCCAGCGCAGGCCGGTGGCATCGGCCTTGTGGGGCGGCTGCTGCGGCTCGGTGGGCATGCGCGGGTCCGGTCCCTGGGCCACCTTGGCCGGCAGTTCCGGTGCCACGGGGGTGAGGGGGATGAAGTAGCCGTCGCGGCCGATGGGCGTGATCAGCAGACCGTCGCGCTCGCGGCGCTTGCGCTCCCTGGCCAGCGGCGGGCAGCCGGCGGCGTCGGTGTAGAGCACCATGCAGTCCAGGCAGTGCAGGCACTCGCGGTGGTCGATGCGGCCGGCCGCATCGATGGCCTGGGCGCCGCAGCCCACGGCGCAGGCCTTGCAGCTGTTGCAGTCCATCTTGCGGCGCAGGCCGAACCAGCGGAAGGTGCTGGGCATGGCCAGGGCGGCGCCCAGGGGGCAGATGTACTTGCAGTAGGGCCGCTCGACGAAGAGCGAGACGCCCAGCAGCGTGCAGACGAAAAGCCCGTAAGGCCATGCCCGGTGCAGGATGCCGACGAGGAAGGTGGTCTTGAAGGGCTCGACCTCGGCCAGCATCTCGGCCGTGCTCATGGACACCATGGACACCGCCAGCAGGCCGAAGAAGATGCCGTACTTGAGCCACTTCAGCCGGTCATGCACGGCCTGCGGCACGCGGCGCTGCCAGCGCTTCAGGCCCAGCTTGCCGCCGATCTTGTACAGCGCTTCCGAGAGCGAGCCGAAGGGGCACATCCAGCCGCAGAAGAGCCCGCGGCCGAACAGGAAGACGGTCAGGATGATGAAGATCCAGAAGACGAAGATGAAGGGGTCGGAGAGGAACAGCGACCAGGTCCACTGGAACAGCAGCGCATGGAACCAGGTCAGCACCTGCGTGATGGAGGGCTGGGCCATCACGCCGAAGCCCACGAAGCTGATGGACAGGGCCCAGGCGCTGTACTTGAAGAGGTTGACCGGCCACTTGTTGCGGTGCGTGGCGCGGCGCGTGAGGCGTTCGCGCAGGGCATAGACCACGGTCACGGCCAGCAGCAGCACGATGAAGGCGGCGATGCCAGGGGCACGCGCCTTCCAGACGCGGCGCCAGGGCGCCTCGTCCTCCTCGACCTCGGGCCGGCCGCCCTGCATCAGCTCGGCGGGCAGCCAGTACCTGGCTTCGAAGTTGGCGAAGCTGCGCTGGCCCGTGGCACGGTCCACGCGGTTGCCCAGGAAGGCCAGCTTCCAGGGATAGGCCGCCGAGAAGCTCGGCGCGCGGATGATGAAGATGGCCGACTCGGTGTAGCCCGGCGCTCCCGCAGCTTCGAGGCCGTAGAGGTTGAGGTAGTCCAGGTCGCGGAAGGTGAAGGACTCGGCGCCCTGGCGCACCTGCACGCGGTCGTAGATGCCGCCTCGCACGAAGCCCGAGCCTTTGAAGGACTCGGCACCGGCGGTGCGGATGATGAAGAAGGCCTGCTCATGGGCCTTCAGGCGGCTGCGCAGGTTCTCGTAGCCGGTCGTGCCCAGCAGGCTGCGGCCGAGATCGGGATGGTTCAGGTCACCGAACCACAGCTCGATGAAGGGTTCGGAAGCGCGATCCAGGCCGACCTGCTCCGGCCGCACCTGCAGGCGCTGCACGGCGCCCAGCTTGATCAGCTGCTCCCAGCTGTACCTGGTGCCGGCCTCGATGGCCTTCAGCGGCTCGCGGTGCACCGGCGAGATCAGCCCCACCTGGCGCGCCACGGCACTGCTGGAGAGCTGCATCACCTGGTTCTGTGCGATCACGGTCACGGTGGCGCCGGAGATGGCGTCCACGCCCAGCACCTGCTCATCGGGGCGCGAGGGGCCGACCTCGATCTTGTCCCGCACCGACTTGCCCACGTACTGGTGGTTGAAGTTGACCAGGGCGGCTTCGGGGATGCCCAGCAGCAGGATGGGCTCGGAATGCTTGAGCACCTTGACGCCCACATAGCGGCCTTCGCGGTCCATGCCGATCAGCGTGACCACGGGCTTGCCGGAGTAGGCGGGGGTGTCGGTGATGTCGGTGGACAGCATCACATAGCCCAGCAGCGGACCATGCGCTTCGCCGTTGTGAGCCGGGCCATAGGCCTCGACATAGGGCGGCTGCCCCTTGCGCGGCGAGAAGCTCACCGCGCCCGGGAACACCGCGGCACAGTCCAGCTTTGCGCACAACTCCGGCGCCGTGGCCAGGTCATCCGGCAAGTGGGCCTCATAGGCCTGATGCGTGCCGCGCTCCTGCGCCCTGGCCGCAGACGCTTGATCTGCCGCAAGCGCCAGACGCGCGAATCCGCCAAGAAAAAGCGCGGCCCACAAGGCCGCGATGAAACGAAGAACTACCGACATCTTCTCTTTCCCAACCTGTCGAATGGTCTCGAGTCACCCGACAAGCACTCCCATCGAAAACGTGTCCGGACCAGCCAGCCCATCCCAACCGAGCCCGAGCGCCAAAGCGCGCCCGGCGCAGCCGTGGCGCCCCCAACGGAACCCGAGGATCCGGCTCTGCCGGTCCTACGGGTTCGCCCCTTGAGGGGCCGGCGAAGCCGGTAGGGGTGGTCGTTATTCCACAATCATGCGAGTCCGCATTTCCAAGTGCAGCGCATGGCAGAAGTGCGTGCAGTAGCACCAGAACACGCCCGGCTTGTCCGCCACAAAGGTCACCGACGCGGTCTCCAGCGGGTTCACGATGAAGTTCACGTTGTACTTGGGGATCGCGAAGCCGTGCGTCAGATCCTCCACCTTGTCCAGGTTGGTCAGGATCAGCGTGACCTCGTCACCCTTCTTCAGCTTGAACTCGCGCATGCTGAAGGCCGGAGCCTGCGAGGTCAGGCGCACGGTGACCTTCTTGCCATTGCGCTCGACGCCCGACTCCTTCGGGTCCTTCACCGCCAGCGGGAAGTCTTCGAGCGCGTAGACCTGCTTGGGCTTGACCAGCTCGCGCTTGAAGATGATGAAGTCATGGGGCTCGCCACGCACCGGGTGGTCGGCCATCAGGACCATCTTGTCGCCCGAGATGTCGATCATCTGCTCGTTCTCGGGGTGCAGCGGGCCCACCGGCAGGAAGCGGTCCTTGGAGAACTTGCAGCCCACGGCCAGGTACTTGCCGTCAGCAGCGCGGGTCTCGGACTGGCTGGCGTTCAGGTGGCCCGGCTGATACTGCACGTCCAGGCGGTCGACCACGTACTTGGCGCTCTTGTCACCACCGTGGAACTTGATGGCGGCGTCCACGTTCCACTTCACGACCTGGCTGTCCAGGAAGAGGGTGGTGTAGGCGTTGCCGCGGCCGTCGAAGGCAGTGTGCAAGGGGCCCAGGCCCAGCTCGACCTCGGCCACGATGGCCTTGTCCGCGCTTTCCAGCTTGCCGTCGAAGTAGTCCAGCACCTTGGCCAGCTCGATCACGGTGGCGGTGGGCGAGAGCTTGCCAGCGCAGATGAAGTACTTCGCGTCGGGGCTGGCGTTCACGCCGTGCGGGTTCTTGGGCACGCTCACGTAGGCGGTCAGTGCGGTCTTGGGGTCCTTGTTGGACTCGCGGGTGCCGTCGACGACCGGCACCTTGGAGTCGCCATAGGTCTTGAACTTGCCGGCCTTGACCGCGGCCTCGATGCGGGCCACGTTGAAGAAGAGGCAGGCGTCGCGCTCGGCGGACATCATGTCCTCGTACTTCGCCCCCATCTCGGTGTTGTACTGGTTGGTGGCGGCCAGCTTGCCGTCATAGGACGTGGCCACCAGGTCGCAGTTGCCGTCGATCAGCACCTGCCAGCGGACCTCCATGGTCTCGGCGTCCACGCAGCTGAAGAGCGAGCGGTACTTGCTGCTGTCCTCGGTGCCGGTATTGGGCAGGGGGATGGCGAACTCGCCGCCGCAGAAGACGCGGGTGGTGTAGTTGATCTTCGGATCGACCGGGTCGGCCTTGTCCGGGAAGATGCCGTGGAAGCCCTGCACATTGGGCAGCTCGGTGATCTTGTCGCAGACGAAGTAGTCCAGGCGGATGCGGGCGATGCGGCTGTTGATCTTGTCGTTGACCCAGGCGTAGCGGCCGTCGTAGTTGCCGTCCTTGTAGGAGGCGTGGACGTGATGGGTGTCGGCCACCGTGTAGCGCAGGCTGCCGTCGGCCTTGGTGCCCATCACCTTCTTGGATTCATTGGTGATGCCCCAGCCCACCAGGGCGTCAGGGTTGAAGCAGGGGATGCGCAGGATCTCGCGGCCCGAAGGCAGGCCCAGCACGCGGACGTCACCGGTGTGGCCGCCGCTCCAGAGGCCGTAGTAGCTGTCCAGCTCACCGGGCTTCAGGTGCGAGGCATTGCCACCGCCGTGAGCGGTCGCCGCGGGGGCACTGCCTGCGGCTGCGGGGGCGCCTTCGCTCTTCTTCTCGGCGCATGCGGCGACGCCCAGCGTCAGGCCGGCCAGCGCCGCGGAGTTCATGAATCGGCGACGTCCCAGGCCGCTGGATTCCTCGTTCGTCAACTTCTTTTCGTCCTTCATGGGGTGACCTCTGGTGAATGAAACGCAGGCTTCGGGACGCGGCGCCGCAGCGCTGGGGGAGGACGTCCTCGATTGGCCTGCATCGTCTGGAAAGCCAGGGTTCCCCTCCTTGATCCAGTTCAAGGTTTGAAACTTTTCTGAAAAATATAGCTTTAACGGAAACGGCGCTCTTGTGCGGCCGCTCCGAGATGCACAGAATCCGCCCTGTCCGGCCCCTGCATCGCAGCAGCGGCCATTGCGGAGAGCACACATGACTCAGATTTCCAGCGGCCGTCAGGCCACCCGTACGCTGATCAGCACCCTGATCGTCCTGGCCGCGGCCAGCCTCGCCGCCTGCGGCAAGCAGGACGCCCCGTCCACCTCCTCCAGCACCGCGGCCCCTGCGGCCAGCACGGCGGCTCCGGCCCCTGCGGCCGCGCCTGCCGCGGAGAACACCGTTGGCAAGTCAGTCTTCGGCAAGACCTGCTCCATGTGCCATGCCGCTGGCGTGGCCGGCGCGCCCAAGCCCGGAGACAAGGCCGACTGGGGCCCGCGCATCGCCCAGGGCAAGGACGTGCTCTACAAGCACGCCCTCGAGGGCTTCACCGGCGCCAAGGGCATGATGCCCGCCCGCGGCGGTGGCGCTTCGCTGACCGACGACGAGGTCAAAGCCGCCGTCGACTTCATGGCCGACCAGTCGCGCTGAGTGAGCCCGAGCCGGAGGGACACATGATGCAAAGGCGTCAATGCCTGCGCCGCCTGGGGCAGCTGGCGGGCGGCCTTCAGTTGATGGCCTGGAGCGCCGTCGCGCTGCCGTCTCATGCGCGCGGCGCGGCCACGGCGTGGCAGGAGAGCCGGGTGCTGATGGGCACCCGGGTCGATCTCACAGTGAGCGCCGTGCCCGAGGCTCTGGCCCGCGTGGCCATGGCCAGGGCCTGGGACCGCATGAGCGCGCTCGCAGCGATGATGAGCCGCTTCGAGGCGGGCAATCCCCTGGACCGGCTCGCCAACGCGGCGGGGCAGGGTCAGGTCTTGCCTCTTCCCGGCGAGCTGATGGCCGTGCTGCATGCCGCGCTTCAGCGCGCCCAGGACAGCGGCGGCCGCTATGACCCGACCGTGGGCAGCTACCAGGGCTGGGACTTCCGCCCCGGCATGGAGCACCGCCCCGGCGAAGGCGAGCTGCAGGCCCAGCGCCCGCTGAGCGGCTGGCGTCACCTGACGCTGGACCTGCGCCGGCAGCGGGCCTCGCTGGACCGCGCCGGCGTGCGCCTGGACCTCGGCGGCGCGGCCAAGCTGCCCATCCTCGAGGCCGGCCTTGCCGTGCTGCGCGAGAAGGGCGTCGCCAACGCCTTGCTCAACGGCGGAGGGGACATCCTCACCCTGGGCCAGGCCGAGGCCGGTCGCCCCTGGCACGTGGCCCTGCGCGACCCACGCGAGCCCACGCGCTGGCTGGGCGTGCTCGACATGCCCGCCAGCGGCGCCGTGCTGGCCGCCTCGGGGGACTACGAGCGCTGCTTCGAGCGCCAGGGGCGACGCTTCCACCACATCCTGGATCCGCGCAGCGGCGAACCCAGCCAGGGCCTGCATGGCCTCGCGCTGCTGGGCCGCAGCGTGGCCGAGCTCAACGCCTGGGGGCCAGCCATGATGGTGGCCGGACCGGCCCAGGCGCGCCGCTGGGCGCAGGGCCTGCAGGGCGTCGAGCTGATGCTGGCCGGGCCCGGCGAGGGGCAGGGCTCGCAGCAGCTCTGGACCAGTGCCGGACTTGCCCGGCAGCTGCAGCGCGCCTGAAGGCCGGGGAGCCCCCCGGCCTCAGTGCACCCAGGGCTCCCAGGGCCAGGGCATCGGCCCCGAGGCCTGCGCCGTCCACTGGCGGCGGTAGGCCGAGGGCGCCATGCCCACCACGCGCCGGAACTGGCGGCTGAACTGGGCCTGGTCGTAGAAGCCGCAGCCCAAGGCCACGTCCATCAGAGACTCCTCGTCCTGGCGCAGCAAGGCGCAGGCGGCCCGCACGCGGTGGCGCACGATGAACTCCTGCGGGCTCATGCCGAACACCCGCCGCACCAGGGCCGAAAAGCGCGCCTGGCTCAGGCCCGCCATGTCGGCCAGCTGGGCCACGCTGTGGCGGCGCTCGCAGGTCTTGGTCATGGCGTCGACGGCCTCGACCAGGGTCGCGTCGCTCGCATCGCGGCGCAGGCCGGGCACGTCCTTGGAGAGGCACAGGATGCCATGCAGCTGCCCGCTGGCCGAGCACAGCGGGTACTTGTGCGTCACGCACCAGCCTGAGCCGCCGCCCGGCAGCAGGATGGGATCCAGCTGGTAGAGCAGGGGACTGCGCCGGCTCAGTACCCATTCGTCCTGGGCCAGGTAGCGGCGGGACAGGGCATCCGGCCACAGTTCCGTGACGGTACGACCGCGCAGGCTTGCATCCTGCGGCAGGCCCAGGCGCTGCAGCAGGGAGGCATTGAACGAGACATAGCGTCCCGCCCGGTCCTTGACCACGAAAAGAAAGCCGGCCAGGCCTTCGAACAGCATCGCGGTCTGCGCAGCGCCGAACAGCAGGGCCTGCTCTGTGGCGGCGTCGACGCGCGCCTCTTCGCCCCGGGGCAGGCCGGGTCCTTCGCACCAGGGCCGCCCTGGCGCGGGATGATCCACGCCCGGCGGCTCGACTTCGGGCCGGTCGACTTCGGCTCGCGTGGGCGGCCGGCACGGGGCACGCATGCTTTCCTGCATGTTGGGCTCCTTCCTTGCACTCTCTCCGTGCCGGATGTTGACGCAGCGCCCCGCCTCGCGGGGGCGCCTGGCGCCTGGTCTCAGGGCATGTCCGCATGCGGGTATCCCTGATTGCCGGGCGCCAGGGGGCGTCACTTGGGGAAGGTGTAACTCAGCGTGAACGCACCGCTGCCTGCATAGGACTTCACCTGGGCGTAGTAGTAGCCCGCCGTGCCGTTGTAACTGATGGATTCAACGGAGGTGCTGCCCTCGCTCTTGGCCGCCACGGCCCAGGCGCTGCCATTCCATTTGTAGAGATAGAGGTCGAAGTCCGTGCCCGCGGGGCCGCTCAGCTTGAGCGTGAAGGTGCCGCCTGCCGTACTCTGGTAGTAGCCGTTGCCGCCGCTGGGGTAGCTTGCGGAGGCACTGGTGCCGCTGAGCGTGCCGTTGACGGTCACCGAGCCGTTGCCATTGCCCGAGCCGCCCGTGTAGTTGTTGAAGACCTGCCCGGCGCGCGCCTCGTTGACGGCATGCCAAGGCTGGCCCAGGGCCCGCATGCGCGAGTTTTCCGTGGGGCGGTACAGGCCGCTGGTGCAGTACTTGGCGCCTGCGAACAGGCCCACCGTGCCATTGGCATAGCTGCCCGGCTGGGTGGGCACCGGCGTGCCGCTGCTGATGAAGGAGGCCCACTTGGCCGCGCTGCGCGTGCTGGCCCGCGTGGCATTGGCTTCGCTGGGTTCGGTGCTGGCATCGCAGGTGCCGTAGTCGTATTCGTCCGCCAGCTTGAAGGCGGTGTGGCCGATCTCGTGCAGGGCAATCTCGATGGACTGCGGGTGCATGGTCATGGTGCCGATATTGCCGCCGGCGCCGCCATAGGTCGTGCTGTTGGCTACCACGATGATGACGTCGCGCGCGTCCGCCGTCGTGACGGTGCCGACGGCGGTGAAGACCTTGCTCTCGTCGGCACAGACCAGGCGGTCGATGCCGTAGCAGCCGATCACCGTGCCCAGGGCCGTGTTGCGGGTGACCCCGCCCTCGCTCACGCCGGACTGCGGGCTGACGATGTCCACACGGCGGATGTTGATCGAGTTCTTGTAGCTCGCGAACAGCGGATCAGCCAGGATGCCGGAGCTGATCTTCTGGGCGTCGGACACCCACTTGCTCTGGTCCGCGCTGGCATAGCCGTCGCCGATCAGCACGATGTCCATGCGCTGGCCGCTGGCGCCGCTGTTCCACAGCACGGTGCTGCCGGTGGGCGTGGCCAGGCTGCTGACGAGGCCGCGCTGGCTGGCGTCCAGGGCGCTTCGCGCGGCCAGCTGGTCCAGCTCGGTCCGCGCCAGGCGCTTGAGGGGCGTCGCGCCGGCCAGCGCATTGCGCGCGGCCAACTGGCTGCTGTGCTCGACGATGTCCACGCTCTGGACCTGGGCCGACCAGGGCAGGCGCAGCTCCACGCTGCCGTCGCGCTGCAGGGCGCGGGCCTGCTGGATCTGGCCGGTGGCCGGGTTGAACACCTCGGCCCACTGGCGGCTGGGGTGCGCGATGCTGCGGCGGAAGAGCTCCTGGCCCCTGGCATCGCGGGCGATGAGAAGCAGGTCGCCGTCGCGCGCCTCGCCGGGCTGGGCCTGGCTGGCGAAGCTGCCTTTCTCGGCATGACTGATCTGCAGGCCCGCCGCAGGGTTCAGCGGGTCGTGGCGCAGGCGCAGCAGCAGGTCCTCGGCCTGCGCGGTCGATGCCAGCGCGAAGGGAAGGGCCAGGAACAGGGGAAGCGGCGACCGCAGGCGTCGACGCAGCGCAGGGGATGTCTTCATGGGACTGTCTCGCAGGTGTGTTGTGAAGTGGTCCGGCCTCCCTCTCGAGGCAGGCGGCGCGGCATCGTGGCCGCCGTGCGATCTTGTCGGGGCCCCGGCGCCTCGCCTTGTACGGATTCAGGCCGGTGCCCCCAATCGCGACAAAGCGTTGTGCGCGGGCGGCAGGGGATTGCCCGGGGATGCCACCGGCCACTTTGGCTCCCTGTTGCGCCCCGTTGCGCCCTACATGTGCCAGGCGTATGACAGCCGTCACCATCTCGCCGGCTTCTGCTTGCATCTATTGCCAGTTTCTCAGGGGCTGCAAATGAGGCTCAATCGCATCCACTCGCTGCCCTGGGGCGGCGGATCAGAAGGAGATGAGACATGACCGTTGATGTGGCGCCTGCCGCGCCCGGCTTTGTGAGTGAGCTGCTGACGCCTGGGCAGCTCAAGCGCCTGATTCCTCGCAGTGCGGCCTCCGCCACCACGGTGCAGCAGGCCCGCAGGAACGTCCGCAGCATCCTGCAGGGCCGCAGCGACCGCCTGCTGGTGGTGATCGGCCCCTGCTCCATCCATGACTGCATGGCCGCCCGCCACTACGCGCGCCGCCTGCTGCAGATGCGTGAGCAATGGGGCCAGGAGCTGGAGATCGTCATGCGGGCCTACCTGGAGAAGCCCCGCACCACCCTGGGCTGGACCGGCCTGCTCAATGATCCCTTCCTGGATGGCAGCGGCCTGATCTCCCATGGCCTGGAAATCGGCCGAAGCCTGCTGGAGGAGCTCAATGCCATGGGCGTGCCCGTGGCCCACGAGATCGTGGCGCCGGCCACCATGAGCTACCTGGACGACCTGCTGTCCTGGGTGGCCGTCGGCGCGCGCACCTCGGCGTCGCCGGTGCACCGCCAGCTGGCCTCGGGGCTGGACATGCCGGTGGGCTTCAAGAACGGGGTCGAAGGCCAGGTGCAGGTGGCCGTGGATGCCATCCAGTCGGCGCGCCACCCGCACAGCTACGTGGCGGTGCGGCCGCAGGGCACCCTGGGGGTCTACAGCAGCCTGGGCAATCAGGACGCCCATCTCGTCATGCGCGGCGGCCGGCAGCCCAACTACGACGAGGACAGCCTGGCCGCCGCGGCCGCACTGCTGCGCAAGGCGGGACTGCACGAGGCCCTGGTGGTCGACGCCAGCCATGGCAACAGCCAGAAGGACCATCACCGTCAGTCCATGGTGTGCGCGGACCTGGCCGGGCAGATCAGCGGAGGCAATCGCAGCATTGTCGGTGTGATGGTGGAGAGCAACCTGCGCTCGGGGCGCCAGGATCTGCTGGCCGGCCGGACGCCCGATCCGGAGCTGAGCATCACGGACGCCTGCATCGGCTGGGACGAGAGCGCCGAGGTCCTGCGCCTGCTCGCCGAAGCCGTGCGTGCGCGGCGCAGCCGGAGCCTCCAGCCGGCGCCTGAAGTGGCCTGCTGATCCGCTGCGCAGCGCTGCACCGTCCCGTCGCGCTCCCATCACGTTTTCCGCGCTCGCCGCGCCGCCTCGCGGTGCGCTGGCCGCCGCCGCATTCCAGGAGAAGCACCTCATGAACGCCCAGACAGACCACCTGCTGCCGCACGTCGCCACCGGCCCGCGCGCCAGGCAAGACCTGACCCCATCGAACGCCGATACGCGGCGGGATCCCGACCCCGCCACCCAGCTGACCCACAAGCTCGCCAGCCTGCGTCAGGCCGCGTCCGCGCTGCATGCGCAGGGCGGCTTCCCGGACCGCGCGCGCCAGCTGCTGCTGCTGTGCGAACAGCTGCAGCAGCACAGGGAGTCCCTGATGCAGGCGGGCTGGCTCGCCGGCTACGCGCCCTGGGACCAGCACCTGGACTTTGATGCCGGCCTGGCCGCGGTCCGGCAGCTGGCGCAGGAGGTCGCCAAGGAATGGTGCGACGCGCCCCTGGCCGCTGATGGCGAGCCGCTGGCGCTCGACAAGGACGGCCGCCGCTGGGCCGCCCAGGTCCTGACGCGCGCCGAGGGCGTGGAGGTGCTCGTGCTGGGCCTGCATCGCCCCTGCGCGCACCTGCTGCTGGGCTTTGCCCGCGCCTGGCTGGCCGGCCGGGCCTGCCTGGTGCTGTGCCCCGAGGAGCACCCGCTGCTGGAGGCCCTGATGCTGGCCCTGCGCCGCGGCCTGCCCCATGGCGGCGCGGTGCTTCGAAGCATGGTGGGGGTGGACCTCGGCCTGGCCCTGGGGCAGCTGCAGCCCGCGGACCAGCTGCAGGTCTGGAGCACGCCCGGCAGCGCCGAGATGCGCTGGGAGCACCTGCCCGGCTGCGCCGCGGAACGGCTGTTGCAGCTGGCGGCGCCGGGACTGGCGGTGGTGGATGCGTCCGTCGAGCCCGGCAGCCCGCCGTGGGATCGCCTGGTGGACCTCGTTGCGCTGGGCATCCAGGCTCTGCAGGGCCTGCACGAGCATGCCGTGCGCACGGTGTGGCTGCCGCGCGAACGGCTGGCGGTCTTCCAGGAGGCCGTGCAGCAGCGCTGGCGTGCCTGGCAGGGCAGCCGCCCGGCCCGGCACTGGCAGAGCGGGGCGGACGCCGTGCAGCGCCTGCGGGCCCAGGCCTGGCTGCAGGACGCCCTGGCGCAGGGCGCACGGGACCTCGCCAGCGATCCACAGGGCCCCGCCATCGTGCAGCTGCCGCAGCCGGCGGGCGGGGAGGGGCCCGGCATTGCCCCACCGCCGCTGGGCCCGGTGCTGGCCCTGTGGGCCTATGACGATGTCGACGCGCTGGACGCCGCCCTGCAGGCGCCGCGCTGTGACGGCCGCGGCGGGCTGGCCGTGCTGGCCAGCGCTGATGCCGCCCACCGCCGCGCCTGGAGCGAGCCCCTGGCCCGCCACCATCGCTTCCTGCACCTGCTCGACGGCCCGTCCGCCCCGCCCGCACAAGCCCCCCAGGCCGCGGACCCCGAGCAGACGTTGCGTGGCGCCTGGGAGCTGCTGGCTGCGCTGGACCGCGCCACCGTGCGCACCACGCTGAAGACGCTGCTGCGGTCCTGCACCGTGCTGGCCGAGCCTGCGCCCCTGGGCGAATGCCTGCAGCAATACCTGCCCGGCGCGGCGCGTCAGGACGTCGAGGTCCATCCCTTTCGGCGCTGCTTCGAGGACCTGGCCGTGGGGGACTCCCTGCTGACGCACCGGCGCACCGTGACCGAGGCCGACATCGCGGCCTTCGGGGGCGTCTCGGGCGACTACTTCTACATGCACTTCGACGCCGAGGCCGCCGCCGCCTCGCCCTTCGGCCGGCGCATCGCCCATGGCTATTTCGTGCTGTCAGCGGCGGCGGGCCTCTTCGTCTGGCCCGGGGAGGGGCCGGTGCTGGCCAACTACGGTCTGGACCGGCTGCGCTTCATCCAGCCCGTGGGCATCGGCGACACCATCCAGGCGCGCCTCACCTGCAAGCGCAAGCAGGACAAGCCGCAGGGCGGCACCCGGTGCGGCCAGGGCGTGGTGGTGTGGGACGTGCAGGTCACCAATCAGCACGGCGCCACGGTGCTGAGCTACGACATCCTCACCCTGGTGGCCAGGCGGCCGCGCGAGGCGCAGGCCTGATCCGGGTGCCGCCCCTCAGCGGCTCGGCGAACGCTGGGCGAAGTAATGGGCGGGCGAGTCACCAAAGCAGCGGCGGAACATGGCGATGAAGTTGCTGGGCGTGGCGTAGCCCAGCGCGTCGGCCACGTTGGCGACGCTGTCGCCGCGCGCCAGGCGCTCCAGCGCGTGGGTGAGCCGCGCCTGCTGCCGCCACTGTGCGAAGCTGACCTGCGTCTCGGCCATGAAGAGCCGGCCCAGGGTGCTGGGCGATAGGCCCGCCCACTGCGCCCAGTCGTCCATGGTGCGCTTGTCCTCGGGCTGCTCCAGGATGGCATTGGCAATGCGCAGCAGCCGCCGGTCCTCGGGCATGGGCAGATGCAGGGGCTCGTGCGGGGCCTGGCGCATCTCGTCCAGCAGCACGGCCAGCATGCGCTCCTGTTCGGGGTTCAGCCGCTCCTGCTGCGTCCAGGACACCGCGCGGCGCACCAGGGCCCGCATCAGCTCGCTGATGCCGAACACGCAGGGCGTGGTCGGCAGGGACTGACAGGCCGAGGGCGCGATCACCACGCTCCAGCCGCTCATGGCGCCGCTGATGCTGACCTTGTGCGCCATGCCCGGCGGAATCCAGCCGGCCCGGTGCGGCGGCAGCAGCCAGGAGCCATGCGGCGTGCGCACATGCACCAGGCCGTTCTCCACGCAGAAGGCCTGGCCGCGCAGATGGCTGTGCCAGTCGATCTCGCGGGTGCCCAGGCGGTATTCGGTCCCGGCATCGTCCTCGCCCCAGATGGCAATCAGCGGCGGGCCGTCCGCCCGTTCGCTGAGGTCGGGGGAAGGCTCGGGGCTGATCGGCGGGGCGGTGTTGGGCATGACTGGAAATCATTATTTTTAGATCGAACAACGCTATCACGCTTTTGACACCCCGCCCAAGAATTCAGGTCAGGGAGAGGCAACACCATGAATCGCCACACGCAAACATTCGCATCCGCCGGCCGCCTGGCCGGGGCCACGGCCCAGGGCGCCATGCCCCGCCAAGGCCGGCCGACCGATCGCCTGACCGGCCTGGTCCTGCTCGCCACGGCCCTGGGCGGCTGTGCCACCCCACCTCCGCCGGGCCAGGCCGCCAGCCTTCTGGAGGCCCAGGCGCTCCAGGTGCCTGCCGCCGGCGCTGCGGCCCCGGCCGCCACCCACCCCTGGCCGCGCCAGGACTGGTGGCTGGCGCTGGCCGATCCCCAGCTCAATGCGCTGATCGACGACGCGCTGGCCCATGGCCTGGATCCAGCCGTGGCTGATGCTCGGCTGCGCCAGGCCCATGCCCTGGCCGGCGTGGAGCAGTCAAGCCTGGCGCCTCAGGTCTCGGCCAGCCTGGGCTGGCAGGGAGAACGCCAGTCCTCTCGAGCCGTGGCCCCCGAGCAGGGCGGCGGGCGCTTCAGCCGCCAGTGGCAGGCTGGCCTGCAGCTGGAATGGACGCCCGACCTCTGGGGCGGCCGCCGCGCCGCCTGGACCGCCGCGCTGGGGACGCTTCGCGCGGCCGAGGTCTCGGCGCAGGACGCCCGCATGCAGCTGAGCGTGGCCGTCGCCCAGGCCTACATGCAGCTGGCCTATGCCCATGTGCAGGGCGACATCGCCCAGGCCGAGCAGGAGCGCGTGGCCGAGGTCCAGCGCCTCACCCGCCAGCGTGTCGGCAGCGGCCTGGGCACCCAGGCCCAGCTGCGCCAGACCGACAGCGACATGGCCAGCGCCGCACGGCAGCGTCTGATGGCCGAGCGCCTGGTGAGCATGGCTCAGAGCACGCTGTCGGTCCTGCTCGGGCAGGGGCCTGCGCGAGGGGCGGCGATCACACGCCCGGCCTGGCCCTCCGACGCCCCCTTGCTGGCGCCGGCCTGGCTGCCCCTGGACCTGCTGAGCCGTCGCCCCGACATCGTGGCCGCGCGCTGGCAGGTGGAGTCGGCCCGGCTGCATGTCGAGTCCGCCCGCACGGCCTTCATGCCCAACCTGAACCTGGCCGCGCTGGTGGGGGTGGCCGCCACGCCCTGGAATGAGCTGCTGCGCAGCGGCGCCGGCATGGCCCAGCTCTCGCCGGCCCTGAACCTGCCCCTCTTCGATGGCGGTCGCCGCCGGGCCAGCCTGGCGCTGCAGGAGGCGCAGTACGAGGAGGCCGTCGCTCTCTACAACCAGACCCTGGTGCGCGCCGTCAACGAGGTCGCGGACCAGGTGCAGGCCCAGCGCTCGCTGGCCGAGCAGCTGGAGCAGCAGCAGCGCGCCCGCGACGCCGCCAGCGAGGCCTGGCAGCTGGCCGAGCAGCGCTACCGGGCGGGCGTGGGCAGCTATCTGGATGTCCTGTCGGTGCGCCAGCAGCTGCTGCTCGCCGAGCAAGGCCTGGCGGCCCTGCAGGCCCAGCGCATCCAGGACGGCCTGCAGCTGGTGAAGGCCCTGGGCGGCGGCTTCCAGGCGGAAGTCGAGCCCCGGCTCTAGCAGCCCGACGGCCCGAGGGCCATGAATCACGACGCAGAGGAAGCAATCATGAGTACAGACAAGAACGTGCAGGGCGCCGCCCCTGCTGGCGCGGCATCCGTCCCTCCGGCGGAACCGGGCGGCCCGGCCTCCAGGCAACGCAGGACGCTGCTGCTGCGGGCCCTGCTGCTGGGCGCCGGTGTCGGCGCGGCGGTCTGGGGCTTCTGGTACCAGCAGGAAGGGCGCTGGCAGGAGGAAACCGACAACGCCTACGTGCAGGGCAATCTGGTCCAGATCACGCCGCAGACCGCGGGCACGGTCGTGGCCATTGCCGCGGACGTGGGCGAGCCGGTGCGCCTGGGCCAGACCTTGGTCTCGCTGGACCGGACGAACAGCGACGTGGCCCTGTCCTCCGCCATGGCGGACCTGTCCAGCGTCATGCGCAAGGTGAAGGGGCTCTACACCCAGGAGCGCGGCCTGCGCAGCACCATCCAGGCCGCCGAGGCCGATGTGCAGTCCCGCCGCGTCACGCTGGACAAGGCCCGTGCCGACTACCAGCGCCGCAAGGAGCTGGCCCGCTCCGGCGCCATTTCCGACGAGGAGCTGGCCCATGCCCGCGACACCCTGTCGGCCGCACAGAGCGCGCTGGCGGCCTCGCAGAGCACCGTGGCCTCGCTGGAGCAGCAGTACCAGGGGAGCAAGGCCCTGGTGGACGGCACGGTGGTGGTGTCCCATCCGGAGGTCCAGAAGGCCGCCGCGACGCTGCGCTCCGCCTACCTGGACCAGATGCGCACCGCGCTGATCGCGCCCGTGGCCGGCCATGTGGCGCAGCGCACGGTGCAGCTGGGTCAGCATGTGGCGCCGGGCAGCGCGCTGATGTCGGTGCTGCCCCTGGACCAGGTCTGGGTGGAGGCCAACTTCACCGAGACGCAGCTGGCCCACATCCGCATCGGGCAGGCCGTGGAACTGCGTGCGGATGCCTATGGCGACGCCGTGAGCTACACCGGCCGCGTCGCCAGCCTGGGCCTGGGCACGGGCAGCGCCTTCTCGCCGCTGCCGGTGCAGAACGCGACGGGCAACTGGATCAAGATCGTGCAGCGGCTGCCGGTGCGCATCGAGCTGACGGACCCGAAGCAGCTGATCAGCCATCCCCTGCGCCTGGGCCTGTCCATGCGGGCCACGGTGGATGTGCATGACGTCAGCGGCCCCCTGCTGGTGGCTCAGCCCCGCAGCCGGCCCGGCCTCAGCACCGACGTCTATCGCAAGCAGGTCGACGCCGTGGATGGCCTGATCGAGCGCATCGTCCGTGGCGGACGGCCCGCGGCCCTGCCTGCGGTGCTGGGAGACGGTCGATGAGTGCGGCTGCCGGAACGGTCGCGCTGCCGGGCGCTGGCAGTGGCGCGCCCGCGGCAGCACCGCCGGCGCCGGCGGGCGCCGAGTTCGTGCCGCCCAGCGTGCCCATGGCCACCGTCGGCCTCGCGCTGGCGGTGTTCATGCAGGTGCTGGACGGGACCATCGCCAATGTGTCGCTGCCCACCATCGCTGGCAATCTGGGTGTCAGCACCAACCAGAGTGCCTGGGTGATCACCACCTTCTCGGTCTGCAATGCCATCGCGCTGCCGCTGACCGGCTTCCTGGTGAAGCGGGTAGGGCAGGTGCGCCTGTTCATCTGGTCGACCCTGCTCTTCACCCTGGCCTCGCTGCTGTGCGGCTTGGCCCAGAGCCTGGGCGCGCTGGTGCTGTTCCGCGCCCTGCAGGGGGCGGTCGCCGGGCCGATGATCCCGACGACGCAGGCCCTGATGCTGTCCATCTACCCGCCACACCGGCGGGGATTCGCGCTGTCCATGATTGCCATGGTGACGGTGGTGGCGCCCATCGCGGGGCCCCTGCTGGGCGGCTGGATCACCGACAGCTACTCCTGGCAATGGACCTTCCTGATCAACGTCCCCATCGGCCTCTTCGCGGCGGCCACCGTGTCCTCGCAGATGCGGGGCAAGCCCGAGAAGACCGAGTCCGTGCGGGTCGACCACATCGGCCTGGCCACCCTGGTGCTGGGCGTGGGCGCGCTGCAGGTGGTGCTGGACAAGGGCAATGACGAGGACTGGTTCCAGTCACCCTTCATCGTCATCATGAGCCTGATCGCCGCGCTGAGCCTGGCGGTGTTCGTGATCTGGGAGCTGCATGAGCGCAATCCCATCGTGAACCTGCGCCTCTTCGCCAACCGCAATTTCGCGGCGGGCACGGTGACCCTGGTGCTGGCCTACTCCGCCTTCTTCGCGGTCAATGTGATCGTGCCGCAGTGGCTGCAGCGCACCATGGGCTACACCGCCATCTGGGCGGGCCTGGCGGCCGCGCCCATGGGCATCCTCCCGGTGCTGATGACGCCCTTCATGGGCAAGTACGCCCCGCGCTTCAACATGCGCTGGATGGTGTGCAGCGCCTTCGCCATCCTCGGCGCGGCGTCCTTCATCCGCGCGGGCTTCTTCCTGGGCGTGGACTTCACGCACGTGGCCGCGGTGCAGTTGCTGCAGGGGCTGGGCCTGGCGCTGTTCATCATGCCGATCAATGCCATCCTGCTGTCTGACCTCAAGCCGCAGGAGATCGCCGCGGCCTCGGGGCTCTCGACCTTCAGCCGCACCCTGGGCGCAAGCTTTGCCGTGTCCCTCACGTCCCTGGTCTGGGAACGGCGCGCCGTGCTGCACCACGCCCACCTCGTGGAAGGGCTGCCCCCCGGCACGCTGGGTCCCGCCGCCGCGCCGCTGGCGCCCGGTGACACCGCCTTCGCCTTCCGCCTGAATCACTACCTGGACCAGCTGGCCTACCAGATGTCCTTCAACGACGTGGCCTACGCCCTGGGCTGGGTCTTCATGCTGGCCATCGCCGTCGTGTGGCTGGCCAAGCCCCCGTTCACGCCCAAGGCACCGCCGGGCAAGCGCTGAGCCGCTCGCCGCCCCCCTCACCACTCTCATGAAAGGAGAAGCCATGGACGCTGCCATCGAAGCCGCCCAAGTGTTCGAAATGGACGGATTCCCCGTCGTCACCTTCCGCAACGACGCCATCCGGCCCGGCTACGCCGCGCGCTGGGCCCGCGAGATGGAGGCCCTGGTGGCCCGGGCCCAGGCCTTCGTGCTGCTCTTCCTGCCCGAGCGGCCCGAGGAGACGCTGGAGGACCGCAAGCAGCGCGCGCTGTGGCTGAAGTCGAACAAGGACGCGCTGTCCGAGCACTGCCGCGCCCTCATCACGGTCGAGCCGGACCCGCAGGAGCGGGCCGCGGCCGCCAAGGAGGCGCAGGCCATGCAGAAGGCCTTCGGCCTGCTGCTGGTGAGCGTCGCCAGCGAGTCCGAGGCCCGGGACCTGGCCCAGTCCCTGCTGGCGGCCTGAACCCACGCATCAACCCCCATCAAGGAATCTGACGTGAATCCCTCAAGCAAGAAAGCTCCGGCCCTGCGCCGATCCTGGCTCTTCCTCGCCGGTGCCGACCGGCAGGCCCTGCTCGAAGGCGTCCATAGCGGCGCCGACGTGCTGGTGCAGGAGCTGGAGACCTTCACCCCGCCGGCGCGGCGCCCCGAGGCCCGCCAGCTCAGCGGCGAGGTGCTGAACGCCTGGCGCGAGGCCGGCATTCTGACCTCCGTCCGCGTCAACCCGCTGGAGAACGGCGGCATGGAGGACCTGGAGGCCGTCATGCGCCACCGGCCGGACATCATCATGATGTCCTTCATCTCCACGCCCATGCAGGTCGTGGCCCTGGATCAGGCGGTGAGCCACTACGAGCGCGAGTACGGCATCCCCACGGGCTCCACCGAGCTGGTGCCCAATATCGAGAGCACGCAGGGCCTGATCAACACCATGGCCATCGCCAAGTGCAGTGCCCGCATCAGCGCCTTGCTGGTTGCCACGGAGGACATGGTGGCCGACATGGGCGCCCGCCGCACCCGCGCCGGCCATGAGCTGGACTATGTGCGTTCGCGCTTTCTCGTGGAGTGCGCGGCTGTGGGCATGCCGTCCATCGACTGTCCCTACAGCTACTCCGACAACGAAGGCGCCGAGCTGGACATGCAGCGCTGCCGCGACCTCGGCTTCCGTTCGAAGGCCATCGTCAACGCGCAGTTCGTGCCGGTGGTGAACCGCTGGCTGACACCGACCGCCGCAGAGCTGTCCCTGGCTCGCCGCGTGATCCAGGCCTTCGACGAAGCCCGCAGCCGGTCCGGCGGCAAGCGCGTGCCGGCGGCCGTGGTCGACGGCTTCCTGGCCGAGATCCCCGATTACCTCGCCGCCCAGCGCCTGATCGCGCGGGCCATCCAGTTCGGCATGGAGTGAAGACCCAATGGAATCCCTGATCCAACGATTCAAGGCGCTGCCGGTGCTGACCGGCCAGCTGTCCGACTTCGACACCTCGGCGGTGCCCGCCACGCCCCAGGCCCTGTTCATGCAGTGGCTCGACGACGCCCTGGAACGGGGCGTCAGCGAGCCGCAGGTCACCACGCTGTCCACGGTCGACCCCGACGGCGCGCCCGATGCCCGCTCGGTGATGCTGCTCGACGTGGGCGAGGAGGGCTGGCATTTCGCCGCCAACGCCGCCAGCCCCAAGGGCCGCCAGATGGCGCGCCAGCCCCAGGCCGCCATGACCTTCTACTGGCCGGGGACCGCTCGCCAGGTCCGCCTGCGCGGCGAGGTGATCGCGCTGCCCCGGGAAGCCGGGCTGGCCGACTTCCGCAGCCGGCCGGAGAAGTCCCGCGCCGCCATCCTCGCTGCGCGCCAGAGCGAGGTGCTGGACCAGTCCGCCGACCTGGACCGCGCGCTGGCCCAGCAGCTGGAGCGCCTGCAGCAGGATCCCGAGCTGGCCTCTGAGCACTGGACCATGTATGCGCTGAAGCCGCTGGACGTGGAGTTCTGGCAGTCCAATGGCCAGCGCCGCTTCACCCGCCTGCGCTACCGCCGCCAGGGCCAGCAATGGACCCGGCAGCTGCTGTGGCCATGAGCAGCGACAGCCTCCTGGACGAGGCCCTGCAGGCCGGCGGCGACGTCCCCGCGCTGGGCACGGGCACCCGCCTCGTCCATGCGGGGCGGGATCCCATGCGCTACCACGGCTTCGTCAACACGCCCGTGTTCCGTGCCTCCACCGTCCTCAGCCCCACGGTCCGCGATCTGCTGGGCCGCACCCAGCCCTACATCTACGGCCGGCGCGGCACCCCCACCTCCGAGGCCCTGGAGCGCGCCCTGTGCGAGCTCGAGGGCGGGGCAGGGGTGGTGCTGTGTCCTTCGGGCCTGTCGGCCTGCACCCTCGCCCTGATGGCCTGCCTGGAGCCGGGCGATCACGTGCTGGTCACGGATGCGGTCTACGGCCCCGTGCGCCATGCATGCGACGGCCTGCTGCGGCGCCTGGGCGTCGAAGTGAGCTACTTCCCGCCCGGCACCGGTGCCGAGCTGGGCGGCTGGGTGAAGGAGAACACCCGAGCGATCTACCTGGAGTCGCCAGGCTCGCACAGCATGGAGGTGCAGGACGTCCCTGCGCTGGTGGCCATGGCGCGGCAGCATGGCCTGCGCGTCATCGCCGACTGCAGCTGGGCCACGCCCTTGTTTTTCAAGGCCCATGCGGCGGGCGTGGACCTGGTCATCCAGGCCGGCACCAAGTACCTGCTGGGGCACTCGGACGGCATGCTGGGCACGGTGTCCGCATCCCCGCGCGCCTGGCCGGCGCTCAAGGCTCTGCACGGCGACCTGGGCCTGTGCGCGGGACCCGACGAGATCTTCCTCGCCCTGCGCGGCCTGCGCTCGATGCAGGTGCGCCTGCGGCAGCACGAGCAGGGTGCGCTCGCCGTCGCGCGCTGGCTTCAGCAGCAGGAGGAGGTGGCGCGTGTGCTGCACCCGGCGCTGGAGGGCAGCCCCGGCCATGCGCTGTGGAAGCGGGACTTCACCGGTTCCTCGGGCCTGTTCACCGTGGTCCTGAAGCCGGTGCCCTTCGCAGCGGTGGAGGCCTTTCTGGACGGGCTGAAGTGCTTCGGCCTGGGCTACTCCTGGGGCGGCTACGAGAGCCTGGCCCTGCCGCTGGATGCCTCGGAAGGGCGCCTGCGCGCCCTGTGCGAGCCGGGCTGCCAGTGCGTGCGCCTGCACGTCGGGCTGGAGGAGCCGCAGGACCTCATCGCCGACCTGCGCGCCGGGCTGGACCGCATGCAGGCCGTGGACATGGATTCTTTGTTGTAGATCACTCGTGAATGAGGAGGCAGTCATGTTGACCGTTTGGGGACGGCGCAGTTCCTTCAATGTGCAGAAGGTGATGTGGCTGATCGGCGAGCTGGGCCTCGCCCATCGCCATGTGCCGCTGGGCGGCGATTTCGGCGGCTGCGAGACAGCCGCGTTCGAGCGGCTCAATCCGCACCAGCGCATCCCGGTGATCGAGCTGGACGGCGAGGTGGTGTGGGAGTCCCACGCCATCCTTCGCTACCTGGCCGCGCGCCGAGGGGGCGAGGCGTTCTGGCCTGAGGATGCCTACCGGCGCTCCCTCAGCGAGCGCTGGATGGACTGGAGCCAGAGCACGCTGGAGCCGGACCTGATGCTGGGCCTGTTCTGGGCCCTGGTGCGCACGCCGGAGCAGTCCCGCGACTGGCCCCTGATCCGGACCAAGCTGGCCCTCAGCGCGCAGCACCTGCAGCGCCTGGACGGCATCCTGGCGCATCAGCCCTTTCTGAGCGGCGGACAGTTCGGTCTGGGCGACATCCCGGCCGGCGCCACGCTGTACCGCTATTTCTCGATGGACATCGCCCGGCCCGCGCTGCCCCATGTGGCGGCCTGGTACGAGCGCCTGTGCGAGCGGCCGGCCTACCGCGAGCACGTGATGGTGTCCTTCGAGGAGCTGAGGGGCCGGCCGGACCGCAGCGCCCTGGTCCTCAACGTGGAGCTGCCATGAAGCGCCCCGTGCTCCTGGTGCTGCACCGGCCGCAGTCCTCGCCCGGGCGGGTGGGGCGGCTGCTGGTGCAGAAGGGCTATGCCCTGGACCTGAGGCGCCCGCCTCTCGGCGAGCCACTGCCATCCTCGCTGGAGGACCACAGCGGTGCCGTGGTGTTCGGAGGGCCCATGAGCGCCAACGACACGGATCCCTGGATGCGGGAGGAGACGGACTGGATCGGCGTCCCCCTGCGCGAGCGCAAGCCCTTCCTGGGCATCTGCCTCGGTGCCCAGCTGCTCGCCCGTCACCTCGGGGCGCCGATACAGCCCCGAGGTGACGGGCAGGTCGAAATCGGCTACTGGCCGATACGGCCCACTGCGCTGGGCCGCTCGCTGGGGCCGTGGCCGGAACGGGTCTACCACTGGCATCGGGAAGGCTTCGGCCTGGCCGCCGGCATGGAGCAGCTGGCGGTGGGCGAGGTCTTCGAGAACCAGGCCGTGCGCTTTGGCTCGGCGGCCTATGGACTGCAGTTCCATCCCGAGGTCAGCTTCCAGACCATGAACCGCTGGGCGCAGTCCGCGCTGCACAAGCTGTCGGCGCCGGGCGCCCAGCAGCTGTCGCAGCAGCGCATGCAGGGCAGTCGCCACGACCGGGCAGGGATGGCCTGGCTCAGCGGCTTCCTGGATCGCTGGCTGGCCCCCCAGCCCTGAGCCGGGGGCAGACTTGGCAGCGCCGGCTTGTCACCTGATTGTGGGATGAGTCTGAACCGGCCGCCGACGCCTGGCCTGAGGCTATGCAATAAAATGCATACAAGCTCGCATTTGCAAGTCACTCCGTGACCGGCATCTGGCGGCGAAGGCCCGGAGCCCCGCTCCCGGGCAGCCGGCAACAGGGTCCCCGAGACGCTTGAGGCCTGCTCGTGTCCATCACACGAGCGGCCGCCTGACATTCCCTGATGCCCTGACATCTTGCCCCCAGCGAAAACGCGATGCCCAACCCGCAAGCAGGTCCGCGAAAGATCCCGAGCCAGGCCCGGTCCCGCCGCATGGTGGATGCCATCCTGGAGGCCGCTGCCGGCGTGCTGGCGGAACGCGGCTATGCCGGCACCAGCACCAATCTCGTGGCTGAGCGTGCCGGCGTGAGCGTGGGTTCGGTCTACCAGTACTTCCCCAACAAGGACTCCCTGGTCGCTGCGCTGCACGAACGCCATGCCGGCCAGATGTACCAGGTCATCGAGGCGGTGCTGGGAACGGGCCAGCGTGGCAATCTGCGCAGCCAGGTGGAAGCCATGGTGCGGGCGTTGATGGCCGCCCACATGGTCGAGCCGCGTCTGCACCGGGTGCTGGAGCAGGAGCTGCCCTTCTTCGAAGTGCCCAAGCCCAACGACAGCCCCTCCGACAAGGGCATTTTCTCCAGGGTCCAGCAACTCCTGGAGCAGCACCGTGCCGACATCGTGCCTCAGGACCTCCAGCTGGCGGCCTGGGTGATCCAGCGCATCATCGAATCCATGGTGCATGCGGCCGTCATCGAGCCGCCGCTGGGCTTCTCGATGCCCGAGATCGAGCGCGCCATCGTAGACGCCGTGCTGGGCTATCTGGGCGTGCGCTGACGCCAGGCAGGCGCCGCCGCTGAGGAGGTCCCGGCAGCGGGCATGCGGATTGCCGCCTTCGCTGCTCCCCGCCACAGCTCCTGGAGCCCCCCATGCCCGCCAGCGCTCACAACGCCCAGCTGTACAACGCCTGCATCACTGCCTGCCACGTCTGCGCCGATGCCTGCGACCACTGTGCCGCAGCCGGCCTTCGCGAACCCGAGCTCCCCATGCTGGCGCGCTGCATCACGCTGGACATGGATTGCGCCGCCCTCTGCCGCCTCTGTGCCGGCTTCATGGCACGTGACAGCGAGTTCAGCGCCTCGCTCTGCCGCTGCTGTGTCGAGGTGTGCGATGCCTGCGCGGCGACCTGCGCCGTCCATGCCCACGCGCACTGCCAGCACTGCGCCGAGGCCTGCCGCCGCTGCGCCCGCGCCTGCCGGCAGATGAGCACCTGAGGCGGCCGCGCCGCGAGGACTCGACGGCCCGAACTCAGAACAGCATGCCCAGCACGGCCGCCTTCAACGCGGCCTGCGTCTTGTTGGTGGAGTTGAGCTTCAGGGTGGCCTTGGCCACATGGAAGTTGATGGTGCGCTTGGTCAGCCCCAGGATGAGCGCGATCTCCGAGGAGGTCTTGCCATCGGCCGTCCATTTCAGGATGGTTCGCTCGCGTTCGCTCAGCTGGGAATCCGGGCGGTGGAACAGCTGCGGCAGGCGGCGTTTCAGCAGCCCGGCGTGCAGGTCATGGCAGAAGGCCTGCAGGCTGGCCGATTTCTGGGCGTACTCGTCCAGCGACACAGCCTCCTTCGCACGGGCCAGGGTCATGGCGCCGATGATGCCGTGCTCCGTCCGCACGGGCAGCGTGCAGCCATGGCGCATGCCATGGCGCAGGGCCGTCAGCCAGAAGGGGGCGGGCGCTTGCTGGCTGCTGGAGTCCCACAGCCAGGGATTGCTGTGCGACTGGGCATGCCGGATCCAGGGGTCGACCTCGGCAAAGTTCTGGCTCGAGTAGGCGGCCATCCAGCCCTCGGGACAGTTGCCCGCCTGAATGACGGTGGGGCGGGTCATGGGCGGGTAGACGTGCGCCAGGTACAGGCAGTGGTCAAAGCCCTGCCGGCCAGCAAAGGCCGCCATGGCCTGCTCGCATTCCGAATCCTCAAAGCCGGCCGCGCAATGCGGCAGCCCTGCCGTGAACTGAATGATTCCTTGCATGTGTGACTCCCATGTTCGTCGAGCAGCCATGCTCAATAAATAACTAAGTGCTCGCGTTTTATGCATTCTCTGGGGACAACCCGGAGTCGGCGTAACAATATGTGACCACCTTCATGATCAGGCGCTTCAATTTGCCCAAATGACCATCATCTACTGGCGCCCGTGTGAATTTCGTTTGGTTACATTTGCAGAAAATGAAGGCGGAAGGTAGGCCTCGAGACCCGCAGATCTGCCATTCAAGATCTGCTTTCACGCTTGATTACGCGAGTAGAAAATCAATTGAATGCCCTGGTGGCACCCCTTGACCGCGGCCGGCTCGGATCGGCCGGGCGTCCACGGGGACGGCCAGCCGCCATGAGGGGGGTGGCTCGTAACACCGCGGGCGCGGCATGCCGCGTGGGAGTGATGTGAGGCGTCCAGCCGTGCCGAGGCGATGCCGGGCCGGCCAAGCTCCCCCAGCGCACGGGTCTGGGGTCCCTCTCGCGTGACCGGCGGGTTGGAAGGGCAGGCCGCCTGAGGACCGTTTGAAGGCCGTTTGAAGGTCTTTTGAAGGTCTTTTGAAGGCCGCTGACCGGCCCGGTTGCAGCTCCTAGGCCGCTGAGCGGCCCGGCTGCCCCAGTCGAGCCGCTCTGAAGCGGCCCAGCAGCCGCAGCTCCCTGCACTGCGTGGCAGCGTCCTGCAGGGCCTGGCGGACGTCCTCGCTGTCCGCCGGGGCGCACAGCGTGAAATGGAATCGATAGTGCCAGCCGTCCTGGCGCGCCGGCCTTGCGCACCAGTGCCCGATGGCGATGTCGCGGCGCGCCAGGGGCCTCAGCAGGTCCGCCAGGCTGCCCGTCCGCTCCGTCAGCACCACGGCCACCATCAGGCGGTCGTCCAGGGCGTCAGCCGGGTGCTCGGGGGGCGCGATGAGCCCGAAACGGACGCAGGCAGGCGCCGCCGGCCCGCCGCCGGTCTCGTGCAGCAGTTCACCCACGACCTTGACACCGCCAGCGAACAGGAGGTCATGGCTGCGGTTGACCATGCCCTCCTGGCTGCTCTCCAGGGGCACCAGCCCCAGATCGCAATCGCCCTGGGCGACGGCGGCATGGACGGCATCCAGGCTGCCAAGGGCTCGGCGATCCGCCGGCGCACCGAAGTGCCGGTCCAGGGCCGCCCCGCCTTCCCAGGCCTCGGTGTGGGCGATGCACTGCCCGGCCAGGGCGTGAGGGCGTGCGCGCCAGGCGGGACCGTCCATGACACTCAGGCGGTGGAAACCAGCCCGGAAGCCGGCGTTCGAGTGCTGGCTGCAGCCTGCGCCGGCCGCGACATCTGGTTGAAGATGTTCTTGCGATGCATCTCCTCCGTACCTCCGACGCTGGCAAAGCCCAGGGCATCGCGCATCAGGAGGGCCACGGGGCCTTCCTGGTAGCCACGGCTGCCATGGAGGCGGACCAGATCCAGCGCGCTGCGGATCAGGTCCTCGGAGCCCACCAGCTTGGCCACGGAGCAGGCCAGCAGGGCGTCCGGCTCCTCGTTGATGAGCTTGCTGACCGCGGCCAGGGCCGTCCAGCGGCTGCGCTCCATGCCGATGCGGATGTCCGTCAGCCGGCGCTGGACGTACTGGTGCTCGACGATGGGCTCTCTGAAGCTCTCGCGGCCGCGGGCGTACTGCAGGGCATCCTCGAGAAAGGGGCTCACCAGGTGGGCGGCCACCAGGCCGTAGTAGGCCCGGCCCAGGGAGATGATGTCCACCAACTGCCGCAGCCCGCGCCGAGCGTCGCCCAACACCTGCGCATGCGGGACGAAGACGTCATGGAAGGCCAGGCTGCCGGTGGGCAGGTCCGTATTGCCCAGCTTGCGGTCGCCCGGGCCGATCACGAGGCCGGGCGCTTCCTGGTCGAGGAAGACCAGGGCCACTGACTCCGGTGCATCGGCATGCCGACAGACGATCAGCGAGAAAGCGGCCATCGGCGCATGCGCGATGTTGTACTTGCTCCCGTTCAGCCGATAGCCGCCCGGGCAGGGGGTGAGGGTGCTGGCGATGCTGCGGACATCGGTGCCCGTGCCCGGTTCGGCGATGCCCGTCGCGCAGAGCTCGCCGCGGGCCAGCATGGGCAGGTAGCGGTCCTTCTGGGCCTCGCTGCCATGGCGCTGCAGCCCCCGCACCATGCCCGCCTGGGCGATGGCCGACAGCAGCAGGGCCGGGCAGCGCACCGTCTGCGCCAGGCCCTCCAGCGCCGCGGTGAAGTCCCACCAGGCGGAGGCATGGCCCTCGCGCTGCCCCAGGAGCTCCCAGAGACCGGCTTCGCGCAGGCGATGCCAGCGCGCGGCGTCGAAGTCCTGGCGCGGGCCCATGCCGGCGATCTCCTGGCCCAGCGCCTGGAAGCGTCGCTGCAAGCCCGCTTGAGTTTCGGACCAGTGCATCATCATGTTGGATCTCCTGCCGCTGCTCTCAGACGCTGCCCTGGAAGTCCAGGATGCGGGCCTTGAAGTCCTCGGTGACGGGCGTGGTCTTGTTGCTCTCGTAGTCGAACATCACGTGCTTGGAGTAGCCGCGGGCGACCACGGTGTCCTGCCCGTCCTGACGGTGCATGATGTGCTCGATCTCGAAGCTCTTGGTGCCGAAGCCGCTGACACGGCTGCGCACGATGAGGCTGTCGCCGAACATGGCGGGCTGCACATACTCGCAGGCCGTCTTGACCATGATGTGCGGCAGCTTCTCGTGCTTGGGCACCGAGAGCACCTTGAACATGAATTCGAGGTAGGCGTGCTGCAGATAGTCGTAGTAGACAGGGCTGCTGACATGACCCATTGAATCCGTGTCCCGGTACTTGACTTGGATGGGCGTTTCAAAGTTCTTGCTCATGGGGGTTCCTGATGAAGTGGGGAATGGCCGACCGCGATGGCGACGGCGCGCTCGGCTGCCGGCGCCCCGAGCGCAGGGGCTCGTCGGACCTGCGGCAGTGTTGCGGGCTCGAGAGGGGATGACTACTGTCACCAATCACAGTTCGCCCTGCGATGGCGCGATACGTGGGCGCTCCAGCCGGCGGCGGCCGGCCAGGGGCGCTCAGTGCTCACCGGTCAGGCGGGCCGGGTCCAGCAGCGCCTGCAATGTGTCCGGATCGATCTCGGTGCACTCGAGGGCCACCTCGAGAATGGGGCGCTTCTCGCGCCAGGCCTTCTTCGCGATCTCCGCAGCCCGCTCGTAGCCGATCAGCGGATTGAGCGCCGTCACCAGCACCGGATTGCGCGCCAGCGCCTCGCGCAGCCGGTCCTCGTTCACCCGGAAGCTCGCGATCGCCCTGTCCGCCAGCAGTGGCAGCACGGCGGTCAGCAGGGTGATGCTCTCCAGCAGGTTGCGGGCGACCAGGGGCTGCATCACATTGAGCTCGAAGTTGCCGGACTGGCCGGCCAGCGTGATCACGGCATCGTTGCCCATCACCTGGGTGCACACCATGAGGGCCGCCTCCGGGATCACCGGGTTGACCTTGCCCGGCATGATGGACGAGCCCGGCTGCAGCGCCTCCAGCTCAATCTCGGCCAAGCCCGCAAGAGGCCCGGAGTTCATCCAGCGCAGGTCGTTGGCGATCTTGGACAGCACCACCGCCACCAGCTTGAGCGCGCCCGACATCGCCACGGCGGCGTCCTGGCTGCCCATCAGCGCAAAGCGGTTGGGCCCCGGTGCGAAGGCGACGCCGGTGCGCTCGCTCAGCACCTCGCAGCAGCGCCCCGCGAAGGCCGGATGGGCATTGACGCCCGTGCCCACGGCCGTGCCACCCAGGGCCAGGCGCTGCATCAACGGCAGGGCCGCCTGGACCTGCTCGCGGGCCCCCTGCACCTGCGCAGCCCAGCCTCCCAGCACCTGGCTGAGGCGCACCGGCAGGGCGTCCATCAGATGAGTGCGGCCGGTCTTGACGTGGGCATGCACGGTGTCCGCCTTGCGATGCAGCACCTGCACCAGGTGATCCATCGCGGGCAGCAGGCGCTGTGAGACCGCCAGCGCCGCGGCCACATGCAGGGCGCTGGGCACCACGTCATTGCTGCTCTGCCCGGCGTTCACCTGGTCATTGGGATGCACCGGCGCGCCGTGGATCCTGCTCGCCAGGGTGGCCAGCACCTCGTTGGCATTCATGTGGCTGCTGGTCCCGGAGCCGGTCTGGAAGACGTCGACGGGAAAGTGCTTCATCAGCGCCGCGTCCTCCAGCTTCAGCAGCGCCTCGCTGGCCTGTGCGATGGCCTGCGCGGCGGCGGCGTCGAGCTGCTGGAGCTCGCCATTGGCCGATGCCGCAGCCCCCTTGATGAGCAGCAGGGCACGGATGAAGCCGGGCGGCAGAGGCTGCCCGCTGATGGGAAAGTTCAGCACGGCGCGCTGGGTCTGGGCGCCGAACCAGGCGTCGGCGGGCACTTCCACGGTGCCCATGGAATCGTGCTCGACACGCAGGCCGGGCGTTGGAGGGCGGTGTTCACTCATGGCGCAGGCTCCCGTCAGCAGAAGGGCAAGGGCGGCTCCCGGTCACTATGGACCTGCGGGCGCGCATTTGCATCAAGAGGTTCTTACTGGCACACCTGACAAAAAGGCTCTTGATTTGATTGTGGGTAAACCCTGATTCGTGGGCATAATCAAAGCCTTCAATGCAAGGTCCAGGCTATCCGCTGGCGGCCTTGCTGGCCACAAGCCCGAGCGACATCGGGAGAGTCCGCGCGCCACCCCGCGCGGCGCCGAAGGAGCAACCGCCCCGGAAACTCTCAGGCAAAGGGACCGATGTCGTGGACGAACTCTGCAGAGTTGCCGGTTGCATGACGTCTGCCGGCGCGCCGAAGGAGCAAGCCCGCCCCATCCTGGGCGGGAGGAATCTCTCAGGCATCAGCGACAGAGGGGGCGACGACCGCCGAGGTCCGGCGGCGTCACCGTGTCGCTGACGTCCCCAGGAGAGATCCCATGAACCACCCCGCCATCCGCCTCGGCGCAGTCGCCGCGGCCTGTGTTTCCCTGTCTGCCCAGGCGGCAGAACCGCTGCTCGTCAAGATCGGCCATGTGGCTGCGCTGAGCGGCCCGGCCGCCCACCTCGGGCATGACAACGAGAACGGCGTCCGCATGGCCGTGGAAGAGCTGAACGCCAAGGGCCTGCAGATCGGTGGCCGTCCGGCACGCTTCGAGCTGGTGGCTGAGGACGATGCGGGTGACCCGAAGCAGGGCACCCAGGCCGCGCAGAAGCTGGTGGATCTCAAGGTGAACGGCGTCGTCGGCCACCTGAACTCCGGCACCGCCATCCCGGCCGCCCGCATCTATGCCGAAGCCGGCATCCCGCAGATTGCGCCCTCGGTGACCAATCCCAAGTACACCCGCCAGGGCTTCAAGACCAGCTTCCGCATGGTGGCGGACGACGCCCAGCTGGGCGGCACGCTGGGCCGCTATGCGGTGCAGACGCTGAAGGCCCGGACGGTGGCCGTCATCGACGACCGCACCGCCTACGGCCAGGGCGTTGCCAGCGAGTTCGAGAAGGCCGCCAAGGCGGCCGGCGCCACCGTCGTCAAGCGCGAGTTCACCAATGACAAGGCCACCGACTTCACCGGCATCCTCACCGGCATCAAGGCGGCCAGGCCGGACGTGGTGTTCTACGGCGGCATGGATGCCGTCGGCGGGCCCATGCTGCGCCAGATGAAGCAGCTGGGCATTCAGTCCAAGTTCCTCGGCGGTGACGGCGTCTGCACCGCGGAGCTGCCCAAGCTGGCCTCGGGCCAGATGCTGGACGGGCAGGTCGTCTGCGCCATCGCGGGCGGCATCGACGGCACGCTGCGCCCCGGCTTCGACAAGTTCAAGGCCGACTTCAAGAAGAAGTTCGGCACCGAGGTCCAGATCTACTCGCCCTACACCTACGACGCCACCAAGGCCCTGGCCGAAGCCATGGTCAAGGCCGGTTCCGCCGAGCCCGCCCGCTACCTGCCCGTGCTGCAGAAGCTCAGCATGCAGGGCGTCACCGGCACCGTCGCCTTCGACGACAAGGGCGACATCAGGAACGGTGCCCTGACCCTCTACACCTTCAAGGGCGGCCAGCGCGAGGAACTGGGCGTGGTGCGCTGAGGTGGGCAGGCCGCTGCGTGAGAGGCCAGGCCGCTGCGTGCGGGGCCGCCCAAGGTGGGCGGCCTTCAGCCTTGGCGAAGCTACGCCACCACTTTCCTTGCCCTGGATCAGCGCTTTGACGGACCGCGCTTGCGAGGGCTCCATGACGGCTCCAACATGAACGCCACGTGCAGAAGAGCGTGTGGAGGCGCGAGTCATGGGCACCATTTCACGAGCACTGTTTCTGGAGTCCCGGATCGGCGAGCTGGTCGAGCTGCCGCGATGCGGCACCGCCCTCGAGCTGCCCTGGGTCTATGACGGGGTCGCCGAGGACATCTGTGCCATGGCGAAGTCCGGCAAGGTGGAGGTCATCGAACGTCAGGTGCAGCAGGTCCAGGGTGAGCCCTTGATCACGCGCCTGGCCTTTCGCCGCTTGATGTGAGGGGCCCCGGCCGGCAGACGGCCCTGGCAAGCCCCGCCCTCATCCCGACAGCGCGACGCCCGGCGTCAGGCCCGTCCAGCGCTTGAACGAGCGCCGGAAGCTGCTGCGGTCGTGAAAGCCCAGCTCGCTGGCGATCGAGTCGCTGCTGCGACCTTGCAGCAGCAGGAGGTAGAGCGCCACATGGCTTCGGGCCTGGTCCAGCTGGGCCTGGTAGTGGGTGCCGTGCAGCGCCAGCCGCCGCTTCAGCGTCGCCGGGCTGACGCCGAAAGCCTGGGCCGCCTGCTCCAGGGGCGTGGCCTCCCGGTACCGGGGCAGCAACCAGTCATAGAGAGCGGCGAGGAGTCCGCGCCCCGCGGCGGCGGGATCGGCGTTCTGCTCCAGGGCCCGCTGGGCCAGGTTCGGCTTCACGGCACGGGGCCAGGGCCGGGACAGCAGGGCCGCGGGCAGGCGCATGGCATCGAACTGGCAGCCGAAGCTGAGCTCGGCCCCGAGGAAGACGACATGCTGGGACAGGTCCCGCGGCCGCGTCCGGTTGAAGCAGAAGCGCCAGGGCAGCGCAGCTCCACTCTGCCACTGGCACAGGGACTTCAGTGCGCTCATGTGCATGTCGACCACGAAGGCACGCTGGGCCGCGGGGATGCCGCAGGACTCAGTCCACAGCAGCAGCGCTTCGTCGCCATGAAGCAGCAGGCGCGGCGTCAGCAAGGGCGAGAGACGGCCGGCGTACCGGCACAGCAGCTCCAGCGCCTCCCCCAGCGTGGCGGCCTGCAGCAGGGCGTGGCTGGCCAGCCCCGCATGGCCGGGCAGGCTCAGCTGGCCCAGCACGAAGGGCGTGTCGGCCGCTGGCAGCCGGTGCTGCAGGGCGGCCAGCAAGGCCAGCAATTGACGGGGACTGATGAGAGCGCTGCGCACCAGACCGGCATGGTTCAGCAGGTCCTCGGGCGCCACGGCTCGGGTGCGGGCCAGTTCCAGCACGCAGGCCGCCTGCTGCTCCCAGGGCAGGCAGGGGCTGGCCAGATCGAAGACCGGCGACCCGGGCGGCGCGCACAGTGCCGGGCTCAGCGTGGGGCTCATGCCAGCCTCCGGGCCAGGGCCAGCAACTGCTCATCGGCCGGCACTTGCGGCTGTACCAGGGACCAGGCGCAGCGCGCCGCCAACTGCAGGCGCAGGCCTGCCCGCGTGTGGTGGCCCAGATGGTTCAGGGCGGCCTGCAGGTGCTGGGCCTGCCGCTGGGCGGCGTCCGCTTGCGCGCCGGGCAGCAGCACGCAGAAGCGGTCGGCTGCGTAGCGGCACAGCAAGGCGTCGGGCGGGAGGCTCAGCAGCAGGAGATGGCTGAGGGCCTGAAGCAGGCGGTCGGCCTCCGCCAGACCCTGCTCGCGGACCACGGTCTGGAAATCTTCGAAGCCCAGCATCAGCAGGGCTGCCGGGCGCTGCATGCGCTGCTCCAGCCCGACCTGCGCTGTCATGTAGCCGGCATCGCCCAGCTGCGTGACGCCCTCCATGCTGCGATGGTCCCTGAAGATGCGCTCCCGGCGCAGCAGCTGCTCCGTCAGGACACGATGCTCCTGGCGCCAGTGATGCAGGCCCATCGTCACCAGCAGCATGCCCAGAGGCACCAGGGTGGACTCCAGCCAGTTGTCCCAGAGCACCGACTTGGGCAGCAGCATGAATTCGTCCAGCGCATCCACCCATTCGCCCAGCAGCATGGCCGCCAGCCCGAGGCACAGGAGGTCGGTGACGCGGCCTGCCGGCCGGCTGGCGCGCAGCTGCATCAGCCACACGCCTGCCATGAGCACCATGCCGCCTTCGCCCACGATGTCCATCCAGTTCCAGCGCGCCAGGGGCTTGGCGATGGCCTGATCCTGGAAGCAGTACAGCACCAGCGCCATGGCCAGCAGGACGAGACGGCCGAAGCCGGCCAGGCCCAGGACGGGGGCGAGTGTCGGCACCTCCAGGGAGGCGAGCAGGCGGCGCGCGGAGCTGATGTTCATGGGGGCGTGATGCTAGGAAGGGTTTGTGACAGTTCCCGCGGAAGCTGAGGGAGGGGGGACCTATCGGCTCACGGGCGGGGCGGCCCTGCGCTCATCGGTCGATGTCACGCGACTGCCATCGGGCTTCGGGACAGTGCGCCCCCATTGCCCGCCGGGCGCCCATTCAGTCGAGATCCCATGAAACCTTCCCCTCGCTCCCACTGCCGCCTCAGCGCCCTGAGCCTCGGCCTGGCCGCCGCCTTCGGTGCGCAGGCCCAGGCCAGTGCCACGCTGGATGCCGTCACCATCACCGGCCAGGCCGCGAGCCTGCGCAAGGCACTGGCCGCCCAGGAAAAGGCCAACCATGTGCTCAGCGTCATCAGCGCCGATGACATCGGGGCCCTGCCGGACAAGAACGCTGCGGAGGCACTCGCGCGCATGCCGGGGGTCTCGCTGCAGCGCGACCAGGGGGAAGGTCGCTACGTGGTGATCCGCGGGCTGGGGCCGGACCTGAACTCGGTCTCCATCAACGGCTCCCTGGTGCCCTCGCCCGAGGCCGGTCGCCGCGGCGTGGCCCTGGACACACTGCCGGCCGGCATGGTGCGCTCCCTGGAGGTCAGCAAGACGCTGACACCGGACCAGGACGCCGATTCCATGGGCGGCAGCATCGCCGTCAAGACCTTGTCCGCCTTCGACCTGCCGCAATCCATCCTGAACGTCGGCCTCGGCGTCACGCGCGACCAGCTGACGGCGCGGGGCGACGCCAATGCCCACCTGCTGTGGGCCCGCCGCTTCGGCGAGTCTCGGCACCTTGGGGTGGCGCTGGGCCTGAGCACCGAGAAACGCCGCTTCGGGTCCGACGACGTCGAGACCGGTGGCGCCTGGACCGATGGCCGCCTGAGCGGCGTCGAGCTGCGGGACTACCTGCCCGTGCGCGAGCGTCGGGCCCTCTCGGCCAATCTGGACTACCGTCCCCGCGATGGGGAGAGCTACCAGCTGCGCGCCTTCATCAGCCGGTTCAGCGACGATGAAGTCCGCGACCGCCTCACCATCGGCAGCGTCGCGAACAGCGCGGCAACGCCGGGCGGCCTGTTCGCCGAGGGTCAGGTCGTGACAGCGCGGGCCGAGCGCCGGCTGCGACAGCGCAAGTACACACAGGGCATCGACTCGCTGAACGTCGGCACCGAACAGCTGCTGGCGGACTGGACGCTGCAGGCCTCGGCCGGCCTGGGCCGGGCCAGCGAGGACACGCCGGAGTCGATCAACGACGCGCGCTTCCGCCAGAACAATGTGGCCGGCCTCTCCTTCACCGACAGCCAGCGGCCGCTGCTGCAGGGTCCCGCGGCGCTCTACAACACGGCAGCCTATGCGCTGAACGGCATCACGCTGCAGGCGCGCTGGAGCGAGGACAGGGAAGCCCACGCCAGGCTCGACCTGGAGCGGCGCCTCTTGCTGGCGGGGCGCCCGACGGCCCTCAAGTTCGGCGTCAAGAAGAGCAACCGAGACAAGCGCAACGACACGGAGCAGTGGGCCTACACCAGTAGCAGCGCCGCGAGCCCGAACTACTGGGGCGCGGGCGCCAGCACCCTGGCGGCCTTTGCCTCCGAGCAGGAGCTGGACTTCCCCTACGGCCGCATGGGCGTGGCCATCGACCCGCAGCGCGTCCGTGCCCGCATTGCCGAGCTGCCCCGCGATCCGGCCCGGCTGGTGCGCGAGTCGGCGCTGAACGACTACCGCATGGGTGAGGACATCAGCGCCGGCTACCTGCAGCTCAGCCACGAGTTCAATGACCGCCTCCAGCTGCTGGCCGGGCTGCGCCGCGAGCAGACCCGTTTCGAGGCGCAGGGCCAGCAGGTCAACGCCGCCAATGCCCTCAGTGAGCGCAGCAGCGAGCGCCGCTACGGTCATTGGCTGCCCGGCCTGCACGCCCGCTATGAGCTGGATGCCAGGACCTCGGTGCGTGGCGCCTGGTGGAACTCCGTGGTCCGTGCCAACTTCAGCCAGCTGGCGCCGGGCATCAGCCTGGCCAGCACGACGGAAGCCAGCATCGGCAACCCGGACCTGAACCCGCTGCGCTCCCGCAACCTGGACCTCGGCATCGAACGGATCCTGGGCCGCGAGGGCGTGCTGTCGGCCTATGTGTTCGACAAGGCGATCCGCGACTTCACCTACACCACCAACCTCGCAGGCAGCGGCGCCTGGGCCGCGTACACGACGGCCACCAGCTTCGCCAACGGGGACTCGGCCCGCGTGCGCGGCATCGAGCTGGCCTACAGCCAGCCCCTGCGCATGCTGCCGGGCGCGCTGTCAGGCCTGATCGTGGGGGTCAATGCCACCTTCACGGACTCGAAGGCCGAGGTGGCCCGATTCGACAGAAAGACGGGTGCGCTGCAGGCCCGCAGCATCCGGCTGCCGGGGCAGTCCAATGCCGTGGTCAACGTGATGCTGGGCTACGAGGCGGGGCCGATCAGCGCTCGACTGGCGCTGAATCAGAAGTCCAATTACCTGCTGGAGCTGGGGGCGGACATCCTGAACGCGGCCCAGGATCGCTACGTCGATCGCCAGCGGCAGCTGGACGTCTCCGCCGCCTGGCAGTTCGACCGCCGCTGGTCGGTCGTCGTGGAAGCGCTCAACCTCAACCGCGAGCGCTACTACGTCTTCCAGGGCAGCCAGCCCTTCAACGTGCAGAACGAGAGCTACGGTCGCACCTTCAAGCTGTCGGTCAAGGCCACGCTGTTCTGATGCCAGGGTCGATGATGATGATGATGATGATGACGATGATCCGAACCGCTCTGGCTGCAGCGCTGCTGGCCGCGTCCACCGCCGGGGCGCTGGCGGCCGACAGGGCGCTGACCCTGGACAAGAACGGGCTCCATCTGCTGGACGCCCAGGGCCGTGAGCTGGACCGCCATGCCGTGCGTGCCAAGCGCTGGGACCAGCGAGGCGAGGGCAGCGAACGCGTGGCCGTCCTCCTGGATGCCGACCGCAGCCGCCCCCTGCTGGCACGCGTGCGCGGCGACAGGCTGGCGGTCCACGATCTACCGGCGCCTGACTTCGAGGTCGAGGCCCTGTGCCTGCACCGCGACCCGCAGGGCCTGCTGCACCTGTTCCTGCTCGGCAATGACGGCCTGAGTGAGCAATGGCTGCTGGGCGAGCGGTCGGCGCGGCCCTTGCGCCGGCTGGCCACGGCGCCGCATCCGCAGGGATGTGCTGTGGATGACGAGCGCGGTCTGCTGCAGTTCGGCGAAGCCGGCGTCGGCCAGTGGTTCGTGGCCACCGAACCGGAAGGCCGGCCGCGGCGCTGGCTGAACGAGCCGGCACCCACGGCCCGTCCGGCATGGCCGGTGCTACAGCCCACGGCACAGACGGACCCGGTGGGCCAGCAAGGGGATGCGGCCGATGACCCGGCGATCTGGGTCCATCCGCAGGACGGACGGCGCAGCGCGGTGCTGGGCACGAACAAGAAGCAGGGCCTGCTGGTCTACGGGCTTGACGGCCGCCAGCGGCAGCTGTTGCCGGTGGGACGCATCAACAATGTCGACCTGCGGCAGGGCATCCGCACCGGCGGTCGAGCCTGGGACCTCGCGGTGGCCACCCAGCGTGACGAGCAGTCGCTGGTGTTGTTCGGCATCGATGGCCGCGGCCATGTGGCCGAGCTCGCGCGCCTGCCCACCGACCTGGCCGACATCTACGGCCTCTGCGTGGGCCGCACGCCGGACGGCCAGCTCGACGCCTTTCCCAACGACAAGGACGGTCGTGTCCAGCAGTACCGGATCGAACGGCATGAGGGGAAATGGCGCGCCCGCCTGCTGCGGCAGTTCAAGCTTGACAGCCAGCCCGAGGGTTGCGTGGTGGACGAGCGTGCGCAGCGGCTCTTCGTGGGGGAGGAGAAGCGCGGCATCTGGGCCCTGGATGCCACGGCCGACGCCCCGGCCCAGCCGCAGCTGGTCATGCCGGTCGGCCGGGAGCTGGTGGCGGATGTCGAGGGCCTGGCCCTCTATCAGGGGCGCCGTGGCGGGCCCAGCTATCTTGTCGTCTCCTCCCAGGGCAGCGACAGCTACCTGGTGCTGGATGCCCGCCCCCCGTTCCAGTTGCGTGGCGGCTTCCGCATCGGCATCAACGAGCAGCGGGGCATCGATGGTGCATCCGAGACCGACGGCCTGGAGGTGAGCTCAGCCGACTTCGGCGGCCTCTATTCGCAGGGGCTGCTGGTGGTGCAGGACGGCCACAAGCGCCTGCCTGACGGTCGCCAGAACTTCAAGCTGCTGCCGTGGAGCGAGGTCGCGCGGGCCTTGCGCTTGCCCTGACCCGCCTGACCGGCATTTACGCACCGCCCGGCGGGCCCGGCGCGAAGTGCGGGCTCAAGGCCACCGTCTCACCCACGATGAAGAGGCCCGGCCGGCCCGCGTGGGCCGGGGCCTGCTGCATCAGCCGGTGCAGCGGGGCCGCCAGCACCTGCTGGCTGCTGCGCGTGCCGTCGATCACGGCCGCGGCCGGGGTGGCGGGGTCCAGTCCGTGCCAGATCAGCGCCTGGGCTATGGACGTCAGGCGTGCCAGGCCCATGTAGAACACGCGGGTCTGGTGCGGCCGGGCCAGGCTGGACCAGTCCAGGCCGGGGCTGCCCTCGGCCAGGTGGCCGGGCAGGAAGACGCAGGCCTGCGCCACGTCGCGGTGGGTGAGGGGAATGCCCGCCGCCGCGGCACAGCCGTTGGCCGCGCTGATGCCTGGCACGATCTCGAAGGCCAGGCCGGCCTCGGCCAAGGCCTGGGCCTCCTCGCCGCCACGGCCGAAGACATGGGGATCTCCGCCCTTGAGCCGCAGCACGCGCCGCCCGCGCCGGGCCTCGCGGATCAGCACCTCATGGATCTGTGCCTGGCTCATCACATGGTGGCCGGAGGCCTTGCCCACGTAGATGCGCTCGGCCGTCGCCGGCAGCAGCGCCAGCACCTCGGCAGCGATCAGGCGGTCATGCACCGCCACCTCGGCGCGCTGGATGCGGTCCAGCGCACGCAGGGTGAGCAGATCAGCCGGCCCGGGGCCTGCCCCCACGATGGAGACCAGGCCTGCGTGCAGGTCCTCGCGCTCAGCAGCCATGGCCCTCTTCCGCGCAGGCCGGGGCAGAGGCCTCGCACAGCTCCACGCTGGGTCCGCGGTGGAACACCAGCTCGTCCACCGGCCGGCCACCCAGGAGGTGCTCCTCGATGATGCGGTCCATATTCTCGGGCGTGACCTGGCAGTACCAGATGCCCTCGGGCTGCACGCAGACGATGGGGCCGCCCTTGCAGGCCGCGAAGCAGCTCACGCGGCTGCGCTTGACCCGCAAGTCGCCGGCGTTGAGGCCGGCGGCCTTGAACTTGTCGCCCAGGCTGTCGAACAGTGCCTGCGACTGGCCGTCCTCGCTGCAGCGAGAGCCCGTGCAGATCAGGAGGTGACGGCGGTAGGGCGCGATGCTGGGCTTCTCGAGCGTGCTGCTCATGGCTGGGTCTCCAGGTTCGAGGGCATGGCCTGGCCCGATGCGGCGTCCCGCAGGGCCGCCAGGATGTAGTCCGCGGGCAGGCGGTAGCGTAGCGCCAGCGCCTGCGCCGTCGCACCGGCCGCGTGCTCCTGGGCCAGGGTCTGCAGCCAGCCCTCCAGGCCGCTGGAGAGCGAGCGGCCGGCGCGTTCGCCCTCGCGGGTGATGCCGCCTTCGTCCAGCTCGTATTTGTTGGCGTAGCCGCGCGGCGTCACCATCAGCCCATGGCGCATGAAGGTGTGGCTGTTGCCGATCAGCACGGTGCTGAGCATGCCGATGTCGGCCTCGCCCATGTCGGCCAGGGTGCACAGCTCGATGTGCTGACGGCGGCGGTAGGCGCTTTTGACGATGGCCACCGGGGTGCCCGGCCGGCGATGGCGCAGGAACAGCCGCTGGGCCTCGACGATCTGGCGGGTGCGGCGGCCGCTCTTGGGGTTGTAGAGCGCGGTCACGAAGTCCGACGCAGCGGCGGCCTCCAGGCGGCGGGCGATGGCGGGCCAGGGCGTGAGCAGATCGCTGAGGGAGATGGCGCAGAAGTCATGAGTCAGCGGCGCGCCCACCAGCGCGGCGCAGGCATTGAGGGCCGAGGCGCCGGGCACGATCTCGACCTCCACCGGGTCTTCCGGCGTCCAGCCGGCCTGGAACAGCACCTCGTAGGTCGGCCCGGCCATGCCGTAGACGCCGGCGTCCCCGCTGGAGATCAGCGCCACGGTCTTGCCCTGGCGCGCGGCCTCCAGGGCGCTGACGGCGCGGTCCAGCTCCTCGGTCATGCCCTTTCGCACCACTTCCTTGCCTTCCAGCAGTGGCGCCACCAGCTTGATGTAGGTGACGTAGCCCACTACCACATCGGCCTCGGCGATGGCCTCGCGGGCCCGCTGTGTCATGTGGGCCTCGCTGCCGGGGCCGATGCCCACCAGGGTGATCTTGCCGCTGCGGCGGCCGGGGGGCGTTTCGTTCTCAATCATGGGACATCCTTGCGATGGAGACCGTGGCGTTGCGCCCATCGGTCCCCTGGTGTTTGAGCTTCTCGACCAGCAGGGCGCTGGCCGTGGCCCTGGCGGCCAGCAGGGCTGCGGCCTCGCTGACCGAGGGCGTGCCCGTGTGGCGGCGCACGGTTTCGGAAGGGTGGGGCACGGGCACGCGAGCCAGCTCCTGAGGCGCATAGAAGTGCAAGCGCCAGCCCTGTGCGTCTGCCAGCGCCAGCAGGCCTGCCTCGTCACCCTTCAGCGTGATGCTGGCGGCCGCGGCCACGTCCTGCCAGCCCGCTCCGCAGCGGGCCAGGGCCAGTGCCACCGCCTGGTGCAGGGTGGCCTGTGAGGTGCCGCGGTCGCAGCCCAGCCCGAGCGCGATCTTCATGTGGCCTCCTGCGGGGGACGGTAGACCACCAGCCGCTCCCCCAGCGCTTGCCAGTGCTCGGTGCTGACAGGCGCATGGGTGATCCACAGCAGCGCCTGGAAGCGCGCCGTGTCCACCGCATCGAAGCGGTCAAAGCAATGAATGTTGGGCGGCAGCGGGGTCGGCCGCGTCCACCAGTGCGGGCTGCCGGCCTCCTGGACCAGGGCCACCGGCTCACCGTTGACCACGGCGGCCGAGACACGGGTGATGTTGATCTTGGGCGCCTCCACCCGCCAGCCCAGCTCGCGCCCGAGGATGTCCACGGGAATGGTCTGGCCGACGTCCGAGGCGGTGGTCAGCACGGGCTGCGCATCCAGCAGCAGGGCCAGCTGCTCGGCCATGGCATTGGCACCGCCCACATGGCCGGACAGCACGGGGATGACGAATTGCGCGGCATCGTCGACCACCAGCACGCCCGGGTCCTCGTCCTTGCTGCGCAGGTGCGGAGCGATCAGGCGCACCACCGCCCCCAGCGACACGAAGAAGACGATCTGGTCATAGGCCGCGAACAGGCCGGCGATCTCGTCCCTGAACGCGCCGTCATAGCAATGCCGGGCGTTGGGCAGGCCGTCCAGTGCCTCGGCGAATTTGACAGCCACGCACAGCTCGGCATGGGGCAGGGCGCGCGCCAGCCGAGCCGCCAGGCCCGCGCCGTGGCGGGTGATGGCGACCAGGGCCACGCGCGATGGCATCAGCTCAGGAGGGGCAGGATTCATCGAGGGTCCGGGGAGGAGTCAGGGGATGGGCAGGGGCCGCGAGCGGCTTCTTCAGACAGCCACGCAGGCGTTCGCCGCGCTGGCGCAGGGGGCTGCTCACCAGCATCAGCGAGAGGTAGCTGAGCTTGCTGCCGCGCAGGGCCAGCAGCTGCTCGCCGCGGAAGATGCGCTCGTCCGGCGCGCCGCAGCGTTCGATGAGGCAGGCCCGGTCCAGCAGGCCGCGCGCCAGCAGCCAATCCAGCAGCGCGTCAATCAGGGGCTTGACCTTCAGCAGCACCAGCGTGTCGAACTCCGGCAGCAGGCGGTCCAGGGCGCCGACGCCATAGGCGGCGGGCACGATGGCCACGGTGTCGTCCTGCTCGGCCAGGGGCTGGGCCAGGGTCGCGCAGGCAGCGGTAAAGGCGTTCACACCGGCCGTCACCTCGATGGCCACGGTGGGATCGAGGGCCCGCAGCGTGCGCGCCAGATGCCCGAAGGTGGCGTAGGTGCTGGCATCGCCCTCCACCAGGAAAAGCACGTCCCGGCCGGCCTGCAGCTGGGGCAGCACCCAGTCCGCGGCACGCTGCCAGCTGCGCGCCAGCTTCTCGGCGTCATAGCTCATCGGAAAGAGCAGGGCCTGATGCAGGGCGGGCGTCGGTAGGCCGGCACGCAGGACGATGTCCAGCGCATAGCTGGCACTCTTGCCGCTGCGCACCGGATAGACCCAGACCGCGTCCCGCCGCTGCAGCAGCGCCCAGGCCTGGCGGGTGATCAGGCCGGGATCGCCAGGTCCCAGGCTCACGCCATGCAGCGTGCCGCGGGGGCTCACGAGCTCAGGCGTCATGGCGGCGCTCCTCCTTGGCCATGGGGGCCTGGGCGGAGACGATCCACACCGGGTTCTCGGCGGCCATGCGGTGCATGTGGAGGATGGGCTTGCTGCGCGCCGCCTGCAGCTGCAGCACGTCCCAGTCCACGCCCAGCGAGGCCAGGGTCTGCGTGGCGGTGGCGAGGTTCTCGAGGGTCACGAAGTTCATCACCAGCCAGCCGCCAGGGCGCAGCCGGGCCATCACGAGACGGATCAGGCCGTCCAGCTCACCGCCTGAGCCACCGATGAAGACGGCATCCGGATCCGGCCAGGCATCCAGCGGCTCCGGTGCCTTGCCCAGCAGCAGGGTGTGATTGCTCAAGCCGGCCGCACGCTGGTTCAGCCGGGCAATGGCCAGGTCCTGCTCGTTCTTCTCGATGGCCCAGACGTGGCCGCGCGGGCACAGACGTGCGGCTTCGAGTCCCACGGACCCGCTGCCCGCGCCGATGTCCCAGACCCGGCTGTCGGCCCGCAGCTGCAGGCGCGCCAGGGAGACCGCGCGCACCTCCTGCTTGGTAATCAGGCCCTTCTCGGGATGACGCTGGGCGTAGTGGGCATCCGGCAGCCCGAAAAGTGTGGGCCATGGCCGGGGCCGCACCCGCCACAGCAGCAGCACATTGGGGTCGGCGAAGCGGCGGTCGGCGGCCTCGCCCGGCTGCAGGTCCGCGTGGATGCGCTCCTGCGGCGTGCACAGGCATTCGGCCACGGACAGCTGGAAGTCCTCGCCCATGCCTTCGGCCAGCAGCAGCCGGGCGACACGGTCCGGCGTGTTGGCGGGGCTCGTCAGCACCAGCAGGCGGTCGTGCTCGCGCAGGGCCTGGGCCAGGGCATGGAGCCCGTGATCGGGCGGAGCGCCGGGCTGCCACTCGCCAGCATCCTGGGCATGGATGGACAGAATGCGCGCGTCCTGCCAGGCCAGGCCCAGGCGGGCGCAGGCCAGCTGCAGGGTCGAGACATTGGGCAGCACCTCGATGGCCGAGAGACACAGGCGCGCAGCCAGATAGCCTGCGATGCCATGGCACAAGGGATCGCCGGTGGCCAGCAGGACCACGGGCAGCTGGGCCTCGCGGGCCTCGCGTATCCATTCGGGCACCTGGGTCAGCGGCCCCTGCAGGGCGTGGCAGCGGGCCTCGGGGGCGATCTCGTCGGCGAACAGGGCCAGGGTGCGCGGCGCCCCGATGACGACGCGGGCGCGGCGCAGATGGGCCAGCGCCAGCGCTCCGAGGCTGGCGGCGCCGTCGTCCAGGACGCCGATGACGCGGCAGGGTTGGGGGTCAGACAGGTGCATGGGTCGAACAGGCCTCGGCAATCTTCTGGCCGTCGAAATCGCAGACCAGCACGCGCAGCCGGAAGCGGCTGCCATAGCGCTCCGGGGCGCACAGGGTGCTGATCACCTTGCGCGCCAGGGCGTCGTGAAATTCATTGAGCAGACCCAGGGCCTGCATGCGCTCGGCGGCAAAGCGCGCGGTGATATTGGCCGCGATGGCGGCGCATTCGTCGGCCGGCGCGCCGATGCTGGCGGCCAGCTCGGCCAGCAGGCCGGTGTCCACCTCGGCGCGATTGGCGTGGGTGATGGTCTCGCCCTGGGCGATCTTGGTGAGCTTGCCCACCATGCCTCCGATGACGACTTCGCGCAGCCCTTCTTCAACCGCGGTGTCCAGGGCATAGCGCAGGAAGTCGCCCATCTGCACGAAGCAGGCCTGCGGCAGGCCCGCGCACTCGCGCATGGCGAACTGCTCGGTGCGGCCGCCGGTGGTCAGCACGACCACGCTGTGCCCGCTGCACTTGCCGACGGTGGCGGCCACCTGCACCCCCTGGACCACGCTGGCGCGGTAGGCCGCGGTGGAATAGGGCTTGACGATGCCCGTGGTGCCCAGGATGGAAATGCCGCCCAGGATGCCCAGGCGGGCGTTGAGCGTCTTGCGCGCCATCTCCACGCCCTGGGGCACGGAGATGGTGACCTCCAAGCCGGCATCGTCCAGCAGCGGCGCCCCGGCTTCGCGGACGTTCTCCTCGATGTTGCGCCGCGGCACCGGGTTGATGGCCGGCCCGCCGACCTCCAGGCCCAGGCCCGCCATGGTGACGGTGCCAACGCCGGTACCGCCACGCAGCAGCACTTCACCCGGACGGTCCCGCAGCAGGCGCACGTCGGCGGTGAGCCGGGCCTTGTCCGTGCAGTCCGGGTCGTCCCCGGCGTCCTTGACGACCACGGCATGGGCGGCCTCGGCGTCGCAGCGGCCGTCGATCACCTCGAAGCAGATCAGCTGGCCCTTGGGCAGGCGTGCCTCCACGCGCGCCGGGACGCTGCCCCGCACCAGCCCCAGCACCGCAGCCCTGGCCGCCGCGGCCGAGCAGGCCCCGGTGGTGAAGCCAGTGCGCGTGCCGCGCTGGCTCGTCTTGTCCATCATGGATGGCTCCGGGGCGCCTGCTGGCGCGTCTCCGCCAGGGCCAGCAGGGCATGCAGCGCCGCCACAACGAGGGTGGAACCGCCCTTGCGCCCGCGGATGGCGATCCACGGCACGCGCTGCTCCTGAGCCAGCAGGGCCTTGGACTCGGCCGCCGAGACAAAGCCCACCGGCATGCCTACCACCAGGGCCGGCCGCACACCTTGCTCCTGTATCAGGCGCAGCAGCTCCAGCAGGGCCGTGGGCGCATTGCCGATGCCCACGATGGCTCCCTCCAGCAGCCCCTGCCGGTGGGCCTTGCGCATGGCCTGCACGGCGCGGGTGCTGTCTTGTTCGCGTGCGGCCTGGATCACATCGGCATCGCTGATGAACTGGTGGCAGCGCATGCCGAAGTGCGCCAGGCGCGGCGCGGAGAGGCCGGAGCAGATCATCTCCACGTCGGCCACCACCGGCGTGCCGCCGCGCAGCATGGCGGCGACCCCAGCCTCGACCGCCTGCGGGTGGAACTCGGTCAGGCCGTTGAACTCGAAGTCGGCATTGGCATGGATCATCCGGCGCACGACGGGCCATTGCCCGGGCTCGTAGGCGTGAGGGCCGACCTCGGCATCGATGATGGCGAAGCTGTCGTGCTCGATGGCCTGCCCGGCACGGGTCAGCTGCTCGGTGACCGTGTTGAGGCTGCTCATGCGGGCTCCGCGGCGGGCTCATGTCCATGCGCGTGCCCATGCACATGCACAGGGGCCTGCGCCGCCGCCGGGCCGTGCGTGTGCTCGTGCGAATGACCATGGCCCAGTTCGTGGGCGATCTCGCGGTACTTGCAGCCATCGCAGGACAGGCGGCTGTCGGGCAGGCCCGCCAGCAGATCCGCCACCCGCTGCTCCAGCAGCTGGAAAATTTCCGGCTCGAAGCCGAAGTGGGTGCCGCATTCGAAGCGCAGCTGCGGATACTGCCCGCGCAGGTGCGCCACCTGGCGCTGGATGCGCTGCATCAGGGTGCCGGTGTAGAGGTAGTAGGGCAGCACCACGATCTGGCGCAGGCCGATCAGGGCCTGACGCTGCACCACACGCTCCAAGCGGGGCCAGGTGATGCCGGTGAAGGCCAGCTCCACCAGCTCATGCTCGCCGGACTCCTGCAGCCAGCGCGCCATCTTGGCCATCTCGCCATTGGCGGCTCGATCCGAGGAGCCGCGACCCAACAGGATCACGCCGGTGCCACGCGGGTCCGGCATGTCCAGCGCCGCCATGGCCTGCTTCAGACGCCGCTGCAAGATCTTCAGGATGGGGTCGCAGGCCGTGAGGTGGGGGGCGTAGAGAAAGTCCACGCCTGGAGCATGGGCCCGCGCGTGCTCGATGGCCTCGGGGATCTCCATCTTCACGTGCCCGGCGGCATTGAGGATCAGTGGCAGGACCAGCACGCGCCGCGCGCCAGCCGCCGCCTGCAGCAGGCCGTCGTGCAGGGACGGAGGCGCGAACTCGATGAAGCAGACCTCAATGCGCCAGCCCGGCTGCCGGGCCTGCCATTGGCGGACAAAGGCGTGGATCTCGGCATTGCCGGCGGGCTCGCGCGAGCCATGGCCCACGAGCAGGAGGGTGGTGTCGTTCATGCGGACTCCGTGGGCACGCTGGCGCGCCGGTAGCGATGGGTGAAGCTGGGGTCGTACAGCTTGGAACGTGCCAGGTCTGGCCACTGACGCGCGCCCAGGGTGGGGCTGGCGATCACCATGGCCTGGCTGACGATGCCGGCCTCGCGGCACAGGGACTTGATCGTTGCCACCGTGCCGCGCAGGACCCGCTGATGCCCCGGCCAACTGGCCTTGTGGACCACCAGCATGGGCGCGTCCGAGGGCCAGCCGGCCTCCTGCAGCGCGGCTTCGACCTTGTGCAGCAGGGTGATGGAAAGAAAGATGCACAGCGTGCTTCGATGGCGGGCCAGCTCCACCAGGCTCTCGCCCGCCGGCATGGGCGTGCGGCCCTCCACGCGCGTGAAGATCACCGTCTGGGTGACCTCGGGCAGGGTCAGGCTTTCCACAGCCGCGGCCGCCGACGCCATGGCCGAGGACACCCCTGGCACCACCTCGATGGCCACGCCAGCGGCATCCAGGGGCTGCACCAGTTCGATCAGGGCCCCGTACAGCGCGGGATCGCCCGTCTGCAGGCGCACGACGGTGGCGTGCTGCCGGGACTGCTCGATCAGCCACTCCGACATCTGCTCCAGCGTCATGTCCTTGGAGTCACGCAGGACGCAACCCGCCGGGGCCCAGCGCGTGGCGGCCTCGTCGACCAGGGACCCGGCATAGAGGATGGCGCCGGCGCGGGCGATGAGATCCCGGCCGCGCACGGTGATCAGGTCCGGCGAGCCTGGTCCGGCGCCGACGAAGAACACCGCGCCCGGCATCTGCTGTGGCGCGCGGTTCATGCGCCGGCGCTGATGCGTTCATCGCAGCACAGGCGCACCAGGGCATCCCGGCGCCGTGCCAGGGCCTGTGCGCCGCGTACCAGCAGCCCGCTCAGCAGCGGCTCGGCCAGCGCCACCGTGACGTAGGACGCGGCAAACATCGCCCAATCCTGCAACGCCGTGCTGGTCTGCCCGTTGGCCAGCCAAAAGCCCACCATCAGGGTGACCCCCGCGTAGTAAGTGGCATCGAGCTGCAGGAGGAAGCGGCGGCTCAGGGGCCGGTCGCGGCGTCCCAGCAACTGATGGGTGAGCAGCAGCGGCACCATCAGCGAAAGGGCGTTGACCGCCAGATGGACCAGGTCCAGCGGCTCGAACAGCAGCCCCTGCACCAGCAGACCCAGGCCGAAGCCGAACAGGGTGGGCACCAGGCCGCACAGCAGATAGATGGGCATGGCCCCCACGAAATGCAGCTCGGACGGCCCGACCTTCAGGTGGACGAGCTGCATGCAGGCGGTGAAAAAGAGTGCTGCAAGCACGCTGCGCAGCACCAGGACCGGCTGGCGAAGCAGGGCAGGGGCGTGGTGCGCCAGCAGCAGGGCGGCGGCGCCATTGGCGAAGAGCAGCTTGGCGGGCGCCAGCAGGCCGGGTTCGATATGCATGGGGACTTCCAATCGGGTGTGTGAAGGCGCGGGCGCACGGCAGCAGCGCCGCAGCCCGTTCGAGATGAAGACGGATTCAGGCCTGCGCTGACCCGAAAAGGTCAGCACATGGCCAGTTGGCTCAGCAGCCAGCGCCTGGGGTCAGGGGGAACGAAGCATGACAAACCCTCCGGCCTGCACGCCCCGTGCAGGATTGAAGCCAGGAATCGCCGAGTGAGGGAGGAGGAGGGGTGTGGCACGATCCGGCGGCAAGCCGGGCGCGCAAACAGCCCGAGCCGCCCACCGCAGCATCAGCACCAAAACACTGCGGGCCGGTCTCCGGGCTTGCAAGTCCGGAGTATCGAACTCCGGCAGGCCGCTCCTTCCCGGACCGGAGTCCAGTGGATTCAAGCGCAGCCCTGACCTTGCTTACCGTTGCGGGGGCAGCGTTGGCATTGCGGGCTCCTGGGCGGAGCGCCGCGCACCAACTTCCCGTTTCACCAGGCCGGTCCGGACGGACCACCTGGCACCTTCAGTGTGCGGCCGCAGTATACGTGCGCTGGCCGCCTTCCACGGCCTAGCGCAGCCGGCGGGCCGCTCGTCATCGCATGAAGCGGGCGATGGGCGCCCGGGCGATGTCATGAACACGACTGTTGTTGAGGCGAGGCAAGGCCAGGGGGATCTGAAGGCGAGGAACTGGCTGAGTCGGCCCTGCTGGCCGTGGCCGTGCGCTACGGCGCCATCTTCCAGATACGCTTCTGACTGTCAATGAGCCAGACAGCGTCGGTCTCTGACACGGAAATCCCCAGAAGGTTCGTGACACCGGACGGCAATACCTTTGTTTCCCAAGTTCCGTTATTCCAAGCCGGACTGCCTAACGTGTATTTGGCCAGTTGATCCTGGCCATTGCCTTGCGAGGTGACGACCCAAACGGTGTTCTTGCCAGCCGCCAGGAGGCGCACGCCACTGGGCGCGGCCGCGCCACCAGCGATCAGGCAAAGCCCTCGAGAAACGCAGCCATAAGCCGCTCGCAGAGTTTCGATCCACAAAACAGGGCGTTGAGCCGCTCCAGCAGCTCCAGCGGGGACCGACATTGCACTGCTTGTTGCTCCATACGACGTCCAGCCTGGTGATGATCCACACCCTCCCAAACTTTGATAAACAGTATTGGAGGCATCACCTTTCTTGGTGGCAAAAAAGCTGGAACCCCGCCCGCTCGCCACGTTGATCGGACCAAAATCGCACGAGGGCGATAGGGTGGCGTTGTAAGTGGGGAGCGCCGGACCGACGGGGCTGAAGTTCTGGGCCACCGACCAGTACTTTCCGTCAGCATCGACGACGCCCCATCTCAATCCATCGTAGGAGGTGATTGAAACCGCATTCGGTGTGGGCCAGCCCGGCGTTGGGGTGAGCCGATCCCAGGAACCGGCTGCGCCCGAGACGTAAAAGGCGCCGTCGGTCCCGACAAGCACGGCGCCTTTGTCTCCCGCCGCGGCGATTGCTTTGGCAGCCCCCGGCATCTGTTGCCACTGTTGCGCATAGGCCTGTGAAACAGGCAGCAGCATGGCCACCGCAGACACGGCTGTGACTTTGACTCTGCTGAGAAGGGAAGTCATGTCATTCCTTCACGTAGGGGCTTGAACTGCCTGTCCGTTGAATAAGTGGCCGTCGTCAGGGGAGATAAAAGCGGCTCTCCATGACATGCGGTTCAAATATATAAACTGCCAGACCAGATATCAGCCAGTTCTGCTCGGCGATAACGGCGGCGTGATATCTGACAATCTCTACAGTACGGCAGGAATCATCGAATGAAGATTCCCGTCATGCAGCCAGGCCACGGTGCTCGCGAACAGTACAAGGGAATGCAGCGGGTTTGAAAGGACGCCTCGAATTCGCGAGCGCTTACATCTTACGAACGTAGTCACGATATCTACAGCCGCTATCCCTATCTGATACTGCGTTGAGTGCCTGGCTGCAGTTGCCCTGCCAGATTCGAATCATGAGAGGTGCCCGGCCTCGATGGCGGGGCCGCGTTGCCAGGCCGGGGCGTCCGGCGTGCGAAGGAAATCGAGGGTCAGGCTGTGCGTCAACTGCCGACCATCGCATCCGCCCAGTCGAGCACCAGCGCCTCGATCTGCGCGCGGTCCAGGGCGGGCTCCAGCTCCTCTGCCTCGGCATAGGTGCCCGTGGGCAGGGCCTGAAGGCCCTGCTCGGCATCAGTCCAGGTGAAGCGCGCCGTGCAGGCAGGGCAGCCCAGGTGATGTCCGGCGCGCGCGCTGCGCGTGCGAACCAGCGTCGGGCCGCAGACCGGGCAGTGCTGCAGCGGGATGCCATCATCGCTGTGACCGACGATGCCATCGAAGGCGCCATCCCGCCCCATGCGCAGGAACGTGGTCCCCAGCGCCAGATCGAACTGCTTCCCCAGCTCGGACTCGATGATGTCCAGGGCCTTGGCGATGGGCATGCCGGCGCGGTACGGCCGTGTGCTCGTCATGGCATCGAACGCGTCGCAAAGGCCTACCAGCCGGGCGTCGCGGGGAATCTCCTCGCCGGCGAGTCCCATGGGATAGCCCCGGCCGTTGGGCATTTCGTGGTGATGGTGGATCACACCGACGACCAGTTCCGCCATCGGATGGCCCGACAGCATGCGTGCCCCCACACGCGGATGCGTCTTGATGACGGCGAATTCCTCGTCGGTCAGCCGCCCCGGCTTGCGCAGGATGGCATCGGGAATCCCCACCTTGCCCAGGTCGTGCAGAAAGCCGGCCATCGCGATGCGGCTGGCTTCGCGCGGCGTGCTGCCCGATTCCAGTGCCAGTGCATGGGCCATGCGCGCCACGCGCCAGAGGTGCCCACCGGTGTAGGGGTCGCGTGCCTCGACCATCCAGGCCGAGACCAGCAGGCTGGCCAGCAAGGCCTGACGCTGGGTCGCCAGCTCCTGGCGCAGGCCCTGTACTTCATCACTCAGTGCTTGCGGTTCAGAAGTCGTCATGTCGTGTCTTGTGATGTCAGTGGGCCGGCTCGGGCCCGCAAGAAAGCTCATCTCGAGCTCGGAAGGGACGTTTCAAAGGCCCAGTTCACTGAGGCCCGGATGCTCGGCCGGGCGGGGCCCCTGCGGCCAGTGGAACAGACGTTCGTGCGCCTGGATGGGCTTGTCGTTGATGCTGGCATGGCGCACCGCCATGTAGCCGTCGGCGTCGAATTCCCAGTTCTCATTGCCATAGGAGCGGAACCAGTTGCCGGCGTCGTCATGCCACTCGTAGGCGAAGCGCACGGCGATCCGGTGGCCATCGTGCGCCCACAGTTCCTTGATGAGCCGATAGTCCAGTTCGCGGGCCCACTTGCGTTCGAGCAGTTGCCGGATCTGCTCGCGGCCGCGCGGGAACTCGCTGCGGTTGCGCCAGCGGCTGTCCGGCGTGTAGGCCAGGGCCACGCGCTGCGGATCGCGCGTGTTCCATGCATCTTCGGCCATGCGGACCTTCTGCGTGGCGGCCTCCCGGGTGAAGGGCGGCAAAGGAGGGCGTGGGGTTTCGAGGGGCGTGTTCATGAGGGCAGCACGTTGACGTTGGCGAGACAGGAGCGGCCGAGCCGCCCCCAGAACTTCAGGCGGTCTGCCGAGCGGCGACCAGCGGGAAGTCGACGTCGGTCTGCGCCACGTTGTTGACATAGTTGGTCAGCACGTTGAGCGCCACGTTCAACACGATCTCCACGACGGCCGACTCGTCGAAGTCAGCGGCGCGCAAGGCAGCCAGGTCGGCATCCGACACCCGGCCGCGCGACTCGGCCACGCGACGGGCGAAGTGCAGGGCGGCGGCGGTGCGGGCATCGTCCGAGCGGCCGTCGCGGGCAGCATCGATCTCACGGGCGCCGATCTTGGCGACATGCGTGGCCAGGTAGCTGTGTGCCGACAGGCAGTAATCGCAGCCATTGAACTCGGCAGTGGTCAATGCGATGCGCTCGCGCAGCTGCACGCTCAGCTTGCCCTTGGCCAGCGCGCCATTCAGCGACAGGTAGCCTTCCAGGCCCGCCGGGCTTTGGCCCAGCAGCTTCATCAGATTGGGCAGGACGCCCAGCTGCTTTTCGACGGCGGCCAGCAGGGGCTTGGCGGCTTCGAGGGATTGGTCGACGGTGGGGATGCTGAGACGGGACATGGTCAAGACTCCGTGATGCTGTGGGGTGAATCGGCTTGGCATTCGCTGCTTGTTCGGCGAATGACTGAACTGTCGTTGAATCGGTCGGCGAATAGAATCACCGCAAATAGCAATGCACCGTTACGCACGGAGGAACAGTTGGACAAACTGCATCTCATCAATGTCTTTGTGGCGGTCGTCGATGCCAGCGGATTCGCCGGAGCGGCGCGCAAGCTGGGCATCTCGCCGCCGGCCGTCACCCGGGCCATCAGCGAGCTGGAGGCGCACCTGGGTGCCCGCCTGCTGACCCGCACCACGCGGGTCGTGCGGGTGACCGAGGCCGGCGCACGCTATGTGGAGGACTGCCGTCGCATCCTGGCCGAGCTGGCTGAAGCAGACGAGTCGGTCAGCGGCCTGCATGGCGCGCCGCGCGGTCGGCTGACCGTCACCGCGCCCGTGCTTTTCGGGGCCTTGCATGTGACGCCGGTCATGACCGAGTACCTGCAGCGTTATCCCGAGGTCACTGCCTCCTGCTGGTTCCTGGACCGGGTGGTGAATCTGACCGATGAAGGGGTGGACGTGGCCGTGCGCATCGGCGAGCTGCCGGACTCGTCGCTGCAGGCCGTGCGCGTCGGGAGCGTGCGCCGCGTCATCTGCGGCGCGCCGGCCTATCTGGCCGCGCATGGCGAGCCCCGGCAGCCCGAGGACTTGCTCGGCCACACCCTGATCTCGGCCAATGCCGTCACGCCGACGCCGGAGTGGCGCTTCAAGGTGGAGGGGGAGGTGAGGGCGGTGAGGCTCGCACCGCGCATGCAGACCACCACCAATGATTCGGCCATTGCGGCCGCGGTGGGCGGCTTCGGACTGACGCGACTGATGTCCTACCAGGTCGACGGCCTGGTACGAAGCGGTGCACTGCAGCGGGTGTTGGAGCCGTTCGAGCTGGCGGCCCTCCCGGTGCATCTGGTGCACCGGGAGGGCCGCCACGCCTCGCACAAGGCGCGGGCGGTCAGCGATCTGGCCGTGGAGCGGCTGCGCGAGCGGCTGGCGCCGCTCGGTGGATGAAGGAGCTGGCGGCTCAGGCCGTCTTGCTGACGATCAGGTTGCAGACTTGCTCGTGGATATCCTGCAAGTCCTGCGGCGCCTGCGAGAAGTTCATCTTCTGGTCCATGCGTACGCGCGCATCGGCCAGGGCCGCCTTGCTCGGGCGGTCCCATTGCGGGCCCAGCAGTCCCTTCATGATGACGGTGGCATGGTGCTCGGCCTGCTCATCGCTGAGCGGCTTGCCCAGCAGCGCGGCGCCGCGCTTGAGCGTCTCGCCGTGAATGGTGACGAAGCAGCCGAGCATCGCGTCGCGTGCCTCGACCGGGGTGATGGCTGCGTCGGAACGGGCCTTGGCGAGCATGTGCTTGATGTGCATGGGGGGACTCCTGGGCTTGAGGCGGGACGAGTTCACCCGGCCCGGCGGCCTCGCGCCGGGTCAGGCTTGAATGTGATGGGCCAGGTCGGCTAGGGCTGCTTTGCCGATGCGCTTCGCAGCCGGGCCAGCTCGCGCCGTGCCTGCTCGAGTTCGGCGCGCAAGGGCTGCAGGGCCTGCTCAATCTCGGCTTCGGTGAAGCGCGGCGTGATGTGTTGCGGGCAGTTCCAGTCGTAGGCTTCGACCGTGATGACGAAGGCGCGCTCGACCTCGGCCCGGTACTGCGGCAGCTTGAGCCTGGCCAGCAGTGCGGGATCCTCGGCTTCATTCACCAGCCGCACGCGGCCCAGGATCTTCAGACGACGCTGGTTCGCGTAGTCCATCAGCAGGAGTGACACGCGGTCGTTGCCCTCCAGGTTGCCGACGCTGATGTACTGCAGGTTGCCGCGGAAGTCGGCATAGGCCAGCGTCTTGGCGTCCAGCACCTTCAGAAAGCCGGCCGGGCCGCCCCGGAACTGCACATAGGGCCAGCCGGTTTCGCTTACGGTGGCCTGGTAGAAGCCGTCACGCTCGTGGATGAACTCGGCTTCGCGCTCGGTCAGAGCGTCACGGCGGTCCTCGGCCTGGTCCAGTCGGGCATAGGACGTTCGGCTGCCCATGCGGCGCTGCATGGCACGCACGGTGGGCGTGAAAGCAATGTCTGAATAGGCTCGGCTCATGATTCGGTCCGGTGTCGTTGACGTTGCTGCCATCGATGCAGCGAGTGGCCGAACTATGGTCGAGTGCGCCCGAAACCAGAATGGCCGCTGGGCCGAATGCACTGTTTCGTCGAGTGGAACAACGCCGATCGCCAGGGGCTGCCGCGCGCGTCAGCCGAGCAGTGCTGCCGCTCGCGGCTCCAGGGCAGGGCAGGACTTCAGCCATTGCCAAGCGAAATGACGGCTGCACCTGCAGGATTCTGCACAGCGGCCTGCACAAGCTTTCGATGGCGCCGAGCGAGGGCCGTGCGTAAGGTCGTGCGCTCATCCACAAGGAAATGGCATGCACGACTTTGAGCTCATCAGCAACATTCTTTGCCCCTACACCCAGCGGGCAGCGATCCAGCTCGCAGAGAAGGGACTGGAACCCAGGCGCACCTACATCGACCTCGTCGACAAGCCAGACTGGTCGAAAGCGGAGGTGCGGCTCATGGCGGCCATTGTCGCTGCGCACGTTCGGAAGCCGGCGGCACGACGCCGGCAGAGTGTTCCGTCCTCGACATGCCAAGGGCGGATTGGGGGGCGTTGCTTGGCGGACAGAGTCCGGCGACAGAAGTTGGCTTAACGCCCAAGTGCTGGCCCTCGTGGGGCATAGGAACGTGCTTACAGCACTTTGCGTCGCGAGACTGCGGCAACAAAGTGTTGACTGACCTACTCTGCGACACAAATGTGTGGTCACGCCAAAGAGCCTGGTCCTACTGACCTTTCTACATTAGTGCTCGCTCCATCAAGACGGCCCGTCCTCTTTCCCCCAGGATCCGCGTGCGGGCAAATCACTTGTTCAAGAGTTCTCCTCGTTTCAAGGTCACGAGAGAACTGACTTTTCAACACGGCCACAGGAAACGTCTCAGGTCGCGCTGTCCCTACGCTTGAGAAAGACTCTCGCTACATTCAGCTACGCGAACTCGAGGGTCTGCCGGGATACGGGTCAAAATCCTACATAAGCGATTTGCATCTAATTCTTGATTGCCAAATGCGTTTGGAGAATTAACGAAGACAGCGAGGGCCCGATCAAATGCAATGCCTTGCAGCTGTGGTCCCGTTACCGGTGCAGAAATCATGCTCTGCGTGGCAGGTGCCATGACCCTTGCCGAGCACAGCGCGTGCGGGAGTCAGCAACTCGAGTATTCGCTTCAGCCAGGTGCCGCCTTAGACCGGGCAAGCGCATGGTCCGCCAGCGCCTTCTCAAACTTGGCCTTCATCGAATCCTGCGGCTTGTCGATGTAGCGCAGTGCTGAACTGAGGTCTCGCCAGCCCACATGCTCCATTAGATCCTTGATGTCCCAGCCATTGGCACTGGCCCACCCGGCGAAGCCACGGCGCAACGAGTGACTGGAGTAGCTCTGGGCCTCCGCCACGCCAGCCTCAGCCAGGATTTTCCTCAGCAACGGCAGCACCGACTGGCTCATCATGTGATCGCTGGAGACGTTGCCCCAGCGGTCAATTGCCGGAAAGACCGGCCCAGACGTGAGCCCACTGATTTCAAGCCAGTCAAGGTACGCGTCTACAGGGCAAAGGCAAGACAACGCTGGGCAGTGGAAGGCTCGGTCGTCATCCTCATCGGTGGTCTTGGTACGACCGGGCCGGCAGGTCAACCCCTTGCCTCTCTCGGCAACAACCTCTTCGATGCGCATGTTGGCCAGCTCGTCAGCTCTGAATGCGCGCCAGAACCCCAGCAGGAGCAAGGCGCGGTCGCGGCAGCGCCTCAACACATCCGCTCGTCTTCCCTGTTCGAGCGCAGCTTCCTGGTCCTTCGTGAGCCATGCGATGACATCTGCAAGGACATCCAGTTGCAGTGGGCGGGCGCGGCGCTGGGCGGTCGCATGTTTTGCCCGAATGCCTCGTAGGACCTTGTGCACCAGGGGTGACCGAGTTGGGTCAGCGAACCCATGGTCAGCGTGCCATCTTGCCAAAGCCGCGAGATGCAGGCGGAGTGTGCTGACTCGGTAGATCGTCGCATGTTCGACGAGATAGCGCGCCACGGTGTCGACCGTTGCAGGCAAAAGACCGTGCCATTCGATCTCGAAATGGCGAATCGCAGAGGCGTAGGCCTTGACCGTGTTCTCACGGTCAGCCGCCTGGATGTAGTGCTGAAGTTCAGCGGTCATGGGGCGCCTACTGAATGGCCATGGCGGGTGATGGGAGCTTTGGCTACTTCTTCCAAGACGGGCATTTGCCATTCTTGTCTCGCGGCCCGCCCGGCCCACCGCGGGAGCCGCATTCAGAGCTACCTCCACGCCCAGAAGCTCCTTTGCTGTGACCGGCGCCGCGGCGTCCAGTGCGGCCGCCTCGAGCTTGAGCCTCCAAGGCAATCGCCCAACCTGTAGCCACCAAGCCCAGCACGAAGCCTCTGCGTGACGTATTTTCCATGCGCACCTCCTATGCCTGCATGGGGCAGCAGCCTAACAGCCCTTCATGGACAGTTCGCACGTGCGCTGGACTGATCTGCCTTCAAGTTCCCGTGCTGGACCTTCGCGTCCTTGGACCGTACGAGGCCAAGCTGCGCACCGCCTGGCGCACTCGCAGCGACAAAAGCCGACCGTCGTATAGGCCGCGTGGCCTCAACGACAGAATGATCCCGACACCAGAAATGCAGACGAACAGGCGCTGGCCAGGCCTGAGGTCGGCGAAGTTTGGTGGCAGTGCCACCTTGCCACCACGCCCTACGTAGCTGAAGGACCAGTCGCACTGTGTTGCTCGCGACGACTTGCCTCTCACCGTCCGTCCGTCTTCCAAACCACGTGCGTTGATGGGGCTGACCGGTTTCTGTTTAGGAGTAGTCATAGCCCAGTGCAGTTCGGACGTAGGCGGCAACAGCCGTGGAAACTGCGGGATCACCGCGGCGCAGCACCTCAATTGGCGGAAGGCCTGCAAACAGGGGCGCTGAATTCGGTCCCCGCAGCCAGCGCTTGGCGAAGAACGGGTCGTTTGCAAACAGCTGGAGATCTGTGTGAGTTCGAGATAGTGCTGCAAGGCATTCCCGAGCGGCTTCGGAATCTGGCCTGGAGAGTGCCTCGATCGACTCACCCGGGGCTAGCCCCAGCATTTCCGACACCTCTGCGGGAGTCAGTTCCCAGTCTGGAATGACGTGGTCACGAAAGTACTCGAGTGGTGTCATTTTGCTTGTGCCTAGCTGGATATACGGCATATGAGCCGTGGTCAGTAATTCTATGGGCGGCGATTCTCTGCCGCCGTGAAACCCAGCGCCCCATCAATTGCTCCGCCGGCCAAACGCTCGACGTCGTTCGATCCCGACGTCGCCGCCGCCATGGGCCAAGTGATTCGGGCGACGCGGGAGGCGCTGGGGCATTCTCAGGATGGCTTTGCGCTCTTGGCGGGCGTCGACCGCTCCTACTACGGCAAGCTGGAGCGCGGTGAACGCCAGCCCACGGTGGGTCTGCTCTTGCGCGTTGCCAAAGCTCTGGGCGTTTCGGGTTCGGCCTTGCTGGCCGAAGCGGAAGCCCTCTTGGCCGCTCCGCCCAAACGCCGGCGATCATCAATTCGTTGATCCTGGATGCCGCCCGGCGGCGCCGTTCTGGCGCTGCACATGCGAAGTTGGATTCTCAAGCTGGCTCTTGAGTTGCTCCAGAAAGCTCAGAAAGTCCACGTCCATGGCCTGCAGCCAGGCCCAAAGCTCAACGACGTCCAGGCGGCGTTCGCCAGACTCCACCCGGCTGACAACGGCCTGAGACCGGCCCAAGCGGGCTGCTAGATCGGCTTGCCGCAAACGGCGGGACTGCCGCGTTCTGCGCAGCAGATTGAGTAGTGCGTCGTTGGACCGGCTATGGAGGGACTTGTGCATCGTTGACCTTCGGCGGCACCGTAGGCCCAGCGGGCAAATATCCAGAAAGCGCATCTATTGACAGCGCGGGCGCTGCGTCAATGGGCCTAGATTTGTCCCGTAGCAACTGACTGGGCAGAATTTTGACGGCATATGAGCCGTGTCCATCTCTACTCCCTTGCAACCGCCCCGTCCGAGGCGAGTGGCACACCTTGCCATCCCGGTCCGTGGTGACATTCGTAAGTGAGCTGTGGCGCTCCCAGGATTCCACCCCCGAGAGACCTCAAGGCTTGTCAACGTGGAGCTTGATGGCTCGGTTCTCGAGTTCGCCTTGGCTTGCATTGGAGGTCTACAACGGGCGCACTGTGGAGTCCATCCATAGCAGTGACCCTGACGATTTCCCAGGATGGATCCGTGTGATTGGCTCCAGGCAGGTCAGGAAGGTTTCCTTGTTGATGCCTGATCAACAGATGCCTCACAAGCAGTGGGCGCACGTACATGTTGTTGCTGTCTGGCAGGCCAGCGACACCCACGAGATCTACTTCGAAGACGCAGAAGGGGCCGCATGGCTTTCCTCCGGCGTGCGGTGTACCCCGCCCAAGCAGCATCGCGTTCAATGCCTGTGGAAGCGTGCTGTGCAAGTCAATCGCAAGAAGGTCCTTCAAGACACTTGACCTTCCCATGGTGTCAAGGAAGACATTGGAACCCTGTATCGGGAAGCCATAGGAGTCCAAGATGATTGCCTTTGAGGTGAACGACATGACTTGCGGCCACTGCGTCAGCACCATTACGAAGGCGCTGAAGGCCGTGGATCCCAGCGCGGAGCTGCGATTTGATCTTGCTGTCCATCGCGTGGAGATCGAATCAGGCGATGGTGAGGCCGAAGCATTTCTACAAGCCATAGAAGCATCGGGCTACTCGCCCGTCAGTGCAAAGGGGCCTGCCACTCGAACCCCTGCGCCCACTGGCGGCTGCTGTTGCCGTCGTTGAAGTGGCCCCGCTCGGCATAGGCATGCTGGCGGGATGCACATTCAATACAGTTGATTCCTCACGTACACTTTTGGGCATGAGCAAGTTCTGGCGGATCGTGTTGGCATGGTTGCTGGCCGCGGCGCTACCCATTCAGGGGTACGCCGCGCAGACCATGCTGCTTTGCGGTCCGGCCAATCATTCAAGCCGTCAGGTCTCTGGCTCCGATCATGTGACTGAGGAAGCTGCCGTCGTAGCCGGCGGTGCCCCTGACTGCCATCCGCAAGCTGGAACGGAGCAGGTCAGCCCGCATTGCGACAAGGCCTCACAGAACCACAGCAAGCATTCGGGCAAATGCAGTGTTTGCTCCTCGTGCTGCAGTGCTGCGGCGATCGTCTCCAGCGTCGTGACGATTGCCGTCGTGCATCCTGACTTGCTCGACGTTCCGACCGTCAAGGTCATCCGCGACCGCGTCATGGTCAGCGGGCTGGAACGACCTCCTCGAAGCCCACTACTCTGATGGGCCAGGGCCTCGCGCCCGCTCACCAACGCCTTGCCTCTTTTGCGTTGCGGCAAAACCGCTTTGCAGTGGCTTGGCATGGTGCGCCGCCTCGCCACCTCTGGCATTCCGGATCTCCTGTTTAGGGCTCGATCCCCGGCGAATCGCCCGTGGCCTAGGCGACCGCAAGTCACGTCCCCTCCCGGCTTTTGAAGCGCCGCCAGCTGCGACCAGTGTCTGCGCACTGGTATCGCGAGCCGCGCATTCCTCATGCAGTAACAGCAGGAACGACCTATGAATTTGAACCCCATTTCCATCTCTGCGGCTCTGACGCTGTCCCTCTTGGCCGGACTCAGCCACGCGGACGGCAAGCATGAAGACGAAATTGGCAAACCTGGTAGCGCGAGTCAGGTTGGCCGCACTGTGCAGATCGACATGAGCGACGCCATGCGTTTCACCCCCTCGAGCGTTGATGTGAGGCAGGGCGAAACGGTTCGCTTTGTCGTGAAGAACTCCGGTCAGGTCAAGCACGAGATGGTGCTTGGCACGGAGAAGGAGCTCAAGGAGCACTACGAGCTCATGAAGAAGACCCCCGGCATGGAGCACGCCGACGAGAACATGGTCACCGTGGCCCCCGGCAAGACCGGAGAGATCGTGTGGCAGTTCACCAAGGCGGGCCGGATTGAGTTTGCCTGCCTGCAGCCGGGTCACCTGGAGGCCGGCATGAAGGGGGTGGTCACGGTGGCCGGCAAAACCTCAACGCCCAAGGACGGCGGCCATGCTGATCACAAGCACTGAACGGAACTCCCCCTTGACGCGGCGCCAACTGCTGGCTGGAGGCGCCGCCTTGGCGCTCGCAGCCCCAGTTGGGGCTAAGGCGGAACCGGCCAGTGATGGGCCTCACCAGGTCCAGATCTGGAAAGGACCGAACTGCGGCTGCTGCAAGGACTGGATCAGGCATCTGGAGGCCAATGGATTCCAGGTGGTTTCGGTCAATGACAGCGGCAACACCGAAGCACGCAAACGTCTGGGCGTCGACCTCAGGTTCGGCTCCTGCCACACCGCCTTGGTGGGGGGCTATGCCATCGAGGGCCACGTGCCCGCGAAGGACATTCGCCGACTGCTGCGCGAGCGACCCAAGGCTGTTGGCCTGGCTGTGCCCGCCATGCCGCTCGGTTCCCCCGGAATGGACGGCCCGGAGTACGGCCGCAAGGATCCCTACGACGTGCTGTTGCTCGCCCAGGAGGGCGGCGCCCGCGTCTATCAAAGCTACCGTTGAAGGAGTACGACATGAATGCAATCAAGACAGTTGTTCTGGCCTCTTTGCTGGCGCTGGGCGGCACTTTCTCCGCTTCGGCGAGCGCCCAAACCATGGATCACAGTGCAATGCACGCAGGGGGCGCCTCAGCCCCCGCCGCGGACATGACCGATGGCGAGATTCGCAAGATCGACAAGGAAAGCAAGAAGCTCACCATCCGCCATGGCGAGATCAAGAACTTGCAGATGCCAGGCATGACCATGGTGTTTCAGGTCAGAGACCCCGCGATGCTCGATCAGGTGAAGGTTGGCGACAAGGTCCGCTTCAAGGTGGAGCGCCTCTCAGGCGGCCTTGTCGTCATGGAGCTGCAGGCGGCTGCCAATTGAAGTCCGCCGAGCGGTCCTTTGCTGCGGCGCAGAGATTGATGCGTGTCAATGTAGCGACGAGGCGCCCGGCGCAACATCGGCTTAGAGACAAGCGACTCGCTGGAGCATTCATTCCATGATGACCACGATTCAACGGACAACTAAGCGGCGGCTTGCGGCCGCGATGCTGTTCGTCTGGCTGTTCGCGCTGGTCTCCGGCATGGCCAATGCTTGCGCCTTGGGCGGCAGCAGTGCGGTTCTGGTGCTCGGTGAAGCGGTTTCACACCATCACGACGGTGCCGCGTCGTCACATGGGCATCACGATCATGACGACGACGAGATCGCCGTCGAGTCGAATGCTCCCGAACCGCAGGATCACGGCGAGGCCTGCCAGAAGTTCTGTGATGACGAACGCTCCACGGTCAACGTCGTTGCCAAGGATCTGGGCTCGCCGGGCAGTCTGCTGCCAGTGCTGATCCAGTTCACGACCTTAGCCTGGACACCTGGCGTCGCGCAGATCGCCGAGGTCTTGCCCGCAGATGTGCCCCCCTGCGTGACGGGGCCACCCATCCCGATCCGCCTGCTCAGGCTGACCATCTAGCCATCCGCCACCCAGCCTCTCGCATTCGTCGGGAGGCATTTGAAACCGCACGCTGTGACGCGCGTGCTGGTGGCGGGGCAGCACGCGTGCCTTCGACTTGGACCCCAGTCGGTCTTCCTCGCCGCAACCTTTCGGAGAGCACCATGAACAAGATTGCATTGATCACTCCTGCGCTGGTTTTGGCGGCAGGTCTCGCCGTCGCACAGAAACCTGTGGCCGCGAATGAACAGGATCACCAGGCGCACCATCCCGAGGGCACAGCCTCGTCTGCAGCGCAGCCGCCTGCCAAGCCGGTGCCAAAGGCCGCCGCAGCCCCTGGCAAGGAGTCGATGGCCGGGGACATGGGCGCCAAGATGAAGGCCATGCAGGAGATGCACCAGAAGATGATGGCCGCGAAGACGCCTGAGGAGCGTCAGGCGCTGATGGCCGAGCACATGAAGGCAATGCAAGGCGGCATGGGGATGATGAAGCAGATGTCCGGCAAGGGCGCAGGCGATGGCATGAAAGGCATGCCAACGGATCCGAAGGCTCGCATGGAGGCCATGGAGCAGCGCATGGACATGATGCAGATGATGATGGAAATGATGATGGACCGCATGCCCGCCGGTCCGGCCGCGATGACCAAGTAACCGGAGGGCTGTCGCCATGGAACACAACCATCAGCGTGCGCCCTTCTGGCGCTCCCGCTTCGGTTTGGGTTGGCTCGTGCTGGCCGGTGTGGCTGGCTGGTTCCTCTGGGAGGAGCACCGAGCCCACCTGCTGGGCGTCCTGCCCTATCTCTTTTTGCTGGCTTGCCCGCTGATGCATGTCTTCATGCACGGCGGCCATCACCACGGAGGTGGGCACCACCAGCATGGTGAGGATCGCGACGAAAGGAAGACGCCATGACACACGACGCTCCTGCCTACGGCTTGTGGTCCCTGGTGATCCTCAATTCGGCCGTCTTCGTGATGTTCGCGTTCAGCTTCTTCAAGCCCCAGACGGCGCGGGACTGGCGCAGCTTCAGCGCCTTCGCCGCCTTCATCGTCGCGTTGTTCGTCGAGATGTATGGCTTCCCATTGACCATCTATCTGCTGTCGGGCTGGCTGCAAACGCGCTACCCGGGGCTTGACCTTCTGTCCCACAACTCAGGGCATCTCTGGTCGACGTTGTTGGGCGAGAAGGGCGACCCGCACTTCGGCGCCCTGCACATCGCCAGCTACCTCCTCCTGGGCGGCGGGTTCTGGCTGCTGTCCGAGGCCTGGCATGTGCTCTATCACGCGCAGCGCCGCCACGCACTGGCCACCGTCGGACCGTATGCCAGGGTCCGACATCCGCAGTACGTGGCTTTCGTGCTGATCCTGCTGGGCTTCCTCGCTCAGTGGCCCACGTTGCTGACGCTGCTGATGTTCCCCATCCTGCTAGTGATGTACGGACGCCTGGCCATCACCGAGGAGCGGGAAATGGAGCAGCAGTTCGGCGCCGAGTACCGCCGTTGGGCAGCGCAGACGCCGCGCTTCATCCCACGCTGGTCAGCCAGCACCGCGCCGCCGAATCCGGAGGGCTGATCCAGCCAACCGTGGCCGGGCCGTCATGAGATGGGCCCGGCCGTGCATCGATCAAGGCCCAATCCAAGAGAGCCGCATGAATCACGAACACGAAATGAAATCAGACGCTGCCGCCCCGGCAGAGATGTACGTCTGCCCGATGCATTCGCAGATCCGGCAAGCGCAGCCTGGGAAATGCCCACTGTGCGGGATGACGTTGGTCTTGGCGGGGGCAACACCAGCAGCCGGCCATGATGCGCATGAGCACCGCCAAGGTCACCACCATGAGCACAAGCAGCCGGAAGCCGCGACGAAGCCTGCGCCTGCTTCGTCAGGCTCCGCCGAGCCCGCCGCACCCAGTTCACCCGGGCAGACAATCTACACCTGCCCCATGCACCCGGAAATCCGGCAAGATCATCCCGGCAATTGTCCGAAGTGCGGCATGACCTTGGAACCGCTCTTGCCTGAATTGGAGGAGGAAGAGAACCCGGAGCTCCTGGACTTCCAGCGACGGTTCTGGTGGACGCTCCCCTTCACGGTGGTGGTCACCTTGCTCGCCATGGTGGGGCACAGGCTGCAGTTGTTTGAAATGGCAACGCAGAGCTGGGTCGAGATGATCCTCACCTTGCCGGTGGCGCTTTGGGCCGGCTGGCCGTTCTTTGACCGCGGCTTGCAGTCGGTGGTGAACCGCAGTCCGAACATGTGGACCCTGATTGGCCTGGGAACCGGCGCTGCCTTCGTGTACAGCGTCGTAGCGACTGTAGCCCCGCAAGTGTTCCCAGCATCATTCCAGGCCATGGGTCGCGTGGCGGTCTACTTCGAAGCCGCTGCGGTCATCATCTCGTTGACGCTGCTGGGCCAGATCCTGGAATTGAAGGCGCGCTCCCAGACCTCAGCAGCCATCAAATCGCTGCTGGGTCTGGCGCCCAAGACCGCACGGCGCATCGACGAGCATGGCGCGGAGTCTGATGTGCCGCTGACCCATGTCCATGTGGGCGATCTGCTTCGCGTGCGGCCTGGCGAAAAGGTGCCGGTCGATGGCGTGGTCATCGAAGGGCGCAGCGCTGTCGACGAAGCCATGCTGACTGGAGAGCCAGTGCCGGTGGTCAAGGGCCCCGGCGACAAGGTGATCGGTGCGACCTTGAACACGAATGGCGCCCTGGTCATGCGCTCAGAGCGAGTGGGATCCGCCACGATGCTGGCTCAGATCGTGCAGATGGTGGCCCAGGCCCAGCGCTCGCGAGCACCGATGCAGCGCATGGCGGACCAAGTCGCTGGCTACTTCGTCGTGGCCGTGGTGGGGATCGCGTTGCTGACGTTGGTGGTCTGGGGTCTGTTTGGACCCGAGCCGAGCTGGGTCTATGGGCTGGTCAACGCCGTCGCTGTGTTGATCATTGCCTGCCCCTGCGCGTTAGGACTCGCCACCCCCATGTCGATCATGGTGGCCACCGGGCGTGGGGCGACCAGCGGGGTGCTCTTCCGGGATGCAGCGGCCATCGAGAACCTGCGCAAGATCGATGCCCTGATCATCGACAAGACGGGGACACTGACTGAGGGCCGACCTGCCTTTGATCGACTGATCGCCGCTCCTGGCGTCCAGGAAACTGAGCTTCTTCGCCTGGCCGCCAGCCTGGACCAGGGCAGCGAGCATCCGCTGGCGGAGGCCATCGTCAAGGAGGCGCGCACGAGAGGTCTGGTGCTGTCCAAGCCGGAGAGCTTCGAATCTGGCACCGGCATCGGCGTACGCGGCGTGGTCGAGGGTCGCCAACTGGCGCTGGGCAATACGGCGCTGATGGCGCAGTGTGGTGTCGACGTGAAGGTCCTGCTTCCCGCTGCCGAAGCGCTTCGGGCGGAAGGTGCCAGCGTCATGCATCTCGCGGCGGATGGGAAGCTGATGGGGCTGTTGGCGGTCTCCGACCCGATCAAGTCCAGTACGCCTGAGGCACTGACAGCGCTACGAGAAGCCGGCATTCTCATCGTCATGGCGACGGGGGATGGACTCACTACCGCCAAGGCTGTCGGCGCACGCCTGGGCATTGATGTGGTCCACGGCGAGGTCAAGCCTGCAGACAAGCTGGCCCTGGTGCAGAGCCTTCAGGACCAGGGGCGCGTGGTGGCCATGGCAGGGGACGGCATCAACGATGCACCGGCCCTGGCCAAGGCGGATGTAGGGGTCGCGATGGGGACCGGCACTGATGTTGCCATGAACAGCGCGCAGGTCACGCTGGTCAAAGGTGACCTGCGCGGCATCTCGACGGCGCGCGCACTGTCCGAGGCGACGGTGGGCAACATGAAGCAGAACCTCATGTTCGCCTTCGTCTACAACGCGCTGGGCATCCCCATCGCTTCGGGCCTTCTGTATCCGTTCACCGGATGGCTGCTGTCACCCATGATCGCGGCGCTGGCCATGAGCCTCAGCTCGGCCTCGGTCATCACCAACGCCTTGAGGCTGCGCCGCGGGTGAGGACCTTGTCCTACGGCGAGCACTACCAGGCCCAGACGGTGCTGTCTGCACCGGCCGAGGCCGTGTTCGCCTTCCTGGACGATCCCTTGCGTCTGGTGGCCCATATGTCGAAGCCAACGTTGATGATGGGCTATTCCACGATGCGCATGGAACTGGATGCAGCCGGTGGTCGCGCAGTGGGAAGCGTGATGCGGCTTCGTGGTCGCTTTCTTGCTTGGCCGCTGGCTGTTGACGAGGCGGTGATTGAGCGCAGGGAGCCCTGGGGCAAGGCTTGGGAGACGTCCGGTATTCCGAAGCTCATTTTGCTGGCCGGGTACAGAATGGGTTTCAAGGTCCAGGTTCAGGAAGGAAGAACGCATGTCACGATCTGGATCGACTACGCCTTGCCCACTCGTGGCCTACCGGCCTTCGCCGGGCGTTGCCTCGGAGCGGCCTACGCACGCTGGTGCGTCGACCATATGCTTCAGGATACCGCCAAGCACTTTGAACGGCCCCTTGCTGCTTGACCCAGCAGATCTCTGTTGTTGGAGCTAAAAAATGGAAAGACCAATTCACCGATTCTCGGAGCTGTTCAAGCAACTGGGGCTGCTGGCGGACGATGCGAGCATCGCGAGCTTCCTGATGCAGCATGCACCACTGCCTGGCGCCGTGGCCCTTGAGGATGCCCCGTTCTGGACGCCCGCACAGGCTACGCTGTTGCGCGAGGAGATCCTTCGAGACGCAGATTGGGCCGAGGTGGTGGATCAACTCAACAAGGCATTGCGTGCCGAGGAATGACATGATGAGACGTAGTATGGTGAGCATTGCCCTGGCTCTCGTCGGTGCTGCGGCGGTGCACGCCGCGGTGGCCGACGTGGTCGACATCCGCTGGGACTCGACGGGACGCTTCGAGCATTCCCAGCCCATCGCCGCCGGCAAGTTCGCAGAGGTGTGCGCCAAGCTCAGCAAGGGGCAGCGCGTCGCCTGGGCCTTCAAGTCCACCCAGCCCACCGCTTTCAACGTCCATTTCCACGAGGGAAAGAACGTGGAGTTCGCCGCCAAGGTGGAGGGTGCCAAATCTGCCGATGCGGTGCTGGAAGTGGCACAAGATCAGGACTACTGCTGGATGTGGTCCAACAAGAGCGGCGATAGTGTGAATCTGACCTTCTCAGTTCAAAAGCAGCCCTGAAATTCGTGCCCTCCTGAGGTGCGGAAGCCCATGGGCTGCCAGTGCCCAGTAGCCGCGCGAAGCCGCAGTTCAGCGAGTTCGCTTGACATAGCGCAATTGCGGCAGTTCTCTCCGAACTATTCTTGCACCCATGACCATTACGAGGCGTCTGCGTCGCTGGGTTTGCACCAGCGTCCTGATGGCGATGCTCTTCATGCAGCTCGCCACAGCCGCCTACGCCTGCCCACAGCTGGAGAAGGCCCGTCAGCATGCGGCCATGGTCATGGCCATGCCCGATTGCGATGGCATGCCTGGCTCGATGGATGACGAACAGCCGCAGCTCTGCAAGGCCCATTGCGACAAGGATGCTCAGACCACCCCGCTGACAACAGCGCCCGATCTGCAGCCGAACCCTGCAGCTGTCACCCTCATCTTGGGCATCGTGCAGCCGGTCCTGCCGGAGCTGCCGGCGAGTGTCCGCACTGGGCAGGCGGCACTTGCTCATCGGCCAGTTGGTGAGCCACCGCTGTATCTCAGCCTCTTGGTCCTCAGGAATTGAGCTGATCGCATGCCGCGCGCGCTCTGAGCGCGTGCCCCTTGCTGCGATTGCGACTTTTCTTGAGGACTCCCATGTCTACATGCCACATTGGCCGCCCCCTGGGGCTGCACTCTGCCTTCACACCTTGCCGGATCAGCGCGCTGCTGAGCCTTTGTCTGAGCTTTGTGCTGCCAGCTCATGCGCTGAGCTACGCAGAAGCGCGCCAGCTCGCCGAGCGCCAAAACCCCGGGCTTCATGCCCAACAATCGGCATTGGATGGTGCATCCGCGGCCCAGCCCGCGGCCGGCACGTTGCCAGACCCGCGCCTGTCCCTGGGCATCGAGAACCTGCCGACCAGCGGCATGGATCGGTGGAGCCTCACCCGGGACTTCATGACCATGCAGCGCATTGCCTTGATGCAGGAGGTCCCCAACCAGGCCAAGCGCGCTGCCCGGCTTGAGGGGGCCCAGGCCCGCACCGAGCGGGAGCGCGCAATGCTGCAGGTGCAGCGGCTGCAAGTGCGCCAGGCGCTGGATCTGGCTTGGATCACGGCACGAAGCATCGAGGACAAGCGGGCACTCCTGCGTGAGCTGCAGGCAGAGAACCAGCGCCTGCAGGACACACTGCCTGCCCGCATCGCTGGGGGCGCACCGGTCGCAGACCTGCTGATGGCGCGCCAGGAGGCGCTGGCACTGGCCGATCGCGCGGACGAACTTCAGCGTGATGCCGAGAAGGCACGGGCAGCACTGCGCCGCCTGCTGGGGCCACAGGGCGACGAAGTGCTGGAGGGCGACATCCCCCTGACGGAGCTACCGGCCGAGGAGTTCCGGACCCGGCTGAGCCACCATGCTGAGCTGGCCGTCTATCCCGCCATGCTGGCCATGGCCCGTGCAGAGTTGAACGAAGCCAATGCCGAGTCGAAGGGCGACTGGGCGTGGGAGCTGGCCTACAGCCGCCGCGGCGCGCAGTGGGGCGACATGCTCTCCTTCCAGCTGAGCTTTGAGCTGCCCTGGCAGAAGGACCGGCGCCAGCGCCCCATGACCACGGCCAAGCAGCGCGATCTGGAGCGCATTGAAGCCGAGCGCGAGGAGACCGAACGCCGCCATCGCCAGGAACTGGAGGAGGAACTGGCGGAGCTCCAGTCCCTGGGACGGCAGATCGAGCGGCTGGACGGCCACGCACTGCCGCTGGCTCAGGACCGCGTCGCGCTGGCGCTCAGCAACTACCAGGCAGGCCGCGCTGATTTGGCCGCCGTCCTTGCCGTGCGAAGCCAGGTGCTGGAGCAGCGCCTGCGCCGTATCGACCTGCAGGCGCAACGCAGCGGCTTGCTTGCCCGTTTGCACAGCCTGATCGCCGACTGAGGAAGGACACCCCATGAACACCAAGAACTTCATTGCAGGGCTCACTTTGCTTGCTGCTGGCATCGCCGCGGGCTGGGGTCTTTCAAGCTGGCGCGCCAGCTCCGTCAGCCACGACAACGTCTCGAAAGAGGCCAACGTGCCCGCCGCGAAGGCCGAGCGCAAGGTGCTGTACTGGTACGACCCGATGAGTCCGACGCAGCGTTTCGACAAACCGGGCAAGTCACCCTTCATGGACATGCAGTTGCAGCCCAAGTATGCCGACGAGGTCTCGGACCAGTCGCCTGGCTTGAGCGTGTCCGCGCAAACGGTGCAGTCCCTGGGCCTGCGGGTGGCTTCGGTCCAGGAGCGGCCGACGGCCGCGCGCGTCGAGGCGGTGGGGACCGTACAGCTCAATGAGCGCGACGTGAGCATCGTGCAGGCTCGCACCGGCGGCTTTGTCGAGCGCGTCTATGCGCGCGCCCCAGGGGACGTGATTGCCGCTGGCGCGCCGCTGGTCGACCTCCTGCTGCCCGAGTGGGTGGCGGCGCAGCGTGAGTACCTGGCCGTCAGGGCGCTTGGAGACGCCACGCTGACACAAGCCGCTCGGCAGCGCCTGCTGCTGCTGGGCATGAGCGAAGCGCTGGTGGCGCGTCTGGATCAGACCCACGAACCCAGCGCCCGCATCACCGTCACCGCACCGCAAGGCGGCCTGATCGCCGAACTGATGGTGAGGCAAGGCATGACGGTCGGCGCGGGCATGAGCCTGGCCCGCATCAACGGCCTGGGCAGTGTATGGGTGGAGGTCGCGGTGCCCGAGTCTCAGGGCGGGCGCGTCGCGGTGGGCCAGGCGGCTGAGATGCGATTTGCCGCCTACGGCGCCGAAATATTCAAGGCACGGGTGGTCAGCATCCTGCCGGAATCCAGCAAAGACACCCGAACGCTGCGCGTGCGACTGGAGCTGCCCAATCCCGGGCAGCGCTTCAAGGCCGGCATGTTTGCTCAAGTCAGCCTGCAGGGAGCACCTCAACCGCGCCTGCTGGTGCCCAGCGAGGCTGTGATCCGGACGGGCAAGCGTGCCTTGGCCTATGTAGTGGACGGCCCTGGTCGATTCCATCCGGTCAGCGTGGAGGTGGGCGAAGAGATCGAGGATCAGTTGGTGGTGCTCAGCGGCCTGAGCGCCGGACAGCAGGTCGTGGCATCGGCCCAATTCCTGATCGATTCCGAGGCCAGTCTCAAAGGGGTGACGCCTCCGATGGAGGCAGCCTCAGCCTCGCCGAAGACAGCCCCTGCTTCTTCTGCTGCCACGACAGCCGTAGATCACACCGCTCACGCAAGCTACAGCGCTATGGGCACCATCGAGGAAATCAGCAAGGACGAGGTCACCCTGTCTCACGGCGCGATCGAGGCCTTGAAGTGGCCAGCCATGACTATGGGCTTCAAGCTCGACAAGCCGGCCTTGGCGGTGGGGCTGAAGACCAAGCAGGCCGTGAAGTTCAGCTTCGTCAGGCGGGGTGATGACTACGTGATCGTGTCAATGGAGCCGGCGAGCCACGCCACTTCGGGAGCCCAGCGATGATTGCCCAACTCATCCGATGGTCGGTCGGCAACCGATTCCTGGTCCTGCTCAGCACCGTGTTTCTGCTCGCCTGGGGTGTCTGGGCCGTGCGCAGCACGCCCATCGACGCCTTGCCGGACCTCTCCGATGTGCAGGTCATCATCCGCACCAACTATCCGGGCCAGGCGCCTCAGATCGTCGAGAACCAGGTCACCTATCCCCTGGCCACCACCATGCTTTCGGTGCCTGGGGCCAAGACGGTGCGAGGCTTCTCCTTCTTCGGGGACTCCTTCGTCTACGTGCTCTTTGAGGATGGCACGGACCTGTATTGGGCCCGCTCGCGGGTGCTGGAGTACCTGAACCAGGTGCAGGGGCGGCTGCCGGCCTCCGCCAAGTCGGCGCTGGGGCCTGACGCGACGGGCGTCGGCTGGATCTTTCAGTACGCCCTCGTGGATCGGACAGGCAAGACGGACCTCGCCGGTCTGCGCGCATTGCAGGACTGGTTCCTCAAGTTCGAGCTCAAGAGCCTGCCCAATGTGGCGGAGGTGGCCTCGGTCGGGGGCATGGTCAAGCAGTACCAGGTGGTGCTGGATCCGGCCAGGTTGACGGCCTATGGCATCACGCAGGCGCAGGTCCGCGAGGCCCTCATGTCGGCCAACCAGGAGACGGGCGGTTCCGTGCTGGAGATGAGCGGCGCCGAATACATGGTGCGGGCCAGCGGCTATCTGAAGTCGCTGGAGGATTTCCGGTCCATTGCCCTGGCAGCGCGAGGCGGCATCCCGGTACGGCTGGGCGATGTGGCCACGCTGCAGATCGGCCCCGAGATGCGCCGCGGCATTGCTGAGCTCGATGGAGAGGGCGAAGTCGCTGGCGGCGTCGTGATCCTGCGCTCCGGCAAGAACGCGCAGGAGACCATCGCTGGGGTCAAGAAGAAGCTGGGCGAACTGCAGGCCAGCCTGCCCAAGGGCGTGGAGATCGTCACCACCTACGACCGCAGCGCGCTGATCGAGCGCGCCATCGAGAACCTGACGCACAAGCTGGGTGAGGAATTCCTGGTCGTGGCGCTGGTCTGCGCGGTCTTCCTGTGGCATCTGCGCTCGGCCCTGGTGGCCATCATCTCGCTGCCGCTGGGCGTGCTGGCAGCCTTCATCGTGATGCGCTACCAGGGCATCAACGCCAACATGATGTCCCTGGGTGGCATCGCCATCGCCATCGGCGCCATGGTGGATGCGGCCGTGGTGATGATCGAGAACGCGCACAAGAAGCTGGAGGCCTGGCAGCATGCCAATTCCGGCGGGACCTTGGCTGGCGCAGAGCGCTGGCGCGTGATCACCGAGGCGGCCGAGGAAGTGGGCCCGGCCTTGTTCTTCTCGCTGCTGATCATCACGCTGTCCTTCATCCCCGTCTTCACGCTGGAGGCGCAGGAAGGCCGGCTTTTCGGTCCGCTGGCCTTCACGAAGACCTATGCGATGGCGGCCGCGGCGGGGCTCTCGGTCACGCTGATCCCGGTGCTGATGGGCTACTGGATCCGCGGCCGCATTCCGGACGAGCAGAAGAATCCCATCACCCGCGCGCTGATCGCCATCTACCGCCCCGCGCTGGAATGGGTGCTGCGCCGGCCCAAAGCCACTCTGGCCATCGCCGTGGCAGCCCTGGCAACGACGATCTGGCCCCTGGCACGCCTGGGTGGCGAGTTCCTGCCCAGTCTGGACGAAGGCGACCTGCTGTACATGCCCTCGGCGCTGCCCGGGCTCTCGGCCCAGCGGGCGACCGAGCTGCTGCAGCTGAGCAATCGCATGATCAAGACCGTGCCCGAAGTGGAACGCGTGTTCGGCAAGGCGGGGAGGGCGGAGACGGCCACCGACCCTGCACCGCTGGAGATGTTCGAGACCACCGTCAAGCTCAAGCCGCGTGATCACTGGCGGCCGGGCATGACGCCGGAGAAGCTCGTCGAGGCGCTGGACCAGGCCGTCAAGATTCCGGGGCTGTCCAACATCTGGATTCCGCCCATCCGCAACCGCATCGACATGCTGGCCACCGGCATCAAGAGCCCCATCGGCGTGAAGGTGACGGGCAGCGACCTGAAGGTGATCGACCGGATCGCGTCGGAAGTGGAGCAGGTGGCCAAGACTGTGCCCGGTGTCAGCTCGGCGCTGGCGGAGCGGCTCACCGGCGGACGCTACGTCGACGTGGACATCGATCGCAACGCAGTGGCCCGCTACGGGCTCAGCGTGGCCGAGGTCCAGGCTATCGTGGCGGGCGCGATCGGCGGAGAGAACATCGGCGAAACTGTCGAGGGCTTGGCCCGCTTCCCTATCAATCTGCGCTATCCGCGCGAGTGGAGAGACTCTCCGGAGAAGCTGCGCCAGTTGCCCATACAGACCGCCATGGGCCAGCAGGTCACCTTGGGCGCCTTGGCCCAGGTGAACATCAGCGACGGCCCACCCATGCTCAAGAGCGAGAACGCGCGGCCCTCAGGCTGGGTCTATGTGGATGTGCGGGGTCGCGATCTGGCGTCGGTCGCCAACGATCTTCGCCAGGAGGTGGCCAAGAAGATCAAGCTGGAGCCCGGCATCAGCATTGCCTATTCCGGGCAGTTCGAGTACCTGGAGCGCGCCAATGCCAAGCTCAAGGTGGTGGTGCCAGCCACGCTGTTGATCATCTTCGTGCTGCTGTACCTGACCTTCAAACGCCTGGACGAGGCGGCCCTCATCATGGCGACGATGCCCTTTGCGCTCACCGGCGGCATCTGGTTCCTGTACCTGATGGGCTTCAACCTCTCCATCGCCACCGGTGTCGGTTTCATCGCCCTGGCCGGGGTGGCGGCAGAGTTCGGCGTGGTGATGCTGATCTACCTGCGTCACGCCCTGGAGGAGCGACTCGGCCGCGGCGAGGCATTGAGCGCCGGGCTGGTGCTTGATGCGATCCGCGAGGGTGCGGTACTGCGGGTGCGGCCCAAGGCCATGACCGTGGCCGTGATCCTGGCCGGCCTGATCCCCATCGTCTGGGGCAGCGGGACCGGCTCGGAAGTGATGAGCCGGATTGCAGCACCCATGCTCGGAGGAATGGTGACGGCGCCTTTGCTGTCGCTGTTCGTGATTCCGGCGGCGTTCCTCTTAATGCGGGGGACGCCCAGAACGAAGGCGTGAAACAGGCGCCGGCTCCGTGGCGTGCGGAGTCGGCTCTCCCAGCCGTGTTGGCGAGCCCGGGCTATTGCAGCAGTTGGGACAGCTCCAACATGGGCTTGAGGCCCGACCCGAACCGGGCGACGGCCTCTCGATGATGCTGCAGTTGGCTGTATGGCAGGTAGCGGATCCCAAGCTCCGCAACTCGAGAGAAGGCGGGACGACGCAGCTGCTGTTGCACATCGTCCCGACGGCTGTCCGGCGCCACCAAAAACAGGGTGCTCCCGGCCCCCACGGTGGTCCCCAGCGCCAAGTCGAGCATCCGCACGATGCCCGAATAGATCGAGGTGGAGTGTTCAACCTCAAACGCTGCATGGACCCGTTCTGAGCCACGCTCGAGCCAGATGACGTCGATGAGCCGCACAGACTCAGCACCACCGATACTACTCAGCGGCAGCTCCGTCAGACATCCGTCCCCCAGCTTGCCGTCTCCCAGCGGACGGCTGCGATCATTGCTGGCAATCCAAACGTCAAAGCCCAGCGCCTTGCCCAAGTCTCGCAGCCAGCCCTGGATCTGCGTGTGAGTGGTATCACTCTCGCTTTCCGCCGCCCACTGCTTGGTCAGTGCGGCAGTTTCTGCACGTACCTTTGCCAGGTCCTCTTCCCAGGCCTGCAGTTCTCCCGCAGCCGGCGTTCGGGGCGGCGCCTGATAGCGTCCGGCCCCAATCTCGAACAGCAGGCCCGCCAATGCGCCGAGATCATTGGAAAGCAGGGTCCTGTACTGCGCATTCAGGCGAATGGCACCTTCTCGCAGCGACAGGTAGTGGTCCCAACGTCCGAGCTTCACGTTGCTTCCGGTCAAGGCGTTATAGCCCTTGACGATGGCCGTGTTGAACGGCATCACCAGTGTCGGATGAATGAAGTACAGAAGGTTGGCCACGGCAGGGCCGAGCCCCTTGATCTGCAGCGCATCAATGCGCTGAATAGCTTCGATGACAGCCGGTGCGGTATCGCAACAGTCGCAGGCATGAAGCAGGCGCCCAAAGGCACGCTGGTTCTCGATGTTCTCGTAGATGTCGGGAATCCGCAGCTTGGGCTTCCACATGAAGGCGTGATCGGCGCCCTTAAAAATCTGGCGCTGTTCGGCCACCGATTCGACGACCGTCTCCAGGGTCGAGCCACGATAGGCGTTCCCGAACGTGCCGGCCTCGATGTCCCTTACCACCTGCCCAATCCCGCGGCGTATCGATCGGAAGTTCTTTAGACGCTCTTCCCAGAGAAACCAGCTGTTGTAGGTGCTGTGAGGGTCTGCTTTCCAGTGTTCGATCAACAGGGCAAGGCTGTCCGGCATGCGCGTCTCCTAGGTGGCCGGCATTATGGCGGCCATCGGAGGTGCGCATTAGCGAATCCCTGGTGCCTTGCTCAACGGCAAATCGTGAGGGGGAATGGTCCTTGGCCCCGACGAACGCCTAGCCTGACGCATCAAGTTTAGACAGTAGCGCTCATGCGCCGGCATTCCTCGGCGCAGCGACGACACATCTGCGCGCACGCCTGACAATGGTCAGCTGAGTGCTTGGCGCACTCCTGACCGCAGGCTTCACAGATGCTGGCGCATAGCGCGCAGACATCCCGTGCAAATGAGCTCCCACGTGCCATTGCCGCGGAGGCCAGCTGGCAGATTGCAGCGCAGTCGATGTCCAGTGCAATGCACGGTGCCATCATCTTTACGTCGGGCTCCGCCAAGCAGGCGGTCGCGCAGTGATTACAGGCAGCTGCGCATTCATCGCAGGCTTCTACACACTGAGCGTGTTCTTGATGAGACATGGTGGGCTCCTTTCAGCGGCATAGCAGGTCTGGCTGGCTGCATGGCAAGCGCCGATCCCGGCGGGGAATCCAGCGCGGACCACCGTGGGGGCGGTCGAACCGGGGGGAGCCGATGCCCCAGGTTCTCAAAACTTGCTGGATAATCCAACTACACCAACTTAACGAACCTATCGAAAGAGGTCGAATGATCGTCCTTAAGAGCGCACAGGATTCCATGCTGCAGGCGCTGCAAATTCTTGCTGGGATTGTTGAACGGTCTCATACGGTGCCGATGATTGAGATTATTCGGCGGCGCGAGTCCCCCTTGAGCTCTCTGAGCACCACACAGGCTTGCCCTGCGGTGCTGCCGAGCTATCAAGGCCCCCTGGCCATCAAGTACGCCCAAACGCGGCTCGATGCCGGCCTGGGTGGGTTTTTCTGCGCACGCAAGGTCAACGCACGCAACGCGCCCTGAAGTCTTCGAGCGAAGCCCCATGAAGTCCACCACTACAACTTCTTCCTCTGCCCGAAGCCCAGCCCGCGCTATGCGCGCGTCAACGGCGACATCGACCTACCTTTCCCCTGAGCAAACGCGAGCTTTGCTTGCAAGCAGCTTGGCTGCTCGCACTGAAAGGCTACAAGCCGGTGATATGTTGACGACCGATGAAGCGGCCGTGCTCGCCAGTACTACACGCGTGACCATCAACGCTTGGATTGCCAAAGGCCGCGCCATCGGCCTTACCCAGACCCGGCGAGGGTATCGATTGCCACGGTGGCAATTCGAGCCCGCGCTCTGGGCAGCAGTTCCCGAGCTTGCCAATGCCCTTGGCACAACCGAGGGTTGGTCGCTGTTGTCGTTTCTTGAGTCTCCACACGGGGGTTTGAAGGGACTGACGCCGCGACAAGCGCTCGAGCAAGGTGATACGGAGCGTGTATTGAAGCTGGCACGGGCAGAGGGGACCTGACGCCCCTTTGCATGAGACTCTCCGACCTTCCTTCCACTCCAACTTTTGAACTTGATGCGCCGCAGGCGCTCTATCGCGTCCAACAGATACGGTCCCGCAAGGGAACGCTCAGAATCGGGCGCGTGCGGCTCGCGCCACCGGGTTTGCTGGCCTGGCGATTTGATCTGAGTGACACGCCCGTCGGCTACTTCGCGCTTGCGCCAGTGACGGCTCTTTATGAAGCGGTATGCCGACGAGAGACGATGGGCGTCTCTCTGCAACTGCTGGCTGCCCGTTCCCTGGTGCACTTGAGGGTGTCGCAGCGTCTGCAGTTGGTAGACCTGCGCGCCATGAGTTCTGCCTGGCCAGTGCTTCAGTCCATGCGTTTCAGCCACACCCAGGAGCTCGCAGCTGATGCATTTGCACTAGGCTTTGCCGGCATCATCTACCGTTCAGCTCAGCAGGCCGACATGGACTGCATTGCCTTGTTTGGCACGGCGATCAGCACCCTGAAATGGATACAGACAGAGCCGCTGGTTGAGTCGGGCACGGGAGGTCTGCATGCGGTTGCAGCGGCGGCGCTCCGAGGCTCGCAAGTTCTTGTGTTGCCATGAGCCATCGCCAAGCCGTGATGCGCACCAACGCGTACCGGCTGCCCAGCGTTCTGGCGTGCGGGCTTGGCAACGCCTGACACGAACTGGGCAGCACGACTCCCCGAGCGGCTCAGCCCCAAGGGCGGCTCGGGCCGCCCTGATTCAAATAGTGGACCCTAAAGACACGTTCAAGCTCGGAAATCATGGCCGTGCGGGTCCTCAAGATGACTGCTACCTCTGGCGACGTCGGCGACTTCTTTTGAGGAGACTGCGACTCGAAGTCACCACCGGTCATGGCGTCCGCAAAAGCTACGAGGCAAAGCATCAAGGGCGAATTGCGCAAGAAGCTCGCACCAGGCAGCCGTTCGCATTCAACTTCCAGGGCTTCGATCCCCGCCTTGATCTCGTAGGCCGTATCGACCTTGCCGTCTATGTATTGACCCAGTGAAAACCTGCTCAGGTGTTACCGTCGAGAGGAAGACACCATGAGTACGTTGATGGACGAAGAGATCAAGCGCTGGACCGCGAAGCGCAAGACGGCATTGGTCCTGGAAATCATCCAGGGCAAGACCAGCGTGTCGGAGGCGAGCAGGACCTATGACCTGCCGCCCTCGGAGATCGAGAGCTGGATGGAGGATGGCCGCCGGGGCATGGAGAACGCCCTGAAGGCCAACCCGCAGGACGTGCGCGAGCAGTACGAGCGCCAGCTGAAGGAACTCCAGGAGGCCTACGGCGAAGCGATGCTGGAGCTGCGCGCCAGAAAAAAATTGCAGTCCCTGCTGGGCGAGGACGAGAAGTGATCGAGACGATCCGCCAGGGACTGCAAGCCGACGGCATCACCGTCTCGATCAGCAAGCTGTGCCGTTGGTTCGATGTGCCCAGGCGCAGCGTGTACTACCGGCCGGTGAAGGCCGCGCCGACGCTGCAGGAGCGCTTCGTTGCGCCGATCAAGGCCATGATCGAGGAGAACCCGTCGTTTGGGTATCGGACGGTGGCGCACCTGCTGGGCTTCAACAAGAACACGGTGCAGCGCATCTTCCAGCTTCGGGGCTGGCAGGTGCGCAAGCGCCCAGTGGGCTTCAGGCCTCGGATCCAGTCGCTGCCCTCGGTGGCCAAGGCGCCCAACGAGCGATGGGCTACGGACATGTGCCGGGTCTGGGCAGGGCGCGATGGCTGGACGACGATGGCGCTGGTCATCGACTGCCACAGCCGCGAATTGCTGGGCTGGCACCTGTCGCGCAGTGGGAAGTCCAAGACAGCGGAGTCAGCGCTGGAGCAGGCCCTGATCGCGCGCTTCGGCACGCTGGGCCGCGTGCCGGAGCCGTTCCTGCTGCGTTCGGACAACGGGCTGGTCTTCACCAGCCGCAGCTTCACGGCCCTGGTTCGGAGCTACGGCCTGCGCCAGGAATTCATCACGCCGCACAGCCCGGAGCAGAACGGCCTGGTCGAGCGGGTGATCCGCACGCTCAAGGAGCAGTGCGTGCATCGGCACCGGTTCGAATCGCTGCAGCATGCCAGTCGCCTCATCGGGGACTGGATCCACTTCTACAACCACCGGCGTCCGCATCAGGCGCTGAACATGAGAACACCCGCTGAGGCATTTGCATTAGCGGCATGACCTGAGCAGGATTTGCTGGGTCAATACATTGGACTCTATCCTGACGTGATTCCAGTCTCTCCCTGACGTTGCGTTAGGGTATAGCTCAAACTGACACTGTTTGCGAGATAGGCAAGCGCCTTGAATCAGCTTCGCCGCGTTGCCCTCTGCCGCGTCGAACGCAAATTGATAGTGAAAGCCACCACAGTGGTGAGCAGAACGACAAACTGCGCTAGGACCGTTTGCCACGACGGATAGATACCAAGCAAATCAATCCGAGGGATTGCAATCGGACTGGTATGCAGGAGTCCGGCCTCTTGCAGACCCGCAATGCCCTTGCCAGCCAGGATCACCGCGAGCACTGCTACCAGCATGGAACTCGCCGCAAAAAACTGCCCGATCGGCAATCGCGCACTGGTGCGCAGCAGTAACACTGCAAGCAACGCCAAAAGCGCCATGCCCGTACTCAGGCCAGCGAGCAGAGGCCATCCATTACCCTCTGTCCAAAGGGCGGCGTAGAACAGTACCGTCTCAAACACCTCGCGGTACACCGCGACGAATGCCAGCGAGAACAAGAACCACGCCGTGCGCTTGTTGAGGGCCGAGGATAGCTTTTCCTTGAGGTAAATCTGCCAGCGACCGGCGACGCTCTTTTGGTGCATCCACATTCCGACGCCGAGCAGGACCACAGCCGCAAACAGTGAAGAAAAGCCTTCCGTCAATTCCCGGCTCGCACCGCTGACGCCGACCAGATAGGTCGCCACGCCCCAAGTGATGCCACCTGCCGCCAGTGCGGCCATCCATCCTGCATGCACATAGACCGCGACATCCCGGCGTTCGGCCTTCTTGAGAAATGCCAGCATGGCGACGACTACTAGCAACGCTTCTAAGCCCTCCCGCAGCAAAATAGTCAATGCCCCGATAAAGGCCGCGACGGCATCGTTCTCCGAAGGGGCAAGAACTTTGTCTGCCTCATCGAGCAAGCCATGTAACCGTTGGTGCGCAGCCTGCACGTCGGCGGCAGTACCGTTTGCCACCAATGCTCGGTAGGACACCATTGCAGCTTCGATCTGCTCGAACAACGGGCGGTTGCGGGTGGCGAGCGCCGGTTCAACGGGCTCGAAACCATCAAGGTAAGCGGACAAGGCCAACTTGGCTGCGGTCGCACGATCCCCGTTTTGCAATGCAACCACGCTCTCGCCAAGCTTGGCCTTGGCTATTGCCGTGCCTTTCGGCTTGTTTGCGTCCAACGCACTCGGGTTAGCGCGAAGATATGCGGTCAGCGCTTTAGCTGAGGGTTCATCCAGCTTGTCCGCCAAGACATGCTCGGAGGTTTGCGTCAATGCTTCCAGATTGGCAACCGTTTGACGGGCTTGCCCATTCGTTTGCCAAAGCTTTGCCCCTGCGGTCTTGTCGCTCTGTACATAGGGCAACGTACCGACAAAGAATGCCAGCGCCCAGCGATCCTCGTCCGATAATGAGCCAAAGCCTTGCATGGCAGTCCCTGGGACGCCGTTGCTGATGATCTGATGTAGTGCGAACAAGCTGCGCTCCCGCGCCCGCAAGTGCTCGGCCAGCGCGGTTGGTTTGGGGTTCAGGGAGGTAGCCAAGGGGCCATCACCGTGCCCTTGCATGCCATGACAGGCCGCGCATTGCGCCTGAAACAACTGCGCACCCCGGGCCAAGTCCGGTACGGCGGCTGGGGCCACCGGGAATGGATACGCTTTTTGCACGGCGCTGGATAGCGCATGCGCCAGTTGCGCCACGATGGCTGGATCAGCTTTATTCGCTACTGCGCGGCGAAGCTCCGTAGCTTGTTGCAGCAAGCGCGCCTTGTCGGTCTTACTTGGTAGCTCGCCCAATTGACGCTCGGCGGTGGCGACGAACTCCTGCATCTCTGCATATTCCGACGCCTTCAGCACCGTGCCATTGGCTACGGCACCGCCGTAATCGACAGCCACATAGTCCAGAAGCTGCCAAATTTGCTTGGCTTTGGTTTCGGTGCTGTCGGCTGCGAGTGCTGGCCCGCTGATAAGCGCATAAGTCGCGAGCAACAGCGCCATCAACCAGCGATAAGGTGTTCGGCAAGGCATAGGAGAGTGTCAGAATAATTTATTGCAAATGATTATAGTTCTCAATTGGCTTTGCGTCCACCGCCCTGCCTTGGATCAGCCCGTTTATGATGAGCAAGACCGCCCCTGAGGTGATGGCAACATCAGCGAGATTGAAGGCAGGCCAGTGCGAGTGCCGCCAATGGAAGTCGAGAAAGTCCACGACCTGCCCGCGCAATAGGCGATCCGCGACGTTTCCAAGCGCCCCGCCGAGAATCAGGCTGTATCCCAGTGCTTCAAGGCTTGGCAACCGCTGTTTCAGCATGCGTGCCAGCCAAGCCGAGACTGCCAAACCAAGAGCGATGAAGAAGTAGCGTTGCCAACCGCCCGCACCTGCCAGAAAGCTGAACGCGGCCCCCGGATTCAGTACATGGACGAAATTGAAGAACGGCGTGACTTCGACCTGTTCGCCATAGGCATACGTGCGGACGATGGCGAGCTTGGCGAACTGGTCGGCCATGAAGGCGCAAACGGCCACCACGTACCAGACCGAGGCCGACGTGTGGCGAGCCGTCTGCCACGTGGGAGCGACAAGCGGTATCAGCCGTCCGGCAAGAACGGTGCTGCCCAATCCTAGACACCAGCCCGCCAGCACATCAGCCGGGAAGTGCATTCCAGCAGCAATGCGCGACCATCCGACCAAGACGGCATAAAGCACCAAACCGACGCGGCCACGGCGACCCATCAAAGGCCAAAGCGCGCCGATAACTAACGCCGAATAGGTAGCATGCCCACTGGGCAGGCTGTAGTGCCGCTCATGCTCACCGATGCGCACTAACTCGCCGAAAACGGCAGGCGGACGTGGGAAGTCGAGCCACAGCTTCAAGACAGTGGCGGCCAGCAAGGCCAGCAGGAAGGCGGTGCCAAAAACAATGAGCCGATGCCAAACTGCATCAGCGCGGGCTGAATTGGTTGCTGACTTCGACCACCACCCCAGACCCAGCAGCGTCAAGGGCGCTGTCCAGTAATTGCCCACGAGGCTGAAGAACCACGCCAGCGGCCCCAGCGTGGCAGGCGTCCCCGCATTGATGACCTGGAACAACGCGACGTTCAGACCATACCAGTCATAGAGAATGAATTTCCAGTTCATCGGCGCAACAGCCTCAAGCCATTGCCCACGACAAGCAAGCTGGCTCCCATGTCGGCAAACACGGCCATCCACATGGTCGCGTGACCGGTAAAAGTTAGCACGAGAAACACCGCTTTAATGCCCAGTGCCAGCACGATGTTTTGCATCAGTACCTGAGCCGTCGCACGTGACAGGCGCACAAAAGTTGGAATCTTGCGCAGGTCATCATCCATCAGGGCGACGTCCGCCGTCTCAATGGCCGTGTCGGTGCCAGCGGCCCCCATTGCAAAACCGATGTCAGCACGTGCCAACGCCGGGGCATCGTTGATACCGTCGCCGACCATGCCGACCTTGCCAGTCTGCGCCAGTTGTTCGACCTCGCGCAGTTTGTCCTCTGGCAGCAAATTGCCCTGCGCCCGATCAATCCCGGCTTGTGTGGCAATTGCCTGCGCGGTGTGCGGGTTGTCGCCAGTCAGCATCATGGTGTTGATGCCGAGCGCATGCAGCTCGCCGATAGCGCTCCTGCTGCTGTCCTTGATGGTGTCTGCCACCGCGATCAGGGCTTGCGCACTCTTTGTACTCACCAGGATCACTACAGTTTTGCCTTCGCGCTCCATCGCAGCGATGCGCTGCTCCAATTCAGGTGGACAATGCCCCAGCTCTTCGAGCATCCGATGGTTGCCAAGGTGATAGGTCACACCGTCAATGCTGCCTCGCACGCCACGACCGGGCAGTGCAACGAACTCGGCAACATCGTGTAGCGCAACCCCTTCGGCATGCGCTGCCTGCGCTATGGCTTTGGACACGGGATGGTCAGAGCGAGCCGCGAGACTGGCGGCAATGCTCCGGCTGCTGGCAGGTGACGCATCGCCCCACGCGACGAAATCGGTTTGCGCAGGTTTGCCGTGCGTGATCGTGCCGGTCTTGTCCAGTGCCAGCCAGCGCAGCTTGCGGCCTTCTTCCAGATAGACGCCACCCTTGATAAGAATGCCGTGCCGCGCCGCCGCCGCCAAGCCGCTAACGATGCTGACCGGTGTGGAGATTACCAGCGCGCACGGGCAGGCGACGACCAGCAAAACCAGCGAGCGGTAAATCCAGTCCAGCCACGCTGCGCCCATGAATAGCGGGGGCATCAGTGCGACCGCAACCGCCACACCGAACACGATTGGCGTGTACCAACGTGCAAACTGATCGACAAAGCGTTGTGTGGGTGCGCGGCTACCTTGGGCAGCTTCCACCGCGTGGATAATGCGGGCCAATGTGGAGTTGCTGGCCGTGGCCGTAACGCGATACTCAAACGAGCCGGATTCGTTGATGGTGGCGGCGAACACCAGATCACCAGGCGCTTTTTCAACCGGCAGGCTTTCACCAGTGATCGGCGCTTGGTTGACCGTAGAGCGTCCTTCCAGCACTTCGCCATCGAGAGCGATACGCTCACCCGGCTTGACCCGAACCCGGCTGCCGATGGCGACCTGCTTGGCATCCTCTTCGCGCCACGAGCCATCCGGCTGCTGCACCGTGGCTTGTTCCGGGGCAAGGTCGAGCAGGCCACGAATGGCGTTGCGAGCACGGTCCAGCGACTTTGCCTCGATCACTTCAGCGAGTGCAAACAGCACCATCACCATCGCTGCTTCCGGCCAGTGACCGATCAACATGGCGCCCGTGACGGCTATTGACATCAGGGCGTTCATGTTGAGATTGCGGTTCTTGAGCGCAATCCAGCCCTTCTTGTAGGTGGGAAGGCCGCCCGCGAAGATGGCGACGAGCGCCAGAACGACGACCGACCAATGGTTGCCGTTGTGGAACCAGTAGACGGCTTCCGCAGCCAATGCAGCCGCCAAGGAGATGCCAAGCGGCCCCCAGTTGGTAGATGCGAGCGTCGATATCGCCGGTGAGGCGTTGGCTTCCTCCGCATTGAGCACTTGCGCCTCGAAGTTCAGAAATTTCAGCGCGGCCAATACTTCCGGCAGGGTGTGGGCAGCATGGCGCACCGACAGGGTGCGCTGCATCAGGTTGAAATCGAGATTGGTCACCCCGGCTACCGTGGCAAGCTTGTTGCGGATCAGCGCTTCTTCGGTTGGACAATCCATCTTGGCGATGACCAGCTTGGTCGTCTGCTCGCCAGAAGCTTTATCCATGCGCACGGCCTGCATGCCGATGGCCTTCAAGGCTTGCTCGACCGGAGTCAACGATGGCAGTTCATGCCGCACGGCCAAGGTGCGCTGCATCAGGTTGAAGTCAAGCCCGACCACGCCCGCCAGCGCGGCCAGCTTGCTTCGGATCAGCGCCTCTTCCGTGGGGCAATCCATGTTCTCGATGCGGTAGACCGCTTGGGCCGATTCAGCCGTTAGCTGGGCTTGCGCAGGGGGCTGGCTGATCGGCACGGTCGAGCAGCCGCACCCTTTTGAACCGCATTCGCTCATGACAATTCCTTTACGTTGATTTCTGTATTGCGCATTAAAGACCCTATAGCTACTATAGAGTCAAGTTTTAAATGAGGATGAAATATGGAAATCAGGATTGGTGAACTTGCCAAGCGGACAAGGTGCGAGATCGTCACCATCCGCTATTACGAGAAGGAGGGGCTATTGCCAAAGCCAGCGCGCAGCGGCGGCAACTTCCGGCTATACGGTGACGCTCACGTCGAGCGCTTGCAGTTCATCCGCCATTGCCGTTCGCTCGATATGACGCTGGGAGAAATCCAGGCATTACTGGACCTGCGAGATAACCCGAATCAGGATTGCGGCGAGGTCAATGCGCTACTGGATGGCCATATCCAACAAGTAGAGGCCCGCGTGGAAGCGTTGTTACAGTTGAAGAAACACTTGGCCATTTTGCGCGAGAGGTGCTCAGGCGCTCGACAGGTAGAAGCATGCGGCATCTTACAAGGGCTGGCAGATTGTTGTAGCCAGGCCGTTTCCGCCTCAAATGCGCCTGTGGCGTGATCTGCCAACTGCATGATCGAGCTTTCGCTTAGCGTGCTTTATTTTCCGTTTTCTGAGGCGACCCCATCATGGACTTGGTCCGCGGCCCCAGCTTCGATGAGATCGAGTTGAAGTACTGCTCGTTGCTCTGTTCCCGGGCACCGTAGGCGGCCCGGTCCAAGGTCGAGAAGGCCGGCAGCTCGTAGCGGTGCCGCACCAGCTCTTCGAGCATGACATTGATGATGTCTGCGACCGAGTGCTTGACCTCGGCCGCCTGCTCGGCGACATGCTTGATCCAGGCAAGCCCTTTCTCGCCCAAGGGTTTGACGTCGAGGAACTCGCGCAGCTTCTTGATCTTGAGGGCTCGATTTCCCGAACGCTCGAACCGCCCCAGTTCCTTGAGCGACGGCGAGCGCGCAAACGTGAGGCAGCGTGCGATGTGGTCGCGGACCTGCTGCGGTACCTCGGGCAGTTTGAGCATGCGGCCCATGATTTGCAGCATCTTCAGGTGAACCATCATGGCCGTCTGTGGCGCAGGCCCGCTCACCAGGCCCTGGACGAACGTCAGTTCCTCATCGGTTGGCGAGTAGTTCCGCTCCAGGTCGCTGGACGAAATCTGCGCCTTGAAGTCCGGATAGGCGGTGTCCTTGAGGCGGGTCATGCGCCCGCGCCCCCAGCCTGGGCGCCCGGATCAATCCCAGCTGCTGTCCGTGTCGGGCTCGTGCAGCGAGGCTTCCAGCATGCATTCGTTGGCGCTGGCCACCCGGTACAGCTCGTCGAGCAGGTCCAGCAAGATGTCGTCCAAGGCATCGCGATCATGAAAAGGCACCCGAAGTTCAAAACGTCTACCGTTTCGGTCGAGCTGCCGCGCTGCGAACTTCTTGAGGTGCACTGACTCGATCTGCTTGAAGGCGCGCTCCGTGCCGCGCCGAGCGCCACCGGGCTTGGTGAGCAGCAGGCGCAAGTGGACGGTAGCAAACTGCTCGGTGGCGGCAGGTGCCTCGGCACCGGCCTGCGGCGCGGTCGGTTCGGGGGACTCCGCCACATCTTCCGGCGCCGACGTACTGTTGGCCAGGCCTCGCTCGAATTTCGACTTCATCGCGTCCTGCGGAATGTCGATGTAGCGCATCGCTGAGCCGACGTCACGCCAGCCGACGTGTTCCATCAGCTCCTTGAGGTCCCAGCCGTTGGCGCTGGCCCAGCCGGCGAAGCCGCGACGCAGCGAGTGGCTGGAGTAACTCTCGGCCTCCTGTGTTCCCGCGTCCTTGAGGATGCGCCGCAGCAGCGGCAACACCGCCTGACTCATCATGGGCTGCTCGGAGATGTTGCCCCAGCGATCGATGCCCGGAAACACCGGGCCGGATTTGCGTCCGCTGACCTCCAGCCAATCGAGGTAGGCGTCCACCGGGCACAGCCTTGAGAGCGCCGGGCAATGGAAGGCGCGGTCCTCGTCTTCATTGGTGGTCTTGGTGCGTCTGGGGCGACAGGTTAGGCCCTTGCCGCGCTCGGCCTCGACCTCCTCGATCCTCATATTGGCCAGTTCATCGGCCCGAAAGGCGCGCCAGAAGCCCAGCAGCAACAGCGAGCGGTCGCGGCTGCGGCGTAGCTGCTCCGTCCTTCGGGCGTGCTTGCCAGCGGAAATCTGTGTCTTGAGAAGCCAGTCGGAGACCCGCTCAAGCACCTCCAACTGCAGCGGCCGGGCGCGGCGCTGCGGGGTAGCGTGTGTGGCGCGGATGCCGCGCATCACCTTGTGCACCAGTGGCGAGCGGGTCGGATCGGCAAAGCCGTTGTCGGCGTGCCAGCGGGCCAGCGCGGCCAGATGAAGCCGCAAGGTGCTGATGCGGTAGACCGTTGCGTGCTCGGCAAGATAGCGCGCGACGGTATCGACGGTGGCGGGCAACAGGCCGTTCCAAACGGTCTCGAAGTGGCGCAGCGCAGAGGCGTAGGTCTTGACCGTGTTGTCACGGTCGGCCGCGAGGACGTACGTTTGGACCTCGGCTGTCATCGGACTGGGGCTTCCACACAGACCGCTGCTTGTGCGGGCAGACCGGAGAGTCGCAGCGCGTTCCAAAGCCACAAAGCGGCTGTCGGCTTGAACGCATCGACCCACAGTTCACGCATGAAGTTGTCAGCAATTGGTTTTTGACCGCCGGTTGCAAATGATACCTACGAAGCATCTCGCCTCGTGGTCTGGGTTAAAGAATCGCGCGTTCCGCGATACCGTAAACCAATGCGCGAGCGATCAACGCCCGACCGCTACACGACGACACCGTCCACGCCACGCTTCGGGATATTCCCATTCCGGTGATTGGCGCCTGATTACCATCAACAGTTGGAACCACTGTCGCACAATCGGACAGGACGATGCTCAGCGTTACGCCGCAAGGCAGCCAGCAGCCACGGGGAGGCTTGGCGAGCAAAGGCTTGGCCGACGGTGTGTCGGCACCGAACAAGATGGCGGCGGCAAACGCCGCAGCAACGCCGGGTTCAAACCTGAATTGGGTCCGCCACATCGTCCGCCAAAGGCCTTGTTTCGACGCTGATCCCTTCCGCATAGGCCCTCGGGTGACGTGCCGTACCTCTGCAAGTAGGCCAAAGCGGTGACCTTCTGCAGGGCTTCCGGGCAGTAGTCAAGGCCGCGCCTATCTGGGGCGTGACCCGGAGCGCGTCGTCGTGGCTCTTCCGGACTTGCCAGCAATTCGCCGCGCGGCCCTACGGTCCGCACGCCGTTTGCGATCCCGAAGGGCAAAAAAAAGAGACAGCGCCGCCACGACGATCAATCCGATGCAAGCGACTGCGATCATGAAGTCTCGCCATGGGCTGTCCCGCATCGCTTGAAGGTCCATGGCGAGCAACCCCGTTAAGGCTTCCGGTCTCGGCTCAGACAGCGAACTGCCTTTCAGTGGCGCCCCCCGCGGTGACCGCCGCGATGGTGAAAGCCTCCATGGCCTCCGTGGCGGCTGCCGATCACGTAGACACTTGCCCCGCCGTAATAGTGCAGACCGGCGTAATAGCCGAGGTACGGGTAGCCGAAATAGCTCGCACCGGCATAGCTGGGAACCCAGTAGCGACCACGCTGAATGCGCGCCGCAAGCGCCTGTTCCGCCTCCGCCCGACCTTGCAGGTAACGAAGCACGCCGTCGCTGACGCCAGCCTCGCGCTGCGCGGAGACGTCCTGCGGGGACAGTACGAAGGCGGCACCGCGCTGGGCCAGTTGGGCGATCACTTTGTCGTCACTTGCGCCAGCCTTCGACATGGCAACCAATTCGTCCAATCGCATTGGCACAGGAGCAGTTTGGACAGGTATGGACGTAGCGCATCCAGCGAGCGGCAAGAGCAGGCTGAACAGCAGACCGAGGATGAAGTACTTCATGGCAGCACTCCCGCCCACGCGAATTCGTGGGGCTAGCACAGAGTCTGCGCCGACCGGTTCCAGGTGGCAAGTCATGGTCGCGCAGCATTGTGAGCGCCCTGCCGACCGAACAGGCAGGAGTACCCGGGAGGACAGAACATCCTGCACAAAATCGCTGCGCCGCAAAGAATCGAGCAAGCTATTTCGACTCATGGCTACGTCCTCAGATTTGCGACAAACCCTTGCGGAGCAACCGCGTTGAGCGGTGCACCGCGGCCGACGAATCACACTCCTTGTGCAGCGCCTGTCTCCGGCGCCGGCGCTGCACCAGCCTCTCGCGCGCCCCTGCGCGAATGAGCCCATCGATAGAGGACCGGCAGAACCAGCAAGGTCAACGCGGTTGACGACAAGATGCCCCCGATCACGACGGTGGCCAGAGGTCTCTGCACTTCCGCGCCCGTTCCTGTCGCCAATGCCATGGGCACAAATCCCAGCGAGGCCACCAGGGCTGTCATCAGCACTGGCCGCAGGCGCGTCAGTGCTCCTTCTCTCACTGCTCCCTCAAGAGCCATGCCATCCTCGCGCAGGGAGCGGATATACGAGATCATCACCAAGCCGTTCAGCACCGCCACGCCGGACAGCGCGATGAAGCCCACCCCCGCCGAGATTGACAGGGGAATGTCGCGCAACCACAAGGCCACGATACCGCCGGTCAGGGCAAAGGGCACGCCGGTGAACACCAGTAAGCCATCCTTGACGTTGCCGAACATCGCGAACAGCAGCATGAAGACCATCCCCAGAGCAACTGGGACCACAATCTGCAGGCGCTGCGTTGCCGACTGGAGCTGCTCGAAGGTGCCGCCCCAGGTCGTCCAGTAGCCGGCCGGAATCTTCACCTTCTGCGCCAATTGTCCCTGCGCTTCACGGACGAAAGAGCCGATGTCGCGACCACGCACATTGGCCGTGACCACGACACGGCGCTTGCCGCTCTCGCGGCTGATCTGGTTGGGACCAGGCGCGATGTCGAAGCTGGCCACGTCTCCCAGGGTCACAAACGTCGACGTACCGCCATTCGTTGGTAGCTTGATCGGCAGGCGTTTGAGCATCTCGATGTCGCTGCGCACCGTATCGGGCATACGAACAAGGATGTCGAAACGCCGGTCGCCCTGAAACAGCGCGCCCGCCTCCTGGCCGCCAATGGCGGTGCCCGCCATTTCCTGCACGTCAGCCATGCTCAGTCCCAGGCGCGCAAGCTTCGCGCGATCGATCTGCACAGTCAGCATAGGCAGGCCGGTCGTCTGCTCAACCTTGACGTCCGCGGCACCAGGAACCGTTTCCAGAACTTTCTGGATTTCAGCTGCGCTGGTCTCCATCACAGCCATGTCGTCGCCGAAGATCTTGACCGCCACGTCACTGCGCACTCCCGAGATCAGCTCATTGAAGCGCATCTGGATCGGTTGCGTGAATTCGTAGTTGTTCCCTGGCACCTTGGCAACGGCTTCCTGCACGGCCTCTACCAGCGACTCGGCGCTGCGCTTGGGATCTGGCCACTCCGACCTAGGCTTGAGCATCAGGAAGGTGTCAGCCACATTGGGCGGCATCGGGTCCGTCGCCACCTCGGCAGTGCCAAGTTTGGCAAATACGCGCTCCACCTCAGGAAACTGCTTAATCACCTTCTCCAAGGCGACCTGCATTTCGATTGCCTGCGTCAGACTGGTTCCAGGGATCCGCATGGCATGAAGGGCGACGTCGCCTTCACTCAGGCTCGGGATGAATTCGCTGCCCATGCGGGTGACGAGCAAGCCGCTCAGCACGACCGAGACAGCCGTGACGACCATCACCAAAGGCTTGTTGAGAAGTGCCCAGTCCAGCATCGGCGCATAGCCGCGCTTCGCCCAGCCCATCAGGCGGTTTTCCTTCTCGCCGACGTTCTTGCCAATCATCAATGCGACGGCGGCAGGGATGAAGGTCATCGACAGGATCATGGCGCCGATCAGTGCTGCCACCACGGTGAAGGCCATCGGATGGAACATCTTCCCTTCGACACCGGTCAGCGCAAAGATCGGCAGGTACACCACCATGATGATCAGTTGCCCGAACAGCAGCGGACGGCGTGCCTCACGTGCGGCGGCGAAGACTTCATGAAAGCGTTCATCGCGGGTCAGCGGGCGGCCGGCGGCGGCCTGCGCATGCGCCAGTCGCCGGACGCAGTTCTCCACAATGACCACGGCGCCGTCGATGATGATGCCGAAGTCCAACGCCCCCAGACTCATCAGATTGGCGCTGACCTTGTTCGTCACCATGCCGGTAAAGGTGAACAGCATGGCCAGTGGAATCACTGCCGCGGTGATCACGGCTGCGCGGATGTTGCCGAGGAACAGGAACAGGATCGCGATTACCAGCACTGCGCCTTCGATCAGGTTCTTCTTGACCGTGGCGATCGCCTTGTCGATCAGGATCGTGCGGTCATAGACTGTCTGTGCGATCACGCCGGGCGGCAGGGTCTTGTTGATCTCCTGCAGCCGCGCGTCGACGGCCTGAGACACGACACGGCTGTTCTCGCCAAGCAGCATGAAGACGGTACCGAGCACGGTTTCTCTGCCGTTCTCGGTGGCGGCGCCGGTGCGAAGTTCCTTGCCCAGGCCCACATCGGCCAGGTCGCGAACTCGCACAGGCACGCCCTGCGGCGTCGCGACGACGACATTGCCTATGTCTTCGATGTTGGCTACCTGGCCCGGCGCGCGAATCAGGTACTGTTCGCCACGCCGCTCGATATAGCCGGCCCCGACATTGCCGTTGTTGCGCTCAAGCGCCTCCACTACATCCTTGAGGGTCAGGCCATAGGCCACCAGCTTTTCCGGGAATGGCGCAACCTGGTACTCCTTGGCGAACCCGCCGATCGTGTTGATCTCAGTCACGCCAGGCACATTGCGCAACTGCGGCTTGATGATCCAGTCCTGAATCTCGCGCAGGTCCATGGGCGTGTACGGCGAGCCGTCGGCCTTCAGGGCCCCTGGCTTGGCTTCCACCGTCCACATATAGATCTCGCCCAGGCCGGTGGCAATGGGTCCCAGCGTCGGCGCAAGGCCGCCGGGCAACTTGCCCTTGGCCTCCTGAATCCTTTCGTTGACCAGTTGGCGGGCGAAGTAGATGTCGGTACCGTCCTTGAAGACGACGGTAACCTGGGACAGGCCATAGCGCGACAACGAGCGCGTCTGTTCCAGATTCGGCAGTCCGGCCATTGCCGTCTCGATCGGATAGGTGACGCGCTGCTCGGCTTCCAGCGGTGAGTAGCCCTTGGCCTGGGTATTGATCTGGACCTGGACGTTGGTGATGTCGGGCACGGCGTCGATCGGCAGACGCTGGTAGCTAAAGATGCCCAGGGCGCCCATGCCAAGGACGCACAGCAGCACCAGCCATCGCTGCTCGATGGCAAAGCGGATGATTTTTTCAAACATGGGAGTTCCGTTTCATGCGGCTCTTTGCGATGTCAGCACGGCTGTGGTTCAGACAGCGTCGTTGCCACGCTCGCCGCTGTGCAGGCGAACGATGTCGACGACCTCGGTGACAGCAACAATGCCGTCGCCGGACTGACCCGTCCGGGCGGCTTTCTCGATGGTCTGCATGAGCTCGGCGACATGCTCGTCCGCGCAAAACATCAGCAGGACCAGCCGGTCGTGATGGTCCGGATCCCATTCATCGGCAATGTAGGCATGTCCGGTGCCGTGGCCACGCGGATGCCCATGGGCCTTGAACACCGTGAAGCCGGGGAGATGCGGCAGCCGGTGCAGCGCCTCTTCGAGCTTTTCAAGCCGGTGCGGCTGAAGGATGGCAGTGATCTGCTTCATGGCTTGCTCCTCAATGCTCGTGGCTCGCGCCGGCTTTGCCGACTTCGGCCTTGACCAGAAAGCTGTTCTTGGCGGCATATCGTTCACCGGCCTGCAGTCCCTTGACCACTTCGACGAAGCGTCCATCGCTGCGTCCCAGTGTCAGCGGCCGTGCCTCGAACTGCTTGCCATAGCGACCGAAGACCACCGTCGATTCACCGACCGATTGCACGGCGTCCACCGCCACTGCAACGGGCACATCGACCTCGCCCGAGGTGAGGTCAACCGTAACCGGCAGGCCGGGGCGCCATTGCCCCTTGGGATTGGCAAGCACCAGGCGTGCGGTGGCGTTACGGCTTTGTTCGCCCACCAGAGCGCCCACATAGGACAGCTTGGCGTTGGCCTGTGCCTCGAAAGCGGTGGCCTTGACACTTGCGGAGTCGCCTATCTTCAGTGCATTCACATCCTTGGCCGGTACGGTCAATTCCACCCAGACGGTGCCAAGGTCTGCCACTTGGAAGATCGGCGCGTCGTCCTTCAGAACTTCGCCGACGCTTATCTTCTTCTCCGTGACCACGCCGTCGATCGGCGAGCGGATTTCGTAGCGGGTCAGTCCCTGCGACGACTCGGTCGCGCTGGCCCCCAGGCTGCTCAGCTTCTGTCGGGCGCTCTCGGCCGAGATTTCAGCTTCCTGGAAGGCGTGCTTTGCAGCAAGATAATCCTGCTCGGCCGAAATCTTCTCTTCCCACAGACGCTTTTCGCGTTCGTAGGTGGTCTTGGCCAAGGCCATGCGCTTTTGCGCGGCAAGCAACTCACCGCGCTGGTCGGCAAGCGCCTGACTTGAGATCACGGCAAGCACCTGTCCACGCTTGACCTTGTCGCCGGCGTTCGCGCGCACCGACTCGACGATGCCCGCCAGGCGCGGCGTGACAAACAGCGTTCGATCCTGATTCAGCTTCACCTCACCCAGCAACGCCAGGCTGCTGCGGATGCGCGCCGGGCCAGCCGTCGCGATCTCCACGCCGTTGCTCTTGAGCTGCTCATCGCTCAACTGCACGCGGCCCTCAGCCTGTTCGAACTTGAACTCGTGCTTCTGGTTGCCGAACTGGACGTCGATCGTGCCATCGAAGGAGTGAGGCTCATCGACGGTCGCCGAACCCTTCAAATAGTCCTTCTCCGGCGCGAAAGCGTAGACCTCAGGCTTGCGGCCCAAGCGCTGCAGGGTGATGCCAACTTTCGCCTGCGTTGGCGCCAACGGCTTGCCATCCTTGAACAAGTAGAGGCGGAACTGCGGCTCCGCATTGTTCTCGACGATGGTCATCTCCAGCCCGAAGCCGTTGTTGGTGAACAGCCTTCCTCCGTGAGGTCCTTTCGTCGGCGCCGCGGCTTCCTCGTGGTGTTCCTTGTCGGCATGATCCTTGTGGTCGGCATGGCTGTCGGCGGCCTTTTTGCCATGGTGCTCTGCATCGGCGTGTCCCTTGGCTTCCTCATGGCCATGGCCGTGTTCCTCGCCAGCCGGCGCCGATTTGTCAGTCCGCAATATTGCGACGCCCAACACCAGGCCGAGCACCAGCACCACGGCAATCGCCACGGCGGATTTCTTCTTGGGTTCCATCAACATATGTGACTCCTGAATCAATTCGTGGACGCGCCGGCCTGCGCTTCGTCGCGACCCAGCAAACGGTCGAGCTCGGCCGCAGCGCGATAGGCCTCGGCGGTGCCGCGAAGTACTTGTTGGCGCAGCTGGAACAGCGTCCGCTGCGCGTCCAGCACGTCAATGAAGGCAAACTTACCCAGCTCGTAGCCCTTGACGGCCGCGTCGTAGGTGGTCTGCGCAAGCGGCAGGACGTCCGAGCGCAGCAACTTCACCTGCTCGCGCGTCAGCCGCAGGCGCTCGATGGACTGCGACACCTCGGCTTGCACGCGCACCGACGTGGCGTTGAGCACCTCGCGCGCCTGCTCTTCGCGACGCAACGCTTCCAGCAAGTTCCCCTGATTTGTGTCGAGCACGGGCAGTGGTATCGAAAAGCCCACCACCGCCTGTGTGCGACCAAGTTCGGCAGCGCGCTTGGCGCCCAGGGTCACCGTCAGGTCAGGCACACGCCTCGCTCGTTCGGTGTCGGTGAGCGCCTGGCGGCGGGCAATTTCCATCCGGGCAATGCGGATGGCTGGTGCGTTGGTCAACAGCTCCCCTATGCGCTGGTCGCTGAGCAGTTCGGGCAGGCTTGCTTCGTTGCCGTCCGCGCGATCAAACGTGATCTGGCCTTGCCCCCAGAAGGCGGCCAGCCGCTGGCGAGCGAGCAGCAGATCGCTCTGCGCCTGCGCCAATTCTGCGCGGACGCCGGCCTCGGCCACCTGCGCACGGGCCTGTTCCAGCGGGGGGACTTTGCCGGCTTGCACGCGCTTGCCGGCGATCGAAGTCGCGTTGTAGGCGAGATCCAGGGAAGCCTGTGTCAGGCGCACCTGCTCCTGCGCGCCAAGTACTTCAAAGAAGGCGCTGGTCACCGATGCACGCAGTTCCGCCTGCTTGGCCTGCAAGGCGGCGCCAGCCTGCTCGCGTGCGCGGGCCGCAGCAGCCAGGCGCGCGGACCGCTTGCCGCCGAGTTCGATCGCCTGGCTCCATTGCAAGGTGGTGGTGCGTGCAGCGCTTCGTGTGTCCTCGACCAGTACGCCAACTTCTGGGTTCGGGCGGGCACCGGCTTGAATTTCCGCTCCTTCCATCGCCTGAAGTTCCAACCGCGCTGCTGCCAGTTCCGGGTTCTGCGTCATGGCAAGCCGAACGGCTTCACCCAAAGTCAAGGCTTGCATCGACGCTGCGCTTGAAGAGGGGGCGGTACTGGTCGTCGCTGCCGACAAGGGCGCTTGAGCCTGTGCGAGCGATAGTGGGTAAGAAAGTACAGCCAGCGTGAGCGGTACCAAGCAATGGGCGAAAGAGCTTCGCATCGAACACTCCGAGATAGATGGGACAACGGGTGGATTGGTTCGTCAGGGCATCGTCCCCGCAGCAACGAGCGCGCGAGAGGGTAGACGGCGTGCCATGTCAGGCGCACTGCCGTTCAGGGCGATCCAGACCGTCGGGAATATGCGAGCTCCAGCATGACGTGCCACTGTGTTGGGCGCCCCAACCGTCGTCAATGCTGAGCATCGGGTTTACGTCGTACCAGACTGCTATCTGGGCAAGATCGCAATGGCCATGGTAGAGATCGATGACCAGTGCCAGGCCCTCGGTGCTTGACTTCTGTCCAGCCGGAGCCTCTTGCGCCTTGATGGGCGTCGGCGCCGAGTCGGTGGAAGTTCGGCCGTGGTGCACGAAGCGGCTCATCTCAGCGTCATTCGCTTCGTGCACGTAACGGGGCGCCGCAGCCGCCCATCCGGATTGAGCCGACAAGAGAACAACGAGCAGGATGATTAACCGATGGCGCATGGCTGGTACGGAAGTAGCACGCATCAGCGCAGTCTTTGCACTGATGTCGCCACTGTATGAATCGTCCGCGAACAGGATTCAGACCTAAAGATGACAAATTTGTAATCTTGGGAGCGGCGCGCTGGAGCGACGCCCGGCCACCGAGCAGCGTTTTCGGCGCCGTACTCGTCCCCTTGATCGTTAGGGCCCCTTTCCACTGTCTGCCTCCTGTGGCTACACTGATCCACATGCGTCGCTACATCGTCCTCGTGATGCTGATCGTGCTGCCACTCCAGTTCTGCTGGGCGGCTGCAGCGATCTATTGCAGCCACGAGAGCGCCACGTCCGTCACGCACTTTGGGCATCACGGTCATCAGCACCAGGCGGGCAGTCAAGGTGAAGCTGGCGCAACCGTGAAAGCCAAGGTCGGGTCGCTGGTCCTGGACGAAGACTGCAGCGTGTGCCATTCCTGCGCAGCGTCCGGGGTTCTTCCGAGTCAGCTGTCGCATGCGGAGTGCTTCGGCTCTGCGCCGGCGCTTCCCACCACGCTTCTGTTCGAGTCTTACGTCCCGTCAGGTCTTGAACGACCTGATCGAAGCATCGCCGCCTGATTCGGCGATGTCTTGAGAATCCATCGCGCCCCGCCGGGCGCTGAAGACTCGCCGAGTTCGTCCCCGTTGTTTTCACAGCCCGGAGAATTCGATGCGATTGAAGACGCTGCTAGCGGCAGCCGCGATGGCGACGACGCCATGGGCGGCGACAGCCCAGCCCGCCAAGACCGTTGAGGCCTCCCACCTCGCTACTCCGCTGCGCCTGGAAGACGCGCTGGTGTTGGCCGAGCAGGCCAATCCGGCCTTGCGCTCCCGCCAGGCTCAACTCGTTGCCACTCAGGGCGCGCGCACGGACGCGAATGCGCTGCTGTACAACAACCCTCAACTCGTGCTCGAGGGCACGCGACGCGAGGTCCCGCAAGTTGGGTTGCCAGAAGAGCGTCGCAAGGAGTGGAGCGCCAGCCTGTCACAGACTCTGGAGATTGCCGGGCAAGCTGGCCATCGTCGAAACGCTACCGCTGCGGCATTGACTGCACTGACTGCGGAGATCGAGGATCTGCGCCGCCAGGTGCGCGCTGATGTGGCTCGACAGTTCTACCGGGTGCTTGCATTGCAGCAACGGCTTCAGCTGGAGGCTCAGGCGGTGCAACTTTTCGACAGCACCGCTGCCGCCGTGCAAAAGCGCCGGGCCGCTGGCGAAGACACCAAGCTCGACGCCAATGTGACTGCTGTCGAGGCTGAACGGGCGCGAAACCAACTGGCGCAGGTCGAGGAACAGTTGACGGAGGCTTGTGGGGAGCTCGCAGAGAAGATTCAGCTGCCTCCTGCGCGCACATGCGTGGTCAAAGGCGATCTGGCCGCCATGACTGACTCCTTGCCATATGGTTTGGATTCATTGCTTGCTAGGGTGCTCGACCAGCCGCGCTTGGCCGCCATCGCCGCCCGCGAGGAGAGCGCTCGCGCCAAGCTGAAGCTTGAGCAATCCAGCCGCTATCCAGACGTCACGCTGGGCGTGAATGTCGGCCGCGAAGGTCCATTGATGGGCCGTGAGCGCTTGACCACCCTGACTGTCTCACTGCCTTTGCCTTTGTTCAAGAGGAACGCAGCAGGTATCGGTCAGGCCGCGGCGGAACTGGGACAAGCGGAAATTGAACGCGCGGCGGCGATTCGCGACGTGCAAGCCCAGGTGCGCATCCTCTGGTCCAAGCTCGATAGTCTGAAGCGACGGGTGGCACGCCTGCGCGACGTGGTGCTTCCGGCACTGTCCGACAACCAGCAGCTCTCGCTGAAGTCTCAACGGGCCGGTGAGATTGGCCTGCTGGAACTCATAGTCTTTAACAGGCAAGCGCTGGATGCCCGCCGCGACCTCATCGAAGCCCTGACTGATCTCCATGCCACCCGAATCGCGCTGGAGTTGGCCGCCGGCTGGCAGTCCACGCAAGGAACTCAACCATGACAATGACACGCACGCTGCGCTCCGGCGAACTGCTCTTTATCGCGTCCGCGTTGACTGGCTTGCTATGGACGCTAGGTGGCTGCAGCGGCGCCGAAAAGCCGACCACCGAATCGCCTGCTGCTCTCAACACGGCCAAGGCGGCCTCGGGTGCTGGTGGCCATGATGAAGGCCCAGCGATCAAGCTGGCTCCTGAGGAGGTCGCGCGCTCCGGCATCAAGCTGGAGAAGGTCACGCCCCAGGCCGTCATCGACACGGTGACCGTGACGGCGACGATTCGGGCGAACCAGGATCGAATGGCGCGCGTTGCCCCCCGCGTGGAGGGGCGCATCGCAACTTTGCACGCCAATCTGGGGGACAAGGTCAAGCCTGGCCAGACCCTGGCGGTGCTTGACAGTCTTGCCGTTGGTGAGGCTTCCGCCGCCCTCATCCAGGCGCAATCGGCCGACCGTGTCGCAGAAGCTGATCTCAAACGAGCAACCGCCCTCAATGCCGAAGAGATCATTCCGCAAAAGGAGTTCCTGCGCGCTACCGCTGAGCACGAGAAGGCTCAGGCCAGCTTGCGTGCCGCAGAAGATCGCCTGCGGTTGCTGGGCGTGTCCCCCAAGCTGGTGAACCAGCGAGTCGTCTCGACCTTTCCCGTTGTCGCCCCCTTTGCCGGTACGGTGATCGAGAAGAAGGTCACTGTGGGCAGCCTGGCCAGCCCCAACGAGCCGATCTTGGTGGTGGCTGACCTGTCAACGGTGTGGATCGAGGCCAACCTCGGGGAAACCATGCTATCCAAGGTCCGTGTTGGCGCCAGCGCGACTGTCACGCTCGACGCGTATCCCGGCGAAACCTTTGCCGGGCGCGTGACCTATGTGGCAAGCCTGCTGGACAAGGACTCGCGCACCGTGCAGGCGCGCATTGAGATGGACAACAAGGATGGCCGTCTCAAACCAGAAATGTTCGCGAGCGCCACGATCGCCAGCGCACCGAGCAAGGCGGGGAATGGAGGCCGGTTGCCGGAGGCGATGAGCGTGCCGGACGCCGCCATTGTCCTGCTGCAAGGCCAGCCCACGGTGTTTGTCTTTGAACACGGTGGGTATGAGCCGCGAGCCATACTGCCCGGCAGCAAGATGGCCGGGCGCACCATCGTGAAATCCGGCCTCGTGGCCGGAGAGCAAGTCGTGGCGGCCGGCAGCTATGCGCTCAAGGCCAGACTGTTGAAGTCGCAGATCAGTGACGAACATTGAGTCAAGGACCCCATCATGCTCAATGCCATCGTCGATGCATCCTTGCGCTACAAAGTGCTGGTGCTGGTCGCCTTCCTGGTTCTGATCGGGCTTGGGGTGCAGGCCTTTCGTCAGGTGCCCGTGGATGCCTTTCCGGATGTGACCCCAATCCAGGTCAACATCTATACGGAGTCCCCCGGCCTCGCAGCGGAAGACGTTGAGAAGCTGCTGACCACGCCTATTGAAGGTGCGATGGCCGGTCTGCCCGGCGTCGAGGAGGTGCGGTCGGTCTCGCTGTTCGGCTTGTCCTATGTTGGCATCTACTTCCGGGACGATGTCGACATCTATTTCGCGCGCCGTCTCGTAGGCGAGAAACTGCAAGAGGCCAAGGGCAGGCTGCCGCAGGGCTACGGCGACCCGGTGCTCGGTCCAAACAGCTCCGGCCTTGGGCAGGTCTTCTGGTACACGATCGAGTCGGCCGACCAGAAGCTCAATGCCATGGATCTGCGCACATTGCATGACTGGACTGTGCGGTTGATCCTGCGCACCTCGGCAGGCGTGGACGACGTCATTTCATGGGGTGGTGACGAGAAGCAGTTCCAGGTTCAGATCGACCCACGCAAGCTAATCAAGTACGGACTTTCCTTCAAGGCCGTGATGGACCGCCTGACCGCCAACAACAAGCAGGTCGGCGGCCAGTCCATTACGTTGGGTTCTGAACAGTACCTGGTGCGTGGCCTCGGCCTGGTGAGCAGCACCACAGACATTGCCTCGATCGTCGTGGCTGAGCGCAACGGCTCGCCCATCTTTGTGCGAGACGTGGCCGAGGTGAAGGAAGCCGCTGCTCCACGCTTCGGTGCAGTGACCCGCGACGGCAAGGAAGCGGTTCTGGGCATTGCCCTGGCCCGTGTGAACGAAAACGCCAAGAACGTCGTGGATGCGGTCAAGGCCAAGATGGTGACGGCGCAGGCTGCCCTGCCCAAGGGTGTGAAGCTCAATCCGATCTACGACCGTACCGAGTTGGTCGATAAGGCGCTCAAGACCGCACAAAACTCGTTGATCGAAGGAGCGGTGCTGGTCGCCATCATCCTGTTCTTGTTCCTTGGCGAGTTCCGCTCCGCGATCGTTGTCATCGTCACATTGCCGATGGCGATGCTGATCGCCTTCATTCTGATGCAACAGTTCACCGTCTCGGCAAATCTGATGTCGCTGGCGGGGCTTGCAATCGGCACCGGGATGATGGTTGACGGCGCGGTCGTCATGGTCGAGAACGCGTTCCGGCTGCTGGCCCATGCCCGCGAATCCGGGAAGACGATCCACAAGACGCGCCTGATCCTGGAGGCTGCCCGCGAAGTGGTGAACCCGATCACCTTCGCCATCCTGATCATCATCGTCGTCTTCATGCCGCTGTTCTCCCTGACGGGCCTGGAGGGCAAGCTTTTCAAGCCGATGGCATACACGATCACCTTCGCGATGATTGGCTCGTTGCTGCTGTCAATCACCCTCGTGCCCGTGCTCGCCGCCATGATCCTGAAGCCCAAGGAGGAGCGAGACACCTTTCTTGTACGTTGGTGTAAGAAAGGCTATCTGCCTTTGCTGGACTGGGCGCTCGGTCGCAAGAAGCTGGTGATCAGCGCCGCAGTGCTGCTCCTGATCGGGTCTCTCGCCTTGTTTCCTTTCCTCGGCAAGGAATTCATGCCCACTTTGCAGGAAGGCACGATCCAGTTCCGAGTGACGGGCATTCCCTCTGCGTCTTTGGACGAATCGATCCGTGTCTCAAGTGTGGTCAGCAACGAACTGCACAAAACGTTTCCGCAGGTGCGGTCGGTGCTTGCGACCATCGGGCGCGCCGAGGGTGGCGAGACCACCGACGTGAACTACATGGAGATCAACCTCGACACAAAGCCGCAATCGGAGTGGCCGGAGAAGATCAGCTACCCCAAGCTCGCCGCCGAGATGCAGGAGGCCATGGAGAAGGTCGTGCCTACCGCCGTGTTTGGCGCCACCCAACCAATCCAGTCGCGAGTGGAGGAACTTATATCGGGAGTGCGCGCCACCCTTGCGCTGAAGCTTTACGGCGAAGACTTGGAAACTTTGGATCGCCTGAGCTCGCAGATAAAGGGCGTGCTGGACAAAGTGCCTGGCGCAGCAGACCTGTCGGCCGAAGCCAACAAGGGCAAGCCACAGCTGGTCATCAAGGTCAACCGCGAGGCAGCGTCCCGATACGGCATCAACGCCGATGAAATCCTGGAGGTTGTGCAGGCCGGCATCGGTGGACAGACGGTCTCGACCCTGATAGACGGCACGAGACGCTTCGACATATCGGTGCGGCTCGCCGATGGTTTCCGGATCGATCCCACGGCGATTGGCGCCATCCCGCTGCGCACTGGTGAGGGCGCGCTGGTGCCGTTTTCGCAGGTTGCCTCGATCTCGCTCGACGAGGGCTACTCGTTTGTGCGGCGCGAGTCGCTGCAGCGCTATTCGGTGCTGCAGCTGGATGTGAAGGGGCGCGATGTCGACAGCTTCGTCAAGGAGGCCAACGAGAGGATCAGCGCGCAGGTCAAACTGCCTGCAGGCTATTGGATCGAATGGGGTGGAGCATTCGAGAACCAGCAACGTGCGATGGCCCGACTCGGGGTGATCGTGCCGCTGACCATCGGCCTGATCTTCATGCTGCTCTACACCGCCTTCAACTCGGTGCGGCATGCCGCGTTGATCATTGCCAATGTTCCATTTGCCATCATCGGTGGCATCGTCGGCCTGTTCATCAGCGGACAGTACCTGTCCGTGCCCTCGGCGATCGGCTTCATCGCGGTGTTTGGCGTGGCGATGCTCAACGGCATCGTGATGGTCAGTTTTCTCAACGATCTGAGACGGCGCGGCCGACCCGTGCGGGAAGCCGTTCGGGAAGGTGCTGCCTTGCGGCTCCGCCCGGTGCTCATGACCGCGTCGGTTGCCATCCTCGGGCTGATCCCAATGCTGCTCTCGACCGGCGTTGGCGCGGAAACACAACGTCCGCTGGCGACGGTGGTGGTCGGCGGCCTGTTCACCTCGACCGCGCTGACGCTCTTGCTGCTGCCACTGATTTACGAGTGGCTGGAACTGCGCGCCGAGAGCAAAGCGCGTCACCTCCCGCCGGAAACATCCGCCCCGCCACCCGCTGAAGGAGCCCCGTCATGAAAGAGATCAAGGCCTATGTCCATCGCAATCGCATCGGTGATGTGATCAGCGCCCTCAAGAGCACTGCAGCCTGGTCCGTAGCCGGCAACGGGGCGCACAACCTGACCGTCTACATGGTCAAGGGCTCTCTCGTTCCTCTGGACGACGACGAGCGCCACTACTCGTTGGATCTTGGCGACGAGGTCGTCAATGAATACAAGCTGGAGTTGCATTGCGAGGACGCACATGTCGAGGACCTCGTCGATGCGATTCGCAGCGCTGGCCACACGGGTCAGCCCAACTCGGGCTGGATCTACGTGGCAGATATCGCAAGCACCGTCGAAATCCAGTGACCGGCTCTTGACAGTCCATTCCTGTCCTTCGAAGTGACATCAGAAATCTAGAGCGATGAGCGACAAGCATTCCCACGCTGTGCCTGCGAACAAGAACGAAGCCACCCTATGGGTAGCGCTCGCACTCACCTCCACATTCCTGGTCGCCGAAGTAGTCGCGGGCGTGATGCTTGCCAGCCTGGCCTTGCTGGCCGACGCTGCACACATGTTTACGGACGCCGCCGCCTTGGGTGTGGCCCTGGCGGCCGTGCGCTTTGGTCGCCGTCCCGCCGACGGTCGGCGCACCTATGGCTACTACCGCTTCGAGATCCTGGCCGCAGCGTTCAACGCCATGCTGTTGTTCGCCGTCGCCCTGTACATCCTCTATGAGGCCTGGCAGCGATTCAACCACCCGGCGGAGGTTCAAACCACCGGCATGCTGATCGTGGCGGTGCTTGGCTTGCTGATCAACCTGGTCAGCATGCGGCTGCTCAGCAGCGGCAAAGATGAAAGCCTCAACCTCAAGGGTGCCTACCTGGAGGTCTGGAGCGACATGCTCGGCTCGCTGGGCGTGATCGCTGCCGCGGTCCTGATCCGCTACACCGGCTGGGTGTGGGTTGACACGGTGGTTGCCATCGGCATCGGACTGTGGGTTCTGCCGCGGACATGGATCCTGCTAAGGGATGCGTTGAACATCCTGCTCGAAGGTGTTCCCGAGGGCGTTGACCTGGTCAAGATCGAGCAGGCCGTTCGGACGTGCGGCGGTGTGACAGACCTGCACGACCTGCACATTTGGTCTCTGAGCAGCGGCAAGCACACCCTTACGAGCCATATCGTCTACGACCGCAACAGGGTCGACGCGGACAACCTGCTGGTCACGCTCCATGTCCTCTTGTCCCGTGATTTCGGGATCCATCATGTCACCTTGCAGCTCGAATCGAAGTCTTGCGAAGAGGCTGAGGCAGCGCACACCTACCAGCCCGCCGTTCGGCAAACCAGCTAGGAGAACCTCATGTGGCAACGACGTTCATGGATCCTGAGAGCATGCGGCAGCTTGGGCGCATGGAGTTCGGTCGTCTTCCTGGGCGGGTGCGCCAGCCAACCGCCACGCAAGCTCAATGCCAGCGGCCAAGCATGCTTGGTGCTGCAGCGTCCGCGCCGCTTGATCTGCAGTGATGCGCCGGCACCTTCGGTCGAGGCCGAGAGGGACATCCGGGAACTCGGGCCCGTCGCCGATGCAATCTCCGTCTACCTGATCCGAAGACGTATTGGCGATGTGGGCGGTGCCGTACCCATATCAATTGACGGACTTCGCAGTTTGACGGTTCCGCCGTTTTCGATGGCCAGATTGCGCCTCTCGTCAGGAAGGCACCGGCTCTTGCTGACATGGCAGGGCGAGGAAGCGGCGCTGGAGATCGGGGGGCAGGCTGGCAGCGTTCGCTTCATCGAGCTGTACCGCAGCTCTGGATTCTGGACTTCGCACGGCCGCTACAACTGGCGGCTGATTGAGAAGGAAAACATGGCAGACCTCGCGCTGGATTGCCGAGTAATCGCAGACCTTGATGTGCGGAGCCCCCCTTCCACGCGAGTTGGTTGATCGTTACATGACTCATGACTTGACCCACTGGCGCGACAAGCACCCCAACATGGTTGCCTTCATGGTCACTGCCGTCGTGATCGGCTTGGTCGTTGGCATCGCCTATTTCGGCTACCTCCATTTCCGCAATCGAAAAATCCGCGAGCTGCGCCGTGTCCAAAACCGCTCGCGCGACCGAACACGAAGCAGGAAGAATCGCAAGCGAAGATAGCGATGTCGCCAAGCCCAGAAACTCTGGGCAAGCGCGCCAAGTCTGCCCGCCCAGATGACAAGTTTGTCATCCGCGACGTAGGCCCTGACGTAACAATGTCGATATGAAGCTGCTAGTCATCGAAGACGAAGTAAAGCTCGCTGAGTACCTGCACAAGGGTTTGAGTGAGGAGGGCTATGTCGTGGACCTTGCCCATACCGGTATCGACGGCCTGCATCTGGCCTCGACGGGGGACTACGATCTGCTCATCCTGGACGGCATGCTGCCCGGCATCGACGGTTTGGCGGTTCTGACCGCATTGAGACAAAGCAAGCAGACGCCAGTGCTCATGCTCACCGCCCGAGGACAGGTCGAGGACCGAGTCAAGGGTTTGCAGACGGGGGCGGATGACTACTTGGTCAAGCCGTTTGCATTTTCCGAACTGGTGGCTCGCATTCAGGTGCTGCTGCGCAGGAGTCAGCCGTCGCGCACAGACGCCGAACCGACAGTGCTTCACCTGGCGGACCTTGATGTCGATCTGATCCGGCGCAAGGCCACTCGCGCGGGTCAGCGTCTGGACCTCACCGTGAAAGAATTCAACCTGCTTAGTCTGCTACTGCGGCGCCAAGGTGAGGTGCTGTCCAGAACCGAGTTGGCCGAGCAGGTCTGGGACATGCACTTCGACAGCGAGACCAACGTGGTCGAAGTCGCCGTTCGGCGCCTGCGCAACAAGCTGGACTCGCCGTTCGAGCGCCCGCTGCTGCACACAGTCCGGGGCATGGGCTATGTGCTGGAAGCGCGCCAATGACGGTGCAGCGTTCTGCCCTTGCGCTTCGTCAGCGCCTGTCGCGATGGTTGGCCCTGCAGACCTTCATAGGTCTGGGCCTCGTTTGTACAGCCGTTTACATCGTCACGGCGGCAACTCTGAGCAACCGGCAGGACGACACGCTGAATCAGAAGAGCGCGATGGTGAAGCACTTGCTCCAGGAGGGGCGCATGCCGGTGGGTGATCCGCGGCTCAAACATCAACTCAATGATTTTCTGGCCGGGCATGAAGAACTCGCCTTGCGTCTGCTCGAGAAAACTGGCCACTCGCTGTACGCATCATCTTCTTCACAGCCAATGCTGCCCCCCTTCAAGAAGCGCCACTTCGAAGTGGTGGTTCCGGACGATCCTCGGGGTGTCGCTCAGGCCGAGTTGACGCTGAGCACGCGCGCCGATGAGGTCTTGCTGCGGCAACTCGGCATCACGCTGCTCGCCGCCGCAATCATCGGCACCGCTGCCGTCTCCATTGGATGTATTTGGCTGGTGCGACTGGGACTGGCTCCGCTGCGACACCTGGTCGAACAGACTCGCCATCTGACGGCCAGCCAACTCGACAAGCGCTTGGACGGCTCCGAGCAGCCTCGTGAACTACAGCCCTTGATTGAGCAATTCAATGCGCTGCTTGAGCGCTTGAACCACGCATATCACCGCATGGAGGGATTCAATGCTGACGTCGCGCACGAGCTCAACACTCCCCTGGCGACCCTGATCAGCAGCTGTGAGGTGGCCTTGCGCAAGTCGCGTTCGGCGGACGACTTGCGCGAGGTACTTGCCTCGAATCTGGAAGATCTGCACCGCATCGCTGTCATCGTCAAGGACATGCTGTTTCTGTCGCATGCAGATCAAGGCTCTAGCGCACGCCGCTCCGAAGTGCAGAGCTTGGCATCATTGGCGAACGACGTGGTGGAATTCCACGAGCCCGCGATGCAAGAGGCCTCGTTGAGGGCCGAAGTCATCGGCGACGCGTCAGGCATGTTCGATGCAGGTCTGCTTCGTCGTGCCTTGTCGAACTTGCTGGGCAACGCCACACGTTACGCGACAGCGGGTAGCAAGGTACTTGTCAACATCGAGCAAGTACCCTCAGGCGCCGTTCGACTGGTCGTGCTCAATCGCGGCCCGACCATTGAACCGGATCACTTGCCGCGTGTGTTCGATCGCTTCTACCGCGGCGACCCCGCGCGTGCGCATGGCGACATGAATCATGGGTTGGGCTTGTCCATCGTTGCTGCGATCGCGCAGATGCACGGCGGAGAGCCCTTCGCTGAGTCCGAGGCAGGGGTCACTCGAATCGGTATCGAAATACCAGTCAGGTGACCCTGCTTGTTCATCGCAAGAGCGCCGGTGGACGCCGCCTGATTAGTTGTGCCCAGCCTCGCCGCGCAGCAGCTGTATGTCCACCGGCGCCAAAGGAGAGACCGAAAGCGCGGGACTATCAAGCGGCGACGTCGAAACAAGAGGTGGCTGCCATAGCAGCTACCGACCTATCTAGGAAAGTGATATCGCAATGAGCCAATCTCAGAAGCTTCGCCTGGATCTACCCCTGCTGCTGCCAGACATTCCGGATACCCAGGATGCCTGCGTCATCCGGCTGCAAGAGCGCATGACCGGACGACCCGGCGTCGCGCAGGCCCATGTGGTCGGCGTGGCTGAAGGCAAGCCCCAGCTCTGCGTTCACTACGACCCTGCGGTGATCTCGGTGGCCAGGCTGCGTGAGCTGGTGATCTCCTCCGGTATTGAGATCACTGACCGGTATGCCCATTTCATAGGAACGGTGCCCGGTCCCTTGCATGCGCGTGCGGCCGAACGCATTGCCAGCCAGCTTCGTGCGCTGATCGGCGTGATCGAGGCCGAAGTGTCAGCAGCCGGTGCCATGCGCATCGAGTACGACCGAACAGCAGTCGATCTTGCTGACATGCACAAGAGGCTCAATGCACTTGGTGTTGCCGTGAGTGCTGTTGAGAAGCGTTCGGAAGGGGCCGGCAGCTCTTCAACGGTTCGCAAGGCTGACGCCGGGGACGATCACAAAGAGGACCACAAGGGCCACAAACACGACAAGGACCACGTCGAGGGTGAAGAGGGCCATGACCATGGCGGCCCCTTCGGCGAGAAGTCCGAACTCATCTTTGCTGCAATCGCTGGCGCTTTGCTGCTGGCTGGGTGGCTGTGTGGTCGAAGCATGCTGTTCCCCAGCTGGCTGCCGACTGCTCTTTGCGCTGCCTCCTACTTCTTTGGCGGCTTCTTCACGGTCAGGGAGGCCATCGAAAACTTGCGCGCTCGGCGCTTTGAGATCGATACCCTCATGCTCGTCGCTGCTGCCGGTGCCGCGGCTCTGGGCGAATGGGGCGAAGGAGCGCTGCTGCTCTTCTTGTTCAGCCTTGGGCACTCGCTGGAGCACTATGCAATGGGTCGTGCTCGGCGGGCCATTGAGGCCTTGGCCAAGCTGGCACCTGAAACCGCCACCGTCCGTCGCGGCACGAGCACTGAAGTCGTTCCTTTGAACCAGCTGCAAGTCGGCGACGTCGTGATCGTGAAGCCCAATGAACGCCTGCCGGCTGATGGCGCAGTCGTCGTGGGGACCTCGAGCATCAATCAGGCACCTGTCACTGGGGAAAGCGTACCCGTCGACAAGAAGCCGGTAGAAAATGGTCAAGCCGCAGTCGAGGGATTCGAGCGCTTGCCGGCAGAGAACCGGGTGTTTGCGGGCACGATCAATGGCGCCGGCGCCATTGAGGTGATGGTGGCTCGCAAATCAGATCAATCGACGATGGCTCGCGTGGTCAAGATGGTCACCGAAGCTGAAGCTCAACGTTCGCCCACGCAGCAATTCACTGAGAAGTTCGAGCGCGTCTTTGTACCTATGGTGCTCGCCCTGGTCGTGCTGCTGATGTTCGCCGGGCTCGTGGTCGATGAGCCGTTCTCAGCAACCTTCTATCGGGCGATGGCTGTGCTGGTTGCAGCCAGTCCGTGCGCGCTTGCGATCTCGGTGCCCAGCGCGGCTCTCAGTGGAGTGGCGCGAGCCGCGCGCGGCGGCGTGCTCGTCAAGGGCGGCGGACCCTTGGAGAACCTGGGCACGCTCACATCCATCGCTTTCGACAAGACTGGCACGCTGACCGAGGGCAAACCTAAGCTCACTGACGTGGTTCCAGCTCAAGGGGCGCCCGAGGCCGAGCTGCTGGCAGTGGCCCTTGCCGTGGAAGAGCACAGCGACCACCCATTGGCGGCCGCGATCGTCAGCGGCGCCAAGGCGCGGCTGGGCGACAAGGCTGAGCTTCTGCAGGTCTCCGACGTCAAGAGCATCATTGGCCGCGGCGTGCAGGCCCAGCTGGGCGGCGAGACGGTGCATATCGGGAAGCCGGTCCTGTTCACCGAGCTGCCGGATTCCAAGGTGCCGGGCGACGTCGACGAGGCGAACGCCAAGCTGGTGGCCGCTGGGCGCACGACCATGATCGTGCGCAAGGGCGGGCGCTTCTTGGGTGTCATCGGCGTCATGGACACACCGCGCCCTGTCGCCGGTCAGGTGATGAGCGAGCTGCGCAAGCTCGGCATCGAGCGGCTCATCATGATCTCTGGCGACAACCAGAAGGTCGCTGAGGCTGTGGCGCAGACCATGGGCCTCACCGCGGCTCGCGGTGACCTGATGCCCGAGCAGAAGGTCGAGGAGATCAAGAAGCTTCGCAACGAGCACGGCAAGGTTGCAATGGTGGGCGACGGCGTCAACGACGCGCCCGCCATGGCCAATGCAACTGTGGGCATCGCGATGGGCGCCGCCGGATCCGATGTGGCCCTGGAAACCGCCGACGTGGCACTGATGGCGGACGACTTGGCGCAACTGCCGTTTGCAGTGAGCCTGTCGCGAAGCACGAGCCGGATCATCAAGCAGAACCTGTGGGTGAGCTTGGGCGTCGTTGCCGTGCTGATTCCGGCCACGATCCTGGGGTTGAACATCGGGACCGCCGTGATCTTCCATGAAGGGTCCACGTTGCTGGTGGTCGTCAACGCGCTGCGTTTGCTGGCCTACAAGCCATTCGACAAGAGCACGAGGCCGGTCGAGCCAGCCGGCGAGCCCGTGAAGGCGGCGTGAGGCGGACATGACCTCGAACGACAACGAACAGCCGCCGGCACAAGCGGTGCAGGCCATTGATGACGACGGCGACTTGACGGACATGCTGGGCGAGTTGCGAGGGCTGCTGCCGACCGCGCAGCTGCTGTCCGCGTTCTTGATCGCGGTTCCCTTTGCACCCGGATTCCGGAGCATCGTCCAGGCGGAAAGGAACGTCTTCTTGGCGACGTTCATGCTGTCGGTCGCTAGCCTGGTGCTCTTCACCGCGCCTGCTGTCCAGCACCGGTTGATGCGGCCATTGCGCCAGCGTGCCAGCTTCAAGGCGCGTGCCAGCAAGCAGATGCTGGTCGGCGTGGCTTTGCTGGCGGCTGCGCTGGTACTGGCAACCCAGTTCGTGCTGTCCGAAGTGCTTGGGCACGCCGTAGGCAATTTGGCCGCCGGCGGCGTCGGTGCGCTCATCAGCACGATGTGGTTGCTGGTGCCGCTGGCCTGGAACCGAAGGCAGGCTGCATGAGCGCGCAACCCTGCAGAGAAAGGCTCTTCATGTTTGAACTTCGCCGGCTAGCACTTGGAGGGATGCTGCTCGCATCCTGGGCAATGGCGAGCGCCTCAGATTCGCGCAGCCCGGCAAACTGCGTCGCCTTGCCAGACTTGGCTGCCATGCACCAAGTCGGCAATGCGGTGCGCGCCGCCTACCCCTATGACTTAGATCCCAAATCGCCAGAAGCGGTCAAGGCCGCAGACCGGATCATGGTCGTTGATAGACGGAACACGGAGCGCCTGCGCCCGTGGCTGCAGCGCTGTGGATGGCCCGATGCCAGGAAGGTCGGCGAAGCAACGGAGGGCATGGTCTGGTCCTTGGTGCAGCACGCCGACCAGGATCGTCCATTCCAGCAGATGGCGAGCAGTCTGCTCAAACGCCAGGTGTTGCGAGGAGGTGCGCCCGCGATCCATCTCGCTTACCTGGAAGACCGAATTGCCATCGGGACAGGCCAACGGCAACTCTATGGCACGCAACTTGAGATGAACGGTGAGTGTTCGGTCGAACTTTTTCCGATCGACAGCCCGCTCAAGGTTGACGTTCGACGCAAGGAGGTCGGCATGGAACCGTTGAGGGTCTACGTGGCACAGGTGCGCGCCACTATGCTGCCGGAACAGTGCCGCACAGTGGCGCGACCAGCGCCATGAACCGCTCCGGTTGGTCGAACATGCGGGCACTGGGTTGCTCGTTCACCGTCCTTCGGCTGCAACGCGTGCATATCGGGACTTTGCCGATGAGTTCGCTGAGAACTCTGGCACTTGAAATGACCCGCCGCCTGTTGCGACTTCGAATAGAAAGCCGAAGTAGGCTTCAACGAGAGGTTCCAGGTTCTTGAAGGTCTCGCCGATGAGCGTCGACCACAGCCGAGCAAAACGAGCTGAGCTCCGGTCTTTGGGGCGTCGCCGGACAGTGCTTCCGCGCCTCAATCCACATCACATTGAATAACAGCATATTAAGCAATGCCAAAAAATGGCAAACAGTCCCGCGTTGACTTGAGTATCGTTTCACGTAATATGCGCGATACGTAACACATACGAAATTGGTGGCAGACATGGCTCGTCCCGGCATCCGCAAGCACGAGGTCCAGAAAGCAAGGCTGGCTCTCATCAGGAGCGGGAGACACCCCTCTATCGACGCCATTCGCATTGAGCTCGGAAACACCGGTTCCAAGGCCACGATCTCTCGGTACCTCAAGGAGATTGAAGCCGATGAAGGGGGCGCTGCGCTGCCGCAGGCCTCCATCAGCGCCGAACTGCAGGCCATCGTGGCAACTCTGGCCGCTCGCCTAGAGCTGGAAGGCCAGGAGCGCTTGGACCTTTTGCGCACGGGGCACGCCGAAGAGGTGCGCCAGCTGCGCGAGGCCATGGAACAGGTGCGCGGCGACGTCCGGGCCGCAAAGATGGAATCCGAGCACCGTCAAACCGAGTTACTGCAGGAACGGACCGCTCGGCAGCGGGTCGATGCGGAGCTGGAGGAGCTGCGCCTGGAACACCGCGAGTCGCTTGCGCAGTCCAGCGCGCAGCTGGCCGGCATGCAGGACCAGCTCAAGTCCGCCGAAGCCCATATTGCGTCCCTCGATGCAACGCATGCCAATGCACGGGAAGCGTTGGAGCACTTCCGCACCGCGTCCAAGGAGCAGCGCGATCGCGAGGCCAGGCAGCACGAGCAACAGCTGCAGTTCCTCCAGAAGGAGCTGGCAACCACAGCAGACGCTCTGTCCACCAAACAATCCGAACTCCGGGCTGCGTTGCAGGAAAAGGCCGAGGCCCTAGCGCAGTTGGGCACGGCCCGCGCCGAGAAGCGGCTGGTGGAGGAGCAACTGCGCGAACTCAAGCCCACAGCAGAGCGCCTCGCATCGCAGGCACAGGCGATCGAGGTGATGCGAGGGCAAGCGGAGCTGGCCAACCAGCAGTATGAGACGCTGCGGGCCCGCGCCAACGAGCTAGAGCAGAGGAACTTGGAGCTGGAACGGCAGCTGGCGGCCCGCAGCGCCTCCGCTCAGACGCAAGACCAGTTGCTTCACGAGGTGTTGGCCCGCATTGGTCAAGCCGAAAAGCAGGTCGGCGGAAAGCCTAATCGATCGAAGCGTACGGAGCTGAAGTAGTTCTGTGTCCGGCGCTGAACTGGGCCCACAGCTCGTCGCTGACATCGCCGGACGCTGCCAGGCCCACGCGAGCTGCCCCAGCCAGCAGCTGCGCCTTGGCCATGGGCTCCTCTTCGGGCTGGCAGTGCAGCAGGTATTCACGGCCCGATGAGGTGGTGAGGACGCGACGAGCGGGATCAACCGACCGCACCGCGCTTGTGTTTCTCACGACACCGGGTTCCCGCAGCATCAGCAGATGCAGGTGCCCTGACGAAGTTCGGAGGGCTCTCCAAGAGAGGACATGGACGCTGGGCTGCTCACTCAGCGACGGAGCGTCTCGCTCATTCATGAAGACAAAAACACCAACGGGGTTGAGTTCAGGACAGGGCATGGCAGCGTGGGCGAATGTAGTCTTTCAGATCAAGAACGAAGCGGCAGCAGGTCAAAGCTTTGGCCCAACTCCAGCACTTTGGCGAGTGTGGATTGACGATTGGTGTCGTCGACAACTACAAGCAGCCGGCGTGGCCAGTAAGGCGCTGGGCTAAGCCCCCGCGGCATCGTCGGCACCAACCGCACCTTTGTCATCACGGTTTCCCCATAGGTTTGACCGAAGAGCACGAACTCGACCTCATCAATTTCGGCGAGAAGGTGGTCGCGGAGGTCCGCTGGAAAGATGGTCGTGTCCATTGTCGAACTGACATAGTTAGCAAGGCCCGCCATCTTGTGTAGCGGAAGGCACCGCCGTCAAACCAAACTGTTTCGTTTAATTCAGAGCAGGCGCGCCGCCCGGATTCGTGCGCTGGTCAACCCATGCTGCTGTAGACACGGATCGAAGCAGGACGCTATGCGGTACCGGACACAGGCTGAGACGGTGCAGGGGATGCTCGATTGAATGCGCTCGTCGGCAGTACCGGTTGCGCCATCAGGGCGCCGTCAGAAAGAGACCTGGTGAAAGCCGCTCGCGTTGCGAGCGCTGAAGAACTCCCGCCACACGTCGGCTTGAGGCAAGCAGGAGAAACTTTTAGGGCCGAAAAGTGCTTGTATCTCAAACACTTAGGTCAATTTTTGGAGGAAATTTCCTGAATCTCGGCCAACCCTCCTTCAACGGCAAGTTCCTCGACGTGTGCTTGAACGAGCACTGGTTCGAGAGCCTGCCGCAGGCGCGCTCGACGATTGCGGCTTGGCGGCAGGACTAGAACGAGGTGCGGCCGCACAGCAGCCTGGGGCGCATTCCACCGGCGGAGTTTGCGCAGCGCCATCGCAGCAAGAACTCGCCATCACCGGCTTCAAGCAAAGAGATCAAGTAACCTTCAACCCGGACTTCCGCCTCGGTGGTACGGCGGGAGGGGGCAGGTCAAGCGAGACGGCGTCTCGACGGCGGAGTGTCAGCGCATCAAGGAGCTGGAGCGAGGCGCAAGGCCAGCGAGATTTTGACGTTGGCCAGCGCGTTTTTCGTCCAGGCGGAGCTCGATCGCCGCATCAAAGCCTGAAAGCGTTCATCGACCAGCACTGCCAGCAGCTTGGGGGCGAGTCGATCTCCCGCGTCTTGCAGGTCGCCCCGTCGGCGTACTGGCGCCATGCCGCGTGTCAGCGCAGCCCGGCCTTGCGCTCTTTGCGAGCCCAGCGCGATGTGTAACTGCTACTGCACGCATAACGCGCTTGGCAGGCCAACCATCAGATCTACGGCGCGGATAAGTGTTGGCGCCGATCTAAATTTGACCCACCCTGCCGATTGAACTTTGACCCAGGGCTTGGGGCCGACATCGGCTGATGCCGGCTGTGGACAACTGTAGCGCGGCGCTTGTTCAGCTCGCTTCGT
>NZ_JBDPZC010000053.1:0-1147 GCF_039872765.1 Roseateles flavus | reverse complement strand
AAGACCACCGTCCAGCGTGTCATTACCGGTGCCGCCCTGCAGCACGTCGTCGCCGTCGTCGCCATACAGCGCATCGGCTCCTTCGCCACCGTTCAAGGTGTCAGCGCCAAAGCCACCGCCCAGCACATCGTTGCCCGAGCCGCCATCCAGCACGTCGGCCCAGTCGCCGCCAAACAGGGTGTCATTGCCTTCCTTGCCATAGGTGGTGTTCTGGCCACCGGCATAGCCCTGGATGCTGTCGGTGCCCGAGGTGCCCTGCGTCACCGTCTTGCCCTTGATCGCCACCTGGTCCCAGCTCACGCCGTCGGCGAACTGGATCTGGTTGATCTTGGCCTGCCACCAGTTGTCGCTGTGATAGAAGTTGGTCAGGCTCAGGCTGTCTCCCGTCTTGAACGTGATCAGCAGATGGGCACCCACGCGCTCGAAGCTCTTCAGGTCCGTGCTGGCCAGGTCGGTGAACTTCACTACGTCCCAGCGGCCGCCGCTGCCGTCGTTCTGGTTCAGCACGTCCTGGCCGAAGCCGGAGGCGAAGACGAAGGCGTCCTTGCCGAGACCACCGTCCAGCGTGTCATTGCCGGTGCCGCCCTGGAGCACGTCGTCACCGTCGTCGCCATACAGGAAATCGGCACCTTCACCGCCGCTCAGTGTGTCCTGGTCGGCGCCACCTCCCAAGGTGTCTGCGCCTTCGCCTCCGATCAGGAGGTCATGACCTGCTCCCCCCTGGATGGTGTCATTGCCGTCTCGGCCATCAATGGCATCCGCGCCTGCAGTGCCGATAATCGTGTCATTGCCTAGCGATCCCTGCGTGATGGTTCTGCTGCCGATAGCCGCCTGATCCCAGCTCACGCCGTCGGCGAACTGGATCTGGTTGATCTTGGCCTGCCACCACATGTCGCTGTTGTAGTAGTTGCTCAAGGTCAGGCTGTCGCCCGACTTGAACGTGACCACGAGGTGGGCTCCCACGCGCTCGAAGCTCTTCAGGCCCGTGCTGGCCAGGTCAGTGAACTTGACCACGTCCCAGCGGCCGGCGCTGCCATCGTTCTGGTTCAGAACGTCCTGGCCGAAGCCGGAGGAGAACACGAAGGTATCGCTGCCATAGCCACCATCCAGCGTGTCGTTGCCGGCACCGCCCTGGAGCACGTCGCTA
>NZ_JBDPZC010000052.1:0-1252 GCF_039872765.1 Roseateles flavus | reverse complement strand
TGCTGCCGTCGCAGGAGCGGGCGCAGCTGCTGGGCTGGGGCGTGTCGCAGCGGGAGTACCCGCGCGAGGAGGGTCTGGCGGCGCTGTTTGCGCGGCAGGTGCAGGCCCGGGCGCAGGCGGTGGCCGTGCAGGCCGGGGAACGCACACTGAGCTATGCGCAGCTGGACGCGTGGTCGGACCGGCTGGCGCAGGCGCTGCAGGCGCAAGGTCTGGCGCACGGTGAATGCGTGGCGCTGTCGCTGGGGCGCAGCATGGAGCTGGTGGTGGCGCAGCTGGGGGTGCTCAAGGCAGGCGGGGCGTATGTGCCGCTGGACGAGGTGTTGCCCGGGGCCAGGCAGGCGCTGATGGCGCAGGACTGCGGGGCGAAGCGGGTGCTGGCGCGCAGCGGCCAGGCGCTGGCGCAGGAGCTGGCAGGGCTGAGCCGGCTGGACGTGGACGAGGAGGCGCTGGCCCAGTGGCCGGCACAAGCAGTGGGTCAGCAGGGCCGAGGAGAGGACCTGGCCTATGTGATGTACACCTCCGGCTCCACGGGCACGCCCAAGGGCGTGCAGGTGAGGCAGCGCGGGGTGGCGCGGCTGGTGCTGAACAACGGCTATGCGCAGTTTGAAGCGCAGGACCGTGTGGCGCTGGCGGCCAACCCGGCCTTTGATGCGACGACGCTGGAGGTGTGGGCGGCGTTGCTCAACGGCGGGGCGGTGGTGGTGATAGACCAGGAGACGCTGCTGCAGCCGCAGGAGCTGGCCCAGGAGCTGGCACGCCAGCGGGTGAGCGTGCTGTGGCTGACGGTGGGCCTGTTCAACCAGTACGAGCCGCAGCTGGCCGGGGTGCTGCCGCAGCTGCGCTATCTGATCATTGGCGGTGAGGCGCTGGATCCGCGCGTGGTGGCGCGGGTGCTGGAGCGGCATGCGCCGCAACATCTGCTCAATGGCTATGGTCCGACGGAGACGACGACCTTCGCGCTGACCCACGAGGTCCGGCACGTGGCGCGGGATGCCAGCAGCATCCCGCTGGGCAGGCCCATCGGCAACACGCGGGTGTATGTGCTGGACGAGCAGGGAGCGCCGACGCCCATCGGGGTGGCGGGGGAGATCTGCATCGGCGGGGACGGGGTGGCGCGCGGCTATCTGAACCAGCCGCAGCTGACCGAGGAACGCTTCGTGGCGGACCCCTTCAGCGAGGAGGCTGGGGCACGCATGTACAAGACCGGGGACCTGGGCCGCTGGCTGGCGGACGGGACCATCGAGTACCTGGG
>NZ_JBDPZC010000051.1:0-1313 GCF_039872765.1 Roseateles flavus | reverse complement strand
TGAAACGCCCCGGCTTCCGCGGAGGCCAGTTGGTTTAAGTCAGACGGTCGCGGCCTGACCAGCGCGTTGGCGATGGTAATTGGCTTCGAATTCGGCGGGCGGGACATAGCCCAGCGGCCCCATCAGCCGGTGATGGTTGAACCAGGCCACCCATTCCAGCGTCGCCAGTTCCACGGCCTGCTTGGTCTTCCAAGGCCCGCGCCTATGAATGACCTCGGCCTTGTACAGCCCGTTGATCGTCTCCGCCAGGGCGTTGTCATAGCTGTCACCCTTGGAGCCCACTGAGGGCTCAATACCGGCCTCGGCCAGCCGCTCGCTGTAGCGAATCGAGAGATATTGCGAGCCCCTGTCGGAATGATGAATCAGACCATCGTCTTCGGTGGGCCTGCGGTCATACAGCGCCTGCTCCAGCGCGTCGAGCACGAACTCGGTATGCATGGAGCTGCTCTGGCGCCAGCCGACGATGCGCCGGCTGAACACGTCCACTACAAATGCCACGTAGACCCAGCCCTGCCAGGTCGACACGTAGGTGAAGTCCGAGACCCAGAGCTGGTTGGGCCGCTCGGCACGGAACTGCCGATTGACCCGATCCAGCGGGCACGGCGCCTTGGGATCGGGGATGGTCGTGCGCATCGCTTTGCCGCGACGCGCGCCCTGCAGCCCCAGTTGGTGCATCAAGCGCTCGACGGTACAGCGCGCCACCGAGACACCTTCCCGGTTGAGTTGGCGCCAGACCTTCTCAGCCCCATAGACCTGCATGTTGGCCTGCCAGACGCGCTGCACCTGAGGCAGCAGCTGTGCATCGCGCTGAGCCCGCAAGGACCGCAAGGCCGGCCGGCGCTGACGAGCGGCGTGGCGCCAATACGCCGACGGGGCGATCTGCAGGACGCGGCAGATCGACTCGACCCCAAGCTGCTGGCGGTACTGGTCGACAAAGGCCTTCAGGACTTGGTGCGGCGGTCGAGCTCCGCCTGGGCGAAAAACGCGCTGGCCAGCTTCAGGATCTCATTGGCCTTGCGCAGTTCGCGCACCTCGCGCTCCAGGTCCTTGATACGCTGGGCGTCAGCCGTGCTCACGCCATCGCGCTGCCCAGCGTCAACCTCGTGCTGCTTCACCCAGGTGTGCAGCGTCTGCGGCACACAGCCGATCTTGCCAGCGATGGACTCGATGGCCGCCCATTGCGACGGATGCTCTCCACGGTGCTCCAGCACCATGCGCACGGCACGCTCGCGGACTTCAGGGGAAAACTTCGGGGATTTCTTCATGGCTCCATTCTCTAGAGTTGGAGCCTCCGCGAAAGCCGGGGCGATTCA
>NZ_JBDPZC010000050.1:0-1330 GCF_039872765.1 Roseateles flavus | reverse complement strand
CGAAGCGAGCTGAACAAGCGCCGCGCTACAGTTGTCCACAGCCGGCATCAGCCGATGTCGGCCCCAAGCCCTGGGTCAAAGTTCAATCGGCAGGGTGGGTCAAATTTAGATCGGCGCCAACACACTGCAGCCAAAGGGTCTCCACAAGGCGGTTCGCGCGGTGCAGGCGGCCGCTTCGCTACCGCGCGACCTCTCGGCGATAACACGTTGCAATTGATCCCAGGATTAGGGTTGTCTCTTGGTCGTTTGCGCCGAGCGCCGGCGGGTCTCCAGCATCCAACACATTGCGATTCGAAACCGGATCCCCGACCGCGTCGGGATTAGGGCAATTGTCGGCGATGGTTGGCGAAGTCGAGCTCACTCCGGGATGAGCTACGCTTGCGGGCTAATCCTAGGGGAAATCCAATGGTCGACGCACAAAGAACTAGACAGGACCTCACCGTCAAAGGCGAGTCGGTGGAACGGGTCTTTGGGAACTACCGGGCCTGGCGCTACATCGTTAACCGCCGCTATCAGCGCAAGCTGGTCTGGACGCTGGACGAGAAGCGGCGTTTCATCGACTCGTTGCTGTCCGGCTATCCGGTGCCGATCGTTCTCCTCGCAGAACGCAAGGGCACCGCGGGTCAAGGGTTCTTTGAAATCATCGACGGGATGCAACGGCTGAACGCGGTGTTCGGGTTTATCGAGAACGAGTACGCCGTCAACGGTCACTTCTTCGATCTGAACACCATGGCTGAGACGAAGGCGCTGCTAGACGCCGGCGAGATCAAGCAACGCGAGCCGCTCTTGCCCCGCGAGGCATGTGTGGCGATCGCCTCGTACACCATCCCACTATCGATCTATGAGTTCGCCGGCGACGGCGACGTTGACGAGGTGTTCCGGCGGATCAACTCGGGCGGCCGGAAGCTCTCACGCCAGGAGCTCCGGATCGCCGGCAGCACCGGCCACTTTGCACAGGCTGTGCGCTATGTCGCCTCCAAGGTGCGCGGCGACGTCTCATCGTCCGACGAGTTACCTCTGAACGAGATGAAGAAGATCTCAATCACGAACAAGGAGCTCGAGTACGGCATTGATGTCGACGAGGTGTTTTGGATCAAGCAAGGTGTGTTGACGAAGGAGCAGGTCCGCGAATCCCGTGACGAAGAGGTCATCGCTGATGTCCTCGCCTTCATGATCCTCGACGACAAGCCGCCCTCTCGTAGCGAGGTGAAACGCCCCGGCTTCCGCGGAGGCCAGTTGGTTTAAGTCAGACGGTCGCGGCCTGACCAGCGCGTTGGCGATGGTAATTGGCTTCGAATTCGGCGGGCGGGACATAGCCCAGCGGCCCCAT